>NZ_JBFAJZ010000002.1:0-806561 GCF_040655475.1 Nocardia sp. NPDC050413 | reverse complement strand
GAAGCCGACGTGCTGGCCGCGACCGTCGCCTACGCACCCGCGATCGAGTTGATCGACTCACGGATCACCGACTGGAAGATCGGGTTGGCCGACACCATCTCCGACAACGCATCCTCGGCCGGGTTCGTCCTCGGCAAACAGCGCGTCGCCCCGGCCGATATCGACATCACCGCCATCGACGCGGTCCTGACCCGCAACGGTGAGGTCGTCGCCGAAGGCCGCAGCGACGCGGTCCTCGGCGATCCGGTGATCGCGGTGGCCTGGCTGGCACGCAAGGTCGCGACCTTCGGAGTGCGCCTCAAAGCCGGAGACATCGTGCTGCCCGGCTCCTGCACCCGCGCCATCGACGCCCGCCCCGGCGACGACTTCCACGCCGAATTCACCGGACTCGGTTCGGTCCGTTTGCGTTTCGCCTAGGGCGCCCCTCCGCCGCTGAGTCGACGCGGCAATCCAGTACTTCGCCGGTTCGCCGGCCCAAACTCGAGGAGGCTTACCGTGGCCAACGGGAAAGTCACAGCCGCGATCGTCGGATCCGGCAATATCAGCACCGATCTGCTCTACAAACTGTTGCGGTCGGAATCCATCGAACCCCGGTGGATGATCGGGATCGACCCGGCCAGTGAAGGGCTGAAGCGGGCTCGTGGGCTCGGCTTGGAGACCTCGGCCGAGGGTGTCGACTGGCTGCTCTCTCAACCGGAGAAGCCCGATCTTGTTTTCGAAGCGACCTCGGCCTATGTGCATCGTGCCGCCGCACCGCGATACGCCGAATTCGGCATTCGGGCAGTCGATTTGACTCCGGCCGCGGTCGGCCCGGCCGTTGTGCCGCCGGTCAATCTCGCCTCGTTGGTCGATGCACCGAACGTCAACATGATCACCTGTGGTGGGCAGGCGACGATTCCGATCGTGGCCGCTGTCTCGCGGGTGGTTCCGGTGCCCTACGCCGAAATCGTGGCGTCCGTGTCGTCGGTGTCGGCCGGCCCCGGCACCCGCGCCAATATCGATGAATTCACCAAGACGACCAGCCGGGGTGTGGAAACCATCGGCGGGGCCGAACGCGGCAAGGCGATCATCATCCTCAATCCGGCCGAACCGCCGATGATCATGCGCGACACAATTTTCTGCGCCATCCCCGAAGACGCCGACCACGCCGCGATCACCGACTCGATCCACCGTATGGTCGCCGACATCCAGCAGTACGTGCCCGGTTACCGGCTTCTGAACGAACCCCAATTCGACGAACCCTCCGTGATTTCCGGCGGCCTGGCGAAGGTTTCGGTGTTCGTGGAAGTCGAAGGCGCGGGCGATTTCCTGCCACCGTACGCGGGCAACCTCGACATCATGACCGCCGCCGCCACCAAGGTCGGCGAAGTCATGGCCGATCAGATCCACGCCGCCCGCGTGTGAGCGCGCACCCCTCCGCCCCGGCCTCGTTAGGAATTCCCATGCCGTACTCCGCTGACCTCGACATCCGCATCACCGACACCTGCCTGCGCGACGGGTCACACCACAAACGTCACCAATTCACGACCACCGAGGTCCGCGATATCGTCGCCGCCCTCGACGGTGCCGGTGTTCCCGTCATCGAAGTCACCCATGGCGACGGACTCGGCGGTTCCTCGTTCAACTACGGATTCTCCAAAACCCCTGAACAGGAACTGGTGCGAATCGCCGCCGACACCGCCGAGCAGGCCAAGATCGCGGTCCTGATGCTGCCCGGAGTGGGGGTCAAAGAGGACATCAAGGTCTCCCAGGACAACGGCGCCTCCATCTGCCGCATCGCCACGCACTGCACCGAAGCCGACGTCTCCATCCAGCATTTCGGCTACGCCCGCGACCTCGGTCTGGAAACCGTCGGGTTCCTCATGATGTCGCACACCCAAACCCCTGAGGCGCTGGCGAAGCAAGCACGCATCATGGCCGATGCCGGCTGCGAATGCGTCTACATCGTCGACTCCGCGGGCGCTCTGGTCCTCGAGCAGGTCTCCGACCGCGTGGCCGCCCTGGTCGCCGAACTCGGCAACGACGCCCGGGTCGGCTTCCACGGTCACGAAAACCTCGACCTCGCCGTCGCCAACAGCATCTACGCCATTCGCGCGGGCGCCACTCAAATCGACGGCAGCGCACGCCGCTTCGGTGCGGGCGCGGGCAATACCCCCGTCGAAGCCCTGGTCGGGGTCTGCGACAAACTCGGGATCAAAACCGGCATCGACTTCTTCGCCATCGCCGACGCCGCCGAAGATGTCGTGCGCCCGGCCATGCCGCAGGAATGCCTCCTGGACCGCCAGTCCCTCATGATGGGTTACGCGGGCGTCTATTCCAGCTTCCTCAAACACGCCGAACGCCAAGCCGAACGCTACAACGTCTCCGCCGCCGAAATGCTCGTCCGCGCGGGTGAACGCAAACTCGTCGGCGGGCAGGAAGACCAGCTCATCGACATCGCCCTCGAACTGCAACGCCGAGCCACGGTCTAGCCGCGGTCACCACCCGACGGCACTCGGGGTGAGATAGTCCGCGCCGCCGACATATATCGTCCGCCCGTCGGCGTCGTCGGACTCGGCCGCGGTCACGATCGCCGCGGCGAAATCCTCGACAGTCGGCAACGGGCCCGCCGCACGGCGTGACGCGACACTGCTCGCGTCACGCCGTTCCAGCAGCCGGACGATGATCGTGCCGTCGATCATGTCGCCGGACACCACAGTGAAACCGACTCCCCGCGACCGGAATTCGGGAATCAGCGCGCGCAGGGCATCCTCACCCGCGCGCTTGCTCTGCGCGATCGGTGCGTAACCCGCAGGCACATCGGACTTCTCGTGAATGAAGTGCGCCTGATGGCTGGTGACGAACACGATGCGTCCGCCCGAGGGCATCAAGGGCAGCATCGCCTTCGCGAGATCCACCTGCGCGTCCCGATTGAGGCGCAGCGCGTAGCCGGGGTCCGCGTCACGCTCGAGACCGCCGGAAGCATTGAGCACCAACACATCCAGCTGACCATGAGAGCGCTGGATTTCGGCCGCCATGGCCGCGACTTCATCGGACTCCGACACATCCGCGCCGATCGCTGAAGCACTCCCGCCGGTCGTCACGATCTCTCCGACGACGGTCTCGGCCCGCTTGCGTTTCTCCCGGAAGTTCACGAGCACGTGCGCACCGGTCGCACCGAACTGTCTCGCCGTCTCCGCACCGATTCCGCGCGAAGCCCCGGTCACCAGCACCACCCGCCGCGCCGTCGATTCCACCATCGTGCTCCTTCCGCCCGCATGCTTCTGATTCAGAAGCAACTATCGTGCTTCTGAATCAGAAGTGCAACCGGCGGACGATCTCGACGCCCGGTAGAAACCCCTGCTCCGCCAGGCCATTCGACCTATGCGGCGACGGTGATCACGATCTTCGCCCTGGCATGTTCGGACTCCATGTAGCTGATGGCTGCGGGCATCTCGGCGAGTGGGTAGGTCCGGTCGATGGCCGGGCGGACCTGACCCGACTCGATCAGTTCGCGGAGTTCTGTCAGCGACTCGGGACCCTGCTGAGCCAGCGGGGCGCGGATCGACGGTTTCACGAACGGCCGAGCCAGCTGGCCGAGCGCGAGCAAGCCGACCGGACCGAACACGCTCCCACCGTCGAAATTGCCACCGCCGGACAGAACGAGGGTGCCGGTGGGCTCGACCAGGCGAAGGAGTTCGCGTAGGCCCCGCGTGCCCGCCAGGTCGAGAACGGTGTCGTAGCGGCCGGTTACGGTCTCGCGGGTGTAGTCGATGACATGTGCGGCGCCGAGTGCCCGTGCCGCCTCCACATTGCGGGTGCTGCACACCCCGGTGACCTCGGCACCCCTGGCCCGGGCGATCTGGACCGCGAAGGTGCCGACCCCTCCGGAGGCACCGATGATCAACACCCGGTTTCCGGCGTCGACGTGACGCAGGCAGGTCAGCGCGGTGTTGGCGGCCAGTGGCACGGCCGCGGCTTCCTCGAAGCTCAGATTCTTCGGCTTCCGGTCGAGGAGAGCGCGCGGCACCGCGAGGTACTCCGCGAACGCACCGCTGACCGCCTCCCCGAACACCTCGTCGCCCACCGCCACATCGGTGACCCCGTCGCCCACCGCCTCGACCCTCCCCGCGAAATCCCCACCCTGCACCGGATTCGCCGGCCCCTTGCGACGGAACACCGACCGATCCATCCACCGCGCGATCTTCGGATCCCCCCGCATCACATGCCAATCCCGCGCATTCACCGACGCCGCACGAACCCGAACCAGCACCTCCCCCGCCCCCGCTTCCGGGCGCCCGACATCGGCCACCGCCAACATCGCCGACGACCCGTAAATCTGCTGCACGATTGCCTTCACCTCGACAACGCTAGGCGTCACGACCGCCCGCACACATCGGGGAATTCCCCGAGGTATTCCGGATTCAGGACGCCGTCCGATCGCCCGAATGCTTCTGATCCAGAACCAGCTATCGTGCTTCTGAATGAGAAGCGCAACCGGCGGTGACGAGACCGCAGAACCCTCCGCGAAGATCGTGGCCGCGATCGACCTGCTCGGACAGCGGTGGATGCTGCGCGTGATCTGGGAACTCGAGCCCGGTCCCCTCGGCTTCCTCGACCTGCGCCGCCGGATGGGCAATTGCTCGTCGAGCATGCTGTCCGACCGCCTCCAGCAACTGCAGTCCGCGGGCCTGACCCGCAAGAACGGACCGCGCGGCGCCTACGAACTCACCACCGAGGGCGCCCTCCTGGCCGAGTCCCTCCAGCAGGTCTGGGACTGGGCCGAACAATGGACACCCACCGGCGACGGCAACGGCCGAATCCCCT
The DNA here is from genome assembly GCF_040655475.1 of Nocardia sp. NPDC050413. Classification (NCBI taxonomy): domain Bacteria; kingdom Bacillati; phylum Actinomycetota; class Actinomycetes; order Mycobacteriales; family Nocardiaceae; genus Nocardia; species Nocardia sp. NPDC050413. The sequence continues at coordinate 801,755 of NZ_JBFAJZ010000002.1, read as the reverse complement.
GGCGTCCCACCCGCTAGTTCATGGGTAGTTGATCACCACGCTGTGGGGGCGGCGTTTCCCGAGTGGCGGCCGCCACAGCGTGGTGATCGCACGTCCAGGATGTGCCGCGACGACCTGGGTCGGATCAGCGCGGCCGGGGGCACTTTCTTGGCGGCTCGGTGAGTGAGCACTTACCATCGGGGGCATGGTTCGCCTTCCGCTCAGTCCCGCCCAGGTCGAAGCCGGGCGTCGGCTGGGTCGGCGGTTGCGGACGGCCCGGGGCGATCGGGAACTCAACGAGGTCGCCGGGCGGGCAGGTATCTCTCCCGAAACCCTGCGCAAGATCGAGTCCGGGCGCATGCCCTCCCCCGCATTCGGCACCATCGTCGGCCTCGCCGAAGCACTCACGATCCCGCTCGCCGAGCTGGCCGAGGTCTACCGCGCCGAGAAGATCGCCGAATCTGCCTGAGCCGTTCGGGTTCGCGCTCGCTGATGGCGAGGTGCTGGAACGCCCTACCTGCGATGCATCGATTCTTCGTTGTCGTATCCCAGGGTGACGTCGTGGGTGATTTCTCCACGAGTGACCGCCACCTGACTCGCGACCGGTGGGTACCCGCGCGCGACGACCGTGTACTCACCCTCCGGCAGGTCGGGCACGAGGTAGCGGCCCTTCTCGTCGGTGCGAGTGGTGGCGGCGGGGTCGCCGCTGGAATCGAGGACGGTGATCTCGACATCCGCGACCGGGCGGTCGCCGTCGACCCAGGCCGAACCTGTCAGGATGGCCATCGGTTCCAGATCGATATCGCGGTGCAGTGAGCCGGTTTCCGGGACGGTCAGGGCGAGTGCTGTCGGGCGCATGTGATCGGCCACCGCGACCAAGGTGTACGTGCCGCTGACGACATCACGGCAGACGTAGGTACCGTCCTCACCGGTGATCGCCGCCCCGACCACCTCCCCCTCGGGATCGGTCAGGGTCACGGTCGCACCCCACAGTGGTTCGCCGCGGCGCGCCGAGCGCACCACCCCGGTGAGCTCACCCGCCCCGGTGAGCATCAGGTCGACGTGCTGGGCCCGCTCCCCGATCGATACGCTCACCGCCTCGGGCTGATGACCGGCGGCGGCCGCGATGAGGACATAGTTGCCCGGTCGCGGTGCCTCGATCATGTAGGCGCCGTCGGCGTCGCCGTTGCCGCGCGCCACCTGGTGACCGTGCTGATCGATCAGGGTGAGCGTCGCCGACGGGACCGGGCGGGCATCGTCACGGCGCAGCAGGCCCGCGATCACCCGACCCGTCGCACCGGGCCGCAGTTTGCCCGCCATCTCGTGTGCATCGTAGAGACTCACGTCCCGTAGCTGGGCACCTTCGTCGGCCTCGTCGGGCACCGGATCCTCTTGCAGCGGAATCTCTTTCATGAACACTAGGACCAGGCAGGCGACGATCGCCAGATCGGCGGCCAGCAGGAACACGGTGTGCATCGAGTCGGTGAAACCCTCGAGGATCGGGATCCGCAGGTGGTCGGGCAGGGCCGCGATGCCGCTGGTGTCGCTCTGCAGGGCCTCGAGCCGGGCGGCGTCGAAACCCGGCGGGAGGGTGCCGCCGAACGCGCTCAGGATGGAACCGGGCAGGCGATCGAACAGCACGGTGAGGAACACCGCGACGCCGAGGGTGCCACCGAGCTGCCGGAAGAACGTGGCCGCCGCCGTCGACACACCCATCTCGGTGCGCCCGACCGCATTCTGCGCGGCGATCACGAGTGTCTGCATGCAACCGCCGAGCCCGAAACCCATGATCGCGCTGTAGGCGAGCGGCTGCCACAGCGGACCGTCGTAGGTGATGCGGGCGAACAATCCGCAGCCGATGGCCAGGATCAGCGCGCCGAGCACCGGCAGCACCTTGTAGCGCCCGCTGGCCTTGGTGATCAGGCCCGACAGCTGGGCGCCGACCATGATGCCGAGCACCAGGGGCAGCATCAGCAGCCCCGCCTCGGTGGGCGAGAACCCGCGCACCACCTGCAGGTATTGCGGAACCATCGTGATGGCCCCGAACATGGCGACACCGATGAGGAATCCGCCGAGAATAGCGACGCTGAAGGTGGAACTACGGAACAACCGCAGCGGGATCAGCGCCGCGTCCTTCATCAGGAACTCGACGATGACGAACACCAGCAGCCCGCCCACGCAGATGCCGTAGCAGAGCAGCGATTTCGGGGACGTCCAACCCCACAGCCTGCCCTGCTCGGCGACGATCAGCAGCGGCACCACCCCGACGACCAGTGCCAAAGCACCGAACCAGTCGATCCGACTGCGCTGCCGGGTGTGGCCGACGTTGAGCACCCGCCACACCACCAGGAACGCGAGCAGACCCACCGGCACGTTGACCAGGAAAACCCAGCGCCAGCCCTCGATACCGCCGAGGCTCTCGTAGTCGGACAGGAACCCGCCGACCACCGGCCCGAGCACCGTCGCGATGCCGAAGACCATGAGGAAGTAGCCCTGGTAGCGGACCCGTTCACGGGCGGGCACGATGTCACCGACGATGGTGAACGCCAACGACATCAGCCCGCCGGCGCCGAGCCCCTGGAACGCCCGGCACCCGGCCAGCTGGTACATGGTCTGGGCGAAGCAGCAGGCCGCCGATCCGATGACGAACAGTGCGATCGCCAGCAGATAGAACGGTTTACGCCCGTAGATGTCGGCGAGTTTGCCGTAGAGGGGCGTGGTGACGGTCGCGGTGATGAGGTATGCCGTTGTCGCCCAGGCCTGTTCGTCGAAGCCGTCGAGGCTGTTCGCGATCCGCACGATCGCGACGCTGACGATGTTCTGATCGAGTGCGGCCAGGAACACCCCGAGTAGCAGGCCGGACAGAATGGTGAGTGTCTGGCGGTGCGTGAGGCGTGGTTCGGCGACGACGGTATCGGTCATGGAAAAGCCCTGGTTCTGATCGGCTGGCTGGTGGGTGTCGATCATTCGGCCCACGCAAGGGCCGACAACCCCGCTGCGAGGAAAACTTTGCGCCGCGGGTGGAACTCTTCATGCGCTGGTGGCCAGAGCTTACCCACGCCGGATTCGCGGCCGTCACCGAGGGATCAAGTTACCGTTCATTTCGCGCCGAAACGGTAGGCGGCGGCAATCAGTTCCGCCAGCCGTGGATCGCGAGCTTCGTCGAGCGAATGCACCACTACCAGGTGATTCCAGCGGGCACGGCCCACCTGTGTCACCCGGTAGACCGGTGCGTGCGCCATTTCCCGGTCGAGCGCGAGCATGATCTGCACGGTGCCTTCGGGATTCTTTCCGGTGACGTTGTAGAGCCACACCCACGCGAACTTCCGCGCGACGGCGAATACGATCTGCGAGGCCACCGACACCTCGACCGGACCATTGCTCGCGATCAATTCGCGCAGTACTCCGAAGATCTCACGCGAGTGCGGTTTGCCCGAAAAGTACGCCTCGACGGATTCGCTCATCGCGGTACGGACGGGGTCGCGGTGGTGAGCCGGTCGGCGAGGGTGGACAGGGTCTCCGAACAGCCGGCCGGAATGCGCACGGCGGCCAGGTCGTCGGCGCGGGTTGCGCCGCGGTTCACGATCACCACCGGCACACCGTTCTTCGCGGCGCGGCGAACGAATCGCAGCCCGGACATCACGGTGAGTGACGAACCTGCTACCAGCAGCGCCTCGGCCTCGTCCACCAGGGCGAAGGCCGCCGCCACCCGCTCGGCGGGAACGGTTTCGCCGAAGTAGACGATGTCGGGCTTGAGCATTCCGCCGCACCGGGCGCAGTCGAGCATCCGGAAGCGGTCGGTGTCGGTGACCACCGCGTCCGCGTCGGGCGCGACCTCGATACCGCCGCCGTGCGAAACCTCGTCGGCGAAATGGGGATTGGCCGCCTCCAGCTGTTCGGCCAGCGTCATGCGGGAGATCACCGCCGCACAGCGCAGGCAGCACACGCGGGCGTACGTGCCGTGCAGGTCGATGACCCGGCGAGCACCTGCTTTCGTGTGCAGCAGGTCGACGTTCTGGGTGATCACAGCCGAGACCACGTCCGCGTGTTCCAGCCGGGCCAGCGCGCGGTGGCCCGGATTCGGGCGGGCGGCGTCCATCCGCCGCCAGCCGATGTGGTTGCGGGCCCAGTACCGCTGCCGGAAGGCGGCGTCGCCGACGAACTGCTGGTAGGTCATCGGATTGCGGGGTGGTGAATCGGGGCCGCGGTAGTCGGGGATGCCGCTGTCGGTGCTCAAACCCGCCCCCGACACCACCACGACGCGGCGTCCGGCCAGCAGCTCGGCCGCACGCTCCACCAGGTCCCGGGTGGGCTCGCCCATGAAGTCATGGTACGAGTGGGCGGGCGCGGGGCGGCACGCCGGTGGAGTTGCGTGGCGAGCGGGTGCGGCGACATGATGACTCATCTGCCCGGCGATGTCAGAGGAAACTGGTGTCCGACAACGACGAACACGGCCGAAGCGCGCTCAACGGCGCGGTCGACGGGACCATTGTCGCCGTCCGCCGCATGTTCTATGTCCTCGGTGACGAGGTCGACCGCTCCGAGGGCCCGATCGAATTCACCTTCCACAACGGTGCCACCCTGCTGCTCGATTCCGGGGTGGACGGCTCGGAACTGCGGATCCGGTCGGCACCGTGGCGTGATCCGTTCGAACCGCTCGTCGACCCGGTCAATATCGAATACGTCGCCGAATCGGGCAAATACACCGCGTTCGATGTCACCGACGAAGAACCGTACAGCGCCTTCACCGGCCGCCGCGTCGATGCCGTCTCGGTCGTCCCCCTGCCCGACGGCCGACCGCGCGCCGCGACTCTGTACCTCGGCGAGGCCGTGGTGAAAGCGGAAACGGTGGCCGACGAAGTGATCGTCACCCTGGTGCCCGCATGACGGGCTTCGCCCACCGCATGCGCCGATTGTTCGGCACCGGAACGGATTCCGCACCGACCGTGTTCGAGACGACGCCGTTGCGGCCGGAGTTCGCCGGCGAGCACCTGCCGGGGAACCGGGTATGGGACGGCACTCACGTCACCTATCTCGATGAGCAAGCGCGCCTGCGGTTCCGGCTCCACACCCGCGACGGGCTGCTCCACACCGCCGACGGCGCCCTGTTCGACACCACGGCGGCCAGTACCCTGTGGTCACCGGAAGGCGGCCGGGCGATCTTCGTCATGGACGCCGCGGGCACGCTGTACTCCTCGCCCCAGCACCTGCTCGGCCTGTTCCACCATTCGAGTTTCCTGGCCGGTGGCCCGGTGGCCGCCGCAGGTGAGATCGTGGCGCGGCAGGGCCGGGTGTTGCTGGTGTCGGATCACAGCACGCACTATCGGCCCCCGCGACGCTTCACCCGGCAGGTTCCGCTCGCCTTGCGTGCCCAGGGCATCGAAGCCGGCGACCTGCCCCTCGAAATGCGTTCGCAGGAACCGTGATCGGCGGGCTCAGTGCCCCGACGCCAGTTCCGCCAGCACCGTGTCGGTGAGCTTGTCGATGACGGCGCCGCGGATCTGGTGGCTCTCGTTGGCCAGTGCCGTGGTGGTGCACATCCCGAACGCGCCGTCGGCGTCGTAGAGCACGGCCGCGCCCGCCGCGATCCCGTCGTCGCTGAGGTGACCTTCCGCCTCGATGCCCATCTCGACGCCGATCGGCATGCGCGAGAACGTGATCGACACGTCGGTATTGATGAAACCGATGCCGTCGGTGCCCCAGTTGGTGACCAGACTCGTCTGCTCGCCCGTCATCGCGGCGTAGCAGAACGGGGAGGACTCCTCACCGGCGACGACCGGGATGTTGCGTACCCATTTGCGTTTACGGGTGTCGTTCTGGTGCTCGGTCATCCGGATCGACCAGCCGTCGGCATGGCCGTCGCTGCCGAACAGGTGCAGCCCCTCCTCGATCGCCGCGCGCGCGTCCGGCGGCGGCAGCGGCCGCTCCCGGTCGGGCCGCCACACCGCACCGGGCGGCTGCGCCGAGCGTTTCAGCAGCAACGCGCTACCCCTGGCCACCACCGCGTCGCCCGAGCGCAGGCTGACGGCGACCGCGCGCACGCGCTTGCCGTCACGCACCAGCTCGCTCTCGACGGTCAACGGCACGGCGGGCACCGCGCGGTGCAGATCGACGGTGAACCGGGCGGGCACGAACTCCTCGGTGCAGTACCGCGCCTCCACCTCCCGCGCCATCAACCCGCACACCGGCGGCCCCGACAGCGTCTTGGGGCCCCACAGGCTCAGCGAGAACCTGGTCGGCTCGAACACCGCGCCCGTGCGGGTGAAGTACGCCGGTGAGGTGGTCATGGCGACCCTTTCCGGCCAGGGTGTTTCCCGGGCTCACCCGCCAAGATTAGAACGCGTTGCAGTTTTACGGCAACCCACTCGCGTTCGCCGTCGATCACGAGACCTGGGTGAGTTCCCCGACCCGAGTTCAGGGTCGGCACCGGATGTCTCCGATACGACGTCGGCCTAGCGTCGACGGCACACCCGCGAGGAGAACACCATGCGAAAACTCACTGTCGCGCTCACGGCCACGACCGTCTACGCCGTGCTGGCGACCCTGGTGGTGTGCACCACGATCGCCGAAACGGTCTTCCTGTACCCGAACTACTTCCACGACATTCCGGCATCGCTGGAGGTGGGCGAGGCATTCACCGCCGTGGTCTCGGTCGGCGATGTGATGCGCCCGCTGGGGATGTTCCTGACCCTGAGCGCTGTGCTCGCCGTGGCTGCCGGTGTGTGGTCGGGGCGCGCCCGCGGCTGGCTGCTCGCGTCGCTGGTGCCGTTCGTCTCGGGGATGTTTCTGCTGTCGATGCTGTACCTGTGGCCGCGCTGGCCGATCCTGTTCGAGGATCGCGCCCTGTACACGGTCGACGAATTGCACCGCACGGTCACCGAGATCGAGGTCGCGCACGCGGTGCGCATCGCCTGCGCCCTGCTCACCGCGCTCTTCGCCGTGATCGCGGCCCTGCGGATCTACCGTGACCGGATTCTCCTGCAGACCGCGCAGGCGGACTATTCGAGTTCACCCTCGGTCTCGAGGTAGATCTGGCGCAGCTTGTCCAGGGTTTCCGGTTCGGGGTGTTCCCAGAGCTTGCGCTCGGCCGCCTCGAGCAGTCGTTCGGCGATGCCGTGCAGCGCCCACGGGTTGGACTGCTCCATGAACTTGCGGTTCACATCGTCGAAAACGTAGCTCTCGGAAAGCTTTTCGTACATCCAGTCGGCGACGACATTGGTGGTGGCGTCGTAACCGAACAGGTAGTCGACGGTCGCGGCCATCTCGAAGGCACCCTTGTAGCCGTGGCGGCGCATCGCCTCGAGCCAGCGCGGGTTCACCACGCGCGCACGGAACACGCGGGTGGTTTCCTCCGAGAGGGTGCGGGTGCGCACCGCGTCGGGGCGGGTGGAGTCGCCGATGTAGGCCTCGGGGTTCTTCCCGGTGAGCGCGCGCACCGTGGCGACCATGCCGCCGTGGTACTGGAAGTAGTCGTCGGAGTCGGCGATGTCGTGCTCGCGGGTGTCGGTGTTCTTGGCCGCCACCGCGATTCGCTTGTACGCGGTGCGCATGTCGTCGGCGGCGGGAGCGCCGTCGAGGTCGCGGCCGTAGGCGTAGCCGCCCCAGGTGGTGTACACCTGCGCGAGGTCGTCGTCGGTGCGCCAGCTCTTGGAGTCGATGAGCTGCAGCAGGCCCGCGCCGTAGGTACCGGGCTTGGAACCGAAGATGCGGGTGGTGGCGCGGCGGGCATCGCCGTGCTCGGCCAGGTCCGCATCGGCATGGGCGCGAACGTAATTGGCGTCGGCCGGTTCGTCGAGCGCGGCGACGAGGCGGACGGCGTCGTCGAGCAGGGCGAGGACGTGCGGGAAGGCGTCGCGGAAGAAGCCGGAGATGCGCACGGTGACGTCGATGCGCGGGCGACCGAGTTCGTCCAGGGAGATCACCTCGAGCGAGGTGACGCGGCGGCTCGCCTCGTCCCACACCGGCCGCACGCCGAGCAGCGCGAAGACTTCGGCGATGTCGTCGCCGGAGGTGCGCATGGCCGAGGTGCCCCACACCGACAGGCCGACCGACTTCGGGTACTCGCCGTGGTCGGCCAGGTAGCGGGCGAGCAGGGACTCGGCCATGGCCTGACCCGTCTCCCACGCCAGTCGCGACGGGACGGCCTTCGGATCGACGGAGTAGAAGTTGCGTCCGGTCGGCAACACGTTGATGAGACCGCGCAGGGGTGAACCACTCGGTCCCGCGGGGATGAAACCGCCGTTGAGGGCGTGCAGGACCCGGGCGATCTCGATGCCGGTCTCGCGCAGACGGGGCACGACCTCGGTCGCAGCGAACCGCAACACGGTCTTCACCGCCGCAAGACGCCCGCTCACCGCGACGCCGCCCGCCGACTCGGGCGCGGACGAATCCTCCACTCCCCCAGCGAGAATCGCGGTGGCGTAGTCGTCGACCAGCGCGTCAACGGCAGCCACGGACCAGTCCGTCGCCTGCAGGGCTGCGAGCAGCTCACGGGCGCGGGCTTCCACTACATCCACGCGGGTGCGGGCTTCGTCACCGGCTTCGCTGAGCCCCAACGCTTCTCGCAGGCCGGGCACGTTCTGTTCGCCGCCCCACAGCTGGCGGGCACGCAGCATGGCCAGCACCAGGTCGAGTTCCATCTCGCCCTCGGGGGCCTGACCCAGGATGTGCAGGCCGTCGCGGATCTGCACGTCTTTGATCTCGCAGAGCCAGCCGTCGACGTGCAGGAGCATGTCGTCGAAGACGTCCTCGTCGGGGCGTTCGGCCAGGCCGAGGTCGTGGTCCATCTTGGCCGCGCGCATCAGGGTCCAGATCTGCTGGCGGATGGCGGGCAGTTTGGCCGGGTCGAGGGCCGAGATGTTGGCGTGCTCGTCGAGCAGTTGCTCCAGGCGCGAGATGTCGCCGTAGGTTTCGGCGCGAGCCATCGGCGGGATGAGGTGGTCGACGAGGGTGGCGTGGGCGCGGCGCTTGGCCTGGGTGCCCTCACCTGGGTCGTTCACCAGGAACGGGTAGATCAGCGGCAGATCGCCGAGGGCGGCGTCGGTGCCACAGGACGCGGACATACCGAGGGTCTTGCCCGGCAGCCATTCCAGGTTGCCGTGCTTGCCGAGGTGCACCATCGCGTCGGCACCGAAACCGTCGGCCGACGACAGCCACCGGTAGGCCGCCAGGTAATGGTGGCTCGGCGGCAGATCGGGGTCGTGATAGATGGCGACCGGGTTCTCCCCGAAACCGCGCGGTGGCTGCACCATCAGCACCACATTGCCGAAACGCAGTGCGGCGATGACGATCTCGCCCTTCGGGTCGGCCGACCGGTCCACATACAGTTCGCCCGGCGGCGGCCCCCACGCCTCCACCACGGCTTCGCGCAGGTCGGCGGGCAGCGACTCGAACCAGCGGGTGTAGACGGTCGCGCCGATGCGGATCGGATTGCCCTCTAGCTGTTCGGCGCTGAGCCAGTCGGGATCCTGGCCGCCCGCCGCGATCAGGGCGTGGATCAGGGCGTCACCGTCGCCTTCGGCGAGGCCGGGAATCTCGGCGATGTCGCCGAGGTCGTAACCGGCGGAACGCATTTCGGTGAGCAGCCGGATGGCGCTGGCCGGGGTGTCGAGGCCGACGGCGTTGCCGATGCGGGCGTGCTTGGTCGGGTAGGCCGACAGCATGAGCGCGATCCGCTTGTCGCCGTTGGGAATATGACGCAGGCGTGCGTGGCGCACCGCGATCCCGGCGACGCGGGCGGCACGTTCGGGATCGGGGACATAGGTGGACAGACCGTCCTCGTCGAACTCCTTGAACGAGAACGGGACCGTGATGATGCGCCCGTCGAACTCCGGGACCGCGACCTGGGTGGCGACATCGAGCGGGGACAGGCCGTCGTCGTTGGCCTCCCACTGGGCGCGCGGGCTGGTCAGGCACAGGCCCTGCAGGATCGGCACGTCGAGGGCGGCGAGCGCGGCCACGTCCCAGGCCTCGTCGTCGCCACCGGCCGACGCGGTGGCGGGCTTGCTGCCGCCCGCGGCGAGCACGGTGACCACCAGGGCGTCGGCCCGGCCGAGGAGGGTGAGCAGTTCTGGCTCGGCGGTCCGCAGCGACGCCGCGTACACGGGAAGGGCGCGGGCACCCTTGGCTTCGATGGCCGTGCACAGGGCATCGACGTAGCCGGTGTTGCCCGCCAGGTGCTGGGCGCGGTAGTAGACGACGGCGACCGTGGGGGCGTGCGGTTCGAGGATGCGCGCCGAGCGCTCGAGCTCACCCCACGTGGGCAGCTGGACCGGCGGCTCGAACCCGTGACCGGTGAGCAACACGGTGTCGGACAGGAAGTTGTAGAGCTGACGCAGGTTGTCGGCGCCACCCGCGGCGAGATAGTTGTGGGCGTCGGCGGCGACACCGACCGGCACGGTGGAACATTCCATCAGTTCCGCGTCGGGTGCGATCTCGCCGCCGAGGGCGACCATCGGAATACCGCTGGCCCGCACCGCGTCCAGGCCCTCTTCCCAGGCACGTTTGCCGCCGAGGATGCGCACGATCACCAGGTCGACGCCGTCGAGCAGCTGCCCGAGATCCTCGACCAGCAGCCGGGCGGGGTTGCCCCACCGGTACTCGGCGCCGCTCGCGCGGGCGCTCAGCAGGTCGGTGTCGGAGGTGGACAGCAGCAGGATCACAGGGTGAGACCTTCCTCGGGTTGACGCGCCCATCGGGTTGCGGTGCTCGCCGGAGAGGGTCTGGCTGTTCACAGTGGCGCGACCGCACCGGATTTCCACCGGTTTCCTCGACGCCCGCCGAGCAAGTCGATGGTACTGGCCCGGACGCGCCCGCAACTTTCCAGCCCGCGTCCGGGGTCGCTCAGGCGGCTTCGGCGCGGTCCGCGAGTTTGAGCCAGACCACTCCCGCGATCACCACGGCGAGCCAGAACGCTTTGAGCGGGGTGAGCGTTTCCTCGAAGAACACCGGTCCGAGGAGTGCGGCGCCGACGGCGCCGATGCCCGCCCAGACGGCATAGCCGATGCCTACGTCGATCGTTTTCAGCGCGACGCTGAGGGCGAAGAGGGTGAGGAGGAAGAAGACGATCGCCACCAGCGACCAGGTGAGCACGGTGAAACCGTGGCTGCCGCCGACGGCGAGGGCATATCCGACTTCGAAGGCGCCTGCGAGCAGCAGGACGAGCCAGGCGGTGGCGGGGGTGCGGTTCTCGGTGATCATTGTTCGGCCTTTCGGTGAGAAGTGGGTGAGGACGAGGTTGCTCAGGCGCCGCTGCTGAGCTGCAGGCCGACGACACCGCCGATGACGATCACGATGCCGACCGCCTTTCGCCAGTCGACTCGTTGGCCGAACAGCACCGCTCCGAGAGCGACGATGCCGACACCGGCCAGGGAGGTCCAGATCGCGTAGCCGGCGCCGACGTCGAAGGTGAGCAGCGCCAGGCTCAGGAAGTAGGTCGCGATCGCGCCGCTGACCAGTGTGGCGACGGTCCATCGAATATCGGTGAAGCCCTTCGCTTTTCCGGCGGCCAGAGCGACGGTGACCTCGAAGACGACGGCGATGGCGAGGTAGAGCCAGTTCACGATAATGCCTTTCTATGGTTGTACATACATATACGTGCCGAGCGGAAACCCTTACGGCATGTCAGGTCAGTTCAGGAGTTCCGGTGCCCCGTTCGACGCGCGAGCAGCGCATCGAACATCGGCGACAGCTCTTCGGCGTCGTCGAGCAGACGTTCCAGTTGGAGTTGGAAGGGTTCGCGCGCGTCCCTGACGAGCGCCTCCCCCTCCTCGGTGATCACGGCGTACACACCGCGCCCGTCCTCCGAACACAAGTCCCGCCGCGTGAACCCTCGCGCCTCGAGCCGCCCCAGCAATCGGGTCACCGAACTCTGATTCAATCCGATCCGATGGGCCAGCTCGCTGACCCGGATCTCCTTGTCCGGTGCGGCGGCAAGCTGCCGGAGCGCGTGGTACTCGGTGAGACCGATGCCGTGGTGCAGCGTCAGCCATTTACCGAGGCCCGAATCGACGGTCGCGACGAGAGCGGAAGCACGGAACCAGCCGTCGACCGGGTCGCCGACCGAGGGGGTTCCTCGTTCCGTAAGTCCATGCTTGTGCATGCACTTAACCTAGCAGTCAACCTGCCGGGCCGCAACCCGGCAGGTCGAGCGATCAAGGGGCCGGTTTACACGGCATGGCGAGGGTGCGGAGGTCGCCGTCGTCGGCGGAGCGGATATGGGCGGGGAGGTCGGGGGCGGACAGGTCGAGCATGATGTCGGGACCGATCGCGCCCGCGATGGCCGGGTAGAGGGTGGTTACTGCGAAGTGGACGGTGATCGGTGGGCCGGAGACCGTCGCACGCAGCTCGGTGGGCGGGTTCGGCGGGGCGTCCTGGGTCGACGCGTCCGGGCTCGGCACCGAGATCGTGGCCGTGTCCGGGGAATCGAAGCGCAGAGTCACGATCGGTGAGTCCGCGCGTTCCAGCGTTTCCAGCAGGTGCGCGCGGTCGAGGACGGCTCTGGTCGGGGTCGAGGGCAGGGCTGCCAGCATGCGGCGGTAGTCGGGGAACTCCTCGGGCGAGCGGGGGCAGCGCTGACTCGCCGCCGAATCCTCGGTGGCAGTGCGGAATTCGATGGAATCGGGCGTGGGACGCAGGATCACCGTGTGCTGGCGGCGCAGCCAGGAGGCGGTGGCACGCAGTTCGGCGGCGTCGATGGTCGCGGACCACTCCGCCGTCGCCGAGGACATCGGGCGCAGGGTTCGCGAGGCCAGTCGGTAGCGGTCGGTGGCGGTGAGGATCAGTTCGTCGGGGCGTGCTTCGAACAGGATGGTGTCGAGCACGGGCAGGGCCGGATCGGTGAGGGTTGCCGTGGAGACCTGGTCGATGGCTGCCGCGAGCGCCGGTCCGCCGACCCGCACGGCCTGGTCGGGTTCGGTGCCGTGGTCACTTGGGTCCGGCAACGGTGGGGAATCCACACCGAGCGCGCGGTGAGCGGCGGCGGCCGCGGCGTCGAACTCCCTGCGGCGGCAGTGCATTTCGGCGAGATGGGCGTCGAGGAGGTCGGCGGCCCTCGCTGCGTCGGGTTCGGCGAGCACCGCCGCGACAGTCGGCAACGGCATGTCGACGGCGCGCAGGTGGCGGATCAGGCAGGCGGGACCGGCCTGGTCGGAGGTGTAGTAGCGGTAGCCGGTGTCCTCGTCCACCAGGGCGGGAACGAGGACTCCGGCGTCGGCGTAGAAGCGCAGAGCGCTGGCGTTCAGTCCGCAGACGCGGGCGAACGCTCCGATGGTGATCAGTTCGGTGTCAGGCACCGGCTCATGATCGGGGTTGCAGCGACTCGAAGGTCAAGACGAACCGTCGCGGGTGCCCGCGGCGACCATCTCGGGCGAACCGGTGCCCAGGTGGCGGTAGACGTTGGCGATGACCAGCTGGCCGAGGGCGTTGTTGCCGTAGCCGCCGATCACCGCGCCGATCCCGGCGGGGATGAGGGTGCCGAAGAGCAGCAGTCCGCGTTTGACCAGGTAGTTGACGATGAACCGTTTGGCAGGCCCGTCGGGCATGCTCGACAGGCCGGGAATGTGGTCGGTGACGACGGCGAGCCACTGGCCCTTCGTGTGGCCGGCGGTCTGTTCGAGGACTTTGGTGCCCGACTCGCCGAGCACCACCTTCGATACCAATCGCTCCTGGCGCGGATCCTCCGGCGCGATGCCGTACGCCGCGGCGGCGCCCACCGAGAACACCGAGGATGCCTCCACGAAGACGGCGGTGTCCACACCGGTGGCGGCGAGGCCGATCAACGTGCCGATGCCGGGGACGGCGGCGGTGAGCCCCACCGTCACGCCGCTGGCGGTGACGACAACGAGGTACTGGCGCGACAGCCGCTGCACGAGTTCCACCGGTGAATCGTCGGGGTGCCTGCTCCCCAGCCAGTCGACGTAACGCCGCACCACCGGTGCTTGCGCATGGGCGACCTTGTCGAGCGCGGGAACTACACGCTTGTCCACGAATTCACGCAGCATGCGGTTGACCTCTCCTGTCGGCACTGCTCCGGCGGCGATCCGCCACTCACACTAGGCGGATACCGTTTCCTTCCGGTGTGCAAACACGAGCACGTCGCGCGGTACCACCGATGAGTTCGGCGGCGACGTCCCGTCTCTTCCTCTGAAACAGCAGCTCAACGGAGAAGGATGTCGCCCATGTCGAACAACTCGCAGAGCACCGGCCGCAGAGTCGTGGCGGAGGTCACCGTGTCGATGGACGGATACAGCGGCAGCGGACCCGACGACGACATGAGCTGGTGCATGGATTACATCACCAGCCCGCAGACCGAGATCACCTACGAGGGTATCTGGCGCGGCGCCGACACCGTCGTCCTCGGGCGTACCAATTGGGAAGGCTTCACGGCGGTGTGGCCGGGCATCACCGCGGATCCGGGCAGTTCCGCCCGCACCCGTGAGCTCGGTGCATGGCTCGCGACCGTCGAGAAGGTCGTCTTCACCAAGACCCTCGAACAATCCGACCTGGACAAGGCCGAGTGGAGCAACGCCAGAATCGGTCGCGACCCGGAAGCGGACGTGCGTGCGCTCAAAGCGGCGCCGGGGCGCGACATCCTGGTCACCAACAGCGCCAGCATCATTCAGTGCCTGCTGCGCGCCGATCTGGTCGACGACCTCTACCTCACCATCGTTCCCACGACGCTCGGCGGCGGCCTGCGCCTGCTGCCCGACAACTACGCGTCGACCTGGCGCCTCGCCGCCGCGTCCACCTTCCCCGACTCGGGCGCCGTGTCCGTGCACTACGCCCGGCCCTGACGCCGGATCGGTCGCGGAGGGCACCGGCGCTGGTCGTAGGCTGGGGAATCATGACCAGGAGCACTCCCGACTCTTGCCCAGGGGTTCTGCGGCTACACGAGGCCGCGGACGGACCGTTGGCGCGGATCCGTGTGCCCGGCGGACGCCTGGAGTCCGCACAGGTACAGGTGCTCGCCGAGGCGGCGCACGACCTCGGGAACGGCGATCTGGAACTGACCTCGCGGGGCAATGTGCAGTTGCGTCAGGTGCGTGACGCCGGTGAACTGGCAGCCCGGCTGGCGACGGCGGGGCTGCTGCCGAGCCGGACGCACGAGCGGGTGCGCAATATCGTCGCCTCACCGCTGTCGGGGCGGGTGGGCGGATTCGCCGACGTGCACGGGCTGGCCACCGATCTCGATATCGGTTTGCAGGCCGACGCACGGTTGGCCGACCTGCCCGGCCGCGTCCTGTTCACCCTCGACGACGGACGTGGTGACGTGAGCACGCTGCGCGGCGATATCGGGATCCAAGCCGTCGGTGACGGATTCGCGGTGCTGCTCGCCGGCGCCGACACCGGCATCCGCGTCACACCCGACGAGGCCGTCACCGTCATGCTCGACGCCGCCCGTGGCTTTCTCGATCTGCGGGCGGAATCCGGGCAGTGGCGGTTGCACGAGATCCCCGGCGGTGTCGAGAAGGTCATCGAGACCCTCGACCGCTCCCCCGCCGGCGCCCCCTTGGAACTCGGTGCGACACACGACATTCCGATCGGCTGGCTCGAACAGGACAACGGACTGGTCGCCCTCGGGGCCGGTGTTCGTCTCGGCACCCTGCCCGCGCGGGTCGCCGAATTCCTGGCCGCCGTCGAACGCCCCGTCTTCCTCACCCCGTGGCGCAGCGTGGTGTTGCCCGACCTCGAGGAAGGCCCCGCGGAGACGGTAGTCCGGGTGCTTGCGCCGATGGGTTTGATCTTCGATGCCCGTTCACCGTGGTTGCAGGTGAGCGCCTGCGCGGGTCGCCCCGGCTGCGCCAAGTCCCACACCGATGTCCGCGCCGACCTCACCGACGCCGTCGAGACCGGCCGGGCGCTCCCCGGCGAGGCGGAACGGCCGAACCCCGCCGAGGCCTCCCTCGACGCTGCGGAGGTTGCCGTGGCGGGCCGTCAGCACTGGTCGGGATGCGAGCGCCGCTGCGGCCGCCCGACCGGACCGGTCACCGACATCGTCGCCACCGGTAACGGCTACCACGTCGACGCGGACTAGGTCAGATCGGCGTTGCCCTCGATCACCTTCAGCAGGTAGTGGAACTTGCTGATCCGCCAGCCCGCAGGGGTGCGGCGGACGGCGAGGGCGTAGCTGCCGATGAAGGTGCGGGTCTTGCCGTTGGTCGCGGAGTTGTTCACGTGTACGGCGATGGAGTCGGCGTGGGCGGTCGCCTCGTCACCGTCGACGTCGATCAGGTAGTTGCCTGCCTGATGGTGCACGGCGTCGAGGGCGTCCAGGCCAGCCTTCCAGTTGGCGGCGATGTCCTTCGACGAACGGATCGAGACCCCGTCACCGAAACCGCCGTCGAAGTCGACCTCGTCGGTGAAGACCTCGGCAACCAGGTCGTCCCAGCGCTTCCGATCGCAGTACACGAACATCCGGGTGATCGTCTCGGTGATCGCCGAAGTGTCTGCGAGAGTGTTCGATTCGGTCATGGGGGCGAGCTTAGAACGCCGTCCGCAGGCATGCATCCCTACGAAAACCGCTCGACTCCGTGATCGGCACGGCCCTACGCTGACCTCCTCGAAACGAGGGGGTTTCCATGTCCACACTGCGAGTGACGGCCGAGCGGCTCGTCGTCGTCCCACACCCGAACGCCGACCGGTTGGAGCTGGCCCAGGTCGGGCTGTACCGGGCCGTCGTTGCCAAGGGGCAGTTCGTCACCGGCGACCACGCCGTCTACATTCCGGAACAGGCGATCGTGCCGGACCCGCTGATCGCCGAGCTGGGTCTCACCGGCAAATTGGCTGGGGCACAGCGCAATCGGGTGAAGGCGGTGCGGTTGCGCGGTGAGGTGTCCCAGGGCATCGTCTGCACACCGATCGCCCTGTCGGGCACGGATCTCGCGGCGGCGGCCGAGGCGCGCACCGACTTCGCCGCCGAGCTCGGTGTGACCAAATGGGCTCCGCCGGTTCCGGTTTCGATGTCGGGACAGGTGGAACCCGCTCCGGACCTGCTGCGCTGGATCGATGTGGAGAACATCAAGCGGTTCCCCGACATCTTCACCGTGGGCGAGCCGGTGGTGGCGACGGAGAAGATCCACGGCACCGCCTTTCTGCTCACCCATCTGCGCGCCGAGGACCGGATCCTGGTGTCGTCCAAGGGAATCGGTGGCCGGTCGCAAGCCCTGATCCGCACCGAGGGCAACCTGTACTGGCGGGCGGTGCACAGCCATCGGCTCGACGAGGCCGCCCGCGTGCTCGCCGACGCCCTCGACGCCGACCGGGTCGGGCTCTTCGGTGAGGTGTTCGGGGCGGGTGTGCAGGACCTGCACTACGGTGCGTCGGCCGCGCACGACGACACGCTGGGTTTCGCCCTGTTCGACCTCGCGGTCGAGCAGGCGGGTGCGCCGGTGCGCTGGCTCGACCACCGCGAGATCGGTTCCCTGCTCGGCGAACTCGACCTCGACGTCCCGCGCGTACCGGTCCTCTACGAAGGCCCCTACGACGCGGAGTTGTTGCTGAAGCTGGCCGAGGGCACCGAGACCGTCAGCGGGTCGGGCGGCAATATCCGCGAGGGGCTGGTGGTGCGTGCCGCGCGCGAACGGCACTCGCCCGTGCTCGGCGGCCGTGCCATCGGCAAGATCGTCTCCGACGCGTACCTGCTGCGCGACGGTGGCACCGAGTTCGAATGATCGGATCGGCCGGGGAACCCAGTGCTCCCCGGCCGGTTCAGGGACGGGGTGTGTGCAGTTCGAGGACGCAGCACTTCACGCCGCCACCACCTTTACGCAGCTCGGACATGTCGACCGGGACCGGTGCGAAACCCCGCTCGTGCAGGGCCGCGATCAGCCCGGTCGCGCCCGGATCGAGGAAGACGTGGCGGCCGTCGCTCACCCCGTTGAGGCCGAAGGACAGGGCATCGGCCTCGGTGGCCAGGATCGCGTCCGGGTAGTGGGTGGTCAGCGCCTCGCGGGCCGCCGGACTGAACGCACCGGGGTAGTAGGCGATGGTGGTCTCGTCGAGGCACATCAGCGCGGTGTCGAGGTGATAGAAGCGGGGGTCGATCAGCTCGAGCGAGAGCACGGGCAGACCGAAGAACCGTTCTACCTCGGCGTGGGCGGTCACCGTGCAGCGGAATCCCCTGCCTGCCAGGATCCGCTCGCCCGCGAACGTGAAATCTCCCTCCCCCTCGTTGGTTTCGGCCGCCACCGTCAACTCGCGTAACTCCCGCGCCGCGAACCAGCGATGGAACGCCGGGCCCTCCGGCTGCCGCTCGGGATGGGCGAAGCGGGCCGACAACGCACGACCGCCGATCACGATCGCGCTGTTGGCCGCGAACACCATGTCGGGCAGGCCCGGCTCACCCGGCACGGTCTCCACCGAATGCCCGTGCTGTTCGAGCAGCGCGCGCAGGATCTCCCACTGCGACAGCGCCCGCGCCCGGTCCACCGACGCCGCCGGATCCATCCACGGATTGATCGCGTAGGTGACCTCGAAGTGGTCCGGTCGGCACATCACGAAGCGGCGCGGGGTGGCCACCCGCGCCGGAGTCGAGGAGGGAAGGGGAAGGACGGCGGTCATCAGAACTCCCGGTGGCTGCGCGGCGCGAATCGACGCCTCGACGGTAAATGTCGTCGCGTTGCGTAGGGAACACCGATTCATTGCGTGTATCGATGGGAAAATGGCGATCCATTGCGCGAGAGGATCCTCATGGACGACATCGACCGCCGCATTCTCGCCGCCCTGCTGAAGAACGCGCGCGCCACCTTCGGCGAGATCGGCTCGACCGTCGGATTGTCGGCGCCCGCGGTGAAGCGGCGGGTGGACAAGATGGTGGCCGGTGGGCAGATCACCGGGTTCACCGCCCTGGTCAATCCGGCCGCCCTCGGCTGGACCACCGAGGCGTACGTGGAGGTGTACTACCGCGACAACATCTCCCCCGCCGAACTGCGCCGGACACTGGAACCGATCCCGCAGGTCGTCGGAGTGTGCACCATCGCGGGCGAGGCCGACGCGCTGGTGCACGTGATGGCCACCGACATGGCCGAGATCGAGGTGACCGTGGAGCGGATCAGGGAGAACGCGCGCGTCGGGCGCACCAGGAGTTCGCTGGTGATGTCGCGCATCCTCGAGCGCCCACGCACCTGAGCCGACCGCGCCGAACACCACGTCGCGGCCAGGTTCTAGGGTTGTGCGCATGTCCGACGTGCGCACCAGCTACCTCACCGACGGGGCCGAGATCTATCGGCGCTCGTTCGCGACCATCCGCGCCGAAGCCGACCTCGCCGGTTTCCCCGCCGATGTCGAGCGCGTGGTGGTGCGGATGATCCACGGGTGCGGACAGGTCGACCTGGCGGGCGACATCGCCTACACCCCCGGTGTGGTCGCGGCCGCGCGCGCCGCGTTGCAGGCAGGCAAACCGATCATCTGCGATGCCAACATGGTCGCCTCGGGCGTCACCCGCAAGCGGCTGCCCGCCGACAACCCGGTGCTGTGCAACCTCACCGACCCCCGCGTGCCCGAGCTGGCCGCGAGCATGGGCAACACCCGTTCGGTCGCCGCGCTCGACCTGCTGCGCACCGAACTCGACGGCGCGGTGGTCGCCATCGGCAACGCCCCGACCGCGCTGTTCCACCTGCTCGACATGCTCGACGCAGGCGCGCCGCGACCCGCCGCGATCATCGGTATCCCCGTCGGTTTCATCGGGGCGGCCGAATCCAAGCAGGCGCTGATCGACTTCGGTGGCGTCGAATATCTGACCGTGCGTGGCAGGCGGGGCGGCAGCGCCATCACCGCGTCGGCGCTGAACGCGATTGCGAGCGAACAGGAATGAGCGGCACACTCTGGGGCATCGGCCTCGGCCCCGGCGATCCCGAACTGGTGACGGTGAAAGCGGCCCGGCTCATCGGCGCAGCCGACGTGGTGGCTTTCCACAGCGCCAGGCACGGGCGAAGCATCTCCCGAGGTATCGCCGAGCCGTACATGCGGCCCGGCCAGATCGAAGAGCACCTCGTCTACCCGGTGACCACCGAGACCACCGACCACCCCGGCGGGTATCAGGGCGCGATCGACGAGTTCTACGAGCAGGCCGCCGCCCGGTTGGCCGCCCACCTCGCCGCCGGACGCGATGTCGCCCTGCTCGCGGCCGGTGACCCGCTGTTCTACTCCTCGTACATGCACATGCACCGCCGCCTGGCGGACCGGTTCCATGCCGAGATCGTCCCCGGCATCACCTCGGTGAGCGCGGCCTCGGCGGCGCTCGGCACGCCCCTGGTGGAAGGCGAGCAGGTGCTCACGGTGCTGCCCGGCACTATGCCCGTCGACGAACTCACCGAGCGGCTGCGCGAGACCGACGCCGCGGCGATCATGAAGCTGGGACGCACCTTCCCCGGTGTGCGCCGCGCGCTCGCCGACGCCGGTCGACTCGACGACGCCTATTACGTCGAACGCGCGAGCAGCACCCGTCAGCGGGTACTCGCGGCCGCGGATGTCGACGAGGCCGATGTGCCCTACTTCTCGATCACGCTGGTTCCCGGGCCAACCCCGACCACCGGGGTCGCGTCCCTCGTCGGCGGACAGCACCGCAGTGCACCGACGGACAGGCCGGAACGGACCGAAGTGAGTTCGCAGGGCGAATCAGCAAGCGCCGCAGGCGAAGTCGTGGTCGTCGGCCTCGGGCCCGGCGCTGCGGACTGGACCACCCCGGAGGTCACCGCCGCCCTGGACGAGGCGACCGATCTCGTCGGCTACACCACCTACATCAACCGGGTCCCCGAGCGGGCCGGCCAGCGCAGGCACGCCAGCGACAACAAGGTCGAGTCGGAGCGCGCCGCGATGGCACTCGATCTGGCCAAGCGGGGTGCGCGGGTCGCCGTCGTGTCCTCCGGCGATCCCGGGGTGTTCGCGATGGCCTCGGCGGTGCTCGAGGTGTCGGCCGAACCGCAGTTCAAGGATGTGCCGGTACGGGTGCTGCCGGGGCTCACGGCGGCCAACGCGGTGGCGAGCCGGGTGGGCGCACCGCTGGGCCACGACTACGCGATGATCTCGCTCTCCGATCGGCTCAAGCCGTGGGAGGTTGTGGCGCAACGGCTTTCGGCTGTCGCGGCGGCGGATATGGCGATCGCGATCTACAACCCGGCCTCCACGCAGCGACGTTGGCAGGTGGGCGCGATGCGCGAGATCCTGCTGACCCATCGCGACCCGGAGACGCCGGTGGTGCTCGGTCGCGATGTCGGCGGGCCGACGGAATCGGTGCGCGTGGTGACCCTCGCCGACTTGAACCCCGACGAGGTCGACATGCGCACGTTGCTCATCATCGGCGCATCCACCACGACGGCCTTCGACACGCCTGAGGGGACCCGCGTTTTCACGGCGCGCCGCTACGAGAACGCCTAGACCCGCGACACGCCGCGACACGGGCAACCTTGGCGCGATTTCCACCCTGGCCTAACATTCCACATAGGAATGTAGTTCGAAGGGAGTTGACCGTTGACCGACACCGCGACCCGCCGCCGCCCGCTGAACTCCACCGCGGCTTCACTGCTGGGGTTCCTGCACGAGGGTCCGATGTCGGGCTGGGACCTCGCGACTCTCGCCCAGCAACGCATCGGCGACTTCTGGACCATCACCCAGAGCCAGGTCTACCGCGAGCTCGCCACGATGGACACCGCGGGCCTGGTGACCAAGGGCGAACGGGGTGCGCGCGAGCGCATTCCCTACCGGATCACCGAGGCCGGGCGGGAGGCGTTCGCCGAATGGATCGCCCGCGATCCCGGTGCCGAGACGATCCGGGTGCCCTTGCTGCTCACACTGTCGTTCGGCGAGCACCTCGATCCCACGCACCGCGACCGGATCATCACCGCCAACCGCAATATCCACCAGGACCGGCTCGACCGCTATCTCGACGAGGACGCGACCGCTCTGGCGCCGCACCAGCGGGCCACGCTCGAATTCGGGATCTGCTACGAGCGCGCGGTGCTGGAGTGGTTCGACCAGCTGCCCGCCATCTTTGCCGGGCAACCGTCGCGCTGAGCTCAGGAAACGCTGTGCGCGGTCGCGAGCCGCAACCAGTCGAGGGCGGCGCCGACCTCGTCGACGACGTTCGCGCCCGCGGGCAGCGGTGGGCGTTCGATCATGACGACCGGCACGCCGGCCGTGCGCGCAGCGGCGATCTTCGCCTCGGTCTGCGCGCCGCCGCTGTTCTTGGTGACCAGGACGTCGATGCGATGACGCGACATCAGCACCAGCTCCTCGTCGAAGGTGAACGGCCCACGCGCGAGCAGCAATTCGTAGCGCGGTGGCAACGGGCCGGTCGGCGCGTCGATCGATCGGATGACGAAACGCTGCCTGCGACAACCCGCGAAGGCGCCGACACCTTGGCGGCCGATGGTGAGCAGTACGTTCTCGCCCCGGTCGGCCAGGGCGGAGGCGGCCCCGGCGAGATCGGGTACCCGCGTCCACAGGTCGCCCCGGCGCGGCACCCATTCGGGGCGGCGCAGGTGCAGCGCGGGCAGGCCGAGGTCGGCGGCCGCGGTCGCCGCATGGGTACTGACCTGGGCCGCGAAGGGGTGGGTGGCATCCACGACGGCATCGATACGGTTCTCGCGTAGCCAGGTTCGGAGGCCCTCGACACCACCGAATCCGCCGATGCGCACCGGACCGACCGGCAATCGCGGGTTGGCGACACGTCCCGCCAGCGAGGAGACGATATCGACTCCACGCTCACCGGACGCCAGGTTCGCCAGCTCACGAGCCTCGCCCGTACCGCCGAGGATCAGAACTCTCAGGACTGCCCGCTGACGTCGTCCCGGTCAGGGGTGGTCGACCTGGTGCACCGCATACAACTCCGTCCATCGAAATCGAGGCTCCGAGTTTTGCCCGGGCCGCGCCCGACCATACCCCCGTTGGGGAAGTGTTACACCTTCAGTGCATAACTTTCTGGGTGAGCTTGCAGATGCACTCACCGTTCGGCCGTGATCTGACCGTGATCTGACCGTGATCGGCACACCGGCGACATGGACGGTTGACCAGCACGTTCGCCGTCCATGCCCGGGTCGATGGTGCGGGCGCACCGGCGAGCCCGGCAACGTTTCGAGTCCGACAGCGGCGCTGGGCGATTGCCCAGCATCTCGATGCCGTCGGAGACATCCGCCGTGTGCGAGCGATGTTCGGCCGGTGGTGCGCGAGACCACGTGCGGACCGAACAGTCGCATCGGGTGCTCACGCGAAAAGGAGCAAATTCGGGGCGCACACCCCGGCATATCGTTATGCGAGAGACGGGTGACCCGTCAGGAATTTGCGCGCGGTTTGACGACGATCCACTGCGCGACGGGAAGCTGCGGCCGCCAGGCGGTGAATCCGCCGAGCGGTTCGCCTCGGTAGATCTGAAATTTGCGCAGGGTGCCGCCGTGGCGCGCGTACCAGGCCAGCAGCAGTGTTTCCGACTCGGCGGTCACCGCATTGGCCACCAGACGGCCGCCGGGCCGCAGGCGTTGCCAGCAGGCGTCGAAAACGCCGTCCTGAGTGAGTCCGCCGCCGAGGAATATCGCGTCGGGCGCCGGGGCGTCGGTGAGGGAGTCGGGGAACGCGCCGCGCACCGCGATGCCGGGCACACCGAGCGCGTGCGCGTTGGTGGCGATCTGCTCGCGACGGGCGGGCAGGCGTTCATAGGTGACCGCGCGGCACGCCGGGTGGGTACGGCACCATTCGATCGCGATGGTGCCCGAACCGCCGCCGACATCCCACAGCAGTTCGCCGGGAGCCGGGGCGAGGGCGCTGACGGTGAGTGCGCGGACCTCGGCCTTGGTGAGCTGGCCGTCACCGGTGAACGAATCGTCGCGCAGGCCGGGGGTTCTCGTGCGGCGGGAGTGATGCGGGTCGGCCACACAGTCGACGGCACAGAGGTTGAGCGGGTCACCCGGGGGGCGCTGCCAGTCGTCGGCCGTGCCGGTACGCAGGCATTCGTTCTCGCCGCCGAGCTGTTCGAGCACGGTGAGCGTGGAGGCACCGAAACCGTTGTCGCGCAGCAGTTTCGCCAGCGCGGCCGGGGTCGATTCGTTCTCGCTCAGGACGAGAATTCGACGACGGTCGGCCAGTTCCGGCAGCACCGTGGTGAGCGGTCGGGCGACCACACTCACCACCGGGGTCTCGGCCAGCGGCCAGCCGAGCCGGGCGCACGCCAGCGACGCCGACGACGGTTGCGGGTACACGTCGAGCGTGCCGGGTCCGACGATGCGGGCCAGGGTGGCACCGATGCCGTAGAACATGGGATCGCCGCTGGCGAGCACGGTGAGCCGCCGACCGCTGTGGTGCGCAAGCAGTTCCGGGAGAGCGGGCAGCAGGGGTGTCGGCCACGGGATTCGCTCGAACTTCCCGTCCGGTACCAGCGCCAGCTGTCGCGGCGACCCGAACACCACTTCGCTGTCCTCGACTGCCGCTTTGGCCCGCTCCCCCAGGCCACCCCACCCGTCCGCGCCGATACCCACCACGCGGATCGGGACACCCGACCACGCCGCACTAGTCATCGGGGTACCCCACCCGTCTGCGAGCGGACTATCGTTGTCGAACGCAGAGCAGTGTCGATGCGCTCACGCCGAGCCGTCGGGCCGGCAGCCACCGCGACATACGGCGCCGGACCGGGGCGCGCACGCCGCGGCATCGAAGCCGAGGTCATCGCAGCATCCGGCGCCGAAGCGACATGCGCGCAGCGGACCATCGGGGCGGCAATCACCGTGGCATCCGGCGCCAGATGGACTGCGGCAGAAGGCGCATGACGAAGAAGGCCAGCGCTAGGCGGCCGGGGACGGCGACTCGGGTGGCGCCTTTGTTCAAGGCGCGGACGACGGCGTCGGCGACCTGGTCGGGGGTGCTGGCCATGGGCGCGGGGTCCATGCCCTCGGTCATGCGGCCGATGACGAAACCCGATCGCACCAAGAGCAACTGGACGCCCGTGCCGTGGAGGGCGTCACCGAGGCCGCTGGCGAACCCGTCCAAGCCCGCTTTCGCCGAACCGTAGACGTAGTTCGCCCGCCGGACCCGTACGCCCGCGATGGAGCTGAAGACGACGATCTGGCCACTGCCCTGTGCGCGCAACAGATTCGCGAGGGTGGTGAGAACGCTGACCTGGGCGACGTAGTCCGTGTGCACGACGGCGACGGCGTGGTCGGGGTCGTGTTCGGCGCGGGTCTGGTCGCCGAGAACGCCGAAAGCCAGGACAGCCGTGCCGATTCCACCGTGTTCGGCGGCGATTTTCTCGAGCAGCGTGGCGTGCGTCGCGGTGTCGTCGGCGTCGAATTCGACTGTGTGCACCGCGGTCGCCCCGGCCGCGCGCACCTGTTCGACCTCGGCGGCCAGCGCGGCGGAGCGGCGGGCCGCGAGGATCACCACCCGGCCCGGCGCCAGCCTGCGCGCCACTTCCAGTCCGATCTCACTGCGCCCACCCAGAACCAGGACCGGGCCCCGGTTCGCCTGCTGCTCTCCCATGCGCACAGTGTGTCATCCCGGGTTCCCCCGTCACCGAGCCTCCCCGCGATTACGAACGCGACCGGCGAAGCGACGCCGGGCCCCGTCCGAACACGCGGCCGCGGTACCGACAGCCGGCCGAACGGCCGGGTGTCGCACGCCGGTCCGCTCGAGCGGCAGGCCCGCCAACACCCCTCCGACCGCCCGGCGCTGCCTGAAAGGGTGCCGTTGACCGCCGCTGAGGGTGCGCGCCCGCCGACCGAGCGCACGGGATGACCGACTAGCGTCGAACACATGCCCACCGCGACCACACAGCTCTCCCCCGCCGCCCTCGCGTTCGTCGCCGAGCGGCACCTGGCCACCCTCACCACCCTGCGGGCGGACGGCACACCGCACGTCGTAGCCGTCGGGTTCACCTGGGACGCGGACAGCGGCATCGCTCGGGTGATCACCGACGGCGCGTCGGTGAAGGCCCGTAATGCCGCGCGGGGTGGATACGCGGCCGTCAGCCAGGTCGACGGGGCGCGGTGGCTCACCCTCGAAGGGCCGGCCACCGTGCTGACCGACGCCGACGACGTCGCCGAGGCCGTGCGCCGCTACACCGAGCGCTACCGCGTGCCGCGCGAGAACCCGACGCGCGTGGTCGTCGCGATCCAGGTGCGCCGGGTGCTGTCGTCGAGCACGCTCAAATAGCTTGTGACCGTTTACAACACGGTCAGGCCGTGCGGGCGCTGGTTCATGGACTCCACACCGTCCTCGGTGACGACAACGATGTCCTCGATGCGCGCACCCCACTGGCCAGGGAAGTAGATGCCCGGTTCGATGCTGAACGCCATGCCCGGCTCGAGCACCAGGTCGTTGCCCGCCACGATGTAGGGCTCCTCGTGCACCGACAGGCCGATGCCGTGTCCGGTGCGATGCACGAAGGCATCGCCGAGGCCCGCGTCGGCCAGCACGGTGCGGGCGGCGGCGTCGACGGATTCGGCGGTGACACCGGGTCGCACGGCGGCCACCGCCGCCGCCTGCGCCGCCTCGAGCAACGCCATCCGCTCGGCGATCTGCTTCCGCGGCTCGCCGAGCACATAGGTGCGGGTGGAATCGGAGTAGTAGCCGGGCGTCACCGGTCCGCCGATATCGATCACCACCACGTCGCCCTGTTCGATGACGCGGTCGGAGAACAGGTGGTGTGGGATGGCACCGTTCGGGCCGCTGCCGACGATGACGAACTCCGCCTCGGTGTGCCCCTCCTCGACGATCGCCGCCGCGATATCGGCATGCACCTCGGCCTCGGTGCGGCCCGCCCGCAAGAACTCACCCATCCGGGCGTGCACGCGATCGATCGCGGCGCCCGCACGGCGTAAGGCGTCGATCTCGGCCTCGTCCTTGATCATCCGCGACTGCCGCAGCACGGGCGTGGCCGAGGACGGCAGCCCGGTGGTCGACTCCGCCAGCGGAATCAAGTGCAGGGCGGGCATGGCGTCGGCGACGGCGATACGCGAACCGGCGTGCAGGATGGAACGGACCAGCTGATACGGATCGACGCCGTCGACCCAGTCGAGAATCCGCAGGCCCAGTTCCCCGGCCGCCGACCCGTCCAGCGCGGCCAGCTCGAGCTTCGGCACGACGACCGACGGGGTCGCGCCGTCGGCGGTGATCACCAGGCAGGTGAGCCGTTCGAACGATTCGGCATCGGACCCGATGAGATACCGCAGGTCGGGACCCGGCGTGATGAGCAGGGCGTCCAGATGCGCCGCGCGCATCAACTCCACCGCCCGCTCGAGCCGCTGACCGTAGACATCCGCCGCGAACCTGGCATTCGTGTGCGCGCTCATAGTCTCCGACGTTACCCGCCGCGCCGCGTGACACACAGATTCGCCCGGACGACGTGCGAGCTCGGGCGAACGCACCACACAGCCGCCGTGCGACGGCCGATGCGGTGTTGATGGCGCTCACCTGTCGGAGCCACAAGGCACAATCACCGGGTGACCGTTGCCGAGAGCACCCGTGGACCCCTGTTGATCCTCGACGGCGCCAGCCTCTGGTTCCGCGCCTATTACGCGATCCCCGACAAACTGCGCGGCGCCGACGGCCGCTCGGTGAACGCGGTGCGCGGCTTCACCGACATGGTCGCCTCGCTGATCACCAAACACCGGCCGAGCAGGCTCGTCGTCGGGCTGGACCTGGACTGGCGCCCGCCGTTCCGGGTGGCGCTCGTGCCGTCGTACAAGGCGCACCGCCTCGACACCAGCAGCACGGCGGCGCCCGGCGCCGAGGAGGTTCCCGACACCCTCACCCCGCAGGTGCCGATGATCCTGGACGTGCTCGCGGCGGCCGGGATCGCCACCGGCGGCGCCGAGGGGCTCGAAGCCGACGACGTCCTCGGCACTCTCGCCCACCGCGAGCGCAGCGATTCCGTTGTGGTCGTCAGCGGCGACCGCGACCTGCTGCAACTGGTCCGCGACGACCCGGCACCGCCGGTGCGGGTGCTCTACGCGGGCCGTGGCCTGGCCAAGGCGGAGCTGTACGGGCCCGCCGAGGTGTCCGCGAAATACGGTGTGCCCGTGGTCAATGCGGGGCCCGCCTACGCCGACATGGCCACCTTGCGTGGCGACGCCTCCGACGGGTTGCCGGGTGTGGCGGGCATCGGCGACAAATCCGCCGCCCAGCTCATCTCCCGGTTCGGCTCTCTCGACGCCCTGATGACGGCCGTCGACGATCCCGCTTCCGATCTCGCCAAGGGCGTGCGC
This sequence comes from Nocardia sp. NPDC050413, assembly GCF_040655475.1. Taxonomy (NCBI): domain Bacteria; kingdom Bacillati; phylum Actinomycetota; class Actinomycetes; order Mycobacteriales; family Nocardiaceae; genus Nocardia; species Nocardia sp. NPDC050413. The sequence goes on along the minus strand of NZ_JBFAJZ010000002.1, from coordinate 773,592 downwards.
GCCAAACTCGTTGCCGCACAGGACTATCTGAAGGCAGCCGCACCGGTGGTCCGGGTGGTCTGCGACGCCGATGTCGAGCTGTCCGGGCCCGACACCCTGCCCGCGGTTCCCGCCGACCCGGAGCGGCTGCGCGAACTCGCGACCGCCTACAACGCCGAGAGCCCGATCACCCGGCTGATCACGGCGCTGGCCGCCGCGCACACCGCGTGAACGACGCCGGGCCGCCCGCATGCAGTGCGGGCGGCCCGGAAACCACCTGGCGGTAGGCTGAAAACCGCGGTACGACAGCCTAGTTGGGGCGGCCGACCTCGTAGGTACCGTCTTCCTTCGTGATCTTCACGGTGACCTTCTTGTCCTCACCGCTGACCTTCAGGTCACAGGTGAAGGTCGCGTCGACCTCGACCTTCTGACCCGACGGGCACGACACATCGGAGACGTCCGCGATGCCGTAGGAGCCGGTGAGCACCGAGGAGACACCGTCCTGCACCGCCGACTGGTCGAGCTCGTCGGCCGAGAACACGACGAGCAGCAGGCCGATCACGGCGGCGATCACCAGCACGCCTGCCACGACGAGGCCGATGATCAGGCCCTTGCCCTTACCCTTGCCCCCGGGACCCTGCTGCGGCTGCTGACCCCACTGCTGCTGCGGCTGCTGGCCCCACTGCTGGGCGCCTGCGGGCTGCTGCGCGTTCCAGTCCTGCGGCGGCGGCTGGGTCTGACCCCACTGCTGCTGCGGACCGGTCGGCTGCTGCGGCTGCGGCTGGCCCCACTGCTGCGGCTGCTGGGGTTGCTGCGGCTGGCCCCACTGCTGCTGCGGCTGCTGGGGCTGGCCCCACTGCTGCTGCGGTTGCTGTCCGGCGTTGGGGTCACCCCACTGCTGGGTCGGCTGGGCACCCTGTGGCGGCTGCTGCGGCGGCTGTGCCGCACCACCCCAGTGCTGGGTGGGACCGGCGCCACCGGCCCCCTGCTGACCCCCCCAGTGCTGGGTGGGATCGTTGCTCCCCTCCCCTGGGCCGTTCGGTCCGTACGGGCCGCTCATCCACTCGCCTCCACTCGCATAGTTGTACACACGGTAGCCCCCCGCGCCAGGCCGGCTACGCCAGGAAATCAAATCACAGACGAAACATCTACGCGGCGTCCACCGCGACGACACCCCGTCGGACGGCACGCACGGCTTTGGCCGCGGTGCCCGCGATCTCGGTGTCGTCGGCGGTGTTGTGGATCTGGTCGAGCAGGTCGATCACCTGCCTGCACCAGCGCACGAAGTCGCCCGCCGACATCACGCTGCTCTGATCGCCGCTGGCCAGCAACGCCTCGGCCAACGCGTCACCGCGCGCCCACTTGTACACCCCGTTCACGAATCCCAGGTCGGGTTCGCGGGTCGGCGGAAGCTTGTGCCTCGCCTCGTCGGCACGCAACTGCCCCCACACCTCGATGGTCGCGGCGACCGCGCGCCGGATGGGGTCGGTCGGGCCGTGCGCGGTGAGCAAGCCGGACTCCTGCCGCGATTCGTACACCAGCGCGGACACGACTCCGGCGAGTTCGGCGGGACCGAGTCCGCGCCACAGCCCCTGCCGCAGGCATTCCGCGACGACCAGGTCGCTTTCGGCGTAGATGCGGGCCAGCCGCCTGCCGTCGGGCGTCACCTCACCGTGCTCGACGAAACCGCGTTCCTCGAGCAGGCCGACGATGCGGTCGAAGGTGCGCGCGAGGGAATTCGTCGTCGCGGCAACCTTCTGGCGCATCGACTCGGTCTCGCGGGCCAGCCGCGCGTAGCGCTCGCCGATACGGCTGAGCTGTTCGCGGTCGGGCCTGCTGTGCGCGGGGTGGGCGCGCAGGCTGCGGCGCAGGGTGGCCAGCTGACGATCCTCGCCCGCGCGGGCGTGATCGTTGCGCCTGCGGCTGCCACGGCCGGGCGCCGAGATGCCGGTTCCGCGCAGCGCCGAGGCGAGGTCGCGGCGGATGCGGGCGGTACGGTGGTCGACTCGGCGCGGCAACCGCATGTGCCCGAGGGGTTCGGCGGGGACGGGGAAGTCGGCGGCGGAAACCCTTCCGGCCCAATGGTCTTCGGTCAACACGAGGGGTCGCGGGTCGCCGGGGGTCTGATCGGGTTCGAGAATCACCGCGAGCCCGGCGCGCTTGCCCGACGGGATCGCGACCACATCGCCGCGCCGCAATTCGATCAGCGCGCGCACGGCGGCGCCGCGCCGATCGGCCCGGCCCTGCTGCTGGATGTCGCGCTCGCGCTGCTTGATCCGGTCCCGCAGCGACAGGTACTCCATGAAGTCACCGTCGACGCCGCCGAGCTGGCTCTCCAGCTTGCGCAACGCGCCCTGGTTCTTTTCGATACCGCGAACCAGCCCGACCACCGAGCGGTCGGCCTGGAACTGGGCGAAGGACCGTTCCAGCAGGTTGCGGGCGTCTTCGGCGCCCATCCGGTCGATCAGGTTGATCGACATGTTGTAGCCGGGCCGGAAGGAACTGCGCAGCGGGTAGGTGCGGGTGGAGGCCAGACCGGCGACCGCGCTGGTGTCGACCTCCGGCTGCCACAGCACCACCGCGTGGCCTTCGACATCGATACCGCGCCTGCCCGCGCGACCGGTGAGCTGGGTGTACTCGCCGGGGGTGAGTTCGGCGTGCGTCTCGCCGTTGAACTTCACCAGGCGCTCGAGCACCACCGTGCGGGCGGGCATGTTGATGCCGAGGGCAAGGGTCTCGGTGGCGAACACGGCCCGCACGAGGCCCTTGACGAACAGTTCCTCCACCGTGTGCCGGAAGGCGGGCAGCATGCCCGCGTGGTGGGCGGCGAGCCCGCGCTGCAGCGCCTCGCGCCATTCCCAGTACCCGAGCACCTCGAGATCGGCCTTGGGCAGGTCGCCGGTGTGTTTTTCGATGATCTCGTCGACAACCTCGGCGTCGCCCGGCCTGCTCAGATCGAGCCGGGCACGCAGGCATTGGGCCAGCGCGCCGTCGCAGCCTGCCCGGCTGAAGATGAAGGTGATGGCGGGCAGCAGCCCTTCCTCGTCGAGGCGGGCCAGCACCTCCGGGCGCGGCAACGGCCGGAAATTGCCACGGGCGCCGCGGCCGCGCGGACCGCCGTACCCGTGCATGCGGTCACTGGCCTCGCGCTGGCGGATGAACCGGACCAGGTCCTCGTCGACGAGGACCTTCTGATCGCTGGATTTCGTGTCGAACAGGTCGAACATCCGCTTGCCGACCATCACGTGCTGCCACAGCGGTACCGGGCGCGTCTCGTCGACCACCACCGCGGTGTCGCCGCGCACGGTCTCCATCCACGCGCCGAACTCCTCGGCGTTCGACACCGTCGCCGACAGGCTCACCAACCGCACATCGGGCGACAGATGCAGGATCACTTCCTCCCACACCGCGCCGCGGAACCGGTCGGCCAGGTAGTGCACCTCGTCCATGACGACGTACGACAGTCCGCGCAGGGCGTCGGAGGAGGCGTAGAGCATGTTGCGCAGCACCTCGGTGGTCATCACGACCACGGGCGCGTCGGGGTTGATGGACTGGTCGCCGGTGAGCAGGCCGACGCTGTCGCGACCGTAGCGGGCGGTGAGGTCGGCGAACTTCTGGTTCGACAGCGCCTTGATCGGTGTGGTGTAGAAGCACTTGCCGCCGGAGGCGAGCGCCAGATGCACGGCGAACTCGCCGACGATGGTCTTACCCGCACCGGTCGGTGCGCACACCAGCACGCTGTGCCCCTCTTCCAATGCCTCGCACGCGGTGCGCTGGAAGGGGTCGAGGTCGAACGAGATTTCGCTGGCGAACTGCGCCAACTCGCTGGTCCGCGCGGGAGAATCGGTCACATCTCAGAGCGTATCGGAGTAGTCCGACACCGGTCGCTCTGTTTTCCGTGCGTCCTCGACGGGTCCGCTCGGCGCGACCGGATCGGGGGTGCCGAGCGGCGAGGCCTCGTCGTCGGACAGCCCGGCCAGGCCGTCGGCGGCCGCACGCCTGGCCCGGCGCGCGTCGTTGAACCGGGCGAACTGCACCGCCAGCTCGAACAGCACGGTCAGTGCCAGCGCGAGCGCGAGCATCGAGAACGGGTCCTGCGGGGTGACGATCGCGGCGAAGACGAACAGGCCGAACACGATGCCGCGCCGCCACGCCTTGAGCTTCACGTACGGCAGCACACCCACGAGGTTGAGTCCGATGACGATCAGCGGCGTCTCGAAGCTGACACCGAAGATGATGAGCAGCTGGATGATGAACCCGAAGTACTGCGTACCGCTGAGCGCGGTGATCTGCACGTTGTCACCGATGGTGAGCAGGAACGACAGGGCGTGCGACACGACGACGTAGGCGAGCACGGCGCCGGAGACGAACAGCACCGAACCGGCCCCGACGAATCCGAAGGCGTACCGGCGTTCCTTGGCGTAGAGGCCGGGGGTGATGAACGCCCACAGCTGGTACAGCCAGAACGGCGCCGCCAGCACCACACCGGCGGTGAAACCGACCTTCAGGCGGAGCATGAACTGTTCGAACGGCCCGGTCGCGAGCAGTCGGCAGGCGCCGTCGGGCGTCAGGGTGGCGCGGGCGGAGGCGGGCAGCTCACAGTAGGGGCCGCGCAGGATCTCGCCGAGGCTGTCGAGCCCGAACAGCGGGGTGGCGTACCAGAAGAAGCCGAGCAGGGTGGTGACCGCGATCGCGGCGAGGGCGAGCAACAACCGGGTGCGCAGCTCCTGCAGGTGCTCGACCAACGACATGGTGCCGTCGGGATTCGTCCTGCGCTTGCTGCGCCGTGGATCGAACGGGATGCGCATGGTTGGTGTGGCCTCTAACCCTCGGTTCGGCGGATGCTCGGCAAACAGCACGGCGCCCCGGAGCGGCCGCTACCGCCCCGGGGTGAATGCGTGGGTCAGAGCGTCTTGTGCTGCGGCTGCGGCTGCGCGACCGGGGTGGCCTGGACCTGCGGAGCCGAGGCGGGCAGCTGCTGCTGTGGCGCCGCGTCGGTGGGCGCGGTGGTCGTGGCCGAGGACTCGGCCTGCATCTGCCCGACCTCGCTCTTGAAGATCCGCAGCGACCGGCCCAGACCGCGCGCCGCGTCCGGCAGCCGCTTCGCACCGAAGAGCAGGACGAACAGCAGCGCGATGATCAGCAGGTGCGACCAGCTGAACGTTCCCATTATGAGTTACCTCCAAAGACTGTGGTGATTACCGATGCTACCTGTGCGCGGAGTTTCGTGGATCCACGCCCGTGGAGGTGTTCGCCACCCGTTCAACGGGCGACGGCGCGGGCGGCGGCGGTCAGTTCGGCGAACAGGCGGCTGCCGCTGAAGCGTCGTTCGTCACCGGATTCGGCGGCCCGGATCAGTTCCACGAGCCTGCGGTTGACCGGTGTCGGCCGTCCGACCATCTCGCCGAGGCGCACGATTTCCCCACACAGCCAAGCGATTTCGGTGCGTTTGCCGCGGGCCAGGTCGTCGGCCATCGATGACCGCGCCACCGGGTCGATGGCGAGGACCCGGCCGAACACCCGCCGGAACAGCGAGTCGGGGACGCGCAGCAGATGCACCATCAGTTCCGGTGGCACCGGGGTGAGCTGAGCGGGCCGAATTCGCGCAGTGTTCATCACCGCGAGGGCTTCGGACTGGGTGAGGGCGAGGCAGCGCCGGTAGTCGCGGTCGGCCAGTTCCTCGCGCAGCGGCCTGCCCGACAGCGCGTTGATCGGGTTGTTCAGGTTGAGCAGGAGTTTGGCCCACTGGACGGGCCGCAGGTCGCGGTGGCGGCGCAGCGGCAGGCCCGCCTCGCGGAACCGGTCGGCGAACCGGTCGACGACCGGGTCGTCCTGGATGGCGATGACACCGTCGCTGGCCCGGTGGAACCGGCCCTCGCCCCGGTGCACGACGTTGAACATCACCATGCCCGCCAGGACCACGCTGGTCGGCAGGATCTCGCGGATGACGGTGTCGTTGCCGATGCCGTTCTGCAGGCTCACCACCGGGGTGCCTGGGCGTAATCGCCCCGCGACGGTGCGCGCCGCAGTGGCGGTGTCGGCGGATTTCACGGTGACCAGGACGAGGTCGGCTCGTTCGGGTTCGTCGGGGGCGAGCGCGAGCCCGAACCGGTCGGGGCCGACTTCGGTGGCGCCGCCGTCGAGGTCGGTCAGGCGCAGACCGTGTTCGGCGATGTCGTCGAGGACCCGCTGACGTCCCACGAAGATGACTTCCATACCCGCCGCGGCCAGCTGACCACCGACGAAAACCCCGACGCTACCCGCGCCGAGGACGAGGACTCGCTGACTCACGCGGGTTCGGTCTCCCCCAGCAGTCCGGCCGCCGCGTAGGCGGCCAGGGCGGCATCGGCGCGCTCACGCACCGCCGAGACCAGTTCGGGCGGTCCGAGCACACTCACGCCGGTGCCGAACCCGAGCAGCAGCCGTGCCATCCAGTCGGCCGAGGCGAACCGCATGCCCGCCTCGATGCTGCCGTCGGGGCGCGACCGGATGCGGTGCATCGGGTACTGGTCGAGCACCCAGGCGTAGTCCGCGCGGATGCGTAAGCGGGCGAGCGGAACGTCGGGGTCGTCCTGGAACAGGTCGAGCGCGGCGGCGTCGGCGGCGGCGTGGCTCGGTGGGCGGGCCGGTTCGTCGAGTTCGGTGGCGTCCTCGATGCGGTCGAACCGGAACAGCCGAACACCTTCGGCCTGGCGGCACCAGGCCTGCAGGTAGCTGTTGTTGTCGACGAGCACGACCCGGATCGGGTCGACGACGCGTTCGGAGACCTCGTCGCGGCTGGCCGAGTAGTAGACCAGGCGCAGTGCGTGCGCGTCGGCCAGGGCGGCGCGCACGGTGGCCACCACCGGGCGTTCGACGGGCACCTGCGCGGGCGGGCGACTGACATCGCCGCCCGCGATGGCGGATTCGATCTTGGCGATCGCGGCGTGCGCGGCGGTCGGGTCGACCATGCCCGGCATCTCGACGATCGAGCGCAGCGCCACCAGCAGCGCGGTGGCCTCGGTGGAGGTCAGGCGCAGCGGGCGTTCGATGCCGGCCGAGAAGGTGACCTCGATGCTCTCCTCGGAGAACGACAGGTCGATGAGGTCGCCGGGGCCGTAGCCGGGCAGCCCGCACATCCACAGCTGGTTGAGGTCGCTCATCAGCTGCTTGGTGGTGACGCCCAGCTCGGCCGCGGCCTCGGCGGCGCTGATGCCGGGGTGCGCGAGCAGGTAGGGCACCATGTTCAGCAGGCGTGAAAGTCGTAGGGACAGGCGCGAACTCACGATGTCACCTCCGTGTGGTCCAGTACCGACCGTAGCCGGTTCATCACGTCGGCGCGCAATTCCGGTGGATCGAGCACCAGCACATCGGGGCCGAGGCCGGTGATGAGCCGGGCCACCCAGTCGCGTGAGCGCACCGGGACCTCGAGCACCGAGCCCGGGCGGCCGCCGAGGTCACGGGTGTCGACCTCGGTGCCGATGCGGCGCAGTTCGCGGCCGCGACCCTTGGCGACCCACACGGTGGCCGTCCCGGTGACGGGCGCGTCGCCGGTGACCCGGTCGACGATGGCGCGCAGGTCGGCGTCGGCCGGTTTGTGTACCGCGTTGACCGGCCCGTACGCCTTCACCTCGCCGCCGATCCGCGAGAGCCGGAACGTGCGCACCGCGTCGCGTTCCCGGTCGTGGCCGACCAGGTACCAGCGACCGTGGCGGGTGACGACACCCCACGGTTCGACATCGCGGGTGACGAACGGGTCGGTAACGGCGCTGTGGTGCCCGAACCGCACCGCCTGTCCCGCGTCGATGGCGGCGAGCAGTTCGCGCAGCACCGGTTCGGAACCACGGGTGCGGGCGGGCACCGCGGGCACCGAGACGCCCACGTTGTCGGTTTCCACGGTGACGCCTGCCGCCCGCAACTTCAGCAATGCGCCTTCGGCGGCACCGGCCAGTTCCGGCGACGCCCACATCTGCACGGCGACCGCGACGGCGGCGGCTTCCTCGCTGGACAGGTCGATATCGGGCAGTTCGTAGGCGTCGCGATTGATCCGGTAGCCCTCCAGCGTCGAGAAGCGACCCACCGGACCCACTTCCAGCGGGATGCCGAGGTCGCGGAGTTCGTTCTTGTCGCGCTCGAACATCCGGCTGAACGCCTCGTCGGTCGCGGACTCCTCGTAACCTGCCACGCTGTCACGGATACGTTCCGCGCTCAGGAACTGCCGGGTCGACAACAGCGCGATGACCAGATTCATCAGCCGCTCGACCTTGGATATCGCCACCCGTTAGAGGGTAATGGTCGAGGGCGTCGGCTCGCGCGTCGGCGCACGATTGCCGTCGACCGGCCTCAGGCGCCGTCGATCACCAAGCAGAACGGGTGCCCCGCCGGATCGATGAGGACACGCCACCGATCCGGTTCCGGTTGCACCTCGGCTTTGGTGGCGCCGAGCGTGAGCAGGCGGGCTTCGCCTTCGTCGAGGTTCGGGACCGCGAAGTCGAGGTGGCACTGCTGGGGTGTCTGCTGTCCCGGCCACTGCGGTGGGCGGTAGTCGGCGACGCGCTCGAAGCCGAGTGACACTCCGTTCGGGCCGGTCAGCTCGATGTACTCGGGATCGGAGTCGGGGCTGCGCTCGAAGCCGGTGGCGCGCGCGTAGAACTCGGCGAGCGCATCCGGGTCGGGACAGTCGATCGTGACGGCGGCCAGCTTCATCCATACCTCCTGCATCGATGGCGAGAAGTACCTGTCCTCCGAGCGTGGCACGACGAGCGGCTTCTCGCCACGGCATCGGTCATTCTCCGGAACCGAAACGCTGCCGCAATTCCCGCTTGAGCACTTTGTGCGTCGGCCCGAGCGGGAGTTCGGTGACGAACTCGACGCGACGCGGGTATTTGTACTTGGCGACCCGGGATCTGGCGAAGTCGATCACCTCCTGCTCGCTCACTTCACCCTCGGGCACGACCACGGCCACGATCTCCTCGCCGTAGTGCTCGTCGGGGACCCCGATGACCGCCACCTGGGCGATGCGTGGATGCCGCATCAACGCTGCCTCGACCTCCGTCGGGTACACATTGAAACCACCGCGCAGGATCATCTCCTTGATCCGGTCGACGATGCGGATGCGGCCGGTCTCGTCACGGGTGCCGAGGTCGCCGGTGCGGAACCAGCCGTCGATCACGGCGGCGGCGGTCGCCTCCGGCTTGCCGGTGTAGCCGCTGAACACGTTGTGTCCGCGCACCACCACTTCCCCGACCTCGCCGACCGGCAGCAGCTCGATGCGGTCGGCGATGTCCGGGTCGGCGATCTCCACGTCGACACCCCACACCGGGTGCCCGACGGTGCCTGCCTCGGTGCCGTACACCGGCTGATTCACCGCGGCCGTCGGCGAGGTCTCCGACAGGCCGTACCCTTCGAGCACGGGCGCCCGGAAGACCCGTTCGAACTCCTCGAGCACGGACACCGGCAGTGCGGCACCACCGCTGACACAGAGCTTCAGCGCGGGGAGCCCGGTCGCGGTCGCGGCGGCCTCGATCAGCGACAGGTACATGGTCGGCACCCCGTGGAAGAGGTTGACCCGTTCGGCCGTCATCAACGCGATCGCCTGCGCCGCGTCGAATCTCGGCATCAGCACCAGGGTGCCGCCGACCCGCCAGTGCGAGTTCATCGACACGGTCTGCCCGAACACATGGAACAGCGGCAGGGCGCCGAGGGCGATGTCGTCGCGATGAATCTCGTTGGCGTCGAAGGTGTTCACCGTCGCGCACATCACCATGTTGAGATGGCTCAGCTCGGCGCCCTTGGGGGTGCCGGTGGTGCCGCTGGTGTAGAACACCACGGCAGTGTCGAGCGGCCCACGCGCGACGAAGTTCGGGATCGGCTCGCCGACAAGGTCTTCCGGCGCCACCACCTCGATTCCGGCGGCCCGTGCGGCCTCCCCTCCGGTCGGCGCGACCATCGGGTGGCAGATCAGCAGGCGGGCGCCGCTGTCGCGCAGGACGTATTCCATCTCCGGCGCGGTGAGCAGCAGATGCACCGGCACCACCGTCGCACCCGCGGCCAGCACGGCGAAGTAGGCACGCGGGAAATCGGCGGTGTTCGGGCACAGCAGCGCCACCCGGTCACCGGGTTTCACACCACGCGCGATCAGCGCGGCGGCCTGCGCGCGGGCTTGCCGCCACAGATCGGCGAAGGTGATGCGGTGTTCGCCCTCGATCAGGGCGAGGTGCTCGGGGCGGCGGCGGGCGGGTTCGGCGAGGATGCTCGCCAGGGAGAGGGTGGCGTTCACGGGTGCTCCTGAATTCGACGACGTCGGCGAGGTGTTGTCCGAACCCGCTGGTGCGAGCGGACGTTGTTGCGGTGAGGGCGAGAACTGACTCCGACCGGGTCGGGATCGTCACGGATTGCGGGCGTGGCTGGGTTGGGCCGTCGGGTTGCACGGCGGTGGCCGATATCGAGGCCGCTCAGGCCGATGCCACGCGGGTCGGGCAGCTGTGCGTGGCGGCCGGGACATTTCGCCCGGGTGCGGGCGTGCCGCAGGCGCGATCGGATGGCGACACGCTCGGCGGTTGTGCGGGCCGGTCACCGGTGCAGGTGGACGGCCAGACCTTGGCCCACGCCGACGCACAGAGTGGCGATCGCGTGGTGCGCGTCGCGTTCGGCCAGTTCGATCGCCGCGGTGAGTGCCAGCCGGGTGCCGCTTGCCCCGAGCGGATGGCCGAGGGCGATCGCCCCGCCGTTCGGGTTGATGTGCTCGGCGTCGTCGGGCAGACCGAGCGCCCGCACCACCGCGAGCGCCTGGGCGGCGAAGGCCTCGTTCAGCTCGATCACGTCGACGTCACCGATGCCGAGACCCGTTCGGGCGAGTAGCTTGCCGACCGCCGGAACCGGACCGATACCCATCGTGCGCGGCGGCACGCCCGCCGCCGCGACCGCACCTACGCGGGCGAGCGGGGTGAGACCGTAGCGGTGTACGGCGGCTTCGGAGGCGAGCAGGACCGCCGCGGCGCCGTCGTTGATGCCCGAGGAGTTGCCCGCGGTGATCGAGCCGCCCGCCACTACCGATGGCAGGGCGGCGAGTTTGTCGGCGCCGGTCTCGCGAGGATGTTCGTCGCGCTCGACGACGACCGGTTCGCCCCGCCGCTGCGCGACCTGGACCGGCGTGATCTCGCGGGCGAGGCGCCCGCGCGCGATCGCGGTCGCCGCCCGCTGCTGCGAGCGCAGGGCGAAGGCGTCCTGATCGGCGCGGGAAACGCCGTGCTCGTCGGCGACGTGCTGGGCCGTCTCGGGCATCGTGTCGGTGCCGTACCGCTCGTGCAGACGCGGATTCACCAGCCGCCAGCCGAGGGTGGTATCGGCCAGCTGGGTCGAGCGATCCCAGGGCGCGGCGCTTTTGGGCAGCACATAGGGTGCCCGCGTCATGGACTCGACCCCGCCGGCGATCACGAGGTCGGCATCTCCTGCCCGGATCGCGCGGGCCGCGTACCCCACCGCATCCAGCCCCGAGGCGCACAGACGGTTCACGGTGACGCCCGGCACGCCGACCGGCAGCCCGGCCAGCAGCGCCGCCATCCGCGCGACGTTGCGGTTGTCCTCACCCGCCTGATTGGCGCAGCCGAACACCACATCGTCGACGGCTGCCCAGTCCACAGCCGGTAACCGTTGCACCAGAGCGGAAATCACGTGGGCGGCCAGGTCGTCGGGCCGCACCTCGGCCAGTGCGCCACCGTAGCGGCCGAAGGGAGTTCGCACACCGTCGACCAGGTACGCGGTGGCCATCACAGACCCATGTTCTTGGCGATGATCATCTTCATCACCTCGCTGGTGCCGCCGTAGATCCGGTTCACCCGGTTGTCGGCGTACAAGCGCGCGACCGGGTATTCGGTGATGTAGCCGTAGCCGCCGTGCAGTTGCAGGCAGCGGTCGATCACCCGCGAGGCCACTTCGGTGCAGAACAGTTTGGCCGATGCCGCGTCGGCGGGGGTGAGCTCGCCGCTGTCGAGCGCGTCGAGGGCCCGGTCCACCACCGCCTCGGCAGCGTCGACCTCGGCCTGGCAGGCGGCCAGCTCGAACTTGGTGTTCTGGAACTGCGCCACCGGCTGACCGAAAACCTTGCGGTCCCTGGTGTATTCGAGGGCGAACCGGATCGCCGCCTTCGCCTGCGCGTAGGCACCGAGCGCGATCGACAGCCGTTCCTGGGGCAGGTTCTGCCCCAGATAACCGAACCCCTGGTGCGGCTCACCCAGCAGATCCGACACCGGCACCCGCACATCGGTGAAGGACAGTTCCGCCGTGTCGGACACCTTCAGCCCGAGCTTGTCCAGTTTGCGCCCGACCGCGTACCCCGGCGAGGTCGTGTCGACCGCGAACAGCGAGATCCCGTGTCTGCGATCGGTATCCGAGGGCGGCGCGGTGCGCGCGCAGACGATCACGCGGTCGGCGTGTACCCCGCCGGTGATGAACGTCTTCGCGCCGTTGAGCACGTAATGCGTACCGTCCTCGGACAATTGGGCGGTCGTGCGCATACCGGCGAGGTCGGAGCCGGTGCCCGGTTCGGTCATGGCGATGGCGAACATGATCTCGCCCGACACGAACCCCGGCATCCAGCGGTGCTTCTGTTCCTCGGTGGCGAGGTTCTTCAGGTAGGGCAGGCACAGCCCCACGTGCACACCGGACCCACCGAAAGACACACCCGCACGGGCCGTTTCCTCGAGCAGGACGGCCTGGAACTTGAACGATTCGATACCGGCGCCACCGTATTCCTCGGGCACTTCGATCCCGAACACACCCAGCTCGGCCAGCTCGCGGTAGAACTCGCGCGGCACGATGCCCGCCTCGTACCACTGGTCGTACACGGGCACGACCCGCGACTCGACGAACGCGCGCACCGTCTTACGGAACGCTTCGTGCTCGTCGGTGAAAACTGTTCGCTGCATGATGATCTCCGCGATTCAGAGACGGCGTCCGCCGTCGACGTACAGGGTTTGCCCGGTGACGAATCCGGCGTCGTCGGAGGCCAGGAACGCGACCACGTTCGCGATGTCGGCGGGGGTGCCGACGCGCCGCAACGGGGTGATTCCGGCGGTCTTCGCCTGCAAGTCCTCGGCGCTCACACCCATCCGTTCGGCGGTGGCCGCGGTCATCTCGGTGGCGATGAAGCCCGGCGCCACCGCGTTGACCCGGATACCGAACGGGCCGAGTTCCATCGCCAGCGTCCGGGTGAGTCCCTGGATACCTGCCTTGGCGGCGGCGTAGTTGGCCTGGCCGCGATTGCCGAGCGCCGACACACTCGAGGTGTTGATGATGGCCCCACTCCTGTTGTCCACCATGTGTTTCTGCGCGGCCCGGCTGCACAGGAACGCGCCGCGCAGGTGCACGGCCATGACGGTGTCCCAGTCGTCGACCGACATCTTGAACAGCAGGTTGTCGCGCAGCACGCCCGCGTTGTTCACCAGCACATCGAGGGACCCGAGATCGGCGACGGTGCGGGCCACCGCGTCGGCGACCTGGGTCTCGTCGGACACATCGCAGCCGATGCCGATCGCGGTGCCACCCGCGGCGTTGATCTTTCCGGCGGCCTCCATCGCGGCGTCGGGGTCGAGGTCGACCACGGCCACCGCGCAGCCGTCCTCGGCCAGGCGCGCCGCGGTCGCCGCGCCGATACCGCGCGCGGCCCCGGTGACGAAGGCAGTTCTCGAGGGCATGAGTCGTACTCCTGTGTCAGACAATGGCGTTCACGCCGGTGAGGGCGCGGCCGATGAGCAGTTTCTGGATCTGGGTCGTGCCCTCGTAGAGGGTGAGCACGCGGGCGTCGCGCAGATACTTGGCGACGGGGTACTCGTCGATGTAGCCGTACCCGCCGAACACCTGGATGGCGTTGTTCGCGGCTTTCACCGCGGCTTCGGAGGCGAACAGCTTCGCCATCGAGGCGGCGGTACCGAACGGCTCACCCCGGTCGACGAGGTCGGCCGCGCGCCAGGCGAGCAGTCGCGCGGCCTCGGTTTCCACGGCGATGTCGGCCAGCAGTTCCTGTACGAGCTGATAGCCCGCGATCGGTTTGCCGAACTGCTCGCGTTCACCGGCGTAACGCACCGATGCCTCCAGGCAGGCCCGCGCCACACCCACGCACCCCGCGGCGACGCCGATGCGGCCCTTGTCCAGCGCGCCCATCGCGATGCGGAAACCCTGGCCGAGCTCTCCCAGCCGATTCGCGTCGGAGACACGCACGCCGTCGAGGACGAGTTCGGCGGTGGCCTGGCCACGCAGCCCGAGTTTGCCCTTGATCTCGGTCCGGCCGAAACCCGGCGCGTCGGTGGGCACGAGGAACGCGGTGATCCCCTTCGGACCCGGACCGCCGGTGCGGGCGAACACCAGGGCGATGTCGGCCCAGGTGCCGTTGGTGATGAAGATCTTGGTGCCGGAAATGACCCAGTCGTCGCCCTCGCGGGTCGCGCGGGTGACCAGGCCGGCCGCGTCGGAGCCGGTGCCCGGCTCGGTCAGCGCGAAACAGCCGAGTCGCTCACCCTCGCACAGCGACGGCAGGAACCGGCGCTTCTGCTCCTCGGTGCCGTAGGCCGCGATCGACTTGCCGACCAGGCCGAGCGAGACCGACACGATGCCGCGCACCGCGCTGTCACCGCGCCCAAGTTCCTCGAGCAGCACGCAGTAGGCGAGCATGTCGCCGCCGGAACCACCGAGTTCCTCGTCGATCCCGATGCCGAGGAACCCCATCGCGCCGAGTTTGCCCACGATCGCCGGGTCGACCGATTCCTCCCGGTCCCACCGCGTCGCATGCGGTACGACCTCCTTGTCCACCCAGCTGCGGGCGAGATCGCGCAGATCACTGTGCGCCGACGAGAGTTGGAAATCCACGGGACACTCCTGAACCAAACGGCGTTAGGTTTACTCGGGCACCGTATCCTAACGGCGTTCGGTTAATCAAGAGGTGTTCTCCGCCCGCGGTGATACGGTTCGTGTCCCGAGGAGTTCCCGCAGGAGAGGAAGGCGCATTGGCCAGGCCGCGCGTACCGCTGTTGAGCCGCGAGCGCATCCGCGAGGCCGCGCTGGCCCTGATCGACCGCGACGGCTTGGCCGAGGTCTCCATGCGCAAGCTGGCCGCCGAACTCGGTGTGCAGGCCGCCTCGCTGTACGGCCACTACCCCAACAAGGACGAGCTGCTCGACGACATCGCCGCCCGCATCATGAGCCGCGTCGACACCTCGGCCTTCGACACCGCGACCTGGGACGAGGCGCTGGCCGCCTGGGCCCGCAGCTACCGAGCCGCCCTGGCCGCCCACCCCAACTTCGTCCCCTACCTCGCCGCGGGCCCCGGCCGCCGCACCGAGAACCTGCGCGCCGCCGATGCCGTCCACGGCGGCCTCGTCGGGGCAGGCTGGCCGCCCCGCTACGCCACCATGATCGGCGCCGCCACCCGCTACCTGGTGATGGGCTCGACGGTCGGCTCGTTCGCCGGCGGTTTCGCCGACGACGTCCAGGTCTACCGCGACCGCTACCCCCACCTCAACCAGGCCCACCTGCTCCGCGCGATCGCCGACGAAATCGACGACGACAGCTTCGAATTGGCACTGACAGCGTTCATCGCGGGGCTACAGACCACCTATGCGACGGTTGTCGCCGACTGATCCACGGCACTGCCCGACAGCGGCGTAGCGGCGCCGACAACATCAGCTCCTCCGGACAGCACAAAACCGGTGGCGCCTACGCGTTCGCTCCCATGCGCCACCGGTTTTGTCGGTCCCCCCGTCTGTGGGGGTTCGCCTACATCGAGGCGATCAGCCGATCGACTCGCTCGTCGACCGACCGGAACGGGTCCTTGCACAACACTGTCCGCTGCGCCTGATCGTTGAGCTTCAGATGCACCCAGTCGACAGTGAAATCGCGACCGGCCTCCTGAGCCGCGGTGATGAAGTCACCCCGCAACTTGGCGCGGGTGGTCTGCGGCGGCGTCTCGACCGCGGCGTCCACCGCCTCGTCCTCGGTGATCCGCTTCGCCAGTCCCTTACGCTGCAGCAGGTCGAACACCCCACGTCCACGCTTGATGTCGTGGTAGGCGAGGTCCAGCTGGGCGATCTTGGGATCGGAGAGTTCCATGCTGTACCGGTCCTGGTAGCGCTGGAACAGCTTGCGCTTGATCACCCAGTCGATCTCGGTGTCGACTTTGGCGAAGTCCTGCGCCTCGACCGCGTCGAGGGTGCGGCCCCACAGGTCGACCACCGCATCGATCTGCGGGTCGCGGTCCCGGTTGCGCAGGTGGTCGACGGCCCGCGCGTAGTACTCACGCTGGATCTCGAGCGCACTGGCCTGCCGTCCGCCCGCCAGCCGCACGGGCCTGCGGCCGGTGAGGTCGTGGCTCACCTCGCGAATGGCGCGGATCGGGTTGTCGAGGGCGAAGTCGCGGAACGACACCCCGGCCTCGATCATCTCCAGCACCAGCGAGGCGGTGCCCACCTTGAGCATCGTCGTCGGTTCGGCCATGTTCGAGTCGCCGACGATCACGTGCAGGCGCCGGTACTTCTCGGCGTCGGCGTGCGGTTCGTCGCGGGTGTTGATGATCGGGCGCGACCGGGTGGTCGCCGAGGACACACCCTCCCAGATGTGCTCGGCGCGCTGCGACAGGCAGAAGGTGGCAGCCTTCGGCGTCTGCAGCACCTTGCCTGCGCCGCAGATGAGCTGACGCGTCACCAGGAACGGCAACAGCACATCCGAGATCCGGGAGAACTCGCCGGCACGCACCACGAGGAAGTTCTCGTGGCAGCCGTAGGAGTTGCCCGCGGAGTCGGTGTTGTTCTTGAACAGGTAGATGTCGCCGCCGATGCCTTCTTCGGCCAACCGCTGTTCGGCGTCGATGAGCAGCTCTTCGAGCACCCGCTCACCGGCCCGGTCGTGGGTGACCAGCTGCACCAGGCTGTCGCATTCGGCCGTGGCGTACTCGGGATGCGATCCGACGTCGAGGTACAACCTGGCACCGTTGCGAAGGAAGACATTAGAGCTACGGCCCCAGGACACCACCCGGCGGAACAGGTACCGGGCCACCTCGTCGGGGGACAGCCGACGGTGACCGTGGAAGGTGCACGTCACACCGAACTCGGTCTCGATCCCCATGATTCGTCGCTGCACACTATCGACACTACAGCCATGACCAGTACCCGCGCGGCGCTCTGAGATCCCATTCGCATACGTGTTCACAACGATTCGGACAGCGAACGACCGTGTGCCCACGACGAGGTCGGGCCCGTGAACCGAGGTGGTTCACGGGCCCGATCACGATCTTCACCCAGGCGTCAGCCGTCCGAACCGTCTTCGGGTTCGGGCAGCTTCGCCTCGGTCACCTTCTTGCCGGTGGTCCCGGCCAGTGCCTGCTCGAGCGGGGCGCCCTGCAGGCGCCGGAACGCCCGGCGCGGACGTGCCTGTTCGAGGGTGGCCACCTCGAGCGAGGCGACACCGAGCGAACGCTTGTCCTTGTCGGCTTCGGGCTGACCGGCCTGCAACGCGCCGATCGCCACCTTCAACGCCTCGTCCAGGGTGAGTCCCGGCTTGTAGGCGGCCTTGAGCGCGGTGACGATGGGTTCGGTGGTGCCACCCATCACGACGAACTCGCGTTCGTCGACGATCGACCCGTCGAAGGTGATCCGGTACAGCACCGAGGTCGGCGCCTGTTCCGGGTACCCGACCTCGGCCACACACAGCTCCACCTCGTAGGGCTTGAGCTGATCGGTGAAGATCGAACCCAAACTCTGGGCGTAGAGGTTGGCCAGCGAACGACCGGTGACATCGCGCCGGTCGTACTGGTACCCCTTGAGATCGGCCTGCAGGATGCCGCCGCGGCGCAGGGCCTCGAACTCGTTGTACTTACCGACCGCGGCGAACCCGATGCGGTCGTAGAGCTCGCTGATCTTGTGCAGGGTCGCCGACGGGTTCTCGGCGACGAACAGCACGCCCTTGTCGTACACCAGCACGACCACGCTGCGGCCCCGACCGATGCCCTTGCGGGCCAGTTCGGTCTTGTCCCGCATGATCTGCTCGGCGGACGCGTAGTAAGGCAGCGTCATGCGCTGGCACCCCCGTTCACTGCGGCTTCCCGGTCGGCCGCGATCGCCGCGGCGACCTCACCGAGACGTTCCTCGGTGACATCGGCCGCGCCCTCGGCGTCGATGGTCACCACCGTCGGGTAGATCCCGCGCAACGCGTCGGGCCCGCCGGTGGCACTGTCGTCGTCGGCGGCATCGACCAGCGACTCCACCGCGATCCGCAGCGCCTGGTCCGCGTCGAGTCCGCGCCGGTAGAGCTTCTTGAGCGAGGACTTGGCGAAGTTCGAGCCCGAACCGACGGCGGTGTAGCCGAACCGTTCCTCACTGCGCGAACCGACCACGTCGTAGGACACGATCCGCCCGGCCTTGTCGGGGTCGGTGACCTGATCGTCGTAGCCGACGAGCAGCGGGATCACCGCGAGTCCCTGCATGGCGGCGGGCAAGTTCTCACGCACCATCTTCGACAGCTTGTTGGCCTTGCCGTCGAAGGTGAGCGAGACCCCTTCGATCTTCTCGTAGTACTCGAGTTCCACCGCGAACAACCGCACCATCTCCACGGCGAGCCCGGCCGTACCGGCGATGCCCGCGGCCGAGAAGGTGTCGGTGATGTACACCTTCTCCATGTCGCGCGAGGCCACCAGGTTGCCCTGGGTGGCGCGGCGATCGCCCGCGATCAGCACACCGCCGCGGTAGCTGACCGCGACGATGGTCGTGCCGTGCGGCGCGAAATCCGCGCCGACGAGCTCGCTGCCGCCGAACCTGTTGGCGGGCAACAGGTCCGGCGCGTGCATGCGGAGATGTTCGGTGAACGAGGAGAGCGTCCGACCTGGGTGCAGACGCAACGGGTCACCTGAGGTCACTGGCCGCCCTTCTGCACATATGCCCGCACGAAGTCCTCGGCGTTCTCCTCGAGCACATCATCGATCTCGTCGAGCAGGTCGTCGGTTTCCTCCGCGAGCTTCTCGCGCCGCTCCTGTCCTGCCGCACCGTCGCCCTCGGGGCCCTCGTCCTCGTCGCCACCCCCGGCGCGCTTGGTCTGCTCTTGTGCCATGGCAGCCGACCTCCTCTTCCACTCAATGATCGTGCTCGTTCTTCAACCCTACCGAGCAGATCCGACAACATGGTCGATTAGCGATCGTATTGTCGCCCGGTCGTGCTGCTGATCGCCTCAGTGGGTGAGCTGTTCGACGAGATCGGCCGCCGACTCCGCCGCCTCGAGCAGCTTGCCTACGTGGGCTTTCGTACCGCGCCGCGGCTCCAGCGTCGGGATGCGGACCAGCGAATCGCCACCGAGATCGAAGATCACCGAATCCCAACTGGCGGCGGCGATATCGGCACCGAACCGGCGCAGGCACTCGCCGCGGAAGTAGGCGCGGGTGTTGGTCGGCGGGTTGGTCATGGCGTCGAGCACATCCTGCTCGTTGACCAGGCGTTTCATCGACCCGCGCGCGACCAGGCGGTTGTAGAGGCCCTTGTCCAGGCGCACATCGGAGTACTGCAGGTCCATCAGGTGCAGTTTCGGGGCGGCCCAGCCGAGGCCCTCACGGCTGCGCATGCCTTCGAGCAGGCGCAGTTTGGCCGGCCAGTCGAGCAGATTCGCGCATTCCATCGGGTCGCGCTCGAGCAGGTCGAGCACCATGGCCCAGTTCTCGACGATGTCGCGCACGCGCGGGTCGTCGTTGCCTTCGCGGTCGATGAACTTCGCGACCCGCTCGTGGTAGAGACGTTGCAGCGCAAGGCCGGTCAGTTCGCGGCCGTCGGCGAGGGCCACGGTGGCGCGCAGCGTTGGATCGTGGCTGATCTGGTGCACGGCGGTGACGGGACGGGCCAGCTGGAACTCCGAGAGATCCTCCCCCGCCTCGATCAGGTCGAGCACCAGCGCGGTGGTGCCGACCTTGAGGTAGGTCGACATCTCGGCCAGATTGGCGTCACCGATGATGACGTGCAGGCGCCGGTACTTGTCGGCGTCGGCGTGCGGTTCGTCGCGGGTGTTGATGATGCCGCGCTTGAGGGTGGTTTCGAGACCGACCTCGACCTCGATGTAGTCGGCGCGCTGGGACAGCTGGAAGCCCGCGTGGTCACCGGACTGGCCGATGCCGACCCGGCCGGACCCGCAGATCACCTGGCGGGAGACGAAGAACGGGGTGAGACCGGCGATGATGTGGCTGAACGGCGTATCGCGGTTCATCAGGTAGTTCTCGTGGGTGCCGTAGGAGGCGCCCTTGCCGTCGACGTTGTTCTTGTACAGCTGCAGGCGCGGTGCGCCCGGCACGCTCGAGGCGTGGCGCGCGGCGGCCTCCATCACCCGTTCGCCCGCTTTGTCCCAGATGACGGCGTCGAGCGGGTCGACGACCTCGGGCGCGGAGTACTCCGGGTGGGCGTGGTCGACGTAGAGCCGGGCCCCGTTGGTGAGGATCATGTTGGCCGCGCCGACCTCGTCGGCGTCGATGACCGGGGCGGGCCCGCTCATCCGGCTGAGGTCGAAACCGCGTGCGTCACGCAGCGGGGATTCCACCTCGTAGTCCCAGCGGGTGCGCTTGGCGCGCGGCACCCCTTCGGCGGCCGCGTAGGCGAGAACGGCCTGGGTGGAGGTGAGGATCGGGTTGGCCGTCGGCTCCGTGGGGGTCGAGATGCCGTACTCGACCTCGATTCCGATGATGCGCTGCATGCTGTCGAGCCTAGGCGACGTGCCACCCCCGCACCGTCATCTCGGCCCCACGGGGTCGCCTCGGGCACCGGCACGGCTCGTCGATCGGGGTCGAGGTCCCCCGGACGGGGGACCTCCGGTGGTCCTCGCGGGCGATCCGATCCGCGCCGTCACTCGCGATACTCGGATCATGAGCGAGATCGTGACACGGACCGAGACCGCGGTGCAGGCCGCGCCACGGCGGTTGCCCGCGCTGGATGTGTTGCGTGGCATCGCGATTCTGGGCACGCTGGGCACCAATGTCTGGATCTTCACCGATCCCGAGGGCCTCGTCGGTTATCTCGACGGGCTCGGTGCGGCCGCCGAGGGTGGGTGGATGTGGACCGAGCGGGTGCTGCAGCAACTCGCGCAGGGCAAGTTCCTCGGTCTGCTCACGGTGATGTTCGGGATCGGGCTGGCGATCCAGCAGGATTCCGCGCGGCGGGCAGGCAGGCGCTGGCCGGGGAAGTATCCGATCCGGGCGGCGTTGCTGTTCCTGGACGGTTTGCTGAACTTCCTGCTCGTCGCGGAATTCGACGTGCTGATGGGGTACGCGGTCACCGGTCTCGTCGTGGCCTACCTACTGGCGACAAGCGAACGCGCGCAACGCCGCTGGGTGATCGTGGCGAGCGCCGTGCACGTGAGCATGCTCACGCTGCTCGCGGCCGCACTCGCCTTCGAACCGGACGAAACGCGCGCCACCCCCTCGACGCTCGACCCGAACCCCTACGCGGACGGCTCGTTCGGAGAGCTGGTCGCCTTCCGCATCGACAACGCCCTCACCTTCCGCATCGAGACGATCTTCGTCTTCCCCATGTCGATCGCGCTGTTCCTGCTCGGCGCCCACCTGTACCGCGCGGGCGTGTTCCGGGCCGAGGGCGCACGAATCCGGCGGTGGCTCATGGTGATCGGCTTCGGAATCGCCGCGCCGGTGGACTTCGCGGTCGGCGTGTTCGGCGGTGGTGACCTGGTCCTGTTCACCCGGTACGGCACCGCGCCGTTCGTGGCGCTCGGCATCCTCGCCGCCGTCGCCGCCTACTACCTGCGCGATCCGCGCGTCGGCTTCACCGGGGCACGCCTGAGCGAGGTCGGCCGGACCGCGCTGAGCTGCTACATCCTGCAGAACCTGATCGCCGGAATCCTGTGCTACGGATGGGGTTTCGGGCTGGCGGCCCGGGTGTCCGACGGCGCGCGCGTGCCGTTCACGATCGGGATCTACCTGCTGGTGGTCGCACTCATCGCCTGCTTCGCCCACCTGTGGTTGCGGCGGTTCGAGCGCGGGCCGGTGGAATGGCTGTGGCAGCGCACCTACACCGCGCTGGCCCGCGGCTGACGCTCAGCGCAGCCGGTCCTCGGGCGGCGGGGCCGCCTCGGGGGCGACGAGCAGGTCGGCGACGAGCGAATCCCGTTGCAGCGGAACACCGAGACTGCGCGCGTTGCCCTCCAGCAACGACAGCACCGATTCGGTGAGGATGCCCTGGATCTGCTCGGCGCCGAGCACCGGTTCCGGTTCGGCCCGCCAGCCGGCGATCACTGCGTCGACCAGGCCGACAACGGCCAGCGCCATCGGCCGGGCGCGTGCCGGATCGATGCCGAAGCGGGCCAGGGTCGCGGAGAACATGTCGGCCAGCTGACCGCCCATCTCCCGGCCCGCGGGCGACAGCGTGGGGGCGCCCTCCACCTGCGGTGCGGCGTCGCTGAGGAAGCGGTGCAGGTTCGGATGGCGTTCGATCCAGCCGAGGTAGGTGCGGATCACCGCGCGCACCACCTCTTTGAGCGTGCCGTCGGGGCGCAGGGTCGGCAGCAGTTCGGCGAGCAGCAGATCGAGGATGCGCCTGCGGGCCAGGGCGTCGAGTTCGGAGCGGCCGCCGACGTGGCGGTAGACAACCGGTCTCGGCAGTCCGAGGTGTTCGGCGATCAGCTGCACCGAGATCTCGTTGCCGTGTTCCTCGATGACCTCGATGGCGGCATCGATCATCTCCGTGCGGCGCCGGGCCTTGTGGCCTTGCCAGCGGGTGGCGCGCCCGTCGCCTGCGGTCTGCTCGGCCTGCGCGGATGATGCGATCACAGTGCCAACGATACGCGGCACAAAACTGACCGTGACATCACGTTCCAGCAACCGATGACCACGGTCCGGTTCCTCGCCAGCGTAGCGCGACCAGGTGCCGCCCGGATCCCGGGCCTCGATCCTTCGGCACAGTGCCGCGGCGCCGGTATGCTCGGCGGCGTGCAGGCACGGGCGATGATTCTGGCGTACGCGGTTCTCGCGTGCGTGCTGCCCGCCTTCGCGCTCATGACGACCCCCGGCGGCGAGAGCGCGCGCATGCTCGCCTTCGGCGCGCTGGCGGCCGCCATGGTGTGCGCGCTGGTCGCCGTCACCAGCGGCAGGCACGTGCCCGTCCGAGTCGCGTGTGCCGGTCCGCCCCGTTCGGCGCAGCGCAGGCTGCGTGGCGCGTTCCTGCCGCAGAGCAATCCGGACGGCGCCGGTCGTCCACGTCCGCGAGCACCGGGAATCGATCACCGCTGACGGGCCGCGCGCCTGTCGGATTCCGTGATCCCACTCCCCCGCCGTGCCCTCGCACGCCTTTCGGACAGGTCGTTCCGTCATGCTCGATTTCGTGTACTTCCCCGTGTCCGCACTCCTGTGGTGCTGGCACCACCTCCTCGCCCTCGCCTTCGGCCCGGCTACCGGCTTCACCTGGATGCTCGCCGTTGTCGCACTCGTTGCCACTGTGCGCGCGCTGCTGGTCCGTACCGCAGTGCGCCAAGCCAGGTCGCAAGCGGTTCTGCGCACGCTGCAACCTCGCATCGACCGCATCCGCGGCACCCACAAGGACGATCCGCTCGCCCAGATGACCGAGATCCGCCAACTGCACCGCGAGCACGGCGTGCGCCTGTTCGCGGGTTTCGGACCGATGGTCGCGGCACCCGACGCGGCACCGCGACAACGAAAGGCCGGTTAGTCTCGGGCCGTGTCGCCGCATCCGGAGTCCGAACTGCTCGCCGTGTACGACGCCGAGGGCCGGGTGACCGGCACGGCCGAGCGGGGCGTCGTCTATCGCGACGGGCTCTGGCACGCCAGCGCGGGCGTCCTCGTCCGGTCGATCGACGGCACGCGGATCTATGTGCATCGGCGCACCGACAGCAAACTCGTCTTCGCGGGCATGCACGACTGTCTGGCGGGCGGCGTGGTCGACGCGGGCGAGGACCCGGCCGACACGGCGGTCCGCGAATTGCGTGAGGAACTGGGCATCACCGTCACGCCGGGCACGCGCCTACCGCTGCGCGCCACGGCCTCCTGGGACGGTGTGTGGGCGGGCAGGCACCTGCGTTGTCATCTGTTCGGTTTCGAGTACCGCCACGACGGTCCGATCCGCCACCAGCCGTCCGAGATCGCGGACGGCTGGTGGTGGACCGAGGCCGAACTGCGGGCCGCGCTGAGCGACCCGACGTGGCCCTTCGTCCCCGATACGCGGGCCGTGCTCGACGACCTGCTCACCGGGGACGAAGGCCCCCGAGACTGAGGGTCAGGGGTGGACGACGACCGACCAGGTCTGCATGCTGAAGGGCAGGTCACAGGCGGTCTGCGAGTGGAATCCGTGGAACGCGGGCTGGCCGTAGCGTTCGTAGCTGCTGAACCAGTTCCACCACGCCCAGCAGGTCACGCGCACCTGGTGCCAGACCGGGTCCCCGCACTGCGAGAAGGCGCCGGTGGCCGCCACGGGATTCGCCGAACAGCGCCCCGGTGGGGTGGCTTGCGCCGGCGCGGCGAGCATGGTCGACGCGCCGATGAGCCCGGCGGCGGTGGTCGCGACAGCGATCTTGCGAAGCGATTTCATGTCAACCTCCACGCGCGTGGTCGGGCTGCTCGGTGATCCGCAGGCTTGGCCACGCTCGGTCCGAATAGATGTGCAGCGGACACGGTGTCGCGCTGATGTGAGCTACATCATCGGATCCGGTCGACACGTTACGTCCGTGCCCGAATAGTTATCGCCGGGCAATCGCGGGTGTTCAGTCGAGCGCGCGCAGGGATTCCTCGTCACGGGCGACGACGGCGCCGCCGTCGGCGGTGAGCACGATCGGGCGCTGGATGAGTTTCGGGTGCTCGGCCAGCGCGCTGAGCCACCGGTCCCGGTCGGCGGCGGTGCGGCCCCAGCTCGCCATGCCGAGGTCCTTGGCGATCTGCTCGCCGGTGCGGGTGATGTCCCACGGCTCCTTGCCGAGGCGGGCGAGCACGGCACGCAGCTCCTCGACGGTCGGCGGGTCGTCGAGGTAGCGCCGCACGGTGTACTCCACGCCGTTCGCGTCGAGGTGGGCGGTGGCGTTCCGGCTCTTGGTGCACCGCGGGTTGTGCCAGATCTCGGTCTGTCCAGATGTCATGACCGCAGCCTAATCGCGGCCGGTGGGCGGCCCACCCGGCCTGTACGGCAGAATGGAACCTTCCTCCCCTCGAAAGGCAGCAGTGGTGACGCTCGGCATGGTCCTCGGCGACGCCGACCCGCGCATTTCGACGCGGTAGCGACCGCGGTTTCCCCTGTCGTCTCCCGTCGAAGTGCTCGTCGCGTCTCACAGCACATCGATCACCGGGAGATCCCCGTGTCCACCATCGCCTGGACCGAAGACAACAACCGCTTCCACGCCGACTGGCATTCGGAGAACGGCACGCCCGCACCGAACACCGTCACCGTCGCCGACGACACCCTCTCGGCCGATCACGCCTTCCGCCGTATCCGCGCGGGTGAGTCGCTGCTGTGGCGCGGCGACTACCACAATGGACGTCAGCTGCTGCAGGCGCTCGGTCGCCGCGCCGACCGCAGGCCCGCCAAGCAGGCGCCGACCGATCTCGGTTCCCTCTACCAGCGCGAGCGGGCTCGCAAGCGCACGCGCGCAGGCATTCTCGGCAACGTACTGGTCTGCCTCGAGGCGGGCAACGAACTGGACCTGCGCCGCGCCCCCGATGTGCGGGCCGCGTGCACCGCTGCCTACGGTCGCGCCGACAGTGCCCGGGTCGTCACCTTCGCCGAGCTGCTCGGCGTCCTCGGCGCCCAGCGCTGGCACGAACAGGGCATCGAGGTGCCCGCGCTCGGTGCCCGCATCCACCCCGGCTACGGGGTTTTCGCGCCGACCCGTAGCGAATACGTCGACCTGGTCGCCGACGCTCCCCTCGACCCCGAAGTCCGCACCGCCTTCGATCTCGGCACCGGCACCGGCGTGCTCGCGGTCCTGCTGGCCCAGCGCGGTGTCTCCGAGATCGTCGCCACCGACATCAATCCCCGCGCGCTGCGGTGCGCGGCCGACAATGCCCAGCGCCTCGGCTGGTCGGATCGGATCGCCGTCACCGGCCCCGCCCTGTATCCGCCCGGCCGCGCCGACCTGGTGGTGTGCAACCCGCCCTGGCTACCCGGCGACCCAACCTCCGACCTGGAACGTGGTGTCTACGACCACGATCAGTCGATGCTGCGGGAATTCGCGCACGGCCTGCGCGCCCATCTCACCCCGCACGGCGAGGGCTGGCTGGTGCTGTCCGACCTGGCCGAACTGCTCGGCCTGCGCCCGCCCGAGGAGATCGCCCGCCTGCTCGACGACGCGGGCCTGCACGTGATGGGCAAGCTCACCACCCGCCCACGCCACCCCCGGGCGAGCGATCGAGACGACCCGCTGGCCGCCGCCCGCACCGCCGAGACGACCACGCTGTGGCGCCTGCGGGCGCGCTGATCGGCGCATGCGGCGATACTGGGACCATGAGCGTCCCCTCCGAAAACCCTTACGGAACACCGACAACCACCGGTCCCGAGCCGCTGCGGCCGTATCAGAACCGGGTCAACACCTTCGTGCGCGGACTGCTGAAGGTGCCCCTGCTGTCGCGCATCGTCGGTAAGCGTCTGGCGACCCTGCATGTCACCGGACGCAAATCCGGCAAGGTCTACGACATTCCCGTGGCCTACACGGTCCACGAGGGCACCCTGCTCATCGGTACCGCGCTGCGCCCCTGGGTGAAGAACCTGCGCGGCGGGGCCGAGGTGCGGCTCACTCGCGGCGGGGCACCCGAGACCTTCACCGCCACCGTGCATTCCGACGAAGCCGCCGTGCTCGACCTGTACACCGTGATCGCCAGGGACAACAAACAGAACGCCAAGTTCAACGGAATCGGCTACACCGCCGACGGCGAGCCGTCCAAAGCCGACATCTATCAGACGTGGCAACAGGGTGGTGTGGTCGTCCAGCTGACTCCGCGCTGATTCCTATCCCAAAGCCTGGCCCCAGGCGGGCGCGACTGGCAGGATGCGCGGTACATCGTCCGGCAGCACCCCGTTTCGAGGAGACACCGCCCAGGTGAGCAGTCATTCGCAGGTTCGATCCATCGGCACTCTCCGGCGCGCGATGCTCGGCGTCGGCGTTGCCGCGGCCGCACTCGTCGCCCTCGCGCCTGTCGCGCAGACCGCGCCGCAGCAGCAGGTACTGCCCGGTTGCAACCCGGCCGCACCGGGCCAACCCAACGGCAAGCAGTGGCCTGCCGAGCCCGCGCTCACCATCGACCCGGCCGCCGCCTACACGGCGACTCTCGAAACCACCTGCGGCACGGTCGAACTGGAACTCGACGCCGCCGCGGCGCCGCGCACGGTGAACTCGTTCGCCTTCCTCGCAGGCGAGGGCTACTTCGACCACACCCGGTGTCACCGGCTCACCACCGAGGGCATCTTCGTCCTGCAGTGCGGTGATCCGACGGCCACCGGCCTCGGCGGACCGGGCTACAAGTTCGGCGACGAGAACCTCGCGGGCGCGGTGTACCCGGCAGGCACCGTCGCCATGGCCAACGCGGGACCGGGCACCAACGGCAGTCAGTTCTTCCTGGTCTACCGCGACAGCACGCTGCCACCCAACTACACCCCGTTCGGACGGGTGGTCTCCGGCATGGACGCGCTGACCACGATCGCGAACGGCGGCGTGGCGGGCGGCGGCTCGGACGGCACCCCGCTGGCCGAGGTCGCCCTCGACCGGGTGACCACCGCCGCGAACTGAGCCACAACGCACGAGGGCCGCGTCTCCGGGAACGGAGACGCGGCCCTTCGGCGCAACCGGGCTGGATCAGCCCGCGCTGATCGAGCTGAACAGATTGGCGATCGTCTGCAGGATTACTTCGGTCAGGAAATCGGCGGCCGAACCGGTCATGGCAACACTCCCTCGTTACTGGTCTCCCTCACTGGGAGAGACAAGTGAAGCGTGCCCTATTCACTTATCCGCGCGCAGCGTTTCGGTGAAAAAAATCCGAACAAAACACTGAGGAGGCCGTGCTCCCGCAGCGGGAAC
Source organism: Nocardia sp. NPDC050413 (assembly GCF_040655475.1). NCBI lineage: Bacteria > Bacillati > Actinomycetota > Actinomycetes > Mycobacteriales > Nocardiaceae > Nocardia > Nocardia sp. NPDC050413. The sequence goes on along the minus strand of NZ_JBFAJZ010000002.1, from coordinate 745,602 downwards.
ACGGCCTGACGTCAGCCGATGGTCACAGGTACTGACCGGTGTTGGACTCGGTATCGATCGCCCGGCTGGCCGAGGCGTTCTTGCCCGTGACGAGCGTGCGGATGTAGACGATCCGCTCGCCCTTCTTGCCCGAGATCCGCGCCCAGTCGTCGGGGTTGGTGGTGTTGGGCAGGTCCTCGTTCTCGGCGAACTCGTCGACGATCGAGTCGAACAGGTGCTGGATACGCAGACCGGGGTTGCCGGTGTCGAGCACCGACTTGATCGCGTACTTCTTGGCCCGGTCGACGATGTTCTGGATCATCGCGCCGGAGTTGAAGTCCTTGAAGTACAGGACCTCCTTGTCACCGTTGGCGTAGGTGACCTCCAGGAACCGGTTGTCGTCGCTCTCGGCGTACATCCGGTCGACGACCTTCTCGATCATCGCCTCGACGCAGGCCTGCTTGTCGCCGTCGAACTCGCGCAGATCGTCCTCGTGCAGCGGCAGCGTCTCGGTGAGGTACTTGGAGAAGATGTCCTGCGCCGATTCCGCGTCGGGCCGCTCGATCTTGATCTTCACGTCCAGGCGGCCGGGCCGCAGGATCGCGGGGTCGATCATGTCCTCGCGGTTGGACGCACCGATCACGATGACGTTCTCGAGGCCCTCCACACCGTCGATCTCCGAAAGCAGCTGCGGCACAACGGTGGTCTCCACATCGGAGGACACACCCGAACCACGGGTCCGGAAGATCGAGTCCATCTCGTCGAAGAACACGATCACCGGGGTGCCCTCGGAGGCCTTCTCGCGCGCCCGCTGGAAGATGATGCGGATGTGGCGCTCGGTCTCACCGACGAACTTGTTGAGCAGCTCGGGGCCCTTGATGTTGAGGAAGAAGGACTTGGCCTCCTTGGCGTCCTCACCGCGGGCTTCGGCGATCTTCTTGGCCAGCGAATTGGCGACGGCCTTGGCGATCAGCGTCTTACCGCAGCCGGGCGGACCGTAGAGCAGCACGCCCTTGGGCGGGCGCAGCGCGTACTCGCGGAACAGGTCCTTGTGCAGGAACGGCAGCTCCACCGCGTCGCGGATCTGCTCGATCTGCCGGCCGAGACCACCGATGTCGGTGTAGTCGACGTCGGGAACCTCTTCCAGCACAAGGTCTTCCACCTCGGCCTTGGGCACCCGTTCGAAGGCGAAGCCCGCCTTGGTGTCCACGAGCAGCGAATCACCCGGGCGCAGTTTGCGAATGGGCGAATCGGGGTCGTCGATGTCGTCGTACTCGGCGATCTTCGACAGCGGGCCCGACAGCCAGACCACGCGCTCCTCGTCGGCGTGACCCACCACGAGGGCGCGGCGGCCGTCGTCGAGAATCTCACGCAGGGTGCCGATTTCGCCGATCGCGTCGAACTTGCCCGCCTCGACGACGGTGAGTGCCTCGTTCAGGCGCACCGTCTGGCCGTACTCGAGGGTCTCGGCCTCGATATTGGGTGAGCAGGTGAGGCGCATCTTGCGACCGGAGGTGAACACGTCGACCGTTTGATCGTCGTAGGTGTGGATGACGATGCCGTAGCCGCTGGGCGGCTGACCGAGGCGATCGACTTCCTCACGCAGGGCGATCAACTGCTGGCGCGCTTCCTTGAGCGTGTCCATCAGTTTGCCGTTGCGGATGGTCAACGAATCGATTCGTGCTTCCAATTCGCGTGCGCGATCCGGCGAGTCGGCGAGTTGCCTGCGGAGAGCAGCCGCCTCGGCGCGTACCGCCTCGAGCTCTCGCCAGGCCGCCGAATCCGAATTCTCGTTGGGGCTCATGATGCTGCTCCTCCCAGTCCCGGTCTATCAACGCTACCGGGCGCGGTCCGTTCTCGCTTTCCGACATGGTTTCGTCGTGATCACATCTTGTACGGTCGGTACGACATCAAACCACCGAATCCATCCTGTTAGGCTCCCCTAAGCCCGTACGGGGCACAGGGCGGGCTACTCGCCCATCGAGCCGAAAGGTTGTTGCCGAACATGCTCCTTCCTACCCGCACGATCCGTGTCACCGTCGCTGCCGCCGCCGCGGCCCTCGCTGTCGGCCTCACCGCTTGCGGTTCCGACGATTCCTCGACGAACGCCACCAGCAGCAGTACCAGCATCTCGGCCGCTCCGTCCAGCGTTTCGGCAACTCCGGCACCCACCGGAGACAACGCGGGAGCACCGTCCGCCGATTCCCTGAAGGCCACGCTCGTCCAGTTCGCCGACCCGGGATTGTCCAGCGACGAGAAGGCGAAACTGATCGTCAACGGTGAGGCGCGCAAGGCCAATATCGACCAGATGAACGGGATGCTGGCCGGCTACACCCTGACCTTCGCGGTCGACAACGTCGCGACCAGCGGCGACAAGGCCACCGCCGATGTCACCATCACCTCGCCGCACGGCACCGCGCCCGCGTTCCCGGTGACCTGGGAGCGCGTCGACGGCGCCTGGAAGCTCTCCGACGCCAGCGGCTGCCTGCTCCTCGGCTTCGCGCAGGCGCCCTGCACGCCCGCCTGACGTTCCGCTCCGGCCCGGGGACCCCCGATGGTCACCCCGGGCCGATAGGCGCCGTAGCGGCGCGCTCAGTCCCGTAAGCGGCGCACGTAGAGCGTCTGCCCGGCGCGCGCGACGAGCGTCCCGTCCCGGTCGAAGATCTGCGCGGTGTGCTGGGTGAGCGACTTCGCCCCGTCGGCGGTGGCCTCCCTGATCGCCGCCACCTCCTCGGTCGACAGGGAGATGTCGGTGGCGACCGTGCCGCGGCCCGGTGTGAGGAACTCGATCGACCCGGTGGTGTTCCAGATCCGGTACCCGCGCCCGAGCTGGCCGTAGGCGAGGATCGCGAAGAACGGGTCGGTCATCGAGTACAGCGTGCCGCCGAAGGCCGCCCGGTTGGGGCTGTTGCGGTTCCACCACCGGATCGTGTAGGTGATGTGTGCCGAAGTCCAGTCGGGGGCAATGCTTTTCACGCGCACGCCGCCGAACAGGTACGGCGGGAACACGTTGAACGCGGCGCGGTAGAACCGGGTCGAGGTGCCCGGGTACAACGTTCCCGCCGACGGGTCGCGCACCGGATTTTCGGACTGATCGGTCATACGTTCTCCCCCTCGTGTGCCGCCGGGCGGCGATCCGCCTCCGGCGCGCGGAAATCGGTTCGGCGGATCGTATCCGAGTAATTCCACGCACGGGGTGGGGTAGTTCCGCGCTGTGGTCGCGGCCAGGTTTCTGCGATGGTTGCGGCATGAGTGTTGTGCCGAGTGTGGCTGTGGTGGCGGCGAATACGCCCGCCGATCGCGATCGGTTCCTCGATCTGCTGCGGATCTCGTCGCTGGTGGTCGTGGTGGTCGGTCACTGCCTGATGCTGACGGTGTCGGTGTCGGTGTCGGGCGACGACGTCCGCTTCGGCAATGTGCTCGCCGATCTGCCTGCCCTCCAGCCGCTGACCTGGCTGCTGCAGGTGCTCCCGCTGTTCTTCTTCGCGGGTGTCGCGGCGGGTGCGCGCGGTATTGCCCCCGGAACTTCCTGGGGCGCTTGGCTTTTCCGGCGCACGCAGCGGCTGATCCGCCCGGTCGGGTACTTCCTGGCAGCCTCGGCGGCGCTGGTGTTCGCCGCCGGCTCGGTGCTCGGACCGGGCTGGCAGCGGCCGCTCTCGATCACCAGTGTGCAGCTGCTGTGGTTTCTCGGCATGTATCTGGCGGTGCTGGCCTGTACGCCGCCGTTGGCAGCTCGGGTCACCAGCACGGGCCGGATGTTCGCGGCTGTCGCGGTGATCGTGGTCGCGGCGGGGACCGTCGACGCGGTGCGGCTCGGTGGCGGTCCTGCCGAGGTGGGCATGCTGAATGTGGCGGTGTGGTTGATCCCGGCCGTGCTCGGGATCGGTTACCTGCGCGGTCTGCTGCCACGGCGGACCGCGGCTGCGCTGGCCTTCGTAGTGCTGCTCATCGACGTGGCACTGGTTCTCGTCGGACCGTACGAGACGAGCATGGTGACCGTTCCCGGACAGCGGTTGTCGAATCTCGCGCCGCCGTCGCTCCTGCTCGCGGGGCACGCGGTAGCGCTGTGCTGCGCGGCGGTCGCGGTGGCCCCGTGGATCCGGCGGCTGGCGGCGCGGCCACGCGTGTGGTGGCTCACGGTCATCGGCAACACCGGCGCGATGACGCTCTACCTGTGGCACATGCCCGCATTGCTCACGGTGCTCGTCGCGAGTCACCTGGCCGGTGGCGATCGGGTCGGCCCGACCCACCAAGGGTTCTGGCTGCTCACCGCCGTGCAGCTCGGCGCGACGCTGGTCCTCACCGCGCTAGCGTTCCTCGCCTTGCGCGGGCTGGAGAACACGCCGATGCGCTGGTGGGACGGCTCGGTCGCGACGGTGCGCGGCGCCCGTTCCGCCGCCGTGCTGTTCGCTGTGGCGGCGGCCGGGCTCGCGATTCTGCAGGCCACTCGAGGCGGCCTCACCTCGGAAGGGCTGCCCTGGTTCGCGGTCGCCGCCACGGCACTGTGCGGCGCACGGCTGCTAACCAGAGCATGAACGGCCCGCGGCTCCGGGGCGGTGAGAGAGCTGGCTCACGACAGCGCGAGATCGCCGAGCGCGTCGAGACCAACGGCGGTGCGTCCTCGCTCGACGCGCCGCTCCGCCATGCCGTGTCGACCTTGTGCCAGCTGATCATCGGCCGCCGAAGCGCCCAGCCGAGCACCCGTGGCGGGGCAGACCGCGACCGAACTCAGCCCTTCGACGGACGGCGCTGCGGTTTAGGGGTCACCGTGCCTTCGGCGAGGCGACGCGCGCTCACCAGGAACGCGGTGTGCCCCTGCATCCGGTGTTCGGGACGCACCGCGAGCCCCACCACATGCCACCCGCGAACCATCGACTCCCAGGAGCGCGGCTCGGTCCAGCACTCCTGCTCACGCATCGCCTCGACGACCTTGGACAGCTGGGTGACCGTGGCGACATAGACGATGAGCACGCCACCGGGCACCAGCGCCTTCGACACCGCGGGCAGCGCGTCCCAGGGCGCGAGCATGTCGAGCACCACCCGGTCGACCTGCTCGCCGTCGTAGTCCGCCACGTCGGCGACGGTGAGCGACCAGTTCGGCGGGCGCTCTCCGAAGAACGTCTCCACATTGCGCACGGCGTGCTCGGCGTGGTCGTCGCGGATCTCATAGGAGATCACCTGCCCCTCGGAGCCGACCGCGCGCAGCAGCGAGCAGGTGAGCGCACCGGAACCGGCGCCTGCCTCGAGCACCCGCGCACCGGGGAACACGTCGCCCTCGTGCACGATCTGGGCGGCGTCCTTGGGGTAGATGACGGTGGCGCCGCGCGGCATCGACAGCACGTAGTCGGTGAGCAGCGGGCGCAGGGCCAGGTACGGGGTGCCGTTGATCGACTTCACCACGGAGCCCTCGTCGGCGCCGATGAGGTCGTCGTGCTTGATGCCGCCGCGGTGGGTGTGGAACTCCTTGCCCTCCTCGAGCACCACCGTGTAGAGGCGCCCCTTGGCATCGGTCAGCTGCACCCGGTCCCCGATCGCGAATGGACCGGTCCGTCTGGCCGTCATGTATCTCCCGTTCTTCGAATGGAAGTCTCAAGCCTGCCAGGCGGGGCGATTCGCGCGATCGACGGGTCAGCTATTTCGCGGCAGTGAGCACACGGTGCTGTTCGGCGAGGAGGGAGTGCGCTTCGGCTTCGGTGTCGGCGGGGACCTGCGCGACGTAGCGACCGACCGACACCAGGCATGCCCAGCTGCTCTCGTCGGTCTCTGCCCAGCAGACCGACCCGGGGACAGCCGTCGGGGCCGCCGTCGACTTCCATTCCCGATCGGAACCGAACTCGGCGGTGTCGGAAGCGAGCAAGGTCTCCGCGCCTGCGGCGTCGGCGGCACGGTAGACGATGCTGCCTTCGACGCCGAACGCGCTCACCCCAGCCCTGTCGAACAGTGCGCGGGCCGCCTGCTGGTCGTCGGCGTAATGCGCTGCGGCGCGCCTGCCGAAGGCTCCCCGGCTCGCACCGCCCTTGCCGACGGCGAGTGCATGGATCCCGGTCGGGTCGTAGGGGACGTTCGCCAGCTCGGCAACCGGAGTGGCCGCGAACGAATCCAGTTCGAGGCGTTGACGTTCGAACGCGGCGCGGATGATCTTCCCGATTTCGGGGAGCGCGCCGTTGCTCATCCGGGTGAACACCACGTATTCCCGGTGCGGGGTGAAGGCCATGCCGTCCAGCCTGCCGCGGTTCGTCATGGTGACGACCCGGCTGTCCGGTGCTTCCGGCAGGTCGGTGACCACCCAGTCACCGGATTCGAGCAGACCACTCTGTGTGGTCGCGGCGGTGGCGAGGGCGTCGGCCGCCCTTGTCGCGGACGCGCTGTCGGGGAAACGCATGATGCCGTGGGTGAGCCACTGGGTATCGGCGCTCGTCTCGCCACCGTTGGACCGCTGGACGGCGAAGCCCGTGATGAGGCCCTCGGCCGCGGCGGCGGCGCTCACCGCGTTGTTGTGGCCCGCCATGATCGTGAGCATCGGCTCGGTGAGGACACCGAGTGGTCCCCGGCGCACGAAGGCCGGGTCGATATCGGAGCCGAGAGTCAGCGCGTCGGCCATCCGGAAGCCCTCGGCGAGTTTGCCGGTCCGCAAATCCTGTTCGGGGCTGGTCGCGGTGGTCGTCGGTGCGCTGGCCGATGTGCTCGTGGCCACGGGCGGCAGTTGTTCCTCGCAAGCACTGAGCATGATCATCGCGGCCACGGCCGCCCCCACCCGGATCGTTCGCATTCGGCGATCTTGACAGACACCGCCCAGATGGACGAATCGTGAACCTGTCGGTAGGTGCCGTTACCGTGGCGAACATGTCAGTGCCCCTGTCCGCGTCGATCGCCGACGAGCCTTCCGCCGAACCGGCTGTCCGGTCGCGTCCGGCGTTGTCTCCTTCGCGCGCAGCCGATTTCAAGCAGTGCCCGTTGAAGTACCGGTTACGGGCGATCGATCGGGTGCCGGAACCACCCACGCGCGCGGCCGTTCGCGGCACGGTGGTGCACGCGGTGCTCGAGGACCTGTTCGGGTTACCCGCGGCCGAGCGTGTGCCCGACCGGGCGGCCGAGCTGGTTCCCGGCGCGTGGGAGCGGGTGCGGGCGGGCCGGGAGGGGCTCGACGAGCTGGTGGCGGCGGGCGGTACGGAGGCGCTGTTCGAAGAGGTGCGCCGCCTGGTCGCCGGATACTACGAGCTCGAGGACCCCACCCGTTTCGACCCGGACGGTCTGGAGGAGCGAGTCGAGGTCGACCTCGACGGTGAGATCCCGTTGCGTGGGTTCGTCGACCGCATCGACGTGGCGCCCAACGGTCTGCTGCGCGTGGTCGACTACAAAACCGGCCGCGCGCCCGGCCCCCAGCACGAGGCCCGTGCCCTGTTCCAGCTCAAGTTCTACGCCCTGGTCATCCTGCGCACCCGCGGCATCCTCCCCGCACAGCTGCGCCTGATCTACCTGGCCGACAAGGTGCTGCTCACCTACACCCCCGACCGCGAAGAACTCGACCGCTTCGCCCGCATCCTCACCGCCCTGTGGCAAGCCATCCTCGACGCGGGCCGCACGGGCGACTTCCCACCCCAACGCAATTCGATGTGCCGCTACTGCGACTTCCACGCCCTGTGCCCCGAATTCGGCGGCACCCCACCCCCCTACCCCGGCTGGCCCACCCGAGACGCCGCCACCACCGACATCGACCTCGGCCTTCCCCTGGTCCGCACCCCCGAAGACGTCTGAGCCCGCTCGTCGCGCCGCCAGAGGTCCTCGAGCCCGCTGTCATCTCAGGCCCGACGGCACAGTTGGTTGGCTCAGTACACGGTTCGGCTGAATTCAACGCAGGCGGCGTTCCTCTTCTTCTTCCAGTCTGCGGCGTTCTTCCTCGCGCTCGGCCTGCTCCTTTTCGATCTTCTCTTCGTGTTCGTTCTTGTTCGACATTGTTTTCGCCCCGATCCGTTGTTGTCCGGACAAAGCACCAGTTCAGCCTACGCGCCAGGATGTTGCCGGTCAGGAAGCCGCTCGGTTCCAGCGGACGCGCAGGGCGGTGGGGCCGCGGAGCGCGGTGCCCACCTGGCTGGTCACGGTGGCGTCCTCGGCCGCCGCCGCATCAGCCAGCCGCAAATCGGGGAGGCGGGTGAGCAGAGCGGTGAGGGCGGTGCGGAGTTCGGCCAGCGCCAGCCAGCTGCCCAGGCAACTGTGGGGGCCCTGCCCGAAGGAGAGCATGGTGGTGGCGCGGCGGGTGATGTCGAATTCGTGTGGCGCCGGGTATTTCGCCGGGTCGCGGTGAGCGGCATTGACGGCGAACAACATCGGGGTCAGCGCGGGAATGTCGAGACCTTGCCAGTGGGTGTCCCTAGGGCAAGCTCGTGGCAGGAGACCGACCGGTGGTTCCCAACGCAACCCCTCCCAGATCGCCCACTCGGCCTGTTCCTCCGGATCGGCCGTCACCAGGGCGAGCTGGTCCGGGTGAGTGAGCAAGGCGGACAACGTATTTCCCAGAGCCAGCATGGTGGTGTCGGCGCCCGCCGGGAACAGCAGCCGTAGGAAGGCGAGTATCTGATCGTCGGAAAGGGTGGTTCCCTCGACGCTCTCGGTGACCAGCTTCGAGATCAGGTCCTCACCGGGCTCCTCGCGCCGTGCGGCGATGATCGGCAGCACATGGTCGGCGAACTCGCGCGAAGCCCGGTGTGCGGCAGCGGGATCCAGTGGGAAGTAGAACAGGTCGTGTGCCCAGCGCAACACCGTCGCCTCGTCGCCGACGGGCAGACCGAGCAACCTGCTGATCACGAGAACCGGGTAGCGCGTGGTGAATTCGACCACCAGGTCGGCGGCACCGAGATGAGCGAAACGATCGATCACCTCGTGGGCGACCGGCGCGAGAAGCGGTTCGATCCAGCCGCTCACCAGACTGCGACGGAACGGTGGGGCGACGATGGCCCGGTTCACCCGGTGTTCGTCGCCGGTCATGCACTGCAGCGTGCGGCCGAGCACCGGCTCGGTGGTGAGCGAGTACACCGCCTGCGCCGGGAAGGTCTCCTCGTCCTTGAAGGCCGCCGACACCAGGTCATGGGTGAGCAGCAGCACCGCACGCGTCCCGGCGAAGGGGACGATCGCGTACGGCCGGCGGGCGCGCAGGTCGGCCAGCACACGGTGCAGGTCGGGCGTGTCCTGGAAGGCGAAGTCGATGTCGGTGATGTCGAGGTGGTCCAGGAGCGACGAGTTCGGCATAACATTCCTCCGGACACGAATATTCGTGTCGTCGAATCGGATTTTCGGCACGCGGACGGTAGACGACCGCGTCGGGAAGAACAAGAGGGAATGCGTGAGCGCGTCACCACCGACCGATCGGGTCGTCTCCGTCGTCGAACTGCTCGCCGCCGAGGCGCCGCTCACCGCCGCGAGCGTCGCCGACCGGCTCGCGCTGAGCCGGTCGACGGTCGCCGCAATCCTCACCACATTGGAGTCGCGTGGCTGGGCGCAGCGTTCTCGCGACCTGACCTACCGGCTCGGGCCCACGTTCCCCACCGCACACCGGGCAGCCGCACCCGCGGGCGCGGACGCCGCATTGCGCGAACTGGCCCGCCGGGTCGGGTGTGGCGCCGCGCTGTCGGTGGTCTCGTCGACCTCGATGACTTTCGTCGGCCTGGCAGCCCATCACGGCCGGGTGCCCGCCGGGATCGAGGTCGGAGCCCGCGTGCCGCTGCGCGCTCCCGCGGGCGCGAGTGTCATCGCGTTCTGCCCGCCGGAACGGCAGCACGCGTGGCTGGCTACCGCCGACCCCGGCCGACGCCACGAACTGACCACCGCGCTCACCGAGATCCGCACCGCCGGCCTCGTGGTCTGGGGCATCGACCCCGCCGACCTCGCCACCCTTGATGTCCTCGCCGAAGTAGCGGGCCACCTGGCACATTCACCGGCTTCCGGACCACTGCGCCGTCGTGTCCTCGGCTTGCTCGGCGACCTCAGCGGCTACCCCCACACCGCCGCCGACCTCGCCGCCGCGGCACCGTTACCCATCGCCTACCTCGCGGCGCCGGTGTTCGACCGCGACGAGGTTCCGCGCTGGGAGCTGCAGATCGGGCCCCTGCATCCTGCCGTCTCCCCTGGTGACCGCGAGTTGTACCGCACAGAACTCCTCGCCTGCGCCCAGAAGCTCGGCGTCGCGACCTGACCGCTCAGAGCACCCCGGGGCGCTTCCTACTCAGCCGCCGACAGACTCGGCGCGGCCGGTAGGTGCAGCCCCATCCGGTACCCACTGAGGGCGTTCGACCAGGTCACGCCGCGAAGTCACGGAACAGCAGCACCGAAAGGCCGAGTCCGGCAGCGAGGTTCACCAGCACCGCCGAACCGAACACCGCGATCGGCCGCCACCCCGCCTCGCGCAATCCGCGCAGCGAGAATTCCAGGCCGATGGACACGAAGGCCAGGATCAGGAACCAGGTCCGCAGGTCGTTGACGATCGCGATGTGCGCGGCACCGGTCTTCTTGTCGACCGATTGCAGGTACAGGGTGCCGATGATCGACGCGGCGACGAACCCGAGCACGAATTTCGGGAACCTGGCCCAGAATTCACCGAGGCTCGGGCGCGCGGCACCCGGCGTGCGGTCCACCCGGAACGCGAACCACGCCGTGAGCGCGATCGCGACGAGTCCGATCAGCGCGTTCTGCGTAGTCTTGACGATCGTCGCGATCTGCAACGATTCCTCACCCGCGAGCGCACCGGCGGCGGCCACCGCGGCTGTGGTGTCGATATTGCCACCGATCCACGCACCCGCGACCGCATCCGAAAGCCCGAGAAGGTCGGCGAGCCAGGGCAGCAGGAAGATCGACGGCAGCGCGAAGATGATCACCAGCGAGGCCGCGTACGCGATCTGTTCACGCCGCGCCTGCACCGCTCCGGCCGCCGCGATGGCCGCGCTCACCCCGCAGATCGACACCGCGGACGACAGCAGGGCGCGCAGTTTGTCATCGAGCCCGAGCACCCCACCGAACCACCAGGTGAATCCGAAAACGATGGTGATCAAGGCCAGTGCCTGCACGATCGCGGGCGCCGCCGCCGTCACCAGAATCTTCAGATTGACAGACGCACCGAGCAACACCACGCCGGTCTTGATGAAGAACTCCGTCCGGAATCCGGCCGAAAGCCGATCCCGCAGACCGAGTTTGGAGAGCACCACGTTGCCGATCAAGCCGATCGCAATCGCGTACACCGGGTACTCGATGGTCTTCGCGACCCGCTTCAACGGCGTGTCGGCCGCCCACTGCGGCACCTGCGTGTCGAAGAATCGTGTCAGCGCGCCGAGGACGAGTACAAGGAGTATTCCGGCGGCGATATCGGCACCCGTCGTCCGCGTATTACCCTGCACCGCCGCGGTTTCGGACGTCGTCTTCACCTCGGCCATCACGGCACCAGCCAATCGGGAACAGCTCCCACCAGCACGAGACCGATCAGCACGAGACCGACAACGGTCGCCGCCCAATCCTCGTTCCACCTGAAAGCACTACCCGGCCTCGGCTCGGTCTCTGCTTGCGACACTGTGACTCCTTGCGTTCCTCATCGAGAACCGCAAACTAACCGCGCCACCCGCCGACACACACCGATTACACTCACCCTGAACCGATCTCGACCGATCGACCACCGGGCTCACGACCTCGGCATTCACTCCCTCCCCCACCGGTAATGGAAAGTTCCCTAACCCCGCCATCAGAATGGAGGGCGATATTTCCCGAATTCGGGAACATTTGGTATGTGTCACCCGCCGAGTGGGCAGGTCTCGAAGCAGAACTGTCGGAACTGTACGACCGCACCGGGTTGCATAGGTTTGTCCGGTACTCCGATATTGCCGAAACGACCCTTGGGAAGTTTCTCTCGGAGAGATTTCTTCCCTCGTCGAGGTTGTCATCCCGATCACTCGATCAGATCGGCAGGGGCGATAGCCGGTGATAGCACGGGTATAGGCCTGATCTGGGATCCCGATGTGGCCATGCCTATGGGGACCTGGTCTCGATTAGGATGAGCTCGACCCCATAGATTGCGCAACATTCCAGTTCCCGACGTCGCGAAGATGACGAATGGGACCCTGAAGCCGTTGCCACACAAGGGAAGACACATTTCGGTTAGGCGGCCTTCGAATTAACCCAAACGCGACGCAAATACCAAAGCGGAGGCGACGTTCCTCTTCTTCCTGCAGGCGGCGCTTTTCTTCGCGCTCGACCTACTCCTTCTCAATCTTCTCTTCGTGCTCGTTCTTGTTCGACGTGTTCGCCCCGATCATGGAATGGCCGGACAAAATTGTCGTCCGGCCTACGCCTGGGGGTGGTCGGCGGCGGCTGTCGTGGCGATGTGTGCAGGAGCGGTCTGCCCATGTACGCGGCCCATGCAGCGAGCATGGACAACGCCGCGGCAGGCATCGATATCAGACCGATCTCGCTCATCTGCTTCAGCCACTCGGGCGCCGCGCTGCCTTCGCTGTCGACTCCGAGCATCTTCGACACCGGGGACTGCCACGCGGCGTTGTCGCCGCCGTCTGCCAGGAACCAGCAGAACAACGTCAGACTCAGCAGATGCACCCAGAGCGCGAGCACCACAAATCCCTGCCGAACGCGGGAGGCGGACAGGAATCGCGCGTCGACGACGAGTCCCTTGGCGATCCACAACCCTGCACCGAGACACCCCAACCACACCGGTGCCCCGAAGAAGATGAAGAAGGCGAACATCCACCCGGCGGGCCCGTACCCCCGGACGACCCAGTCGGCAATGGGAACCACGCCCACCGCACCGGCAGTGATCCACCTGATCCAGCGCGACATCGAACAACCCCTCCGCCCACAGCCCGCGCCGACTCCCCCGGGCCGAATCCTTCTATCGACTCTACCGGCGAACATCGCTGACGGGCCCGCCGTGGCCGAGCCCGTGAGTGGGGGCGTACCGATGCCAGGAATCTAAAGAGGCCCTCACCTGCACGAACAGGTGAGGGCCTGGACAACAAATCAGCTCAGAAAGCTCGGCAGGAGCGGATGTCGGTGGCGAGGATGGCCTTGGCACCCAGTTCGGCGAGACGGTCCATCAGCTCGTTGCCCTGCTTACGGGGGACCAACGCGCGGACGGCGACCCAGTCGGGATCGCGCATGGGCGAGACGGTCGGTGATTCCAGGCCGGGGGTGATGGCGGCGGCTTGGTCGAGCAGCGACTTGGGGCAGTCGTAGTCGAGCATCAGGTACTGCTGGGCGAACACCACGCCCTGGATGCGGTTGATGAGCTGGTTGCGGGCGCGGTCGTCGCGGTCGGCACCTGTGCGCTCGATGAGCACGCCCTCCGAGTCGCACAGGGACTCGCCGAAGGCGACGAGGTTGTGCTGACGCAGGGTGCGTCCGGAACCGACCACGTCGGCGATGGCGTCGGCCACGCCGAGCTGGATGGAGATCTCGACGGCGCCGTCGAGGCGGATCACCTCGGCGTCGATGCCGAAGCGGGCCAGGTCGGCGCGCACCAGGTTCGGGTAGGAGGTGGCGATGCGCTTGCCCGCGAGGTCTTCGACCTTCCAGTCCTCCCCGGCGGGGGCGGCGTAGCGGAAGGTGGAGCGACCGAAGCCGAGGGAGAGGCGTTCGGTGACCGGGGAACCGGAGTCCAGGGCCAGGTCGCGGCCGGTGATGCCGAGGTCGAGCTCGCCGGAGCCGACGTAGATGGCGATGTCCTTGGGCCGGAGGAAGAAGAATTCGACCTGGTTGGCGAGGTCGAGGACGGTGAGGTCACGGGAGTCGGTGCGTTTGCGGTAGCCGGCCTCGCTGAGGATGGAGACGGCGGATTCCGACAGCGAGCCCTTGTTGGGAACTGCGACGCGCAACATGGAAGGTGGTCCTTTCGGGGATGACGGGAGGAGTGTCGAACCGGACGGATCAGCCGTCACAGATGTCGGTACACGTCCTCGAGCGTCAGCCCGCGACCCACCATCATCACCTGGACCCAGTACAGCAACTGGGAGATCTCCTCGGCGAGGGCCTCGTCGCTCTCGTGCTCGGCGGCCAGCCAGATCTCACCGGCTTCCTCGAGCACCTTCTTCCCCTGGAAATGCACGCCCGCGTCCAGCGCGGCCACGGTGCCCGACCCCTCGGGACGGGTCTTGGCACGCTCGGTCAGCTCGGCGAACAGGGACTCGAAGTTCTTCACGATCAACGATTGTTTCACACGATGCACAGCGGTTTTCCCGCGCACCACGGCCCGGGCGGGGCCGGGGTGCGCGGGACGGGCGATTACGCCGCGAGCAACTCCCGCAGTTCGGCTACCGCCGTACGCAGGTGGTCGGCGAACGCGTACATCTGATCGGCCACCGACTTCGGCGTGGCCAGGTAGATGTTCCAGCGGTCCGGCAGCAGCACGTAGGCGATGCCGATACAGCGCGGGCTGGTGGACCCGAAACCGAAGTAGCGGATGTACTGCGAGGGAGCCGAGCTGGTCGACAGGTAGTCGTCACGCATGACGGTCCAGCCGGGGCTGTCGAACAACGCGATCCGCTCACCGTCCACACCGAGCTCGGCACCGCGGCGGCGCTGGATCCACTCGAGCTCCCACAGGTGCTGCTCGGGTGCCTGGCCGGCCTGGCATTCCTTGGCGCGGTTCACGTGCGCGGCGGCGGCGGTGCGCGCGGCGGCGAGCTTCGTCTCCTGGTCGGCCCCCGGATCGACCATGGCGTCGACGAAGGCCACCATCTCCGGTGTCACCACCCGCATGGCCTCGGTGCGGCCGTTGCGAAACTGACGGGTCGCGATGGACTCGTAGGTCGCCCCGGTGATGCCCTTGCTGCGCCGGTGCGCGAGCTGATAACTCAACTGCGCGAACGCGTCCGGTGAGATGCCGAGCTTCTTGGCGTCGGCGGTGCCGAAGTCGTCGAACGACACCAGCGAGGTGGCGGTGTCGGCGGCGAACTTCGCGAAATCCGCTCCGGCGGCGGCGATATCGGCCCGCGCCGCCGAGTCGAGCTCGAACTCGACCGGCTCGACGGCGGGCAGTCCCTGCGCCTTGGCGCCGCTGGTGGCGGCGTGGTCGTCGGCGCCGCGTTCGAGCAGCGCGTCGACGAACGACAGCACCGTTGTGCCGTCGAGCCCGCAGTGCTCGATATTGATGCCTGCCTGGCCGTCGGCGAAGACGATGAACGACACCGACTTGTCGAAGTAGCGGTTGCCGCTGTCGCCGTGCAGGAGCTGATCGCAGGCGTGCAGTTCGTCGCGGGGCGCGAAGTCCTCGAGGCACACCGAGAACAGTGCGGTCTCGATGGCGTCGAACGCCTCCACATTGGCGGGCACGGTGCGCAGGGCGGCCCGGCTGCGGGCCCATTCGGCGCGCGCCTTGGTGGTGAGATGACCGACCGAGGTATCGGTGGCGGCCGGCTTGGTGCCCGCCTTGATCACCGCACGCAGCCCGTCGACGAGGTCGGAGAACGCGTACGGCGCACCGTCGGCCCCGACCACGTCCATCCGGAAGATGTTGCCGCGGTAGAAGACCGCGATGTGGCGGGCGTCCGATGGCCCCGGCCATTCGTCGCTGTAGGGCTTGCGAACGCTGTCCTGCACCTCTCCGGGAATCCGGGTCTCAGAGAACAGGTATTTGTTCTGCCACATCGACAACTGCTGTCCACGCTGGGTGACCGGCGGGATCTTCTCCGCGTCCAGGGCCAGCTTGTAGTCGACAGCGGCGCCGATGAGCGCGGCGGCCCGCTCGGCCTGCCCCGCCGGCGTCGACGACGCCAGCGGCGTGTCGTCGCGGAACAGGAACACGAAGTTGGCGTTGAGCGCGATCCGGTCGCGGCGGCCCAGGTAGCGGGAGGGCCAGAACTCGTCGAGCCAGCTGCCGACGCCAGGTGTGGCGTCGTATTCGGCCAGCGCGGCGTGCAGGGTGCGCCCGGCCCCACCGGGGCGCAGCAGCTCGGCTACCGCGCCCTCGGTGGTGGCGTATTCCTCGGCGCCGAGCAGCGGAGCGCACCACTGCAGGAACCGCGCGCAACTGTCTTCCAGTGTCGGCAGCGGAACCCGGGGCAGGGTGTCTTCGGCGGCGAACGTGGGTTGGTTCAATCCAGATCCTCAGGTCTCGATGGGATGCGGGCGGGACAGGAACAGGTTGGCGTAGAGCCAGCCTTCGGCTTCGTGATCGGTGGTGTCGATTCCCTTGGCCGCCAACGCATCGAGTACCTGCTGACGTTCCTGCGCCGAGGCGAAGCGACGCTGCTGGAACATACCGGGCCGCTGCTCACTGCGATAGCCGAGCGCGGCGAGTTCGGCGGCGATGGGATCGAAGTCGAACATACGCAACACGAAGTGCGCCATCCACGGTCGCTTGTGTGGATCGGCTTGCGCGACCCTGGACAGGGTTTTCTCGGTGATGTAGCCGACGCATCCGGTGGAGATCACCAGATCGGCGGAGGCGAGCACACGTCGCTGTGCCTCGGTGGGCTCGGTGGCCTCGAGGTCGGCGTGCACATAGTCGTGCAGGAGTCCGGCGGCGTGGGCGTAGGTCAGCGCCGGGCGTGCGGCGTCCATCCCGATGAAGCGTACGTCGGGCATCAGGTCGGTGCGTAACCGCTCCCGGTCCGCCGCGATGAGGCCGACGCGGTCGGTGTCGGCGTGGTCGCGGTAGTGCGTGGCCAGCTCGTCGACGGTGGTGTCGGTCCGCAGCAGCGCCGCGTTCACTCCATAGGAGCAGCCCAGGTCGAGCACCGTCGGGATGCGGTCCGGGCGCGCGGCGCGCAGCTGGCGCAACTGCTCGGCGAAATGCGGCTTCGCCAGTTCCGGGATCCGGTAGTCCAGCTCGTTCATGCGCGCGAAATACGCACGCGGGTCCGGACTCTCGTAGATGTCGTCGAAGGATGCTTTACCGGTGGTGTGCAACGGAACGGACATGGGTTCCTCTCAGTCGAGCAGTCGGTCACCTCGGACGGCGGCGGCCGCGGCGGCCACGTGATCGGGTAGCACACGGCCGAACAGCTGCCTGGTGCGTTCGACAGTGCCGATCACCCCTGGCCGGTCCGTGTAGGCGAAGATCGCCGAATGTCGTTGTCCGGCACCGGTCACCTCGGTGACGCGGTGCAGGGAGAAGCGGCCCTTGAACAGTTGCAGGTCGCCCGGGCGCAGCTCGAGCGCCCGGATGAAGCGCCCGCCCTCGCCGGTGAGCACGGCCCGCACGTCGTCGAGATTCTCGGCGTGCGGGTCGCGGATGTTGGGGCAGTACTCGAAGACACCGCCCGAGTCGGGGCGGCGGGTGAGCATGCTGACGGTGAATTCGTTGGTGTCGAAATGCCAGGGGTGCGACATGCCCGGCTCGACCACGTTCAGGCACAGCCCGGCCAGCGGGTCGGCGAATTCGTGCAGCTCGTCGAGTTCGAAGCAGTCGGCGACGAAGCGCTGGAACACGGGGTCGGTGTAGAGGCGCTGGATCAGCGCATCGGTGGGGATGTGGTCGCGGGCGACGAAGGCGTTGCCCCGGTCGAGCACGATGCGCGCCGGGTGATCGGCGGGCAGGTCGGCGTCGAGCGGGATGTTGTAGGCATTGACCCGCTCCACCTTGTAGTGGGCGTGCGGGGCGATGGCCTCGCCCTCGGCGCGCAGGGTGTCGAGCAGCTGCGGGCGGATGAATTCCCGCAGCACGGTACAGCCGTCCTCGGCGAGTTCGGCACGGGCCGCGTCGATCGCGGCCTGTCTACCCGGATCACCCGGATCGGTGAGTGGATACCGTGCGATGTCGACGATTTCGTCAAGCCCCCGCGTGCCTGTCATGGAAACAGTTTGCGCGAAAATTCTGTGACACGCCCGGGATTCGGTCGAATCAGCCAATCCCGAACAGATCACAGGGAGGTGAATTCATCTGTGCCACAACAGTTTTCGCAAATTCCACTCCGATGACGGAATTATCACGGTAGGCTATTACGCCCTATCACGCGGTGGCAGTGGCCCGTTCGTCCCGTGCGGCGAAGGCGGCGCGCAGGTCGGCCACCGACAATCCGTTCAGTGATTCCCTGAATACCCGCCCGGCGACCTCGGGAACCTCGATTTCGCAGGGAATCACGATCACCGCGCAGCCGGCACCCTGCGCGGCCAGCGCACCGGTCGGCGAGTCCTCCAGCGCGACACAGTCGGCCGGATCGACACCGAGCAGTTCGGCCGCGCGCAGGTAGATGTCGGGTGCGGGCTTGCCGTGGGCCACCTCGTCACCGCAGACCGACAGGTCGAAGAAGTGCCTGCCGAGGGTGTCGAGGCCGTACTCGGTGAGCGAGCGTTTGGTGTTGGTCACCAGCGCGCAGCGCAGACCCGCCGCGCGCACCATGTTCAGCGCGTCGAGCGCGCCGGGGCGCCACGGGATGGGGCCGAGCATCAGTTCGGTGACGCGCTGTTCGAGGAACTCCCCCGCCGCCGCGATCACCTGCGGGGTCGCGGTGACGCCGATGCCGTCGAAGAGCATGCGCAGCGCATTGGGTCCCGAAGCGCCGATGAGGGAGTGGCGCAACTCGTCGCTCATCTCGTGGCCGTGTTCGCGGGCCAGCTCGCGCACCGCGATGTCCCACAGCTTCTCCGAATCGAGCAGCGTGCCGTCCATGTCCCACAGCACCGCGGCCGGTCGCGCGCTCACGTGTTCACTCGCCTCGTTCTCGTCGTCTCGCCGGCACCAGCGCTCGCGGGGCCCGGTCAAGCCTAACGGGTTCGGCTCATACCCCTGATCCGGCGATCTGGAGGTTGCCCGCGTCGCCGGTGACCTGGATCCAGCGGTTCTCCGAGCTCACCGACCCGTTGGTGAGGTGATAGGTGAGCGAGACGACCGCGCGATCGGGGCCGCTGGGGGTGATCGATCCGACAGTCACCGAGCGCACCGTCGACCAGAACGACGAGTACTGGCCGAAGCCGCCGGTCTGGGCCTGGTAGCCGGGGGCAAGGCGCGACCAGGCGCCGCTGGTGTTGCCGGGCAGCATCCCGTAGTAGCTCGCGATGAACTGGTTGATGCGTTCGGGCGTCGGTGGGCCGAACGGTGTCGTGGTGATGGTGGTCGTGGTGGGGCGCGGGGTGGAGGTCGCGCTGCTCGTGGCCGGGGTGGAGGTGGGTGCGGTGGTGACCCCGGACGGCGGCGGCGCCGAGACGGTGATCGTCTCCTGCTCGGGCACGATCACCACGGTGCTCACCTTGCCGTCGACCATGGTGGTGACCGTGACGGGTGAGGGCGGGTCCTGCGCCTGCTGCCCGGCGTCACCGCCACGGTCACGGGTGACGACAAGGACGACCAGCATCACCGTGAACGCGGCGACGGCGGCGGCGAGCAACAGCACGGCGCGGTTGTTCGACGAATCGGTCCGCGGCGGCGCGACAGGGAAGGCGGGCGGCCTGCCCGACGAATGCCCGCCGATATCACCTACACCACCGATGAATTCGGTCGCGGCGGCGGAGTCGATGTCGTTCGCCGATGCCGCGGCGTCCTGGACCCGCGGTTCGGCCGGGGGCGGTGGTCCGACCAGGCCCGCGGGGCCCGACGAGCCGCCGGTGATCGCGGAGCGGGCCGCCTTGGCGAGAGCCAGACCGCTGCCGAGCAATCCGGCCGCCTTCACTCCCCCGCTCTCGGGTGCGGGCGATTCGGCAGGCGTCTCACCGAGCGCGAGCACCTTGGTCGCGGTGGCGGGCAGCGCCGGAACACGCCCTGCCGCAACGTCTTCCAGCGCACGCCGCGCCTGTGCCATGGTCGGGCGCTCGGTGTCGTCGGCGGTGAGCAACCACATCAGCACCGGTCCGAGCGGGCCCGCCTTCTTCGGCTCGGACACCACCCCGCGCGCGACGGCGTGCAGGACAGCGAGGGGATTGTCGCCCTCACCGAACGGCGGCGCGCCCTCGACGGCGGCGTAGAGCGTGGAACCGAGGGCGAACACGTCGGCGGCCGGCTTCGGGTTGTCACCGCGGGCGATCTCGGGCGCCAGATAGGCGGGGGTGCCCGCGAGGAAACCCGTCGCGGTGACGGTGACATCGCCGGTGGCGTGCGAGATGCCGAAGTCGGTGAGCTTGACGGTGCCGTCGTCACCGACGAGCAGGTTGGCCGGTTTCACATCGCGGTGCATGATCCCGGCGTCGTGCGCGGCGGACAACGCCGCCGCGGCCTGCGCGCCGATTCCGGCCACCTCGATCGGTGACAGCGTCGCCCCGCCGGAGATCTTCACCGCGAGGCTCGGCGCGTTCATGTATTCCATGACCAGCCAGGGCTGGCCGTCCTCTTCGGCGACATCGAAGACGGTGATGGCGTTGGGGTGGTGCAAGCGGGCGGCGATGCGGCCCTCACGCATGGCCCGCAATTTCGCTTCCAGCGCTTGGGTTCCGGTGAGACCCGGCGCGAGCAGCACCTGCTTGACCGCGACGGTGCGCCGCAACCGGACGTCGGTGGCGCGCCACACCACGCCCATCGCACCCGTGCCGATCGGGTCGGTGAGTCGATAGCGTCCCGCGATCAACCGATCCGATGTCATAACGTGTGCCCCTCCTGCTTACCGCCGAGTCGTCCAGCCCTCCGCGCCACAGCGGGATGAAACTTCCGAAAATCCTACGTGCCTCAGTGCTTCGATTCCGTTGCCGACCATCGACCACCATGGTCGACCCGCCTGGTTCGTGATCAGATTCACAACGGGCACAGTACGAATCGGGCCGGTCCGAGGTGGACCGGCCCGATCACCGAACACCGATGTCAGGCGTTGAAGTACTTCGCCTCGGGATGCAGCAGGACGAAGGCGTCGGTGGACTGCTCGGGATGCAGCTGCAGTTCTTCCGACAGCGTCACCCCGACCCGGCCCGCGTCGAGCAGGTCGACGAGCTTGGCGCGGTCCTCGAGGTCCGGGCAGGCACCGTAGCCGAAGGAGTACCGCGCACCCCGGTAGCCGAGCTTGAAGTAGTCCTGCACATCGGCCGGGTCGCTGTCGGCGACCGGCTGCCCGTCGATGCTCAGTTCCTCACGCACCCGGCGGTGCCAGTACTCGGCCAGCGCCTCGGTGAGCTGCACGCCGATACCGTGCACCTCGAGGTAGTCGCGGTAGCTGTCGCCCGCGAACAGGGCGTTGGCGAAGTCGGCGATGGGCTGGCCCATGGTGACCAGCTGGAAGGGCAGCACGTCGACCTGACCGGTCTCGCGGGCCTTGTCCCGCGAGCGGATGAAGTCGGCGATGCACAGGAACCGGTCACGCTGCTGACGCGGGAAGGTGAACCGATACCGTTCGGGTGCATCGGGTTCCGGCTCGGTCAGCACGATGACCTCGTCGCCCTCCGACACCGCCGGGAAGTACCCGTACACCACGGCGGCGTGCTGCAACACGCCCTCGGTGGCCAGCCGGTCGAGCCAGTACCGCAGCCGGGGGCGGCCCTCGGTCTCGACCAGTTCCTCGTAGCTCGGGCCGTCACCAGCACGCTGCCCGCGCAGACCCCACTGCCCGAGGAACAGGGCCCGCTCGTCGAGCAGACCCGAATACTCCGCCAGCGGAAGGCCTTTCACCACACGCGTGCCCCAGAACGGCGGGGTCGGCACCGGCTGATCGGCGGCCACGTCGGAACGCTCGGGCACCACGATGGGCGCCTCGGCGGCCTTGCGCTCGGCGGCGATCCGCTTGGACCGTTCGTGGCGGGCCTTGCGCTCGGCGGCCTTCTTCTTCGCCTCGATCGCCTCGGGGCTGTCGGGGTCGAGGCCACCGCCGCGCTTGACGGTCATGATCTCGTCCATCAACCGCAGACCCTCGAAAGCGTCACGCGCATAGTGCACCTCACCGTCGTAGACCTCGGTGAGGTCGTTCTCGACGTAGGAGCGGGTGAGCGCGGCACCGCCGAGGAGCACCGGGAACTGCTCGGCCACGCCCTTGGCGTTGAGCTCGGCCAGGTTCTCCTTCATCACCACGGTGGACTTCACCAGCAGGCCGGACATGCCGATCACGTCGGCCTTCTTGTCCTGGGCGGCGTCGAGGATGGTGGCGATGGGCTGCTTGATGCCCAGGTTCACCACTTCGTAGCCGTTGTTGGACAGGATGATGTCGACCAGGTTCTTGCCGATGTCGTGCACATCGCCCTTCACCGTGGCCAGCACGATACGGCCCTTGCCCGAGTCGTCGGTGGCCTCCATGTGCGGTTCCAGGTGCGCCACAGCGGTTTTCATCACCTCGGCCGATTGCAGCACGAACGGCAGCTGCATCTGGCCCGAACCGAACAGCTCACCGACGGTCTTCATGCCCGACAGCAGCGTCTCGTTGATGATCTGCAACGGCGGCACCGACTTCATCGCCTCGTCCAGATCCTCGCCGAGACCGTTGCGTTCACCGTCGACGATGCGGCGTTCCAGGCGCTCGAACAGCGGCAGCGCGGCCAGCTCCTCGGCGCGCGAGGCCTTCGACGACGCGGTCGACACGCCTTCGAACATGGCCATCAGCTTCTGCAGCGGGTCGTAGTCCTCGCCGCGGCGGTCGTAGATCAGGTCGAGGGCGGTCTCGCGCTGCTCGTCGGGGATCCGGCTCATCGGCAGGATCTTCGAGGCGTGCACGATGGCCGAGTCGAGCCCGGCCTCCACGCACTCGTGCATGA
Organism: Nocardia sp. NPDC050413; assembly: GCF_040655475.1. NCBI lineage: Bacteria > Bacillati > Actinomycetota > Actinomycetes > Mycobacteriales > Nocardiaceae > Nocardia > Nocardia sp. NPDC050413. The sequence continues at coordinate 723,042 of NZ_JBFAJZ010000002.1, read as the reverse complement.
ACACCGAGTTCAGCACCTGCCGGGCGGCCGGGTTCAGGCCGAAGGAGATGTTGGACAGACCGAGGGTGGTCTGCACCTGCGGGTGGCGGCGCTTGAGTTCGCGGATCGCGTTGATGGTCTCGAGACCGTCCTTGCGCGACTCCTCCTGGCCGGTGCCGAGGGTGAAGGTCAGCGTGTCGATGATGATGTCGGACTCGGCCAGCCCCCAGTTGCCGGTGATGTCGGCGATCAACCGCTCGGCGATGGCGACCTTGTGGTCCGCGGTGCGGGCCTGGCCCTCCTCGTCGATGGTCAGCGCGACCACGGCGGCACCGTGCTCGGCGACCAGCGCCATGATCTGCTGGAACCGCGACTCGGGACCGGCACCGTCCTCGTAGTTCACCGAGTTCACCGCGCACCGGCCGCCCAGGTGCTCGAGCCCGGCCTGCAGGACCGCGACCTCGGTGGAGTCGAGCATGATCGGCAGGGTGGACGAGGTAGCCAGGCGCGAAGCCAGCTCGTTCATGTCGGCGGCGCCGTCGCGGCCCACGTAGTCGACGCACAGGTCGAGCATGTGGGCGCCGTCGCGGGTCTGGTCCTTGGCGATCTCGAGGCAACGCTGCCAGTCGGCGTCCAGCATCGCGTCGCGGAAAGCCTTGGAGCCGTTGGCATTCGTGCGCTCACCGATCATCAGGATCGAGGCGTCCTGCTCGAACGGCACGGCGGTGTACATGCTCGACACGGCGGGTTCGTGCTCGGGGTGACGGCGATCGCCGATCGGCGGCAGCGTCTTCTCGACCTCGCGCACCGCCTCGGCGACCTGACGGATGTGCTCGGGCGTGGTGCCACAGCAACCACCGACCATCGACAGCCCGAACTCGGAGACGAAACCGCTCATCGCGACGGCCAGTTCCTCGGCGGTGAGCGGGTACTCCGCGCCCTTGGCACCGAGTACCGGCAGACCGGCGTTCGGCATCACCGACACCGGAATGGTGGCGTGGCGCGACAGGTGCCGCAGGTGCTCGCTCATCTCGTCGGGCCCGGTGGCGCAGTTCAGGCCGATCATGTCGATACCGAGCGGTTCCAGCGCGGTGAGCGCCGCACCGATCTCGCTGCCGACGAGCATGGTGCCGGTGGTTTCCACCGTCACATGGGTGATGATCGGGATCCGGCGACCGGCGGCGAGCATCGCCCGGCGGCTGCCGGTGATCGCGGCCTTCACCTGCAACAGGTCTTGGCAGGTTTCGATGAGGATGGCGTCGGCGCCGCCGTCGAGCATGCCGAGCGCGGCCTCGGTGTAGGCGTCGCGCAGCGCGGCGAACGGTGCATGGCCCAGCGTCGGCAGCTTGGTACCCGGACCCATCGACCCGAGGACGTAGCGCGGGGTGCCGTCGGCTGACGGACCCATCTCGTCGGCCACCTCGCGGGCGATACGGGTGCCGCGCTCGGACAGGTCGCGGATCCGGTCGGCGATGTCGTAGTCGGCGAGGTTGGGCAGGTTGCACCCGAAGGTGTTGGTCTCCACCGCGTCCGCGCCCGCCGCGAAGTACGCGCGGTGGATGTCGGCGAGGACATCGGGGCGGGTGTCGTTGAGGATCTCGTTGCATCCCTCGAGGCCGCGGAAGTCGTCGAGCGTGAGGTCCGCGGCCTGCAACATCGTGCCCATCGCACCGTCGCCGATGACGACACGGCGTCGCAGCGTGTCGAGGAGCGTGGTATCGAAAGTGGTGGGCAAGGACGCAGGCATGGTTCAAGACTAGTGGGCGCCTCCGACACACGAGACCACTGTCGGTGATCCAGTGGCCCGGGCCACACAACACGCAACCCTGCCGGTCGCCACAAAACAATTGGCACAAGACACTAGGCTGACCTGGTGGATGCCAGTGAGACCCCCGAGACGGAACTGCCGACGTTGCGCAATCCCGTGCTGGTCGCGGCCTTCGAGGGCTGGAACGACGCCGGAGACGCCGCCAGTGGCGCGGTCGAACATCTGGAGTTGCTCTGGGACTCCGAGCCGCTGGCCGAACTCGACTCCGAGGACTATTACGACTACCAGGTGAACCGGCCGACCGTGCGTCAGGTCGACGGGGTGACCAGGGAGATCCAGTGGCCATCGACCATGCTGTCGGTGTGCTCGCCGCCCGGCAGCGACCGCGACGTGGTGCTGCTGCGCGGTATCGAACCCAATATGCGCTGGCGCAGCTTCTGCAACGACCTGCTCGAGTTCATCGAACAGCTGGGTGTGGAGACGGTGGTGATCCTCGGCGCGTTGCTGGCCGACACGCCACACACCCGGCCGGTGCCGGTCACCGGTTCGGCCTACAGCCCGGAGGCCGCCGAGCGATTCAACCTGGAACAGACCCGCTACGAGGGTCCGACCGGGATCACCGGTGTGCTGCAGGACCAGTGCGTGAAGGCAGGCGTGCCCGCCGTGTCGTTCTGGGCCGCGGTGCCGCACTACGTGTCGCAACCGCCGAATCCGAAGGCGACGATCGCGCTGCTGCACCGGGTGGAGGAAGTCCTCGACATCGAGGTGCCGCTCGGCGAGCTGCCTGCTCAAGCCGAGGAGTGGGAGGCCGCGGTGAACGAGATGACCGTCGGCGACGAGGAGATCAGCGAATACGTGCGCTCGCTCGAGGAACGGGGCGACGCGGCACTCGATCTCAACGAGACGATGTCGAAGATCGACGGTGACGCGATCGCCGCGGAGTTCGAGAAGTACCTGCGCAGGCGCGGGCCGGGAAGCTTCGGGCTGTAGACCCGACGCACCGGCCCGCTCGGGCCGCCGCCGTCAGGATGGTGGTTCGGTGTCGGAGGCCGTCATCTCAGCGCTCCAGGGTGAGGACTTGGGCGGCGGCCTCGTGCGCCAGCTTGGCGATCAGCATGTCACGCGGAATCGTCTGCCCGGCAAGGTGATCGAGCGACGGGACCACCACGTGGTGCGCGTCGGCCCGCTTCAATTCCTGGGTGAGTTCGGCGAAGGCCGCACCGTCACCCGCGGTCGATTCATGGAACGTCGCGGCGAAACACATCCCCGCCGTAGCCGCGAGGCTGCGTAGCGCATCCTCCAATTGATCGCCCTGGCCCTCGGCCAGATCGTCACGCAAGTATCCATAGATCAACGCTTCCACCCGAACCTCCGTTGGATTGGGATCGCTGTTCTGTTGTCGGATCCCCCCGCGCGGCGCCAGCCGCCGCGCGGGGGTACTGCGTTGCCTCGCAAGCTCTCCTGCGGGGCGGGTGATCGGTCCGGCCGAGCACCTACTTACAGCATGCGCATTCGTCCTCCGTTGTAGCAGATGTCAAACCGATGACATCTACGTGCCCTATCCGGGACGCCGAACGTTAACTGGTGGAATACTACGGCCGTGACCGCAACTGATGATCGACCCGTCTGGGCTGTCCGGATGCGCTCGGAACGTGACGCGAGGGGATGGTCGCAAGCCGACGCCGTCCGCGCGATGCGTGCCAAGTCCTCACACAACCTGCCGACGGACAGTACTCTGCTGCGCAATTGGCGCCGCTGGGAGTCCGGTGAATCACGACCCGACGAGTTCTACGCGCCGATCATCGCGGCCGCGTTCGACACCGTCCCCGCCGCGTTCTTCCCCAAGTCCCGTCCCAACCGCGATGACGAGCTGTTATCCGCAACCGGTATGGACACACTCGAATTCATCGGCAGGCTACGCATGTCCGATGTCAACAGCGCCACCCTCGACGCGGTGCGGATCACCGCCGAACGGTTGTGCTGCGAGTACGCCTACGCCGACCCGCACGAGCTGCACGCCGAGGGAACCGCGTGGTTGCGCCGGATCACCTCGCTGCTCGACGGCCGCCTCACCCTGAGCCAGCATCGGGAAATACTCGTACTGGCCGGCTGGGTGGCGTTGCTGGTGGGTTGCGTCGATTACGACCTCGGCCACCGGGCGGGCGCGGAAGCCACTCGGCGGGCGGCGGATTCGCTCGGCCGCGAGGCGGGCAACCCCGAAATCGTGGGCTGGGCGGCGGAGATGTCGGCGTGGTTCGCGTTGACCCAGGGCAACTTTCGCGGCGCCATCGACGTCTCCGAGAAGGCGATGGCGGGGACCACGTCGATGGGTGTCGGGGTGCAGCTGGCCGCGCAACGCGCCAAGGGCTGGGCGCGCCTGGGCGATCGCCGGGCGGTGCAGACCGCGCTCGACGAGGGCCGGGCGATTCTGGCGCGGATGGGCCATCCGGCCGATCTGGACAACCACTTCGTCGTCGACGCAACGAAATTCGACTTCTACGCCATGGACTGCTGCCGGGTGGCCGGGCAGGACCGGTTGGCGGAACGCTATGCCCAGCAGGTGATCAAGGATTCGACGCGACCCGACGGCAGTGTGCGCAATCCGATGCGCGTGTCCGAAGCCCGGCTCACGCTCGCGGTGGTCGCGGTGCGTGATCGCGATCTGGAGCGCGCGGTGGAGGAAGGTGTCGCGGCGTTCACGGCGGGCCGCAAGTCGCTGCCGTCGCTGGCCTGGATCGCGGGCGAGGCGGCGCGCGAGATCATCGAACGCTTCCCCGGTGATCCGCGCACCCAGTCGTTCCTCGAGCAGTTGCGCTCGCTCAACGTCGGGTGAGCGCGGCGGCGATGCCACGCCGATCCGGGGCGGGTCGGTCGGAGCAGTGCTCGGTCACCACTAATCTGTCTACGGTGACCGACCACCGCGCCGACGGCCTGCCCAGCGCCGTCCCTGCCCTGTGGGACGAGCGGCTGCGGTTGTTCTCGTTCGCCACCGCCGAGAAACGCGCCGACTACCTGCGGGTTCTGCGCGCCTTCGACAGTGCGCGCGCGGCGTACGTGGTGTTGCTGCACGCCGACGATGTCGCCGAGTGGATCGCCAAGGCCGAGGCGGGCACGCAGGGTCCCGCTCCGGCGGGGGTGCCGCTGTCGGCGGCCGAGATCGGTCCGCTGCTCGAGCAACTGCACCGCTGGGGTGTGCTCGAGCGCAGCTACGACGGCACCCGGGCGGCCACCCTGGCCGAGTACCGCAACCGGCACTACGTGTACCAGTTCGCGCAGGCCGGTTTCCAGGCGTATCAGGCGGTGACCGGGGTGCTGTCCGCCCGGATGGAGGACGCGTCGCTGTCGCGGTTGGTGCTCCCCGAGCTCCTCGCGGACCTGCGCACCCTGGCGACCGCCAATCGCGAGGGCGACGCCGAGCGGGTCTACACCACCCTGCGCAGGCTGGACGCCGCACTCACCGACATGGCGGCACGCGCCGCGCACTTCTATCTGTCGCTGGGCGACCTGGTGCGGACCACCGAGATCACCCCCGAGTCGTTTCTGGCGCACAAGGATGCGCTGCTCGCGCACATGCGCGAATTCAGCATGGATCTGGCCCGGTTCGCGCCTCGCCTGGCCGCCGCGATCGGCGAGGTGGAGGACACCGGGGTCGAGGCGTTGATCGGTCGGGCGGCCGGGTGCGACGAGCGGGTGCTGCTGAGTTCCGTCGAAAGGGAGACGGATTGGCGGGCCCGCTGGGACGGGTTGCGCACCTGGTTCGTCGCGGGCACCGAGCCGGGCGAGTCGTGCGAGGCCGACCGGCTGCGGGAGGCGACGATGAGCGCCATCGCGGCCGTGTTGTCGCTGTTGCGCCGGGTCACCGAGACCCGCCGGGGCGGGATCAGCCGGGAATCGGCGCTGCGCCACCTGGCGGCGTGGTTCGTCGCCACCCCCACCTCGGGCAGTGCGCACGCCCTCTACGACGCGGTGTTCGGCCTCGGCAAACCACGGCACCTGTCGCTGGAACACCCCGACGCCGACCTGGTCCCGGCCGACCGATCCTGGTGGGACGCACCACCTTTGGAGATCTCCCGTACCCTCGCCGAAACCGGCCGAGCCCCCGCCGCCGGCGCGCCCGCCCGGATCTCACGCAACGACGCCGGGGTGCGCCGCCTGCGTGAGGCGCAACTCGCCGCCCAGCGCGAACGCGCGGCAGCCGCCGCGTCCCTGGCCACCGGCAACGTGCACGAACGAGTACTCGACCAGCGCGAGACCGAGGTGCTGCTGCGCCTGCTCGACGCGGCCTCCACAGCCTGGGTGCCGGTGAGCGGACGGGTCGAGGGCACAACGGGTTCCGACAACGGCGTCACCCTGACGGTTCGCCCGTGCGACGGGTCGACGGTCATCCGCACGGCGGCGGGATTGCTCCACTTGAACAACCGCCGCCTCGAAGTACAGGGTTCGACGGGGCGGAGGGCCAAGCGGTGAAGCGGCAGCGGATCGATGCGCTCGCGCTCGACAGCTATCAGCGGGCGGTCCGGGTGATGCTGGCCAATCACCTTGTCACGCGGGTGTATCCGGATCGGATCGCCTTGCCGCTGATCCGGCGGTGGGCGACCGAACTGCGCGAGGACATGGCCGAGCTGTTCGGGTATCGGGTGGAGATCACCGAGACCACCGCGCGGCTGTATCCGGTGCATGATCGGCTCGAGGATGCCCGGCCCGCGCGCAGTGTCAACGATCGGGTGTTCGATCGGCGGCGCTATGCCTATCTGTCGCTGGCGTTGGCCGCGTTGGGGCGGGCCGGGGATCAGATCACCCTGTCGGAACTGGCAGAGCATGTCGCCGATTACGCGAGCCGCATCGATGGGCTCGAACTGTCCACCGAGCGGGCGGCCGATCGTGACGCCTTTGTCGACGCCGTCAGTTGGCTCGGCGCGCGCGGCGCGTTGACCCTGGCCGACGGTGACGCGAGCGGGTGGGCCAGTGACCCCGACGCGGGTGAAGCGCTCTACGACATCGACCGCCCGGTGGTTTTCGCGCTGTTCCGGCCACCGCGGGCATTGCAGCACCTGCACAGCGTGCGCGGTCTGCTGGCCGAGGACACCGACGTGGCGGCCGACGTCGCTCGCCGGGTGCGGCGCGCGCTGGTGGAGCGGCCGGTCGTGTATCTCGCGGATCTGACGCCCGGTGAACGGGCGCTGCTCGGCCAGGAGCGCCTGATCGGTGAGGTGGAGTACTGCACCGGGCTGCGGGCCGAACGTCGGGCCGAGGGCGTCGCGCTCATCGACACGTCGGGTCGCCTGTCGGATACCCGGTTCCCCGGCACGGGCACCCTTGCCCAGGTGGGGTTGCTGCTGATCGGCGAGATCGCCGACGCGGTGCTGGATCTGGACAACCCGCTGCCACATCGCCCACTGCCCGACCTCGATCCGGCCGAGGAACTCCTCGACCAGCTCGACACCGCGATCCCCGAGGCCGGGGTGTTCGTCCCGCTGGCCGACGAAACACCCGACCCGGCAACGGGTTCCGACGACGAGATCGCCGAGGAACCCGACACCTATCCATTCCTCGACGATGCGTGGGTGCGCACCACCGTCACCGCGCTCACCGATCGCTACGGTGCCACCTTCGCCGCGCAATGGCAGGCCGACGCCGCCGGCCTCACCGCCGAGGTACTGGCCTTGCTGACCAAGTTGCGGCTTATCCGGCCCGTCGAGGACGGTCTGCTCGTACTGCCCGCGCTGGCCAGATACCGGGGTGCGGTCGTCACGGTACGGGTGCGCAAGACCGAGGAATTGTTCGTCACCGCCGCTGATGTCGGCACCGGAGTGGGAGGGAGCTGAGCAGATGACGCTCATTCACGGCGGAGTGCGATTCGTCCCGACCCGCGCGGGCATCGTCAACCTGTGGGACTACCGCGACCAGGAGTTCTGTTTCGCCGACGGACGCCTGGTACTGCGCGGACCCAACGGTTCCGGCAAGACCAAGGCCCTCGAGGTGCTGTTCCCGTTCGTGCTCGACGGGCGGATCGAGCCGCGCAGGCTCAATCCGTTCGCCGGTGAGGAACGGACCATGAAGTCGAATCTGCTCTACCGCAAGCAGGAATCGGCGTACTCGTACGTGTGGATGGAATTCGCGCGCGGCAGCTGGGAAGATCCCGAGGTCGTCACGGTCGGTATCGGGATGCGTGCCACCCGGTCCTCGGACAAGGTGACGCGCTGGTATTTCGTCGCCGACGGCCGTGCGGGGGTCGACTTCTCGCTCATCGGCCCCGACGACCGCCCGCTCACCCGCAAACAGCTCGCCGAACAGATCGGCAGCGACGCCATCGTCGACCGCCCGGTCGAATACCGGGCCGCGATCGACGCCCGCATGTTCGGGCTCGGCATGCAGCGCTACGACCAGCTCATCAACCTGATCCTCACGCTGCGCCGCCCGCAGCTCGCCAAGAACCTCGACCCGCGCGGGTTGTCCCAGGCCCTCACCGACGGTCTGCGGCCCCTCGACGAACAGCTCATCCTCGACGCGGCGCGTTCGTTCAGCGATATGGAGGAAGTGGGCCGCACTCTCGACGGGCTGGTGCAGGCCGACACCGCCACCCGGCGCTTCGTCGATGTGTATCGCAAATACCTCGCGGTGCAAGCGAAATCGGATGTCGATCAGGTGCGCACCCGGCTCGACGCCGTCACCAATGCCTCGACCGCCCTGTTCGCCGCGACCGCCTTACGCACCCGCCGCGACGCCGACCGCGCCGCCGCCGAGGCTCGTGCCGAAGAGGCCGACCGCGCCTACGAACAGGCCATCGCCGACCGCGAGAACCTGCAGCGCTCCAGCGCCTACGAGGGCAAACAGCAACTCGACGACCTCGCCGACGCCGTCCGCCGACTCGAAACCTCCGCCGCCGTCCACCGCGACAAGGCCGCCGAAGCCGCCCAGACCTTGCAGCGCCGCGCCGAAGAAGCCGAGAAGGCGGCCGAAGCGGTACGCACGGCCGCCGCCGCGCTGGTACGCGGCGAAGAAGCCCTCCGATCGGCCGCCGAGGAAGCGGGCATCGAATGGACCACGCCCGGCACCGACGGCCGAGGCGACCAGTTCACCGCCGCTGTCCGCGGCCACGCCGAGGAACGCGACGCCGACGTGCGCGCGGTCCGCAAGGCGGTGAGCAAGTGGGAATCCGCCGCCGCCGACCGGACCCGCGCCGAACGCCTCGCCGAACGCGCGGTCGAGCTGCGTGACGCCGCAGCCGCCGAAGTCGCCCACGCGGAAGCCGCGGTTGCCCTGGCGCGCAAGGAGTCTGCCGCGAACCTACGGGCCTGGTGGAAAACCAACTCCGGTGTCCTCGCCGGCCTCGCTGATGACGCCGGACTGTTCGAGGCGCTGGAAACCGCCTTCGCCGGTGCCGGAGTAGAAGATATTCCCTCTGCCGCAGAGGTTTTGACGGAGCGAATCGAGCCGCTACGTGAGCAGCTCCGCACCCGTCGGCAGGAGGTGCGGGCGCGCGCTGATGCCGCCGCCGCGCGCCGCGACGCACTTACGGCCGAACGCAAGCAGATCGCTGCTGAAAACGATGACGCCCCTCCGTCGTCGCCGGCAAGAACCGGTATGCGCGAGGGACTTCCGGGCGCTCCGCTGTGGAAGCTGGTGCGGTTCGGCGATGGGGTGTCCGCGCAGGAGGCGGCGGGAATCGAGGCCGCGCTTCAGGCCGGAGGTCTGCTCGACAGCTGGATCTGCGGGCCGAACCTGCCCGACGAGGTCGAGTCGGACCACTTCCTGCTCCCACTGCCCCTCGACCAGCGCCCGACCGGTCGCACCCTCGCCGATGTTCTTGTGGTGGAGGAGAATACGGCGGAGGTCGAGGTCCCGAGGGACACGGTCGCTGCCGTGCTCGCCTCCATCGCCCTCGACGAACTCCTCCCTGAATCGGACAGCTCCGCCCCTACGGCAGCCGACGACCACTCAGGCTACGAAGCCGCCGAGACGCACCCGGCGCCGACCACGCCGGCCCGAGCAGACTCCGCACCAGGCGCAGGCGGAGCGAAATCGACGACAGTCGCGGCGACGGGTGCGCATCGCGCCGGTGTTGCGGACGGCGAAGGCATGGGACGGACCATGCCAGGCGCCACGCTGAGTGCGCTGACCGCCGAGGCCGGCCACGTGGTGATCGGAACAACGGGCCACTTTCGACTGGGTGTCCTGGTCGGCAGGCATCACAAGATCGAGGCCGAGTTCATCGGTGCGACCGCGCGGGCGCGCAGGCGCGCGTTGCGGCTTGCCGAGATCGAGGCGGCGATCGAGGCGGCCGGCGCGGAATACGAGGCGGCTCGGGCCGAAGAGTCTTCGGCGGCAGCGCAATTGGCTGAGCTCACCGCTGCGGTGAAGTCGTTGCCACGACCTTCGGCGGTGATCGCCGCACTTCGGGCGGTCGCGGAGACCGCAGGGCTGATGCGGTCGCGGGTGGAGGCGGCCGCGCAGGCCGAGCGGGAGCTCGATCTGGCGGTGGCCGAGGTGGCCGCCCAGGACAAGAAGGTGCGGGCGGCGGCGCAGGCGCATCGCACGCCGCGTGAGGCACGGGAACTCGACGCGCTGGCCGCGGCGATCCGGCATTTCGAGAACACCGGCACCGGGCTGTTGCGGTTGCGTGCCGAGCACGAGCGGGAACGTGAGCGCGAACGGGAGGGCGCCGATCGGCACGACGAGGCCCGTGCCCTCGCGGAGGCGTTCGCCGAGGAGGCCGAGGCGGCCCGCGCCGGATATACCGAGCAGCAGCGCAAGCTCGAGACGCTGCGAGAAGCGTTGGGCGCCAGTGCTGCCGACATCGACCGTGAGCTGGATGCGGCACGCGCGGCCATCGAAGCCGCCAAAGCCGAGCAGCGGGCCGCGCGCAAGGCGGCCAATGCGGCGATCGAGGCGGTGGGTGATGCGGAAGCGGCGTATCGCACGGCGCACGAGGCGCTCGCCACGGCGCTCACCGAGGTGCTCGCCGAGGTGCGGTCGCTGGCTCCGTACGCGCGGCCCGACCTGCTGAGCCTGCTCGGCGCGTCGGTCGAACACCGGTGGCCGAGCAGCGAGGCCGCCTGGTCGACACCCGAGCAGCTGCAGTACCGCATCGTCGCCGCGGGCCCGGAAACCGATCCGGTGGTCTTGCCGGACGAGGTGGCGGCCATGTTCGCCGACCTGGATGCCGTCACCGCACAGGTTCGCGCCACCGAGGCCGGGCGCAAGTCCACCCGATCGGCGGTGACCAGCGCACTACAGGAGTTCGACGCCGCGCTCACCGCCTCCGGCCGCGACTATCGCCTGCACTGGGACGCCGCCGACGGGCTCACCGTGGTGGCCGTGCACGACGAGAACGGCCAGACCGCGCTCGCCGATTTCGCGGCGCGCATCGACGCCGCACGCCGCGACCAGGAACTGTTGCTCACCGACGCCGAACGCCGCATCCTCGAGGACGCGCTACTCACCGGCTTGGCCCAGCAGATCCACGAAAGAACGACGGATGCAAGGGAACTCATCTCCCGCATGGGCACGGAGATGAAGCAGCGGCGGATGTCGTCGGGCAACACCATCGGCGTGCACTGGGTACTGGCCGACGGTCTGTCGGAGGCGGCGCGCGCCATGTGCAAGCTGCTCGACCGCGACACCTCGGCACTGAGCCCGGACGATCTGGGTGCGGTCCGCGCACATTTCGCGGCCGAGATCCGGGCCGCCCGCGCCGCCCACCCGGAACGCTCCTACCCCGAAATCCTCGCCGCCACCCTGGATTACCGGTCGTGGCGGGTGTTCTCGTTCACGCTGATCTCCGGCGACGGCTCCGAGGACAAGCTCACCGTCGCCCGCCACAGCGCGCTCTCCGGTGGTGAGCAGTCGGTGTCACTGCACCTGCCGTTGTTCGCCGCCGCCCACGTGATGCTCGATTCCGCCGACCCGCAGGCACCGCGCCTGCTGGCGCTGGACGAGGCCTTCGCCGGCGTCGACGACAACGGCCGCAGCGAATTGCTCGGCCTCAGTGTGCAATTCGACCTCGACCTGTTCATGACCGGCTACGACCTGTGGATCACCTACCCACACGTCCCCGGCTGCGCTCACTACGACCTGGCCCACTCCACCGCCGAGAACACCGTGAGCGCGACCCTTCTGGTGTGGGACAGCGGCGAACTCCTCGCCGAACACGACGGCGGCGACCTCACCACCGCCCTCGGCTCCCCCAACCGCCGCCGTCTCCCCAACACGATCGAAGGCGGCCTCACGTTGGAAGGGATGCCAGGAGAACCGGCGTCGGTCGGCTGAGATCACTGTCTCAGGGCGACCGGTAGTGGGTGGCGAGGGTGGTCGCGCGGTCGTGCAGGGTGGTGCGCAGCCATTGCGGTGCAAGGATTTCCGCGTGGGTGCCGAGTTGCCAGAGTGCCCATTCGGCATGACGCGGGTCTTGGAAGGTCAGCTCGAGGCGGAGTCGGCCGTCGGCCTCGACCGTTTCGGAGCTGAGTGTCACCGCCGTGCCGATGAGTTCCGCACGGCGGGTGGGGTTCACCCGGACGTCGACGGCGACCTGGTCGCTGCCGGCCCGGAACCGGGTGCTGCGTTCCCGCCAGGCCTGATCCAGGTCGATGTCCTCCGGCCGCTGCGCGGGTTCGGGCAGTTCCTCCGCGTCGAGGATGCGCGACAGGCGGTATGTGCGGTCCTCCCCTGACCTGGTGGCAAGCAGATAGCTCTGGTCGGCGACGGTGACCAAGCCGATCGGGTCCACGGTTCGCCACTGCGCGGACTGGTCGACGGCGGCGTAGTTGATGCGCAATCGGTGCCCGGTCAGCACCGCGCGGCGGACCTCGGCCACCACGGCGTCGGGCAGGTCCTCGGGTACGACGCGACGCGACAGGAGGTCGGTCTCGGGGTCGACCAGCAGTCGCCGGGCGGCGCCGGTCGCGGTGTCGCGATAGCTCTCGGGCAGTGCGTCGACGACCTTGCGCATGGCCGACGCCAGCGCGCCGCCGAGGCCGAAAGCTTGTGCCCCGCGCCGTGATCCGGCGACGAGCAGCGCCAGCGCCTCGTCGTGATTCAGCCCGGTGAGTTCGGTTTGAAAACCGGGGAGCAGGGCGAACCCACCGTGCCTGCCACGTTCGGCGTACACCGGCACGCCTGCCGCGGAGAGGGCCTCGATATCGCGCAGCACGGTGCGAGTGGAAACCTCCAACTCGCGGGCCAGCACGTCCGCGGTCAGCCGGCCGTGTCTGCGCAGCAGCAGCACGAGGGAGACAAGCCGGTCGGCGCGCACTCGCGAAAGATTACCGGGAATACACGACAGAGGATGTCGTGTATTGCTGACAGGCTCAGCTGCGTCACAACGACCCATCACACGAGAGGTGCCTCGCATGGCGCACACCATCGTCAACCCCGACGGCCTGCACAATCCGGTTCCGTTCGGCTACAGCCACACCGCCGCCGTCCCGGCGGGCACCGAGCTGGTCTTCGTCTCCGGCCAGTACGGTTCCGACGCCGACGGCGCGGTCGTCTCCGGTGACTTCGCCGACCAGGTGAAGCGGACCTTCGACAACATCGCCACCGCCCTGGCAGCCCACGACTTGGATCTCAGCCACGTCGTCGCGCTGCGTACCTACGTGGTGAACCACGATGTCACGAAACTCGGCCCGATCGCAGGTGCCGTCGCCGAGCACTGGGGCACCACCCCACCCACCCAGACACTCATCGGTGTCGTGGCGCTCGCCACCCCCGATGTGCTGTTCGAGGTGGAAGCGGTCGCGGCCCGGCCCTGACGCGGTCCTCACCCCACCGCGTGCCCGATGCGCTCCGCCATCGCGCGCAGTCGCGCGGACAGCTCGGGCGAGTCGTGTACCCGGAACGCGACTCCGAGCGAAACCAATTGCCGGGCAAGCCAATCGGCGTCGTCGTCGCGGACGCCGGTGAGGCGGCAGGTGGAGGCACCGGTGGCGTGCAGTGTGGCGGGGTCCTCGCCGAGTCGGCCGGTGACCCGGGCGAGCGGGGCGTCGATGGTGACGTCGGCCCGGTACGGGGCGGTGGCCCAGTCGGTTCGGCGTCCCGCCACATAGTCGGCGGCGTCGGCCGCGGGTAGCTCGCGCGCGGTGATCCGGGCACCGGTCGGGTGCGGGTGGGCGATCCGGTCGGCGCGGTAGGTGCGCCAGGCGTCTCGGTCGAGGTCGTAGGCGACGAGATACCAGCGCCGACCGGACGCGACGACGCCGACCGGTTCGGCGTGGCGGCGGGACTCGGCGCCGTCCGCGTCGAAGTAGCCGAAGCGCAGCCGTTCCCGGTTGGCGACGGCCGCGGCGAGCGTGGTGAGGACCTCTGGGTCGACGGTCGGCCCGTCACCCACCCGCACCCCGACCGCGGCACCGACCACCCGCACCCGTCGGCGCAGCTTCGCGGGCAGCACCTGCTCGAGTTTGGTCAGCGCCCGCACCGACGCGTCCGCGATCCCACCGACCGCCTGCCCGGTCGCCACCCGCAGCCCGACGGCGACCGCGACCGCTTCGTCCTCGTCGAGTACCAGCGGCGGCAGCGCCGACCCGGCGGTGAGGCGGTAGCCGCCGCTCGCGCCCAGCGCGGCGAGCACCGGGTAGCCGAGCTCGCGCAACCGGTCGATATCGCGGCGCACGGTCCGATCGGTGACGCCGAGGCGGTCGGCGAGTTCGCTGCCCGGCCATTCGCGTGGCATCTGCAGCAGCGAGAGCAATCGGAGCAGTCGGGCGGCGGTGTCGGTCACGATGTCGATTCTCGCGCACATCTAGGACCGATCCTGTCCTAGACGCCTCGTAGCGTCGGATTCACACCGATCACGAGGAGTTCCGAATGACTGCCCGCCCCTTCCACATCGACATCCCGCAGACCGATCTCGACGACCTGCGCGACCGGCTGGCCCGAGCCCGATGGACCCCCGAACTGCCGGGCGACGGCTGGGAACGTGGCGTGCCTGCCGCGTACCTGCGTGAGCTCGCCACCTACTGGGCCGACGAATTCGATTGGCGGGCACAGGAAACCGCGCTCAACGCCTACCCGCAGTTCCACACGACCATCGACGACCTCGACGTGCACTTCGTCCACGTGCGCTCCCCCGAGCCCGATGCGGTGCCCCTGCTGCTCACTCACGGGTGGCCCAACACCTTCGCCGAATTCACCCGGGTCATCGGTCCGCTGACCGATCCCCGCGCGCACGGTCTCGATCCCGCCCTCGCTTTCGACGCGGTCGTCCCGTCGGTGCCCGGCTTCGCCTTCTCCCAGGCGCCGCGCGAGGCCGGGATGACCACCGCACGAGTGGCCGGGATGTGGACGCAGCTCATGGACCGGCTCGGCTACCAGCGCTACGGCACGCAGGGCGGTGACCTGGGCGCCTACATCGCACCGGAGATGGCGCTCGCCGCCCCGGAGCACGTGATCGGGGTCCATCTCGACGGTGGAATCGGCATGCCGACCGAAGCCGACGTCCCCGCGATGTCGGCCGAGGACCGCGCCGAGTGGGATCAGATGCAACTGTGGATGACCGGCGGCGTCGACCACCACACCCTGCTGCGCGCCGCACCGCAGACCTTCGCGCTGGGCTGGAACGATTCCCCGGTCGCGCTGCTGGCGTGGATGATGCAGAAGTTCCAGGAGTTCACGCCGATGGCCGAGCTCGCCGAGGACGTGATCGACCGGGATCACCTGCTCACCACGGTGTCGCTGTACTGGTTCACCCAGACCACCGGCACGTCCTCGTGGCCCATGTACAACGGGCTGCGTGATGGTGGTTTCGGCTGGCCGACCGGCCAGAACCTGGTGCCGACGGGCGTCTACGGTGGCGGCTCGCCGCTCATGCGCAAGCTCGCCGAACGTGACAACAAGATCACCCACTGGCCGTCGGGCAACCCAGGCAACCACTTCGTGGCGATGGAGGAACCCACGGCGCATGTCGCAGACATCCGGGCGTTCTTCGCCGCCCTGCACTGACAGGCAAAACCCGCCGGTCGACCTACCGCATGCTCGCGTCGGGCACGGTCGGCGGGCACGGCGCCCCCGGTACCGTCACCAACTCGAAGTGCCACCACTCGTTGTCGAAAGTCCGGCACAGCCCCCAGCCATTGCCGTTGGCCTCGAGCCACTGGGCGCCGATCTGCGGGCCGACATCGACCGCGTGGCCGGAGACGTGGGTCGATTCGGCGGGCGGGAGGACCCAGCGGCGGGCCTCCTCGGGGGTGCCGTGGGTGGCCAGGCCGTCCTGCCACAGCGCTTCCTGCTGTTCGGGGGTGCGGTAGCCGGAGGTGACCGACAGCGGCACGCCCTCGGCGTGGGCCTGCTGCTCGGCCAGGGTGTAGGCCAGGGCGAGCGGTGGGTCGAGGCCCTCGGTGCCCGCGGCGGACTGGACCTGTTCGCGCTGATCGGGGTCGGCCGTTGCGGTGCCGGTAGCCGTCATCGCGGCGACCGCGCTCACGCCGACCAGGATGCGGAGAACAGAGTGCATGCCGGAATCCTATCGACCCCGGTTCGGCGCGGTTCGGCTCACCCGGATCGGCGCCACCGGTCGATCTCGCGACCGACCTCGGTGACGGGCGGCTCGCGGTAGAGCCATTCGCGGGCCAGCAGGTGCCAGTTCGCGGTGGCCCGCAACTGGCCGAGGGTGGCGAAGGTGAACAGGTCGGCCCGGCGGGAGAACACGTGCTCCGGCGGCAGCAACTGCCGGTGCATGCCGTGGAACTGCGACGAACGCGGGTCGACCGCGAGCAGCAGTGCGCCGGTGGCCAATTCGGGGGTGATGGTGACGTCCTCGTCCAGCAGGTGCCAGCCCGTGGCGGCCCACACGTAGGCCAGGCTCTCCTCGACCGACACCCCGGCGCTCGGGTCGATGATCCCCCGGTCGACCCACGCGGTGTACAGGTCCTCACCGCGCCCCTCGGCGGCCGCACGCAGCACGTCGCGCTCGAAATCGACATGCGCCGGGTCCATCTGCTTGTACAGGCCGAAGTCGACGAAGGCGAGCTTTCCGTCCGCGGCCAGCAGCATGTTGCCCGGATGCGGGTCGCCGCAGAACTCGTTGTCGACGAACAGGCTGGAGATGTAGAACCGGTAGATCAGTTCGCCCAGGTGGTCGCGGTCGGCGTCGGGCAGCGTGCGCATGTGCGAAAAGGGTTGTGAATCGACGTATTCGGTGACGAGCACATTGTGCGAGCAGTGTTCGACGATCGCGTCGGGCACGGTGATGAACGGGTGTCCGCGATACCGCCGCGCCACCCGGTGCTGGGTACTGGCCTCGCGTTCGTAGTCCAGCTCGCTGCGCAGATTGTCGGCGATCTCCTCGAGCACACCCGTGTCGGCCATGCTCGGCAGCACGGATCTGCCCATCTTGCTGAGAAATTCGAGGTTGCCGATATCGGCGTGGACGGCGCGCTCCACCCCGGGATACTTCACCTTCACCGCGACCACGCGCCCGTCGCGCAGGGTGGCCCGGTGCACCTGACCGATCGACGCGGCCGCGATGGCGGTCTCGTCGAAGTCGGCGAAGACGCCGCCGAGCGGTCCGAGATCCTCCTCGATCACCGCACGCATGGTGGGGAACGCGACCGCGGGCGCCTTGTCCTGCAGTGCGGCCAACTGGGCGCGGAAATGTTCGCGATGTGATTCGGGAACGAAGTCGAGGTCGAGCACCGAGGCCATCTGCCCCAGCTTCATCGCCGACCCCTTCATGCTGCCGAGGACCGTGACGATCTGCTGCGCGGTCGTCATCGCCGAGCGCTCGGCCAGGACCTGCCTGGCCTCCTCGGTGCGACCGATCATCGACAGTCGTCTGCCGACCCCGCGCACCGCCTGGCCCGCGGCGAACTGTCCGAGCTTGGCGCCGCGCGCCACTCGGCCCCCAGGAATTCCAGCGGGCATAGCCACCCCGTTCACCGTATGTCGCCGGTCACGTTACACCGCGACGGCTGGACGCACGACCAGAAGACCCCGGCGCCCGCGATCACGCAGCCGCCGGGGTCCTCGGCAGCGGGTCTCTACACGCGTTCCTTGGAACGGGTACGCACGCGCAGGGCGATCGGCTTGGAGGTCTCGGCGAAGAAGTCGTTGCCCTTGTCGTCGACGACGATGAAGGCCGGGAAGTCCTCGACGTCGATCTTCCAGACCGCCTCCATGCCGAGTTCGGGGTACTCGAGCACCTCGACGTTCTTGATGCAGTCGAGGGCCAGGCGCGCGGCCGGGCCGCCGATGGAACCGAGGTAGAAGCCGCCGTGTTCCTTGCACGCCTTGGTGACCTGGGCGGAGCGGTTGCCCTTGGCCAGCATGATCATCGAACCGCCCGCCGCCTGGAACTGGTCGACGTAGGAGTCCATGCGACCGGCGGTGGTCGGACCGAACGAGCCGGAGGCGTAACCCTCGGGGGTCTTGGCCGGGCCCGCGTAGTAGACGGCCATGTCGCGCAGGTACTGCGGCATCGGCTCGCCCGCGTCGAGGCGTTCCTTGATCTTGGCGTGCGCGATATCGCGGGCAACGACCAGCGGGCCGGTGAGCGAAAGCCGGGTCTTCACCGGGTATTTCGACAGCTCGGCGCGGATCTCGTCCATCGGGCGGTTCAGGTCGATCTGCACCACGTCGCCGCCGAGGATGTCCTCGGTCTGCTCCGGAAGGTACTGCGCCGGTTCGGTTTCCAGCTGCTCGAGGAAGATGCCGTCCTTGGTGATCTTGGCAAGGGCCTGGCGGTCGGCCGAGCACGACACCGCGATGGCGACCGGGCAGGAGGCGCCGTGGCGGGGCAGGCGGACCACGCGCACGTCGTGGCAGAAGTACTTGCCACCGAACTGGGCGCCGATGCCGAACTCACGGGTGAGCTGGAAGACCTCTTCCTCCAGTTCGAGGTCGCGGAAGGCGTGACCGGTGATGGAACCCTCGGTCGGCAGGTTGTCCAGGTAGTGCGCGGAGGCGTATTTCGCTGTCTTCAAAGCGAATTCGGCGCTGGTGCCACCGATGACCACGGCCAGGTGGTAGGGCGGGCAGGCCGCGGTGCCGAGGGAGCGGATCTTCTCGTCGAGGAACTCGAGCATGCGCTCGGGGTTCAGGACGGCCTTGGTCTCCTGGTACAGGAACGACTTGTTGGCCGAACCGCCACCCTTGGCCATGAACAGGAACTTGTAGACCGGGTTGTCGGCGTCACCCTCGGTGGAGTACAGCTCGATCTGGGCGGGCAGGTTGGAACCGGTGTTCTTCTCCTCCCACATGGTGATCGGCGCGAGCTGGGAGTAGCGCAGGTTGAGCCGGGAGTAGGCGTCGAACACGCCGCGGCTGATCCACTCGGCGTCGTCGGCGCCGGTGAGTACGCCCTCGCTCTTCTTGCCCATCACGATCGCGGTGCCGGTGTCCTGGCACATCGGCAGCACGCCACCCGCGGAGATGTTGAGGTTCTTGAGCAGGTCGAGCGCCACGAAACGGTCGTTGCCCGAGGACTCCGGGTCGTCGATGATCTTGCGCAGCTGCCGCAGGTGCGCGGGGCGCAGGTAGTGGCTGATGTCGTGGATCGCCGTCTCGGTGAGCAGGCGCAGGGCTTCGGGCTCTACCTGCAGGAAGGTGCGGCCGTTGTGCTCGAAGGTGCTGACCCCCTCGGTGGTCAGCAGACGGTACGGCGTGTCGTCCGCGCCGATCGGCAGCAGATCGGAATAGCGGAACTCCGGCGCGGTCACGGATCGCACTCCTTCAGGCAGGTGGGCAGAGCATCGCAGAGCCTATCCACCACCGGCCGCCGACCTGCGGATTAGGCAACCCTTACTCAACATAAAGTATGGTCGAGGTTGCACGTTCAACACAAACGGTGCTACCCATTCTCCCGGGCGGTGGCGGGCGTGCGCCGTTCAATCCGTAGCTTGCACCGGCGAATCTGGAGCTCGATCGTGACCGATCCACAGTGGCTCGATGATGTCGAAATGCGCGCCTGGCTGGGCTATGTCCGTACCCGCGACCTGATCGCCGCGGCGATCGGGCGTGACGCCGGCCGGGCGGCCAATCTCAGTTATGTCGAATATTCCGTGCTGGTGTACCTAGCGGACGCACCAGGCCAGCGTTTGACCTTCGCTGACCTGGCGGGTGCGCTGGAGTGGTCGCAGAGCCGACTCTCACACCAGATCACCCGCATGCAGAAGCGTGGGCTGGTGGTGCGCGAGACGATGCCGCACGATCAGCGCCGCACCGTCGCGCGACTGACGAGCGCGGGCGGCCAGTTGCTCACCACGGCGGCCCCCGCCCATGTGCGCAGCGTGCGACGGCACATGATCGATGTGCTCGACCGCTCGCAACTGGCGGCGCTCGCCGAGATCTACGACGTGCTGATCGACCACCACCGCAGCGCGGCAAGGGAACTCGGCACTCACGTAGCAGCGAAGGAGGCGACACCGGCCGCGGACATGGCGTGAGTCAGGACCCCGAACTTCCGCCGCCGCCGCTCGAGTCGGGACGCTGCCCGAGCCCGCCGCGCAGGACCGTTCCGCCCGCGACCGGTGCTCCACGGTCGTAGACGTCGCCGGTGCTCGGCCGCAGGAAACTGCCCGCCGCCAGGGCGATCGTGGCGCCGACCGCCGGGTACACGAGCGTGTCGGTGTGCTTGTACCAGAACCGTTTATAGCTCGCGTCGGACGTGTCACACCGGTCGTCGGCCACCCGTTTGTTCGTCGCCGTCTCCACGCAGACCCCCACCGAGGCCGGGCGGGCGGCGGCGCTGGTGGTGGCGGGCGCGGAGGTGGTGGCGCGCGGGGTGGTCACCGGCGGGCGGGTGGTGGTCGTCGGGCGCTGGGCCGAACCCGGCGCACTGCACCCGGCCGACACCAGCGCCACCGCGACCAAGGCGGGCAGGGTGAAAGTCACACTGCGCGAACGCATTACCCGAACGTCCATGATCTCCCCCTCCGGCGACCGACAGGTCAACGCTCGACCATAGCGACCGGTTCCCGCCCGGACAACCCGTTCGCCCCTTGGTGAAATACGGCTTACCGCAATACTTTCTCGGCGGTGTTCGCGGTGCGGGCCGTGTCGGGGATACCGAGGGCGCGTTCGAAACCTTCCGGGACCACGATGTCGTCGCGGGTCAGGTCGGTGACCGAGGTTTTGCGCAGGCCGAGCAGGGCGGAGTCGATGCCGCCGCGCAGGATGTCGAGGACGTTCTCCACACCGGCCTGACCGTTGGCGGCCAGACCCCACAGGTAGGCGCGGCCGATGAGAACCGCGCGGGCGCCGAGGGCGACTGCCTTGACGACATCGCTGCCGCGCCGGATACCACCGTCGAGCAGGACCTCGATCTGGTCGCCCACAGCATCGGCCAGCACCGGCAGGGCGCGGATGGCGGCGGGGGTGCCGTCGAGGTTGTTGCCGCCGTGGTTGGACACCGAGATGCCCGCGACGCCGGCGTCCACCGCGCGCAGCGCGTCGTCGACTCGCATCACGCCCTTGAGCAGCACCGGGCCGTCCCACTGCGCGCAGATCCAGGCCACGTCGTCCCAGTCGGGGGCGGGTGTCTGCATCCATTCGCCGTAGGCGCCGAAGAAGCCGGGCGCGGCGCCGCCGCCGACGGACATGTTGGGTGCCGTGAGATCGGGGATGGAACCCGAGCGCAGGTAGGTGGCCAGCCAACGCGGGCGGGCGAGGGTCTGCGGTGCGAATTTCATCATGGTGCGCAGGTTCAGCGATTCGGGGATCTGCGGGCTGCCCCAGTCGCGACCGTGCGAGAAGGACCAGTCGAGGGTGAGGATCAGCCCGACCGCACCGGCGGTCTTCGCCCGTTCCATCCGTTCCAGGATCTGGTCCTTGCTGCCGCACCAGTACAGCTGGAAGAAGGTGGCGGGGTTGGCCGCGACCACCTCTTCGACCGGCTTGCTCGCGAACGAGCTGAGGCCCATGGCGATGCCGCGGGCGGCCGCGGCCCGTGCCACGGCGACCTCACCGTCGGGGTGCACCGCCTGCACGCCGGTCGGCGAGATCAGCACCGGCATCGAAACCTGTTGCCCCAGCACGGTTGTCGACTGGTCGCGGTCCCCGATGGGGCCCGCGCAGTGCGGTGCGAAACCGAGTTCGGTGAACGCGGTCTGGTTGTCCTCGATGGTCTGGCCCCGTTCGGAACCGGCGATCAGCGCGCCGTACACCGACTTCGGCAGCCGCTTGCGGGCGCGACGCTGCGCCTCGGCGACGGTCTCGAACCAGGGGTTCATCGACGTGGTCCTTCCTCGTTGTCACCCGGCCACCAATGGCCCAGGTCGTGCAGGAGCGCGGCGGTCGCCGCACTCAGCAGTTCGGTGCCCGCGGCGGCATTCGCCCCGGTCGGGTCGCCGAGAATTCCGTTGTGGCTCACCGCGGCCACCCCGCCCGTGCGCAGCAGCGGCAGCACCTCGGCGAGCGGGCGGGTGTCCCCCGGTTCGGCCAGCTCGGTGCGCACCCGGTCGGGCGCGAGGGCGAGCTGGAGGGAGGTTTCGGTGTGGCCCGCGTGCGCGTCGCCGCCGTAGCCGGGGCAGAACAGGCGCACGTCGCGCGATTCCGAGCGCAGCAGGGTGACCGCCCGGCGCAACGCCTCGACATTGCCGCCGTGGGCGTTGACCAGCACGATCCGCTCGAAAGTAGCGGTGGCCGAACGACACAGCTCCACCACGAGCAGCTCGAGCGCCGCCTGCCCGATCGACAGCGTGCCCGCGAATCCGGCGTGCTCACCGCTGGCGCCGTAGGGCACGGCGGGCGCGACGAGTACGTCGTGGCGAGCGGCGGCGGCCCGCGCGCACAGCGCCGAGGCGATGTCGAGATCGGTGGACAGCGGCAGGTGCGGTCCGTGCTGCTCGATGGCGCCCAGCGGCACCAGCAGGATCGACGCGCGACAGGCGTCGATCTCCGGCGATGTGAGCTGGGCCACGAACATGACCGAACATTAACGTCAGTCACTGACATAATCAAGACCGGACTCCACCCGGCGGCCCACTCCCTACGCTGTATCCATGTCAGCCCCGACCCAGCGCGGCCGCCCACCGCGCACCACGCGCCGCGCCCTGGAACTCATCGCGATGCGCCTGTTCACCGAGCACGGCTTCGAGGAGGTGACGGTCGGGCAGATCGCGGCCGAGGCGGGCGTCAGCGAACGCACCTTCTTCCGCTACTTCCCGAGCAAGGGCGAGGTGCTGTGGCACCAGTTCGACGACGAGGTGGCCGACCTGCGCGCGGCCTTCGCCGCCGTCGCCGACGATGAGCCGATGATGACGGCGGTGCGGAGGATCGTGGTGGCGGCCAACAGGTATCGCGCCGAGGACATCCCCGAACTGCGCACCAGGATGCGCCTGATCTCGGGAATCCCCGCCCTGTCGGCGGGCGCGGGCGCGCACTACGACGCCTGGGAACGCGCGGTCGGCGAATTCGCCGCGCGCAGGCTCGGCACCAGCGCCGACGACCTGATCCCCCTGGCCGTCGGCCGCACCACCCTGGCCGCCGCCCGTGCGGCCTTCGACGCCTGGCTCGAACGCGGTGACGCCGATCTCACCGTGTACCTGGATCGGGCCCTGGCGGCGCTGTCCCGCGGCTTCACCCCCGGATAGCCGGTTACCGGCAGGTTTGGACAGCACCATGGATGGGGTATGAGTAGGCTTCGGTCAACGTGTGCGGTGCGCACCTGGTGAAAACGTCGAAAGGGGCAGGAGCTTCCATGTCCGAGGTGTCAACGAGTCTTTCCGCGGATGCGCCACCGGCGCGCCCGGTGGACAACAACCTGCTCCCCCAGTTGGTCGAGCACCTCCGGCAGAACCGCACCGGCCTGCGTGAGGAATGGGCACGGCGCATCACCGAGGCCGAACTGCTCACCGCGATGACCCCGGAGGAGATCTTCTCCGAGGCCACCTCCATGTACGACAACTACGTCGAGGTACTGGTCACCGGTAGCGTCGAGGCCCTGCAGGCCTACGCCCGCGACCTGTCCGAGCGCATCATTCCCCGAGGCGTCGAGACCGACGAGGTCCTCGGGATCGTGCTGCTGCTGCGCGACGTGCTCGCCCGCTCGCTGTTCTCGAAGTACCAGTCCAACTTCGAGATGCTCAACCAGGTGCTCGACGCCTACGAGCCCGCCGCCAACCGCATCGCCAACACCGTGGGCGTGTCGTTCGTGCAGGAGCGCGAGCGCGTCATCAGCCGCCAGCAGGAAGCCATCCGCGAGCTGTCGACCCCGGTGCTGCAGGTGCGCGAACAGCTGCTCATCCTGCCCATCATCGGTGTGCTCGACTCCCAGCGCGCCCGTCAGCTCACCGAGCAGCTGCTGCGCGCCATCCGGGCCAATCGCGCCAAGGTGGTCGTCATCGACATCACCGGTGTGCCCGCCATCGACTCCGTGGTCGCCAACCACCTCGTGCAGACCGTCGACGCCTCGGGCCTGATGGGCGCGAGCGTCATCATCACCGGTCTGTCCTCCGAGATCGCGCTCACCCTGGTGACCATCGGCCTCGACCTGTCCAAGATGAACGCGGTCGGCGACCTGCAGGGTGGAATCGAAGAGGCCGAGCGGCTGCTCGGGTACGAGGTCACCCGGGTCACCGAGCGGCTGAGCGAGCGGGACGGGCGCTAGCAGTCCGCCATGCCGGTACCCATCCTGAAACAGGGCACATTCCTGATCGCCTCGGTCCAGTCGGCGCTGACCGACGCCGACACCGAGCGGCTGCAGGACGATCTCATGACGCAGGTCAGCCGCTATCGCGCGACCGGCATCATCGTCGACGTCACGGCCATCGACGTGATGGATTCCTTCGCCGCCCGTTCGCTGCGCACCATCGCCCACATGACCCAGCTGCGCGGCGCGGAAACGGTGATCGTCGGTTTACAGCCCGAGGTCGCGTTCGCGATGGTGCAGCTCGGCCTCACCTTCGAGGACATGCAGACGGCCCTCGACCTCGAAGAAGGTCTCGCCTGGCTGAACCGTCACCCGCGCAGCCGACGAGATGGTCGTGACAGTGGCCGCTGAGCAGGTCGCGATCGCAGTCAAGGTGTCCGAGGACATCGTGACCGCACGCCAGGCCGGGCACGAGCTGGCGGCTCACCTCGGCTTCACCCTCACCGACCGCACCATGATCTCCACCGCCATCTCCGAAATCGCCCGCAACATCACCAGTTACGCGGGCAGTGGCGAGATCCGCCTGCTCGTCGACATCCGCGACGGCCGCCAGAGCCTCGTGGTCCAAGCCGAGGACCAGGGTCCCGGCATCCGTGACATCCCGCGCGCGCTCGAGGACGGGTACTCCACCGGCCGCGGCCTCGGCCTCGGCCTGCCGGGCGCACGCAGGCTGATGGACGGCATCACCATCGATTCCGCCCCCGGTCGGGGGACGTTGATCGAAATGTGGAAGTGGGTACCCGACGGTGCATGAAGACGGGATCACCGGCCGCACGGAATGGTCGACGGCCGGCCGGGCACTACCCGGCCAGGACGTCTCCGGTGACCGTGGCGTCGTCCTCGACACCGGCGACGGCGGCGTGCTCTTCGGCGTACTCGACGGTCTCGGCCACGGCGCCGCGGCCGCGGACGCGGCCGATCGCGCGACCCTCGTGCTGTCGGAGAACCGCGGCGAACCACTGGATGTGCTGATGGTGCTGTGCCATCGGGCGATGTCCGAAACCCGCGGCGCCGCAATGTCGTTGGCGCTGATCGGGCCGGGCGACACCCTGCAGTGGATCGGCGTGGGCAATGTGGAGTCGCGGCTGCTCACGCTCGGTCCGGCGGGCCCGGAGCTGCGGGCGACCATGCTGCTCACCGGTGGCATCGTCGGCTACCGGCTGCCCGCGCATCTCCAACCGCAGACCCTGCCGATCAAACAGGGCGACCTGCTGCTGATGGCCACCGACGGTCTCGTCACCGCCGACGCCGACAAGATCGACCTGGCCAGGCCCGCGGCCGCCATCGCGGGCGACCTGCTCGCCCGCGACGCCAAGGACACCGACGACGCGCTGGTCCTGGCGGCCCGATTCCGGGGAGCAGGATCATGAGAGGGTGCCGATGAGTGCTGTCCTGGCCGCGTTCCTCGACGACTATTCGGCTGCCCTGCGCCGCCATGTCGCCGCGCCGGGCCAGACAGGCCTGAGCGAAGGCTACGACCTCGGCAGGCGCGCCCTCGTCGAGGGCATCAGCCTGCTCGATCTCACCGAGCACCACTTCCGCACCGTCGCCGAACTCGCGGGCAGCGAGGCGTATTCGCGAGGGGCGGAGGTGGCGCTGGAATTCCTGCTGCAGACGATGGCCGCGCTCGACATCGCCACCCGCGGCTACCTCGACGGCACCAAGCGCTACGAGCAACAGCGTTCGCGCGCCGAGGATCTCGCGGGTCGCGACGCGTTCCGCACCGCGCTGGTCGAGTCGCTGCAGGACGGGTTCTTCGTCGCCGACGAGCACGGGACGATCGTCGAGGTGAACTCGGCGTTCGGGGTGCTCACCGGGTACGGGCCCGAGGAGGTGCCGTTCGCGCTGCCGCATCCGTGGGCACTCGACGATCGCAAGGGCTATCCCCAGATCGGTACGGAGGCTTCACGTTTCGTGATGCCGGTGTGTCACCGCGACGGCCGCGAACGCTGGCTCGCGGTGAGCGCGAGTTCACTGGTGAAGCAGGAGAACAACGAGCGGATCTTCGTCGGCACCGTGCGTGACGTCACCGCCGAGCACGACGCGCAGGCCCGCGATCAGGCGGCCTCGCGGCTGGCGACCGCGGTCGGCGCGGCCACCAGCATGGTGGAGGTTCTCGCCGTCGGACTCGACGAACTGCGGCGGACCATGGGTGCGCGCACGGCACTCGTGGCGGTGTGGCCGAGCCGCACCGGCCGCCCCGACCTCTACTCCTGCGGTGAGTCTCCCAGCCCAGCCCAAGCGCCACCGGAACCCGAATTCGTCTCTGCCAACAGCAGATTCGTCGCGACGCCGGTGCAGCAGCCGAGCTCGCGCGGTGAGGCTCCGGTGGTGCTCGACGAGCAGACCAACGAATTGCTCGACCGGGCGCGCAGGCAGTCCGCGCGCGGCCTGTCGGCCATCACCGGCGACGAGGGCGGCGTGGACGCCGTCGTCGCGCCGCTCGGTGAGACCGGCGACGCGGCGCTGTGGGTGCGCTTCGGCGCCCCACGCGCGGTGAGTGCCGCCGACTGGGCGCTGTATTCGCTGCTGGTCGGCCATCTCAGTGTCGCGTTGCAGCGTGCGCGCAACTTCGACCAGGCCCGTGCCACCTCGCTCACTCTGCAGCGTGCCATGCTCGGCCCGATCGAACTGCCGCCGCGATTCTCGGTGCACTACGAACCCGCCCTGCCGCCGCTCGAGATCGGTGGCGACTGGTACGACGTGGTCCCGCTGCGCGACGGCACCATCGGTGTGGTCGTCGGCGACTGCGTCGGCCGAGGCCTGTCCGCGGCGGTGGTGATGGGTCAATTGCGCACTGCCGCACGGGCTCTGCTGCTGCGCGGCGCCGGACCCGCCCAGCTGCTCGCCGAGCTCGACGCGGTCGCCGCGCGGATTCCCGGCGCCATGTGCACCACCGTGTGCGCCGCCGTGCTCGACCCCGAGCGCGGTGTGGTTCGCTACTCCAACGCCGGCCACATGCCGCCGATCCTGGCCGCACCCGGTGGGCCGGGCCGGATCCTCGAGGGCGGTCGGGCGGTCCCGCTGGCCACCTTCGACACTCCGCGTCGCCCCGAGGCGACCACCGCGCTGCCCGCGGGCTCCTCGCTGGTGCTGTTCACCGACGGACTGGTGGAACAGCGCGGCTACGACATCGAGGAGGGCTTCGTGAAGATCGCGGACGTCCTCAGCGAAACCGGTGGCGCGCTTCCCCGCGATGTGGCCGACGCCGTGCTGTCGCGACTGTGCCCGCCCGCGGGCTACGACGACGACGTGGCGATGGTCGTCTACCGTCAGCCACCGGAACCGCTGCACGTCGACATTCCCGCCGCCGCAGTCGAATTGACCGGCCTGCGTCGCACGCTCTACCGCTGGTTCGCCACGGCCGCCGTGCCGCACGACCTGGCGGCCGACCTCGTCGCCGCCGCCAACGAGGCCTGCAGCAACAGCGTCGAACACGCCTACCGTGACACCGAACCCGGCCGAGTCGTCCTCACCGCCACCTGCGAGGGTGACCGGGTGGTCATCGAGGTCACCGACACCGGCCGCTGGGTGCCGACCCCCACCGACCCCGGCTACCGCGGCCGGGGTGTGGAGATGATGCGGGTACTCACCGAGGACCTCGAATTCACCCACGACGAAAAGGGCACCCGGGTGCGCATGTGGGTGACGCTGCCCTCGATCACCTTCCCGACCGCGAACCCACTGCGCGCCTCGACGCGCCCGCCGGGAATGTCGTCGCTGAGCTCGTCCTGACAACTGTCAGCAAATGCGGAAGGGCACAGAGAAATTCCGTGCTGACACGTCTACCCGTTGCTTGTCGGAGCCAAACTCCATTGCTACGGTGATACCGCAGTCCCACACCGAGCCAGGTGTGCATCCGGATATCCAGCGATCATCTCGCGAATTCGTTGAGCTGCACAACCCTGATGACACCGACGCTGTCGGTGCCATCGCCGTGCAATTTTGCGAGACGATCCCCATCTCGAAGGAGAAACTGATGTCTGCAGCAGTCGGCGATCTGATCGACAGTATTTTGAAGATCATCGGGTCGATCATCTGAACAACGATCCGTGAGTAAACCGTCGATTCCGGAGCCGACGACAGCTCCGGAATCGACGGGTTCAGTTCGTGGTCGTCTGATACGCCTCGAGGTCGAAAACGCGCATCTGCCTGCGGTAACGGAAACTGAAGTCCGGCCACAGCACCGCGTTGTTCCCCGTGCTGTCGAGGAACCAGCTGCGGCACCCACCGGTGGCCCACACCGTTTTCGCCATCTTGCGCTGGATTCCCCGGTTGTATTCTTCCTCGGCGTCCTTACGGACTTCGACGGTGCGCAGACCGCGCTGCTCCATGGTTTCCAGTGCCGAGATCAGGTACCGGAACTGGGATTCCATGATGTAGATCAGCGAGGTGTAATTCAAGCCGGAATTGGCACCGAGCATGAAGAACAGGTTGGGAAAGTTCGCGACCGTTGTGCCCTTGTAGTTGCGATACCCTTCCGCCTCACCGATTTCCGACAGCGTGCGCCCGTCGCGGCCGACGTACAGGTTGTAGGTCGGGGAATCCGATACCTGGAATCCCGTGCACCACACGATCGCATCGACTTCGCGTTCGGTGCCGTCCTCGGTGACGATCGAATTCGTCCGGACCTCCGCGATCGAATCCGTCACCAGATCCACATTGTCGCGGTCGAGCGCCGGATAGAAACGGTTGGACACCAGCATCCGTTTACAGCCGAGACGATGCGCCGGCAACACCTTCCGGCGCACCTGCGGATCACGGATCTCGAGGAACATCTTGACCCGGCCGACCAACTCAAGCAGCACCGCAGCACGCGGGTACTTGGCCTGGAAGACGACGAAGATCTCGCGCAGCAGGTAGATCATCGCCCGGACCAGCCGCTGGAAGCCGGGAATCCGCCGGAACGCGAACCGCTCGACCGCCGTATAGCGACGGCCCAGATGCGGCATCACCCAGGTGGCGGTGCGCTGATACACATCGAGGCTCGCCACCTCCGGCGCGATCGACGGAATGATCTGCACCGCAGACGATCCCGTGCCGATCACCGCCACCCGCTTGCCCGCGAGGGTCGACTCGTGATTCCACCGCGCCGAATGGAAGATCTCGCCCTCGAAGCTCGACATCCCCTTGATATCGGGAAGATTCGGCTCCGCGAGCACACCGGCCGCCGACACGACCACATCGGCGGTGAATTGCCCACGGCTTGTGTGGATCTCCCATCGGCCATCGGTATCGTTCCAGCGCGCCGCCGTCATCTCGCAATCGAAGATGTGCTTGTCACGCACCCCGAAACGCTCCGACACGTCCCGGATGTAGCGTTCGATCTCGGCCTGCGGGGAGAACGACCTGGTCCAATTCGGGTTCAGCGCGAACGAATACGAATACAACTGCGAGGGCACATCGCACCCGGCACCCGGGTAGGTGTTCACCCGCCACGTGCCACCGACATCGGGTCCACGTTCGAGCACGAGGAAATCGGTGTGCCCCTGCTGACTCAACCGGACCGCCGCGCCGACGCCCGACAGCCCGCTTCCGACGATGATGATCCTGACGTGCCGTATATCCGGATCGGCCACGGTCACCGAGCTTCGTAGATGCGTTTGTGGCCCGACATCGCGGCCAGCCGGAACGGGCGCCGGGTTTCCTCGGCCATGGCGTGGTAGGCGCCGTCGGTGGGCAGCACCGCTTCGTGCAGGGCACGGTAGTGGTCGTAGTCGAGCATCTCGCGCGAGCTGATCGCGGCCTGGTTGGCCTCGGTGCGCAGGTGCGCGCGGTAGCCGGGTTGCACTGTGCCGCTGAAGAACTCGGCCACACTGCCGGAGCCGTAGCTGATCATGGCAAGGGCCTTGCCGGTGAGGTCGTCCGCGTGGTCGAGCAGCGAGGCCAGGCCGAGGTACAGCGAGGCGGTGTAGCTGTTGCCGACGGTGCGGTTGTAGGTGGTGGTGGCGCCGATGGCGGCCTCGAGGTCGGCGGCCTCGGCGGTGTGGCCCTGGCTCTCGAGCAGGTGCCGGTGCGCCTTGTAGGCCATCTTGGTGAAGGGCTGGTGGTAGCAGAACGCGGCGAACTCGCCGAGCTCGCGCCCACCCTGGCGGCGGTAGTCGCTCCACGCCTCCTGGGCGGCCTTCTGGTAGGCGTTCACCGAGGTCTTGCCGTCGACGATGGCCTCGGAACGGTAGTTCGGGCGCCAGAAGTCCATGATGTCGGCGCTGTAGAGCCCCGAGATCGGGTCGAGCGCGAGGATGGCCGGGTTCGCGGTGACCAGCATCGCGACCGCCGCGGCGCCCTGGGTCGGCTCGCCCGGGGTGTCGAGTTCGTACTTGGCGATGTCGGCGGCGATCACCAGCACCCGCTGCGAGGGGTCACGCGCGATCAGGCCCGCGGCGAACGCCAGCCCGGCGGTGCCGCCGTAGCAGGCCTGCTTGAGCTCGACCACGCGCGCCGCGTTGGGCAGCCCGATCAGCGAATGCAGATACAGGGCAGCGGCTTTGGACTGGTCGACACCGGTCTCGGTGGCCAGCAGCACGGTGCGGATGTTGTCGGTGCCGTGCCGTTCCAGGATCGGCTGGGCGGCCGCGGCGGCGATGGTGACGATGTCCTCGTCGGCGGCGGCCACGCTCATGCGTTCCTGGCCGATGCCGAGGTAGAACTTGTCGCGATCCACCCCGAGTCGCTCGGCGAGGACGGCGTGATCGAGGGCGTAGTGGGTGGTGGCGAACGAAAGGTCGTGGATTCCGACCGGCGTTGTGGTCATCGTTGTGTCCCGTTGCTCGTGGTTGACCGCTCGAATTGGGTATGGGCACGCATCAATTCACCGCGATTGGTCTGCGCGGCCATCAGCGACAGCTCACCGCACAGCACGGTGGCCGCACCGATCACGGCGAGGCGGCGCGCGTTCTCGCCGGGCTCGCGTTCGGCCCGGCAGCCGAGGCGCACCAGGTTGTCCTCGACGAAACTGGCGTGCTTGCCGTTACCGACCGTACCGACGATCAGGTTGGGCAGGGTGCACGAGAAATACAGATCACCGTCGCGGTCCTCGGCGTGGGTGACGCCCTGGGAGCCCTCGACGATATTGGCGGCGTCCTGACCGGTGGCCAGGTAGTAGGCCAGCAGCATGTTCGCGTAATGGGCGTTGGCGGAACGGATTCCGCCCGCGAGCAGGGTCCCGATCAGGTTCTTGCGGATGTTGAGCTCGACGACCTTGGCGGCGGTGGTGTGCAGCCGCGCCTCGACGACCTCGCGCGGGATCAGCAGCTCGGTGACGACGTTCTTACCGCGACCGAGGATGCCGTTGACGGCGGTGGCCTTCTTGTCGGTGCAGTAGTTACCCGAGATGGAGCCGTAGCGCACACCGGGCATGGTCGACAGGATGTGGTCCATCAGGTGGTCGCTGGCCAGCGTGGCCATGTTGTGGCCGGAGGCGTCGCCGGTGGTGAACTCGAACCGCAGGAACAGCAGGTTGCCTGCGATCTGGTGGTTCAGGTCGATGAGCCGGGCGAAGCGGCTGCTGCCCGAGACGACCTCCTGCAGCTCGGGCATGCGGGCCTGGAGCTGCTGCACGGTGGTGTAGGCGGTGTAGGCGTCGTCGGCTTCGAGCAGGATCGACCGGGTCATCCGCTCGTCGATGAGGGTGGCGACGATGCCCTTCTCGGTGAGGGTGCTGATCCGCGCACCGCGCCCGACCGAGGGCCACAGCGGGGTCTCGTAGGTGGCCAGCGGCACATCGACGGAGTCGTCGACGACATTGCCGGTGATCCGCAGCGGACCGACCCACTGCATCGGGACAGCCGCGTACGACATGTCATTCATGGATGACTCCTTCTCGGAGGTTCGATTCGCGCCACCAGGGACTCCGGTGGGCGAGACAGGCCACATCGATGCCGCGCAGCGCGCAGAAGCCGGCCAGGTCGCCGGTGACGAGCACATCGCGACCGGTGAGCTCGGCGGGAGTGGTCGCGCCGAGGACGGTCATGATGTTGCGCAGCTGATCGAGCCAGGTGGTGATCTTGGCGACGAGGGCCTCGGTGCCGTGGTCGACGAGCGTTTCCAGGAACGCTCCCGCCACACCGGTCGCCTTGGCGCCCAGCGCCAGGGCGCGGGCCATGTCCAGCGGCGAGCGGATGCCGCCGGAGGCGGAGATGTCGATGCCGGTGATGCCGGTGCAGTCGAGCAGGCACGCGGCCGTCGACTGACCCCACTGTTCGATGAAGGCGAAGTCGGCGCCCGCGCGCCGGTCGTTCTCGATGCGCGCGAAATTGGTTCCGCCGCGTCCGCCCACGTCGGCAACGGCTACCCCGGCCTCGCGCAGCCACGTGACGGTCTGCCTGCTGAGGCCGAACCCGACCTCCTTGACGATCACCGGCACCGGCACGCCCGCGACGATCTCCTCGATGCGGCGGGGCCACCCGGCGAAGGCGCGGTCGCCCTCGGGCATCACGACTTCCTGCACCGAGTTCACGTGGATCTGCAGCGCGTCGGCCTCGAGCAGGTCGATCGCGCTGTGCACCTGGTCGAGGGTGGCGTTGGCGTTCACATTGGCCAGGACGAACCCGTGCGGGTTCTCTTCGCGCAGTACACGGAAGGTGCCCGCGACGGCGGGGTCACGGAAGTAGGCGCTCATCGAGCCCGAGGCGATGGGGACTCCGGTCTCGCGGGCCGCGACGGCCAGCTGTCGGTTGATCTCGCCGGTGTTGGTGCTGCCACCGGTCATCGCGTTCACGTACAGCGGTGAGTTCCAGTGCTTTCCGGCGAAATCGACGCCGAGCCGCACGTCGGCCGAGTCGATGCCTGCCAGGGCGTGGTGCACGAAGGCGACGGAGTCGAAATCGTTGCCACCGCTGTGGTTGCGGCGATGGTTCACCGCGTGGCGAACGTGGTCGTCCTTGCGATCGGCGATCATGCGCGAACTCCTTCGGACGGGTGGATCCGCAAGGGCAGCTTGCGGATTCCGGCGGCTTCCCAGCCGTCGGTCAGTGCGGCGACAGCGTCGGCGCGGCCGTTCTCGAGCACGGCGATACCGCAGTCGCCGCCACCGGCACCCGAAGGCTTCGCGGCGGCGCCGACCTCGGCCGCCACGTGACACAACGCGGCGAGGCGTTCGGTCATGACGCCGAGCCGCTCGGCCGCGTCGAGGCCGAGGAGAAGCTCACGCGCACAGTCGATTTCGGTGCGGATGGCGGTGGGGTCGTCGGCGTCGACGGCCGCGGCGAGGCGTTCGACGCAGGCATCGCTGCGCACCAGGAACTCCGCGCGGTCGAGGGGTGCGCCGAGGCCCGCGACCAAGGTGGGGGTGGAGGCGGGGGTGCCGGTCCAGCCGATGTGCAGGTCGAGCGTGGTGGGAGTGGGCAGCGGGCGCACGGACAGACCCGGCCAGGGCAGGCGAAGTGCCGCGTCGACGCCGTCGGCCTCGGCCGCCTCCGCCACCCGGGCGCGGTTCGGGGAGCTGTAGGCGAGCCAGCCGCCCCAGGTGCTCGCCGCGACATCCCCGCCGGAAGCACGGGGATGGACCGTGACCGTGGCGAGCATGGCGAGGCGGTAGCGGTCCATCGAACTCAGACCGAGCTCGTAGAACTCGCCGAGCGCGGTCACCGCCGCGACCGTCACCGCCGCGCTGGAACCCAGGCCGAACTTGCGGCCGTCGGCGTCACCGAGATCAGCGGTGACGTCCAAATAGTAAGGGCGCGGGGTGATTCCGCGTTCCAGCACCAGTCGGTCGAGCACTGATGCGGCGGCGAACAGATAGGAGAAGGTGGCCGGAACCGACCCGGTCGCCGACACGAAGGAGCCGGGGTGACCTGCGAGGGCGGGCGGCGCCGAGTTCGTGGTGGCCGATTCCGCCGAGGCAGCGACACCAGCCTGGTCGCCCGTCGCGCGGCGACACCGGAGGGAGCTTCCGCCCTCCAGATCCGACGCGAGGACGGTGTCGCCGTCGGTCGCCGTGACCGTTGCGGTGGCGTAGCGGTCGACGGCGACCAGCACGGCCCGGTGACCCGGTTCGACGACGGCGTACTCCCCCGCGACGAACAGCTTGCCCGGGGCGCGACAGGAAATCATGAGGCTCCGACCTGCGCGGTGTCCGGGAGCAGCGTGGCGCCGGGACCGATGTGCGCGGTGCGGGTGGTGACGAAATCGCCGAGGCTCTCCACGGTCGCGGCCACTCGGGCGGCGTCGGCGCGGGTGCACAGCACCTTCACATTCGGGCCCGCGTCGATGGTCGCGTAGGCGAGCACACCGTCGGCGCGCAGGGCCTGCACGGCGTCGAGCACCGCGAGCGAGTGCGGCGAGAGGTAGCGGATGCCGGGGCGGGCCGTGAGCATGGTGGCGTGCATGCCGAGCGCGTTGCGTTCGGCGATCTCACCGATGGCGGCCAGGTCACCGCGGGCGACGGCGCGGCGCATCTCGTCGAAGTCGAGCATCGACGACTCGGCCCACGGCCGGTAGAACGGGGAGGTCTGGGTGGTGGCGCGCATGGCGTCGCGGCTCGACACCGTTTTGGCGGTCTGGTTCACGACCGCGACCACCAGGGCGGGGTCGAGTTCGTCGCCGCCGATCGGCTCGGCATAGGAACTCAGATCGCCCGCCTCGCCGTCGCCCGCGCCCGCGTGCCACACCACGAAACCGCCGAAGATCGAGCGCGACGCCGACCCGGACCCGCGCCGGGCCAGCCGCGACAGCGCGCGCCCGTCCAGGTCCAGACCGTAGGCGGTGGCCGCGGCCGTGGCCAGCGCGGCGAAACCACTCGCCGAGGAGGCCAGCCCGGCCCCGGTCGGGCCGTCGTTGACGGTGACGACGGTGGCGCGTTCGGTACGACCAGCCTCGGCCCGCACGAGGTCGAGGAAACGTTCGATGCGGGTGTGCGCGGAACCGGTGGCGGCGGTGCCGTTGAACTCGATCTCGTCGGCCGGGCCGTCGGTGACGCGCACGGTGGTGGTGGTCGCGAAGATGTCGAGCGTCATCGACAGGCTGCTCGTGACAGGCAGGAACATCGTTTCGTCGCGCTTGCCCCAGTACTTCACGAGGGCGATGTTCGGGTAGGCGAGCGCGGTGGCCTCGCCGGTGGCGGAGGTCGAAGTCATTGGTGGGTACCGGGTTCCGAAGTCGTGGCGGACAGGGGCGTGGCGCCGGCGTGCAGGGCGCGAGTCGGCACCGTCCAGGTTCGCACGGCACCCGCACGGCGCAGCGCGGCACTCACCCCGGGCGCCGAGGCGGGCTCGGTGAGGGCGAGCACACAGCCGCCGAGACCGGCGCCGGTGAGCTTGGCGCCGTGGGCGCCCGCACCGAGCGCGGCGGTGACGAGGGCGTCGATGTGCGGCGTGCTCACGCCCAGCTCGGCGAGCAGTTCCTGGAAATCGAGCATGGTCTTGCCGAGCGACTCGGCGGCACCGGCCGACAGCTCGTCGCCCGCGGCCTCGATCAGGCCCGAGGCGCGCTCGAGCAGCGACCCGGCCCGCACCGGGTCCTCGGCGAGCCTGCGCCGCACGCCTGCCACCGCGTGCTGGGTGGAGCCGGGCACGCCGGTGTCGGCGATGACGAGCGCGGCGTCGAGCCCGATCGGCATCGGCTCGGCGCGGCCCTGATGGAACCGGATCGGACCGTTCGCAAGGACGGCACTGGCGTCGATGCCGCTGGCCCGCCCGTGCGCGACCTGCTCGCCACATTGCACGAGGTCGTACAGTTCGCCGGGTTCGACGACGAGCCCGTGCAGATCCGCGACCGCGCGCACCGCGGCCCCCGCGCACGCGGCGCTGGAACCGAGCCCACGAGCCAGCGGAATCCCGCACTCCACAACGACTTCGACGGTAGTATCGGTGATTCCCCACCGCCGCAACGCTTCCTCGGCCGCGACCCGCGGACCAGACAGGGCGGTGTCGGTTCCACCGACGGTGAAACGGAAGTGCCCGTCGGCCGGAACCTGCGACCCGGTGCCGGGTTCGGCCGGGCGCGCGAGGGCGCGCACCGGCAGGGCGGGCAGGGGGAACGCGATCGCGGGCGTGCCGTGCACGACCGTGTGTTCACCCAGCAGGATCGCTTTGGCGTGGGCGCGCCCGATCCCTACGACCATGCCCGTTTTCGTGGTCACATCGATTCCTCTCCCAACTCGGGCAGGTTCACCGCCCGACATCCTTCCTACCGGAACGACGCCGGGCGGTCGGCCTCGCGCTTACCGAGTCGATCGGCCGAGAATACTGCGCACGGACGGGAAGAACGCGGGCACCTGTGCGGCATAGGCGCGATACGACGCACCGAAGCGGGCGATCAGGTCACGCTCCTCCAGGTAGGTACCGAGCAGGATGTACCCGGTCAGACCCAGCGCCCACACCAGGTGGCCGACCGTGAACTCCCTGGCGAACCAGAACGACACGAGCAGCCCGGTCATCAGCGGATGCCGCACCAGCCGGTACACACCGTTGACCTGCAACCGGTCGACGGTGGCGTCCGGCACCTGGATCACGTACTGCCGGTAGGCCTGGCTGATACCGAGCAGATGGAAATGGTTCAGCAGCAGAGTCGCCGCGTAGACCAGCACGAACCCGATCCAGAACCCGATATCGAGCGCGATACCCACCGCACCTTCAGCAGACCAGAGTACGTGTGGTATGGGCTGCCAGGCCAGCATGATGACCCACATCACCAGGCACACGCCGATGATGTAGACCGTCCGCTCGAGCGCTTCGGGCACCCAGCGGGTGATGAAGGCCTTGAACGCCGGCCGGGCCATGCCCGAGTGCTGCAGGGCGAACAAGGCCAGCAGCACCAGGTCGATCGCGACGGCGGGCACCGCGGACAGGTGCGGTCCCTTGTCGACGGTCTTGGGCAGGAACCAGCCGCCCGCGAACAACAGCATCAGCGGCACCGTGATGCCCGCGAAGGCGTACACGGCGAAGGAGAACAGGAACGGGACGAGCCGACCGGGCGTGCTCAGCACGCCCCGCGCCTGCTGGGGTGTCATCAGATCCATGCGAACCACGGCAGGTATCGGTTGCGGACGGTGCCCGATTCCAGGCGCTGCTCGAGGCGCGCCTTCCACTTGGTGCCGTAGCGCTCGTTGAGGAAGCCACCGGGCACGACCAGACGCCAGCCCGACTGCGCGACCATCCAGTACGGCACGATGACGCCGGGGTTGACATCACGCATGTAGTCGAGCTTGTCGGGGATCTGGCTCCAGTGGATACCGGGGTAACGGTGGTGCACGCTGTGGTAGCCCTGGTTGAAGATGAGGAAGTTGAGGATGTTGCCCGCGTTGTTGAGCGAGGTGCTCGGCTCGTCCTCGAACTGCCGCGCCGGGGCGTGGCTCAGCCAGGCGAAGTAGCCGGCGTTGACCTGGGTGATGAGGAACGGCACCCAGTAGAACAGCACGAACCGTTCGGTGCCCGCGGCGTACCAGACCGCGGCCATGACCACGAAGTACACCGCCAGGTCGAACATGAACTGGTGGCGGGTGCGACGGCGGCGCGGCGCCGGGTTCGCGGCGAACACCGTGCGCACGGTGTGGATCTTGACGATGGTTCCGTAGCGGATCCAGTACCAGATGGCACCGAGACCCTTTTCCATGCCGGTGGTGGCGGTGACGTCACCCGGGCCGTCGTTGAACCGGTGATGGTTGAGGACGTGCACCTCGCGCATCTCGGCGGCGGTCAGGTTGCCCGGCAGGCAGCACAGGATGTCGACCACCCGGTTGGGCAGCTTCGACACGAACAGCGGCCGATGGGTGTGCATGTGCATCACACCGATGGTGAGTGAGAGGTTGAGCAGCGACAGCACGATGATAAGCGGGATCGCGATGTACCAGTTGCCCGCGGCGGGGACGAACAGGGCGGCCGCGGTCATCCCCATCCACAGTGCGATGTGCACGAGCGGACCGACATTGGAGGCGTGCTCGAGTTTGAGGACCCGCCGGCTGAACGGCGGTTTCTCGGTAGGCGCGACGGGCGTTGGGGTGCTCATGGGCGAGCTCCTTCGCTAGTAGTGACGATGCTCATGAACGAATTGCGTCGGTGGCGAGCGCTGCCTGTTGCAGGCGCTCGGCGAGGTCGCGCAGGGCGTCGGGCCGGTTGCCCGGCACCCGCTCCATGGCCCCGAAGGCGAGGTGGTCGGCGATCATCATGGTGCGCACCGTCGAGCCGGTCGGTTCGCCGGTCATCGGTTCCTCGGGCAGGGCCCGCACGAGGGCGAAGGTGGTGTCGACGATCAGCGGGACCAGCGAGGTCGCGGATGAGTTCTCACCACCGGCGCGCAGCACATCGGTCTTGGGGACGTGGCGCTCGGCCGCGAAGTCCGGCGCGGCATCGAGCATGGTGTGGATGGCGCCGTCGGCGCCCGCGCGCACCCGCTCGAGCATCCGGGTCCAGTACTTCGGCGAACCCGCGGCCAGCACGGACGCCGTGAGCGGACGCCGGTACGGCTTGGGCGCACCGACCGCGCCGCACAGGAATGCCGAGGTGGTGATGGTCATGTAGGCCATGGCCGCGCGGGCGCCGAACCCCGGCGTGCCGGGGCCGAGCTTGGCGAGCAGCGCGAATCCGCCGAGGGTGGGGGCGAGCTGACGCAGCATCACCATGCGGGTGAGTTCCTCGCGGTCGGCGGCGCCGTAGAGTTCGAGTTCGCCGTCGCGCAGGTCGTTGGCCGACTGGGCGATCACCGCGATACAGCCGGTGAGCTCGCGCAGGTCGTCCTCGGGCAGTACCCCGTCGGCGACCAGGGTGCACGCGTAATGGGTGACGCGGCCGAGCACGCCCTCGCTGTAGGTGACGCGCGGCAGCGGCTTGTCGAGGTTGCGGGCCATCACCGCGGCCATGTCGGTGAGCACGCTCGCCACCCGTTCGCGCGCCTGCGGGGACAATCCGGTGACCAGCGCGCGGATGTCGGCGATGCGCTCGGCGAGCAACAGATCCAGCGCCTCGCTGTCGCGCACGACGCCGGTGGTCGGCGGCAGCGCAGGCGGGGCGGAATCGCTTGTGCCGTTGAGGTATTCGGCTGCGGCCAGCACAGCCGCACCCGCGTGGTCGCGGTCGGCGAGGTCTTCGTAGGCGTCGAGCACCCGGCACGCGAGCAGGGCCGCGGCGGCTTCGGCCCGCTGGTGGGCGGGCAGGAAACTCACCGCGATACCGAGGTTGCGTCCGGCCGGAACGAGGGCGAGGCGGGCCAGTTCCTCGGGCGTGCGCGCGGCGCGCATGGCGGCCAGGTCGGGGGCGCGGCGCAGCACACGCAGGCCGCGGACCAGCTGGAGGAGTCGGACATCGCTCATCGGGAGATCACCTGCCGCAGAAGTTCGCGCAGGTCGTCCCGCGCCGGAGAGGGGCCGAACACGTCGAGCGCGTCGGCCGCGGTTTCGGTGGCGGTCACCGCGACCACGCGGGCGGCCTTGGTCGCGCCGCTGTCGACGAGGTCGATGCGCAGGGTCTCGCTCGGTGTTACCGGGTCGAGCCACAGGTCGCGGGCACCCTCGCGCAGGTCGAGCCACTCGATGACCGGCCAGGTCGGCACGCGACGTTCGAGATCGCCGCCTGCGTCCTTGCCGAGACCGGGGCCGCCCTCGATGTCGCGGACGTCGTCCATGATCTGGAAGGCCATGGCGAGCTGGTCGGCGTACACCATCAGCGCGTGCAGCCGGTCCAGGTCGACGCCGCCCGCGGTGCCGCCGTAGGCGCACGACAGCCGGAACAGGGTGCCGGTCTTGGCGATGGCGACCAGTTCGTAGTGCCTGCGCAACGCGGGCACGTCGACGGCGGGCGGCAGAGTTTCGATGAGCTGGCCGAACGACAGCTCCGAGAGCCGGTCGGCGAAGGTGATACCGGGAGCGTCGGTGATGCGATCGGCCATCGCCGGGTTGTCGGCGAGCACCCGGGCCACGACCTTCATCGCGGCGCCCGCCATGTGGAAACCGGCGCGGGCGGCCTGGCGGACACCGAAGGCGGCCGGGACCGACGGCGCGGCGCGGCGCAGCAGGGAGCCGTCGCAGATGTCGTCGTGGATCAGCGAGGATTCGTGCAGCATCTCCATCGCGCAGGCCAGGTCGACCGCGTCGGCGGGCGACACCGCGTCGCCCGGCGCCTCGGGGAGCAGGGTGGCGCAGGCCAGCACGAGCCTGGCCCGCACCCGCTTGCCGGGCGCGGCGAGCACATGGCGATAGATGTCGTCGAAATCCTCACCGGTGAGCAGGATTTCGGGCAGGCGCGCGGCGACGAGCGGGAGCTGCTCGACCGGCCCGGCCGGTCGCGGCAGGACCCTCACCTGGTCACCGGGGTGCTCCACGTGCACCGCCTGGGGAACCTCGGGGCGATGGGCTGAGGCTAGCGCGGAGTTGTCCATAGCGCTGAACTCCTTTGGTGTGGTCACGATGGCGGGAAGGCTCATTGCGCCTGGTGGACAAGGTTTTTCGAGGAATCGCCTCGGAGGAGTCGGAGGGGTGTCGCCACCGGCGGGCGTCGGGGCCGTGTTGTCCCGATCACTGGCTACCGACGGGTAGTTTTGTAGACGGTTGTCCCAATTGTCAAGCACTGGTGAAGGTTTCGCTCTGACGTGCACGAATAGCACTGGAGCACAATGTTTTTGAGCAGAAGTAACCGATGACAGAGTTACAGCCGGCGTCTGGGTGTCATCGACGTAGTGACATGAAACACGCTGCGGCACAAGCGATTACGCACGTGCGGCAAGCAGGCCGGAGGGGTGCGGTCAGCGCGCGACTGTTCATCGCGTGTACAGGTTTCACGGAGGGGTGCCACGACACTGTAGGCTTGCGCATCCGCGCCGAGAGGTCAGCGGGGACGTCCGTGGCCGGCGACTTCGACGGCCGAGAAGTGTTACGTTCGCGACTCTACAATCGGTGGCGCGGTCGCGCGAATCGAAAACCACAGCCGCACGGACCCGAAATGGGCTGTGCGGCAGCGAAACCCCGGTTCAGGGGGATTCCGAACGACGACACGCCACGGGCGAGGAGCCCGCGGCGCGGCGCGGCGGTTGTCAGCGGGGGCGCGAACCGAAGGGACGGTGACCGCGCTGCCACGCCAGCCGGAACGACCACACGGCGGCGAGGATCGACCCGACGACCACCACCGCGATCGCGGACAGCACGAGTCCCCCGGACCAGCCGACACCGGCGTAGTGCGCGATCATCGCCGAGGCGGCGATCGGGCCCGCGGTGAGCAGTACCGGGATCAAGAGGATCAAACCGAGAGTTACCAGAGTCGAGGGCGCCATCGTCGCCCCGGAGCGTCGCGTGATCGTAGCCATTTCCGCCCTCTCCATGGATGGAACTCAGCGAACGTCGAACTCAGCGATCCATAAACAAAGCTACAGCCCGG
Organism: Nocardia sp. NPDC050413; assembly: GCF_040655475.1. Classification (NCBI taxonomy): domain Bacteria; kingdom Bacillati; phylum Actinomycetota; class Actinomycetes; order Mycobacteriales; family Nocardiaceae; genus Nocardia; species Nocardia sp. NPDC050413. The sequence continues at coordinate 681,413 of NZ_JBFAJZ010000002.1, read as the reverse complement.
TGAACGCCATTCGCCCGATTGTCACGAAATGGTGATAACTCGGTTTGCGAAATATTTGCTCATGGGTCATGTTAATTCAGCGACGCCGATGAACGCGGTCACCGGAACGCGCGAGTCGCCCTCAGCCCGGTTCGGTACCGAAAGTGCCTTCGAGACGGTTACGTGATCCCGGATGAATCAGCCGCGCCGCACTCACCAGGCCGCCGGAGGACCAGGTGCGGCGCCGGATCAGCAGACACGGTTCGTCGCGGGCGATGCCGAGCAGCGCGCACTCGTCCTGGCTCGCCCGCACGGCTTCGACGACGTGCTCACCGCGCAGCAGCGGGGCGACCTCGCTCAGATAGGTGTTGGGGGTGACGGTGGTGAAATCCTGGGCGAGGTAGTCGGGCGCCTGGGCCGGGTTGACGTAGCGGTCCTCGAGCTGGATCGGCACCTCGTCCTCGCGATGCACCAGCAGCGAGTGGAACACCGTGCCGCTCAGGTCGTTTCCGAGGACCGGATGGCCCTCGTCGATCTGCTCGGCGCGCACGAAGACGACCTCGGTGCGGTGCCGGTGCCCACGCCGCGCGATCTCGTCGGCGATGTTCCTGACCTCGAACAGCGGCGAGGTGGCCTTGCCCGCGGCGACGAACGTGCCGACGCCCATCACCCGGGTGAGGGCACCGTCGGCGGTGAGATCGCGCAGGGCGCGGTTGATCGTCATTCTCGACAGCCCGAGCGCGGCGACCAGCTGATTCTCCGAGGGGATCTGCTCCCCCGCGCTCCATCGGCCGCCCTTGATCTGCGCCATGATCAGCTGCTTGACCCGCTCGTACGCCGCGAACTCGGTACCGAGCTCGCCGTAGAGCGCGGCCAGCTCCGCATCGGCCACTTCGATCGCCACCACCGGTATTTCCCTCCGCTCGACCAAGAGGATACGTCGCGGCCGATTTCGGCAGCTACTTGTATAGACAGGACTATACCACTAATCTGATGTTCAGTGACCCCGGACACACCCGTCTTTCGAGGAGTGAACACATGACCGACGACACCGCGCCCGCCGCAGGTCCGCGCCCCGTCCGTGCCCCGCGCGGTCCCCAGCTGCACACCAAGGGATGGCAGCAGGAGGGCGCCCTGCGGATGTTGATGAACAATCTCGACCCCGAGGTCGCCGAACGCCCCGACGATCTGGTCGTCTACGGCGGTACCGGGCGCGCGGCCCGCAGCTGGGCGGCTTACGACGCCATCGTGCGGACCCTGGAAACCCTCGAGTCCGACGAAACACTGCTCGTGCAATCGGGGAAACCGGTCGGCGTATTCCGCACCAACGAATGGTCGCCGCGGGTGTTGCTGGCCAATTCCAATCTCGTCGGCGACTGGGCCAATTGGGAGAAGTTCCGCGAACTCGAACAGGCCGGCCTGATGATGTACGGACAGATGACCGCCGGCTCGTGGATCTATATCGGCAGCCAGGGCATTCTGCAGGGTACCTACGAGACTTTCGGTGCGGTGGCGCGCAAACGTTTCGGCGGGTCGCTGGCCGGCACGATCACGCTCACCGCGGGTGTCGGCGGGATGGGCGGCGCGCAGCCGCTCGCGGTGACGATGAACGACGGCGTGGCCCTGTGTGTCGATGTCGATCCGGCCCGCATCGATCGCCGCATCGCGCACGGCTATCTCGACACCAAGGCCGACTCGCTCCAGCAGGCGCTGGAGCTGGCCGTCACCGCGCGCGACGAGCGCAGGCCGCTGTCGATCGGACTGGTCGGCAATGCCGCCGAGGTGTTCCCGGCGCTGCTTGCCATGGACGCGCCGATCGATGTGGTGACCGACCAGACCTCCGCCCACGACCCGCTGTCCTACCTGCCGATCGGGGTCGCGCTCGAGGACTGGCACACCATGGCCGAGAAGGACCCCGTGTGGTTCACCACCGAGGCGCAGGCATCGATGGCCAAGCATGTCGAGGCCATGGTCGGGTTCATGGACAAGGGGGCCGAGGTGTTCGACTACGGCAACTCGATCCGTGACGAGGCCCGCAAGGGCGGCTACGACCGCGCCTTCGCGTTCCCCGGTTTCGTGCCCGCCTATATCCGGCCGCTGTTCGAGGAGGGCCTCGGCCCGTTCCGCTGGGCGGCCCTCTCGGGTGACCCGGCCGATATCGCCGCCACCGACCGCGCGATTCTCGAGCTGTTCCCCGACAACGAGCATCTGAAGCGCTGGATCACCATGGCCGGTGAGAAGGTGAAGTTCGAGGGTCTGCCTGCCCGTATCTGCTGGCTCGGGTACGGCGAACGGCACCGCGCCGGACTGCGTTTCAACGAGATGGTGGCCTCGGGCGAGCTGTCGGCACCGCTGGCCATCGGGCGCGACCACCTCGACTCCGGTTCCGTCGCCTCGCCCTACCGCGAGACCGAATCCATGGCCGACGGCTCGGACGCCGTCGCCGACTGGCCGCTGCTCAACGCCCTGCTCAATACGGCATCGGGCGCCTCGTGGGTGTCGATCCACCACGGCGGCGGTGTCGGCATGGGCCGATCCATCCACGCGGGCCAGGTGTGTATCGCCGACGGCACGCCCCTGGCTGCGCAGAAGCTGGAGCGGGTGCTCACCAACGATCCCGGCACGGGCGTGATCCGTCACGTGGACGCGGGCTACGAGCATGCGGCCGAGGTCGCGCGGGAACGCGGCGTGCGAATCCCGATGCGGGAGAGCTGATATCGCATACTTCGGCGCCGGGTGCGAAATGCACCCGGCGCCGAATCGTGTCACGGGCATCTACGCGGCGGATGCCGGTTTCACCTGGGTGAGTCGCGGCCCCTACGGCCTCTCGCAAGGCGCGACGGCCTGGGTCGGCGGCTTCCCAACGCGGAGTCAGGGGATCGATGACGGCCCCAGGTGGCGGGAACCACCTGGGGCCGAGTCGGTTACCGCGGCGCGGTCAGTACAGCCGGGTCAATCCAGCGGGCCGACAACGGATTCCGCGGCCTCCAACAGTGCGCCGGACGCGGCCAGATTCACCGCCGCCTCGATTTCGGGCGCGAGGTGACGGTCCGGACCGGGACCAGGGACGAGGGTCCGCAGGGCATCGCGCACCGCTGCCGTGGCGGGCGACGGTGTGAGCGGCGCCCGCAGGTCGAGGGCGCGGGCCGCGGTGAGCGCCTCGATGGCCAGCACACGGGTGAGGCCGTCGATGGCGCGGCGCAGTTTGCGGGCGGCCGACCAGCCCATGGACACGTGGTCCTCCTGCATGGCCGAGGACGGGATCGAGTCCACCGACGCGGGCGCGGCGAGGCGCTTGAGCTCGGAGACGAGCGCGGCCTGGGTGTACTGGGCGATCATATGGCCGCTGTCGACACCGGGGTCGTCGGCGAGGAACGGCGGCAGCCCGTGGTTGCGCGCCTTGTCGAGGAAACGGTCGGTGCGACGCTCGCTGATGCTGGCCACGTCGGCGACGACGATGGCGAGAAAATCCAGCACATACGCCACCGGGGCGCCGTGGAAGTTGCCGTTGGACTCGACGCGGCCGTCCAGGGTGACCACCGGATTGTCGACGGCGCTGGCCAGTTCGTACCCCGCGACCCGCTCGGCGTGGGCGAGGGTGTCGCGGGCGCCACCGGCCACCTGCGGTGCGCAGCGCAGCGAGTAGGCATCCTGCACCACGGTGCAGTCGGGGGTGGCATGACTGGCCACGATCGCCGAATCGGAAAGCAGGCGGGTCATGTTCGCGGCGGCGACCGCCTGGCCCGGTTGCGGGCGCAGCGCCTGCAGGTCGGCGGCGAACACCTTGTCGGTACCGAGCAGGCCCTCCACGCTCATGGCGGCGGTGACATCGGCCAGCCGCAGCAGCGCGCGCAGATCGTGACAGGCGAGCAGCAGCATGCCGAGCATGCCGTCGGTGCCGTTGATGAGGGCGAGCCCCTCCTTCTCCGCCAGCTCCACCGGTGCGATCCCGGCGGCGGCGAGTGCCTGGGCGGCGGGCATCGCGGTGCCGCTCGCGTCGCGGACCGTGCCCTCCCCGATGACGGCGAGGGCCACGTGGGCCAGCGGTGCGAGATCGCCGGAGCAGCCGAGGCTGCCGTATTCGTGGACCACCGGGGTGATGCCCGCCGACAGCAGCGCGGCGTAGGTCTCGGCGACCACCGGTCGCACGCCGGTGCGGCCGGTGGCCAGCGTCGAGAGGCGGAGCAGCATGAGCGCGCGCACCACCTCCCGCTCCACTTCGGCCCCCGATCCGGCGGCATGCGAGCGGATGAGGCTGCGCTGCAATTGCTTACGCGACTCCTGCGGGATGTGGCGCACGGCGAGCGCGCCGAACCCGGTCGACACCCCGTACACCGGTCGCGGGTCGGCGGCCAGCGCCTCGATGCGCTCCCGGCTTTCTCCCATGGCGGCCAGCGCCTCTTCGGCCAGCCGCACCGCGGCACCCTCCCGTGCCACCCGCACCACGTCGGCGGGTGACACCGGACCGGTGCCGACGACGACCGGTTCCAGCGTGACCGACCGGTTCGAGTCGATACCCACGATATTTCTCCATTCCGAATAAGCGTGCAGGACAGGCAAGTTCAGGCGACGTCGGCCGCTACGGCGACCGGTTCGGGTTCGGCGGTGACGGGCCGCACCCACAGGCGGTAGGCGATACCGAGCAGCGCGAGCCACACCAGACCCACCACCAGGGCCACCCGGCTGTCGGCGTCGAAGGCGATCACCCCGATCACGAACACCAGGAACGCGATGGTGATCAGCTGGCCGTAGGGCCACAGCGGCACCGGGAACTTCAGTGCGGCGACCTGTTCGGGGCTCATGCCGCGCCGCGAGCGCAGGTGCGCGAGCAGGATCATCAGCCAGACGAAGATGGTGGCGAAGGTGGCGATCGAGGCGATCACCAGGAACACCTTGTCGGGGATCAGGTAGTTCAGCAGTACCCCGACCAGCAGGGTGACGGTCATGATGACCACCGTCATCCACGGCACCCCGTTGCGCGAGACCCGCTTCATCGCCGCGGGCGCCTGGCCGCGCTGGGCCATGCCGTACATCATCCGGCCCGCGCCGAAGATGTCGCTGTTGACCGCCGACAGCGCGGCCGTGATGACCACGACGTTGAGCACCGCCGCGGCGGGCCCGAGGCCGAGGCTCTGGAAGATCTGCACGAACGGACTGCCCTCGTCGCCGATGGTGCGCCAGGAGTCGATCGCCATGATCACCGCGAGGGTGAGCACGTAGAACACGATGATGCGCACGGGCACGGTGTTGATCGCGCGCGGGATGGTGCGCTGCGGGTTCTCGGCCTCGCCCGCGGTGATGCCGATGATCTCGGTACCGCCGAAGGCGAACATCACGATGGCGAAGCAGGCGATGAAGCCGCCGATTCCGGTGGCGAAGAAGCCGCCGTCGGCCCACAGGTTCTGCACGCCCGCGCTGGTGTCGTGGAGGCCGAAGCCGAAGATCAGCACGGCGATTCCGCCGGCGATCATCGCCACGATGGCCACGATCTTGACCAGGCTGAACCAGAACTCCACCTCACCGAAGACCTTCACGCTGAGCAGGTTGATCGCGCCGATGAAGAAGATGACCGAGAGCACCCAGATCCAGCGTGGCACGTCCGGGTACCAGAACCCCATGTACACACCGAACGCGGTGACGTCGGCCAGGCAGACGATGAGCATTTCGAAGGTGTAGGTCCAGCCGGTGAAGAAGCCCGCGAGCGGGCCGAGGTGCTGGCTGGCGTATTCGCCGAACGAGCCCGCGACCGGGTTGCTCACCGCCATCTCGCCCAGCGCCCGCAGGACCAGGAACACGGCCGCGCCGCCGATCAGATAGGCCAGCAGCACCGACGGGCCCGCGCGGTGGATCGCCTCCGCGGACCCGTAGAACAGGCCGGTGCCGATGGCCGAACCGAGTGCGATGAATCGGATATGGCGGGCGGTGAGGCCGCGGGTGAGCGCGGCGGCGGGCTTGTTCAACCATTCTCCCGGGATCGGAAAGGGCGCAGGGTCGCCGGTGATGCCCGGTCTCTTCGCCTGTGGGGCCGGTCACAACGACCCCTACATGTATATGCCTGTCTATACAGCTGTGTCAATGGCCAGTTATCGTCTGGCACCGTAGCGCTTGACTATCCTGTATAGACAGGCATATACATAGCGGGCGTGATCCACCGCACAGCCCGCCGCCAGGAGGACAAACCGTGCCAACCACCGTGCTGCGCGATATCGGCACCCTCGTCACCAACGACCCGGCCCTCGGGGACGGCCCGCTCGGGTTGCGCCGTGACGCGGCCGTGGTCTTCGACGACGCGCAGGTGGTGTGGGTGGGCGACAGCGCCGACGCCCCCGCCGCCGATCAGGCGGTCGACCTCGACGGTCGCGCGGTGCTGCCCGGTTTCGTCGAGTCGCATTCGCATCTGGTCTTCGCCGGTGACCGCGCCGAGGAATTCGCCGCGCGCATGTCCGGCCGTCCCTACGGCGCGGGCGGCATCCGCACGACGATCGCGGCGACGCGCGCGGCGACCGACGAGCAACTCGACGCGACCGTGCGGCGGCTGCTCGCCGAGTCCCTGCGGGCCGGCAGCACCACGGTCGAGATCAAGAGCGGCTACGGCCAGACCGTGGACGACGAATGGCGCAGCGTGCGCATCGCGGGCCGCCACACCGACGAGGTGACCTTGTTGGCCGCGCACGTTCCGCCGCCCGAATACGCCGGGCGCGCGGACGATTACGTGACCATGGTGTGTGCGGAGATGATTCCGCGCTGCGCGCCCGAGGCCCGGTGGATCGACGTGTTCTGCGAGCAGGGCGCCTTCGACCGGGACCAGTCGCATGCCGTCCTCAGCGCCGGCATCGCGCACGGGCTGGTGCCGCGCGTGCACGGCAATCAGCTGCACCAGGGGCCGGGCGTGCAGCTCGCCGTCGAACTCGGGGCCGCGTCGGTCGATCACGTCGCCCATGTCGGCGCCGCCGATATCGACGCGCTCGCGAACAGCGACACCGTGGCGACGCTGCTGCCCGGCGCCGACTTCTGCACGCGCAACAGCTATCCCGATGCGCGCGCGCTGCTCGACGCCGGGGTCACCGTTGCCCTCGGCGCCGACTGCAACCCGGGCACGAGCTACACCACCAGCCTGCCGTTCTGTATCGCCCTGGCCGTGCGTGAGCTGCACATGACACCGGACGAGGCGGTCTGGGCAGCGACCGCGGGTGGGGCGAAAGCGTTGCGGCGCGGCGATATCGGCGCCCTCTCCCCCGGCATGCGGGCCGACGCCGTCGCGTTGGACGCGCCGTCACATCTGCATCTGGCCTACCGTCCCGGCGTTCCGCTCGTGCGCCAGGTGTGGTGCGGCGGCGTGCTCGCATCGAATTGAGGTGTCCCCCATGACTTCCTGGACCGGCCGCGTCGACGGCACGGCACCCGAGCATCTGCGCTGGCATCAGGCCGTCGCACCGTATGAACCCGGCGCCGACCCCGGCGCGTGCGTGTTCGTCGGCTTCGCCAGTGACGAAGGCGTGCGCCGCAACAAGGGTCGGCCGGGCGCCGCCGACGGGCCCGACGCCCTGCGCCGCGCGCTCTCGCCGATGGCACTGCCTGCCCCGCTGCGCGCCTTCGACGCGGGCACGATCGCGGTCACCGATCAGCGGCTCGAGGACGGCCAGCGCAGGCTCGGCGACACCGTGACCGCACTGCTGAACGCGGGTGCCTTCCCGATCGTGCTCGGGGGCGGCCATGAGGTCGCCTTCGGCACCTACCTCGGCCTCGCGGGCGCCGAGCGCGCCGGAGGCGCCGTCATCGGAATCCTGAATCTGGACGCGCATTTCGATCTACGGCCGGACCCGGTACCCAGCTCGGGAACCCCGTTCCGGCAGATCCTCGAATCCGGTGACGACGTACGGTACGCGGTGCTCGGGATCAGCCAGCCGGCCAACACGACGATCCTGTTCGACACCGCCGAACGGTTCGGCGTGCGTTATCTGCTCGACGACGACTGCACCGCCGAGCGAGCGCGAGCCTTCGTCGCGGACTTCCTCGACGGCATCGACCTGCTGTACCTCACCATCGACCTCGACGTCCTGCCCGCCGCGGTAGCGCCGGGCGTCAGCGCGCCCGCCGCGTTCGGTGTCGCGCTGCCCATCGTGCAGGCCGTCTGCGACCAGATCGCCGCGAGCGGCAAACTCGTCGTCGCCGACGTCGCCGAACTCAACCCGGCGCTCGATATCGACAACCGCACCGCCCGCACCGCCGCCCGACTCCTGCACCGCCTCGTCACCCGGCGCGTCCCTCAGAAGTAGCGCACACCGACGTAGGCCCAGGCGATGACGCAGCTGAACACAGTGACGACCGCGCCGTATTTCGTGAACTGCCAGAAGCTGATTCGCTGGCCTGCCCGCGCGGCGATGCCGAGCGCGACGACATTGGCGCTGGCCGCGACCGCCGTGCCGTTGCCGCCGAAGTCGGCGCCGAGCGCGAACGCCCACCACAGGGACCGGGCGGTCTCGGGGTCGGGGGCGTCCGCCACGATGCCCTCCACGACCGGTGCCATGGTCGCCGTGTAGGGGATGTTGTCCACGAAGGCACCGAGCAGCGCGGAGCCGAAGACGAGTGCGGTGGCGGCAAGGAAATAGTCGTCACCCACCCAGGTGCTCGCCGCAGCGCCGACCGCGGCGATCACCCCGGTGTGCACCAGACCTGCGACCATCACGAACAGGCCCATGAAGAACACCAGCGTCGGCCATTCCACTTCGTGCAGGACATCCCCGATATCGAGCCCGGACACCAGCACCATCACCCCCGCACCGACCAGTGCGATCACCGACGGCGCCACGTGCACCACGCTGTGCAGGCAGAACCCGGCCACCACCGCGGCCAGCACGATCAGCGACCGCACGAGCAGCCTCGGGTCGCGGATCGCGCGCCGCTCCCGCAGGGCGAGCACGGCCTCGACCGAGTCGGGGTCGGTGCGCAGCGCCGACCGGAACAACACCCGCGTGAACAGCACGAACAGCGCGAAGACCAGCACCACGATCGGGGCCATGTGCACCAGGAAGTCGTTGAAGCTCAGCCCCGCCCGGCTGGCGATGATGATGTTGGGTGGGTCGCCGATCAGCGTCGCCGCGCCACCGATGTTCGCGGCGAGCACCTCCGCGATCAGGAAGGGCTGCGCGCCGAGGCCGAGCCTGCGGCACACCACCAGCGTCACCGGGGCGATCAGCATGATGATGGTGACGTTGTCGAGGAACGGTGAGGCCACGGCGGTGATCAGCATGAGCATCACCATCAGCCGGTAGGGATTGCCGCGCGAGCGCTTCGCCGACCAGATCGCCAGGTAGTCGAACAGGCCCGTCTGCTTGACGACGCCGACGATGATCATCATGCCGAGCAGCAGGAAGATGACATTCCAGTCGATGCCCGCGTGCGGCGAGAAGAACACCTGCTCGCCGGGGATCAGCCCGAGCACCGCCATCAGGCCGGCGGCGATCAGCACGGTCTTCACCTTGTCGACACGCTCCGTGGCGATGAAGAAGAACGCCACCACGAAGATGGTCACGGCGAGGACGGCGGCCATCGTCGGCGCCGATCAGTCGCCGGGGCCGGCGAGGGCGAGGCTGGTCAGCAACCGTTCGAGGGTGATCGCCCCGCACAGGGTGCGCGCCCGGTCGACGACCGCGATGAGCGGACTGTGCTTGCGCGCCATCAGGATCGCGATCTCGAGCAGGGTGGCGTCCGGGGTGACGGTGGCCGGTCGTGGCGCGCCGTCGGCCAGGCAGTCGCCGACGGTGAGGCTGCCAGGTTCCTGCCAGAACAGGTCGGCGTGCACCTCGTCGATCGTGCGGACCAGGGTGGTGTCGTCCTGATACGACGCCGGGATGGCCAGGCGAAGCACCTGGGTGCCGGGCAACACGGCCACCGGCCGGTCCTCGGCGTCGACCACCACGAGGCCGGGCAAACGGTTGACGACCATCACCCGCACCGCGCGGGCCACCGGGTCGGTGGTGCGGACGGTCGGCAGGTTCATCGCGATATCGCGTGCGCGCATGGCTCGGCTCCGGGGTGATTCGACGGTGCTCACGACTCGGCCCGCTGTCCGGCGAGCCGCTCGACCCGCTGCTCGAGCCTGCTCAGCCGATCGGCGAGGGGGATGGTGTGCATCAGTTCGGCCACGTGGTCGGCTTCCTCGGGCTCGAGCGCGAGGTCGACGCTCGGCTCGTCACTGCCGGGGGCGTACACGAGCAGCCTTCGCCCGCCGGCCGACTCGGTGAGCAGCGCGAAGTGGATGCCGCGACCGGTGCGGAAATGGTGCAGCACCCCGGTTCCGGGGATCGTCGTCCTGTCGGTATCCATCCCGGGCGGTCCTTCCCCTGACACGGTCGAGTGCGTGTGGATTCGAGTCTGGTGCGCGCTCGGGGCGGCGACCATCGGCGCCGGCACCCATTTCCGGCACCCGTCCGGCGGTCGTGCGCACGCGCGGATGGGTGTCGCACCCGATGGACAGCGGCCGGCCGGGTCAGCATGCTGGGAGCTATGAAGCGTCTCGCGAGGGTGCGAGCAGGACGGGATCAGCGCACGCCAGTGACGGCGCTGTTCTGGCGGATCTGCCTGCTCAACGGTGTGGTGTTCACGCTCGGCACGCTGATCCTCGCGCTCTCCCCGGCCACCGTGTCGGCCCGGCTGCGGTTGACCGAGGTGCCGGTGCTGGTGATCGGTCTCGCGGTGATCCTCACCGCCAACGCGCTGGCGTTGCGCACCAGCCTGGCGCCCCTCGACGAACTGGTCACGGCCATGCGCCGCGTCGACCCGCCACGACGCGCGGTGCGTTTCGACCGGCGCGCCAGTGGGGACTTCCACCGGCTGATCGAGACCTTCAACGCGATGCTCGACCGGCTCGAGGCCGAGCGATCGGCGGCCGGAGCCACGGCGCTCGCCGCGCAGGAAGGTGAACGTCAGCGGATCGCGCGCGAACTGCACGACGAGATCGGCCAGAGCCTGACAGTGGCGTTGTTGCGGCTGAAACGGGTCGTGGACCGCGCGCCGGAGGGATTGCGGGAGGAGGTGACCGACGCGCAGGAAACGGTGCGCGGATGTCTCGACGAGGTGCGCGGTATCGCGTCACGATTGCGGCCCGACGTGCTCGACGACCTCGGGCTGCACAGTGCCGTCACCGCGCTGTGCCACGAATTCACCCGCAGTGCGGGCATTTCCGTGCACCGCGAGGTCGACCCGTCGATCAGCAGGCTCGACCCGGCGGTCGAACTCGTCTGCTACCGCATCGCCCAGGAGAGCCTGACCAACGTGCTGCGCCACTCGGGTGCCGACCAGGTGAGCCTGCGACTCGCCGGCCACGACGACTCCGTGGTGCTTCGCGTGCACGACAACGGGTGTGGCGGGGTGGTCACCGAGGGCGCCGGAATCCGGGGGATGCGCGAACGCGCCATGCTCGTCGACGCGACGCTCACGATCACCACATCCGAGGACGCCGGCACCACAGTGGAACTGGTCGTCCCGGTTCACCGCGAGGCACACGTCGGAGAACCGGTATGAGCGCCCCCACCCGGATCCTGCTCGCCGACGACCACGCCCTGGTACGCAGCGGACTACGGCTCATCCTCGACAACGAACCCGACCTCACCGTGGTCGCCGAGGCGGCCAACGGCTACGACGCGGTGACCGCCCTGGCCGGCGAAGCCGTCGACCTGGTGATCCTCGATATCGCGATGCCGAGGATGACCGGCATCCAGGCGGCGCGCGAGATCACCCGCGCGCATCCGGGCGTCCGCATGCTGATGCTGTCGATGTACGACAACGAGCAGTACTTCTTCGAGTCGCTCAAGGCGGGCGCCTCCGGGTACGTGCTCAAATCGGTCGCCGACCGCGACCTGATCGAGGCCTGCCGGGCGACGATGCGTGGCGAGTCGTTCCTGTACCCGGGTGCGGTGACCGCCCTGGTCCGCGACTATCTGCACCTGGCCCGCCAGGGCGGACGGCTGCCCGAGACCATTCTGACCGCCCGCGAAGAGGAGGTGCTCAAGCTGATCGCCGAAGGGTATTCGGCGCGAGAGGTGGCGGCCGAACTGGTCATCAGTGTGAAGACCGTCGACCGCCACCGCGCCAATATCCTGCAGAAGCTCGGCCTGCGTGACCGGCTCGACCTGACCCGCTACGCGATCCGATCAGGTCTGATCGAGCCGTGAGTCATTCCGCGTTCGGGTCGATGCGCACCTTCGACTTGCGCCCGACCGTCGCCCGGACCACCGGTTCGACCACGCGTGCCGCGATCGGTCCCATCACCGCCATCAGCAGCACGTACGTGGTGGCCAGGGCGGCGAAGCTGTCGGGTACCGCGCCCGCGGCGACGGCGAGGCCCGCGATGACGATGGAGAACTCGCCGCGCGCGACCAGAGCAGCACCCGCGCGAGCCCGGCCCAGTTGGGAGGCGCCCGCGCGCTTGGCCGCCCACCAGCCGGTGTACAGCTTCGTCACGGTGGTGACCACGACCAGTAGGACCGCCCAGCCGAGGACCGGCGGAATGGTCGCGGGATCGGTGCTCAAGCCGAACAGTACGAAGAACATGGCGGCGAACAGGTCGCGCAGGGGTTCGAGGATCTTGGTCGCCTCGTGCGCGGTCGCCCCCGAGATCGCGATGCCGAGCAGGAACGCGCCGACCGCCGCCGACACCTGCACCGCCGAGGCGACACCGGCCACCAGCAGCGCCGAACCGAGCAGTTTGAGCAGGAAGATCTCGCGGTCCTCACTGGCCACGATCGCCGACACGTACCGGCCGTACTTCAGCGCGACGATGAGCACCAACGTCACCGCGACCAGCGCGATACCGACGGTGGTGAGCCCGGCCATGAAGCCGACGCCCGCCAGCACGGCGGTGAGCACCGGCAGGTAGATCGCCATCGCCAGGTCCTCGAACACCAGGATCGACAGCACCACCGGTGTCTCGCGGTTACCGAGCCTGCCCAGGTCGTTGAGCACCTTGGCGACGATCCCCGAGGAGGAGATGTAGGTGACGCCCGCCATCGCGATGGCACCGGTCGGTCCGAGCCCGAGCCACAGCGCGACGATCACGCCCGGCGTGGCATTGAGGACCAGGTCGAGCAGACCGGCGATCCACGACTTACGCATGCCGGTGACCAATTCACCCGCGGTGTACTCCAAACCGAGCAGCAACAGCAGCAGCACCACACCGATCTCGCTGGCGATGTGGATGAACTCCTCCACCTCGTGCAGCTCGATCAGGCCGCCGGTGCCGAAGAGCAGGCCCCCGAGCAGATAGAGCGGAATGGGTGACAGGCCGATGCGGCCCGCGATGCGCCCGAGCACACCCAATCCGAAGAACACAGCCCCCAGCTGGATCAGCGCCAGCGTTGTTCCACTGATCTGCACGGGCTCAGCCGTCGGACAGGATCGAAGCGGCAGCGTCGAGCCCGGCGGTCGTACCGACGATGACGACCATGTCGCCCCCGAGGAAACCGAACTCCGGTCCGGGCGAGGGGTGGACCTGACCGGCGCGCAGCACCGCGACGATGGAGGCCAGTGTCCGGGTCCGCATCTCCGTCTCGCCGAGGCGGCGGCCGGCGTAGGGCGAATCGGGCAGCACCGGCAGCGAACGGGTGCTCACACCGTCGAGATCGCGGTGTTCCTCCTGCAGTTGCGCGACGAGTCGCGGGGCACCGAGCAAGCTGGCGAGCGTGCGCGCTTCGCCGTCGGAGAGCGGGACCTGCACGGTGGTGTCGGGGTCGTCGATCTTGGTGAAGATCAGATCGGTGCCACCGTCGCGGTGGTCGACGACGCCGATGCGCCGAGCCACCTTGGTCAGCGAGAACTCTTTCCTGACACCGATTCCGGGCAGGGATGTGACTTCAACATTCATGGGATCACCTAACCTCAGCTAGGCGATACCTTACCTTCTCTTTACTATCGCCACGGCCCGTCAGCCCGCGTCGAGCAATTTTCCGGCAGCCTCGAGGCCCTTGCCGGTGCCGACGACCACCACCAGGTCACCGGCGACGAAGATGAAATCGGTTCCCGGCGAAGGGGTCACCTCCCCCGCCCGGACCACCGCGACCACCGAGGCCTTGGTGCGGGTGCGCATGGCGGTGTCGCGCAGCGGGCGCCCGTCGAACGGGCTGCCGCGATCGATGGCGAACTGCCTGGTCGACAGATCGTCGACACCGAGGGAGTCGGCCTTCTTCTGCACCACCTGCGGCGCACCGAGCAACCCCGCCAGGACACCGATCTCGGTGCTGGACAACGGAATCGAGGTCTTGGTCTCGGCGTCACCGGCACGGGACACGACCAGATCGACAGTGCCGTCACGGTGTTCGATCACGCCGATCCGACGGCGGGCCTCCGCCAGCGGAAAGTCCTTGCACACGCCGATTCCCGGTAACGGCGTCACATCGATGTTCACGCCCACACAGTACGACGACCGCGCCCGTCCGTGCGGCCACCCCCGCGCGGGGGCCGCGACGATGCCCATCCGCCGTCGATCGTGACGCACCGCACGCCGCCGTTTCCGCCGGATCGATGGCGGTCACGACCGGGCGCGGGCACCCGGTGGCGCACCGGTGCGGCGACCACGATCGGGGCAACGGCTTGCGTATTCGGGCGAAGTTGTGTGTTGTTGATCGGTGACCAACACACCCGGAGACGCTTATCCACTCACGGACACGATGACCACCACGACGGCGGTACACGACGGCGTCACGGTCCTGACGGTGACCGGTGAGGTCGACCTGGCGACCGCGCCCGCCCTCGACGCCGCCATCGAGGCCATCCTCGCCGACAAGCCCGCGACCCTGGTGATCGACCTGACCGCGGTCGGGTTCCTCGCCTCGGCGGGCATGGCCACGCTGGTCGCCGCGCATCAACGCGCGGGCGACGACACCGCCATCGCGGTGGTCGCCGACGGGCCGGCTACCAGCCGTCAGCTGAAGATGACCAGCCTCGACCAGGTGTTCGCCATGCACACCACCCTCGCCGACGCCCTGGCGTCGCTGCGGTCGTGACCGCGTAGTCCACCGACGCGGACGCGCCGCATCCCGGAGTCATCCGTGATGCGGCGCGTCGCGTTGTGGTGGGTCAGCAGAGGCCGCGCAGCTGCTCGATCAGCTTGATCCGCCCCGCCGCGTTCTCGGCGATCGGGGTGACGTTGAGCGTGGTGACCCCTGCCTCGGCGAAGGCGGCGATGCGGTCCTTGACGAAGCCCTCGGACCCGATCAGCGACACATCGCGCACCAGATCGTCGGGCACCGCCGCCGCCGCGGCCTGCTTGTCGCCGGCCAGGTACAGCTCCTGGATACGGTCGGCGGCTTCGCCGTAGCCGTACTTGGTGGCCAGGGTGTGGTAGAAGTTCTTGCCCTTGGCGCCCATGCCGCCGATGTAGAGCGCCAGGTGCGGCTTCACGAACTCCAGCAGCGGCGTGACGTTCTCGCCGATCGCCAGCGCGGGACCCGCGTACACCTCGAGGTCGCCCAGCGACGGATCGCGCTTGGCCTTGCCCGCGGCCAGCGCGTCACCCCAGACATCGTTCGCCTTCTCCGGCAGGAAGAAGATCGGCTGCCAGCCCTCGGCGAGTTCGGCGGCCAGCTCCACGTTCTTGGGGCCGAGCGCGGCCAACAGCACCGGAATGTTCTCGCGCACCGGATGATTGATGAGCTTGAGCTCTTTGCCCAGGCCGGTGCCCCGGTCGGCGGGCAGCGGGATCTGGTAGTACTTGCCCTGGTAGTTGAGCTTCTCGCGGCGCCACACCTTGCGGCAGATCTCGATCAGCTCGCGGGTGCGCCCGATCGGGGCGTCGTAGGGCACACCGTGGAAGCCCTCGATCACCTGCGGGCCGGACGCGCCGATGCCGAGAATGAACCGGCCGTCGGAGACGAAGTCCAGGCCCGCCGCCGTCATCGCGGTGAGGCTGGGGGTACGGGTGTAGAGCTGCAGGATGCCCGAGGCCAGCTGCACCCGCTCGGTGCGCGCGGCCAGGAAGCCCAGCGCGCTCACCGCGTCGAACGAGTACGCCTCCGGCACGAAGACGACGTCGAGACCGGCCCGTTCCAGGTCGGCGACCTCGGCCGCCACCTCCTTGAAACCGCCCGAGTAGTTGATGCTCAATCCGATCCGCATGACACCCAACATAGACCCGGCCCACCCGGGCACCCCGACCGGTCGGTCCGTGCCTACATTCGCTGGTCGGGCAGGGTGCGCGGTAGCGTTGAGAGTGAAGCACTCCCCGTCGAAAGGCCACCCCGTCGTGTCGCAGCCCACCGTGTCACCGCAGCAGACCGCACCCTCCTTCGGTGCGGTGACCCTGGAGCACTATCTGTCGGAGCTGGCCGCCAAGGTGCCCGCACCCGGCGGTGGCGCGGTGGCCGCACTGCACGTCGCCCAGGCCGCGGCGCTGGTCGCGATGGTCGCGCGCTACACCACCCGGGCCAAGGACGCCGAGAACCGGCCGGTGATCGACCGGATCATCGAGGCCGCCGACGCCGCCAGCGCCCGCTCGCTGGCGCTGGCCGATGCCGACGCGGCCGCGTTCACCGCCGTCGGCGCCGCCTACAAGCTGCCCAAGGACACCGACGACCAGGTCGCCGAGCGCACCGCCGCGATCAACGCCGCCCTCGTCGAGGCCGCCCGGGTACCCGCCGCCGTGGTCGACGAGGCCGACGAAATCCTCTCCCTCGCAGGGGAACTGCTGCCGATCGGCAACCCGAACGTGGTCACCGACATCGGTGCCGCCGCCGACGCCGCCCGCGCCGCCGCGCAGAGTTCGCAGCTCAATATCGAGATCAATGTGGCCTCGCTGCCCGCCGCACTGGGTGACGATTTCGCAGCGGCACTGGTGCGGGTGGAGACCATCGCCGCACGCGCCGACGCGCTGCACGCCCAGGTCCTGCACGTCGTGCGCGGCTGAGCACAAGCCGACACTCCGATCGACTCGTAGGCCGTTACCACTTCGAGAGGTCCAGTTGATCATGGACGCCTAGACTCGGGAGACGCCTACGAGTGACCGAAGGGGTGGCGTTTATGAGAAACGCACTTCGTTTTCTGTTCGTCGCGATCATGGCGGCACTACTGGCCGCGTCCTGGTCGGGAGCCGCGTCCGCGGATCTGATCGGGGACCAGCGCACCCAGTACGGTGGCGGAACCTATGCCGAAGCGGACCTGTCGAACCACACCTTCACGGTGACCGCCAACGGCGAGACACGCGTGATGCCCGCCTCCATGGGCAAACCCGGTTTCGAGACGCCCACCGGCACCTTCACCGTGCTGGAGAAGGACCGCGCGGTGGTGTTCGATTCGCGCACCATCGGCATCCCGCTCGAGGATCCGGAGGGCTACATCATCGACGGTGAGTACGCCGTTCGCCTGACGTGGGGTGGCGTGTACGTCCACTCCGCGCCGTGGTCGGTGGACTCGCAGGGTTATGCCAACGTGAGCCACGGCTGCATCAACCTCTCGCCCGAGAACGCCGCCTGGTACTTCGAGAACGTCGGTGTCGGCGACCAGGTCTATATCCACTGGTGACGCGCTCGTCGCCCGCGCATTCGGCGAACACGGCGTCAGGGCAGTATCGTGCCCGTAATGAAATCGTTGCGGGACATTCCCTGACGGCGGATGCCTGATGAAGGTGGGGCGATGGATCGACCGGAAGCGCGCAGACCGATCGGGGCTCGACAGCAGGACCCGGGATCGGCTGGTGTTCCGCTCCGAGGTGCCCTGCCACGGCGCCGCAGCCGCGAGGCAGGCACCTCGGGAACCGGTGCCCGGCACCGGATAGAGGGCGGGCCGACCACGCCCGCGGGTATTCCGGTCGTCTCGCTGTCGGCTCCGGTACCCGTGCGCGACGCCTTCGCCACCGATAGGCTCCCGATCGTGGGTGGGCCGATGGATCCCGGTGCGGGCCAAGTCGATACGCCGTTCATCTTGCCGAACAACGGGCCCGACACCGACAAGCTGCCCATCGTCGGCGCCGACTTCCCCGCACCCGAACCGGCTGACGCGCAGGGTGAATGGGAGTCGTCCACCTCGGCACGATCGGCATCGACGTGGCCCGCGCCCTCGTGGTTCGACTCGGCTCGACCGGAAACCGCTCGGCCGGAATCCGAGCGACCCGAATCGGCCGCTGAAACCGGGCGACACCGATCGGCTCGACCGGGATCGGCCCCACAGGGACCGACGTGGTCCGAATCTGCTCGGCCCGAGCCGGAATCGGGCTGGACCGAATCGGTGGCGCCCGTGCCGGCCCGGCAGGAGGCGGCGACGACACCGACCGAATCGCCCGCTGCCCCAGCTGGTGCTGGTGACAGCTGGTCGGATCGGTATACGGCGGAGTGGGAACCGCGACCGGCACCCGACTACAACGGTGACGACGAGGTTTTCGCGCGGATGATCGACCGGTCCAAGCGCCGGCGCACACCTCGGTGGGTGGCTCCGCTCGCCGCGTCGGTGGCCGGGGCGGTCCTGATCGGCGTCGGATATTTCCAATTCGGTGGTCCCGCACCGGCTTCCACGTCGGCGAGCACCACGCTGTCGACCGTCGCCGCGCCCGCACCCGGCGTCGGGCACTGCCCGTCCGAACAGATCGGCAGCCTCGTGCGTGGCAACGGTCCCGGCGGAACCGACAGCGGGGTCTCGGCCATCATGGCCTTCCAGCACGCCTACTACGTCGCACGGTCCGGCGATCAGGCGCGCACGCTGGTGGCCGGTGACGCCGCGCTGCCCACTGGCGCGCAGATCCAGTCGGGCATCGACACCATTCCGGTCGGTACCACCCACTGCCTCGACATCACGCCGGGCGCGTTCGCCGGACAGTACTTCGTGACGATCACCGAGTACCGGCCCGACGAGGTGCCGATCGTCTACAACCCGCAGCTGGTCGGCACGACCAAGGTGGGCGCCAAAACGCTGATCACCTCGATCGGGCCGGTCCGCTAGCTCCGGAAAGTGTTCAGGCCCTTGCTTTCTCGGCCGCGACCACGACGTGCCGCATGAGCAGCGCGGTGGTCACCGGGCCGACGCCGCCGGGCACGGGGCTCAGGGCGGCGGCCTTGCCGTCGACCGAGGCGGCGTCGACGTCACCGACGATGCCACCGTCGGCGGCCTCGTTGGTGCCCACGTCGATCACCACCGCGCCCTCACGGATGTGCTTGCCGGTGACCAGACCGATCCGTCCCGCGGCCGCGACCACGATGTCGGCGGCGGTGGTGACGGCCGCCAGGTCGGTGGTACGCGAGTGCGCGACCGTGACGGTGGCGTTCTCGGCGAGCAGCAGCTGCGCCAGCGGCTTGCCGACGATATTGGAGCGGCCGACCACGGTGACGAGCTTGCCCTGCAACGCGATCGAGTGATGCTTCAGCAGCTCCACGACCGCCTCGGAGGTGGCGGGGACGAATCCGTCGAGGCCGGAGGCGAGCAGGCCGAGTGACAGCGGGCTCACACCGTCGACGTCCTTGCTCGCGGCGATCGCGGAGCTCACGTCGTCGAGGCTGACGCCCGCGGGCAGCGGGGTCTGCAGCATGATCGCGTCGGTGGCCGGGTCGGCGCTGCGGGCATCGAGTTCCGCGCGGATCCGCTCGGCGGTCGCGTCGGCGCCCAGATCGATCTTCTCGCAGGCGATGCCGAGCCGTTCGGCGGCCTTGCGCAGGGAGTTCACGTACCAGGCACTGGCCGGGTCGTCGTTGGCGACGACCAGCGCCAACGTGGGCGCGGTGCCCGCGTCGGTGAGCGCGGCGGCGCGCTGTTTCGAGTCGGCGTTGATGGCGGCGGCGAGTTCCTTGCCGGTCAGCGAAGCGGTATCCACGGTTGGTCAGCCTATCGGCCACCGGGTGCACCCCGAAGCGCCGGGCCGCGACGCGCCTGCCGACGGCGGGTTACCCGAACCGGACCATAACGGGTCGTAGGGTGTCCGGCAGCTCTGCCATCAGCTCTGCCCGCATGTACGCCACCCGGAAGGTCGCGACTGTCGTGAAGATCTCGAGGCAATGGAAACAGCTCGCCGCGGCGTTCGCCGCGGTCGCGGCGGTCACGAGTGCCACGGTCGGCCCCGCCGCCGCCGAAGCGGACGTGACAGCCCTCTACAACTCGGCGCAGCGGCATTTCACCGACGGCAATCTCGATGCCGGGCGCGCCGATCTGCGCGCCCTCATCAGCGCCGACCCCGGTGATGCCGAAGCTCTTGCCCTGCATGCCATCTGGTCACATCACGCCGGTGACGCGGCGGCGGTGAACGAGGCGATGCAGCGGTTGGGCAGTCTCGATCCGGCGATGGCGGCGGGGACGCAGCGGGTGCTGCACGCGGTGACCGCCGCGGTGTCGACGCTGCCCAATCCGCTCCCCTCCCTCATCGGACCACAGACCGGCATCGTCGTGCTCGGGTACGGTCTGCTGCCCGACGGTGCGCTGCGGCCGGAACTGGAGAACCGGCTCACGGCCGCCTGGTTGCAGGCCATCGCGGCGCCGTTCTCCCCGGTCGTCGTCACCGGCGGCAACCCGCAGAACGGGATCTCCGAGGCCGAAGCGATGCGGCGGTGGTTGGTCGGGCGTGGGTTGCCGGGTGAGCGGATCCATGTCGAGGACCGGGCCGGGTCGACGGTGCAGAACGCGCTGTTCAGCACGAAGCTGCTGCGCGATCTCGGCGCGAACAGTGCGGTGGTGGTGACCTCGCCCAATCACATTCGGCGTGCTGTTGCGGATTTCATTGTGGCGGGGACGAATGTGGTGGGGGCTATGACGTCGTTGGAGCAGTTGGTTTCCCAGTTGCCGCCGCCTGATCGCAGTGCTCAGCGGGGGATCTACCTGGATGCAACTCGTACTTTCGAGCTCGACATTTCGCGCTGAGATCCGGCCCCCGGCCCTCCTACCAATACGCCCAGGCACAATCGGCGGATGGGTATTACCGGGTCTGCCGATGTGGTTGCTGCTTTGCGGCGGGCGGGGTGTGTGTTCGCCGAAGACGAGGGGGCGTTGCTGATCGAGGCGGCGGGTGCTGATTCGGCGCGGCTCGATGAGCTTGTGGCGCAGCGGGTTTCGGGGGTGCCGCTCGAATATCTGTTGGGCTGGGTGGAGTTTCGTGGGGTGCGGGTCGGGGTGCGGGCGGGGGTGTTCGTGCCGCGTCAGCGGACGGCGTTTCTGGTCGAGCAGGCGCTGCGGGATGTGACGGCGAAGTCGGTTCGTGTCGTCGATTTGTGTTGTGGTTGTGGGGCGCTCGGGCTCACGGCCGCCACGGAACTGACCGGGCGTGGATGTTCGGTCGAGTTGGTTGCCGCGGATATCGATCCGGTGGCGGTGGCGTGTGCGCGCGAGAA
The DNA here is from genome assembly GCF_040655475.1 of Nocardia sp. NPDC050413. Lineage (NCBI taxonomy): Bacteria > Bacillati > Actinomycetota > Actinomycetes > Mycobacteriales > Nocardiaceae > Nocardia > Nocardia sp. NPDC050413. The sequence continues at coordinate 660,144 of NZ_JBFAJZ010000002.1, read as the reverse complement.
TCTGGCTGCGCTGGACGCACCCGTCTACGAGGGTGACCTCTTCGACGCGCTCCCCACCGAGTTGCGCGGGCACGTCGACGTACTCCTCGCGAACACCCCGTATGTGCCGAGCGCCCACATCGCCGATCTGCCGGCCGAAGCGCGCGAGCACGAACCACTCGTCGCCCTGGACGGTGGCGACGACGGCCTCGCGATATTCCGCCGGGTCGCCGAGGGGGCGGCGGAGTGGCTGGCACCTGGCGGCGCCGTATACGTGGAAACCGGGAAGGGGCAGGTGGATTCGGCGCTGACCGTGCTTCGCGAACACGGACTGACACCCCGGGTCGAGCATTCCGAGGAGTACTACGCCACCGTGGTGATCGGCACCCGTCGGGACTGAGCAGACACAACGATGCCCCCGCCGACCATCAGGCCGACGAGGGCATCGCGACGGCTACTTACGCCCGGTGAACTGATCCATCGAGTGGTACACACCGACCGCGTTGAGGTACAGATCGCGGATCTTGATCGGCAGCAGGCCGGTGAGCGCGCGGTTCATCCGCGAGGTCCACGGCAGCACCACCAGGGCACCACCGTTCTTCATCTCCCGCCACGAGGTGTCGACGACGTCGTTCTGCTCGAGCATGGGGGTGAACAGGATGCCCTTGGCACCGTCGAACATGCCGGTGTTGATGTAGGTGGGACAGACCGTGGTCACCTTCACGTGATCGTGGCCGGCCTGCTCGAGCTCGAGCCGCACCGAATCCGACCAGCCGAGCGCCGCCCACTTCGACGCCGCGTAGACCGCCATGCGCGGGTTGGCGACCAGACCGGCCGAGGACGCGATGTTGAGGATGCGCGCCTGACCGGCACCGGCCACCATGCCGGGCAGGAACTCGAGGGTGACGTACATCGGGGCCAGCGAGTTGATCGCCATGGTCTTGTCGATGTCGGCGCGGTTCTCGGTTTCCCAGAAGTAGGTGTTGCCGCGCACGATCCCGGCATTGTTGACCAGGATGTCGATGCCGCCGATCTCCTTGCGGACCGCCTCGGCGTTCTCTCGGATGGAGTCCTGCGACGACACGTCGACCACGTACTGATGCACCTTGCCGCCCTGCGCGGACAGCTGCGCGGCGGTCTCGCGCAAGGCGATCTCGTTGATGTCCCACAGCACCACCGCGTCGGCGCCCTCACGCACCGCGTGCTCGGCGAACAGCTTGCCAAGACCCATGGCGGCACCGGTGACCAGCACCCGCTTGCCCGCGACCGATTCCATCTTCATGCGCTACCTACCCCTGCTCGTTCGTGCGCGCTACTTCTGGCGCAGCGTCTTCATGGCGCCGAGAACCAGCGTCATCGTCTTGGCCCACAGCTGCTCGGACATACCGGGCAGCGGCCCGATCGGCAACACGCGCTGCACCGCGACGGTCTGGGTGTCGACGTACTTGAGCAGGCCCTCGGGGCCGTGGCGACGGCCCTGACCCGAGATCCCGAGACCACCCGAGGGTGCGTCGATGCTGCCCCAGGCGGCGGCGAAGCCGTCGTTGACATTCACCGATCCGGCGTTGATCCGTGCCGCGACCTCGCGGGCGCGGTCCACGTCGCGGCTCCACACGCTGGCGTTGAGACCGTAGGCGGTGTCGTTGGCCGCCTCGATGGCGTCTTCGTCGGAGTTCACCTTGTAGACCGAGACGACCGGGCCGAAGGTCTCCTCGCGGTAGACCGTCATGCCGGCAGCCACATCCACCAGCACGGTCGGCTCGTAGAAGTAGGGGCCGAGGTCGGGGCGGGGACGGCCACCGGCGAGCACCTTGGCGCCCTTGGCGACCGCGTCGTCCACGTGGGCGGTGACGGTGTCGAGCTGGCGCTGGAAGGTCAGCGAACCCATGTCGCGGCTGTAGTCGAGTTCGCCGCCGAGCGACATGTTCTTGACGTTACCGACGAATTCGGCGACGAACTGGTCGTAGACCGAGGCGTCGACGTAGATGCGTTCCATCGATTCGCACAGCTGGCCTGCCGAGGAGAAGCACGCGCGCACAGCCACTTTCGCGGCCTTGGACACGTCGGCGTCGGCGAGGACGAGCAGCGGGTTCTTGCCGCCGAGCTCGAGCGAGTAGCCGATCAGGCGTTCGCCCGCCTGCTGGGCGATGGTGCGCCCGGTGGCGCTGGAACCGGTGTAGTCGACGTAGTCGGCGCGGGCGATCACGTCGCCACCGATCTCGCGGCCGCGCCCGAGCACCGCCTGCCACAGCCCGCGCGGCAGACCCGCGCGCTCGGCGGCGTCGATGGCCCACAGGGCCGACAGCGCGGTCTGGTTGTCGGGGCGCGCGATCACGGCGTTGCCCGCGATCAGGGCGGGCAGGGCGTCGGAGGCCGACAAGGCGAGGGGGTAGTTCCACGGCGAGATGACCGCGACGACGCCCTTGGGGCGGTTGTGCACGTCGACGGCGGTGAGCACCGGGAGCACACCGCGCGGCTTGCGGTCGGCCAGCAGCTTCGGGGCGACGGCGGCGTAGTAGCGCGAGTTCAGCGCGACGTCGGCGACCTCGTCGAAGGCATGCGGGCGCGACTTGCCCGTCTCGGTCTGCACGATGTCGAGCACGGTCTCCTGCTCGGCGAGCACGATGTCGTGGAAGCGGCGGACGATCTCGACGCGCTGCTTGACCGGCACCTTGGCCCAGTCGCGCTGCGCGTGCCTGGCGACGGCGAACGCGCGGTCGATATCGGCGATCGAGGACTGGGGCAGGTCACCGATCTTGTGGCCGGTGGCGGGAGCGAAGACCTCGACCGACGGTGCGCCACCGGCGACGGCCCGGTCGAACAGAGGCTTGACCAGCGTTTTCGGCAGCGCGGTCGGTTCGGCGGTCAATTCAGGGGCGGTCGTCATTGTCGGCCCTTCTCCTCACCAGGTGGTCGCGCGGTGCAGGCGCGGATATTCGGCTATTTGCTGAACACTAGTGTTAGATTAATGCGTGGGCCCGGGTTCGTGTCAAGCTTTCGGCAGCGAGTTCGCCGACGGAGTGGAGGTGCGATGACCGAGGAGGCGACGTCGGTGCGTCGCGGTAGGCCACCGCAGACCCAGGAGCAGGCCGAGGAAGTGCGTGCCCGGATCGTCGAGGCGACCGCGGCGGTGTTCGCGCGCAACGGTTCGCGCGGGTTGAGCGTCGCCCAGATCATCGAGCAGGCGGGTCTGGCGCGGCCGACCTTCTACCGATACTTCAGCAATGCCGCCGAACCGTTGCGCGCGGTGCTCGACGCGAGCAACGACGGGCTGGTCGGTGGAATCAGCGCGGCGCTGGCCGGGACCGACGAGCCGGTGCAGTTGGGCATCCGGCTCATCGACGCCTATGTGGACTGGGCGCGCGGGCACGGTGCGATGCTGCGGCCGTTGTTCGCCGAGTTGCACGATCCGGGTTCGCCGGTGTCGGCCTATCGCGAACGCGCGCTCGACGACATCCGGGATCTGGTGCGCAAGACGTTCGGCGAGCTCGGCCGCACGGTGCCCACCCCGCTCGATCTGGACGCGGCGCTGCACGTGTGCGAGTACGTGGTGTACCGGCTCACGGCCGATGCCGAGCCGGGCAGCGATCCTGACCCGATCCTCGTGTCGGAGGCGAGGGTGACCATGATCCGCATCCTGCTGGTCACCCTCGGCACCCGCGACGACCTCGCCTACGCGATGGAACTGCCCGGTCTGTTCCCGGATTCCTGAGTACGCTGCGGGCGGCTCGCCGCGACGAGCGCGACCGACAGCAATGCCGCACCGAGCCAGCCCATCGGCGACAGGCGTTCGGCGAGCACCAGCACCGCCAGCAGGGTGCCGGTGAGTGGCTCGAGCAGGGCGAGCAGGGCGCCTGTTCCCGCGCCGACACCGGTGAGACCGCGGAAGTACAGCGTGTATGCGATCGCGGTGGGGAACAGTCCGAGCGCGAGAATCGTCACCACCGAGCCGGGGGCGAGATCGACGGCTCGGGTGGTGAGAACGGCCGGGACGGCGAGCACGATCGCGCCGATGGTGAATCCGACTCCGGTGGCGGTCACCGGGTCCAGGCTCGGCACCTCGGTCGCCGAGACCAGTGTGAGCAGCGCGAACGCCGACGCCGCGGCGACGGCGAGCGCCGCACCGAACAGCACCCCGGAACCGCCCGCACCCGGAGTTCCGACGAGCAGGACGAGGCCGAGGAGTGCGAGGGCGATGCCTGCCGCGCGGCCTGTATCGAGGCGTTGTCGGCCGGTGACGTATTCGAGCCCGGCGACGATCACCGGGGACATGCCGATGGTGAGCAGCGTCGCCAGGCTCACCGATGACAGCGCCACGGCACCGAAATAGCAGCCCTGGAAAATCGGTGCGAGCAGGGCGATCGCGGCGATGCGACGCCAGGCTGGTCCACCGCGCGGTATCGCGCGCCGGGTGAGCACGCACAGCCCGAGCAGCAGCAGGCCGCCGACCGCCAGCCGCACCGTGGCGACCGCAACCGGTGACAGTCCCGTCCCGCGCTGGACCACAGTGCCGAGCAGTCCGCCGGTCCCCCACAGGAGGCCCGCGAGAACGAGTTCGGTGATGCCTGCCCGGCGGAGTGCGGTGGGCCGGGACGCTCGCCCGGCAAGAAGAGAAGACATGAAAGCTCCTGCGACAGAAGGAATGAGTGGTCGCGAGAAGCGAGGTGCGGACATGCGCAACCGCTGTGCCGTCGACCCGACGGCGGGGGCCTGCCGACCCGCGCGGCGCGCGGGGGCACCTCGCTCAGGAGGTGGGCGGCGGGGTGCAGCGGAAACGCGGGTTCACCCGGCCGAGGATACTCCACACACAATCTCCACATTTGGCGACGGAACCCTCCACACCCGGTCGCTAGGGTCGCAGCATGGAACTCAGTGGGGGTACGGCGCGGCGGGTCCTCGTCGTCGACGACGAGGTGACGATCGCCGAGTCGGTGGCGGCGCGTTTGCGCGCCGAGGGATTCACCGTGGATCTGGCGCACGACGGTCCGGCGGCCGTGGCCGCCGCGGCGGCGGGGGAACCGGATCTGGTGGTGCTCGATGTGATGCTGCCCGGCTTCGACGGTCTCGAGGTGTGTCGGCGGATCCAGGCCGAGCGTTCGGTTCCGGTGCTGATGCTCACCGCACGTACCGATGAGACCGACCAGCTGATCGGGCTCGGCGTCGGCGCCGACGACTATCTGACCAAACCGTTCTCCATGCGGGTGCTGGCCGCCCGGGTGCACGCGCTGTTGCGGCGGGTGGAGCGGGCCGCGGACCGGGGGGACAGCAGCATCGTCGTCGGTGATCTGCGGATCGACCTCGCCGAGCGCCGGGTGTGGCGGGGCGAGACCGAAGCACGGCTCACCCCGCTGGAATTCGATCTGCTCACCCGGTTGGCGCAGCGGCCGCGTGCGGTGCTGGCCAGGGAGCGGTTGCTGGAGGACATCTGGGACTGGTCGGACGCGGCGGGCACCCGGGCGGTGGATTCGCACGTGAAAGCGTTGCGGCGCAAGCTCGGTGCCGACCTCATCCGCACCGTGCACGGTGTCGGCTACGCCCTGGACGCACGATGAGCGTGCCGACCGCGCTGGACCGGATCGCGGACCGGTTGCCTCGCCCGCTCGACCCGCTGCGCTCGATCAAGCTGAAACTCGCTGTGCTGATGGTGTGTTCGGGTGCGGTGGCGTTCGCCTACTTCTGGTTCCGCATCGGCTGGTTGCCGACGTTCACCACCCTCACCGCCATGGTCATCGCGTTGGTCACCTCGCAGATCCTCGCGCACGGCATCACCCGGCCGCTGCGCGAGATGACGGCGGCGGCCCGGCGAATGGCCCACGGCGACTACAGTTTCCGGGTGCGGGCGTCGTCGCGGGACGAGGTGGGCCAGCTGGCGACCGCGTTCAATCAGATGGCCGCCGATCTGGCCGCCGCCGATCGGCAGCGCCGCGATCTCATCGCGAATGTGTCGCACGAATTGCGCACACCGGTCACCGCGCTGCACGCCGTTCTGGAGAACATCGTCGACGGGGTGAGCGACCCCGACCCGGCCACGCTGCGCACCGCGCTGGCACAGACCGAACGGCTCGGATTGCTCGTCGCCGAACTCCTCGACCTGTCGAGCATCGAGGCGGGGGCCAGTCCCCTGGATCGTGAACCCCTGCCGCTGACAACACTTCTGACCGAGGCCATTGCCGAGGCCGAGGTGATGACGGCCGCGCTCGGTCGCGGGGTGCGGTTCACCACGACGGTCGAACCGGCCGACGCAGTGGTCCTCGGCGACCGCGCCCGCCTGCACCAGGTGCTGTTCAACCTCCTCGACAACGCCGCCCGGCACGGGCCCGCCGGCGGTGAGGTACGCGTGACCGCCCGCGCAGGTGTCGACACGGTGGTCCTCGAGATCAAGGACGACGGCCCCGGCATCCCGGAAGCCGACCGCGCCACCGTCTTCGACCGCTTCACCCGGGGCGGGCGCACCGACGGCGGCGGTACCGGGCTCGGCCTCGCCATCGCCCGCTGGGTGGTGGACCTGCACGGCGGCACGATCGCGGTGGCCGACCCCGGTTCGCGCATCCGGGTAGTCCTGCCCACTTCCTGACTCACACACATCACTACCCCCGACCACTGGTCCCGGGGGTGGACGAGCACACCTATTTCGAGGGGAAACATGACGAAATCGACCACGGAGCGGTCCGGCGAGGACAACGAACTGCCCGCTGCCACACCGAACCCGGCGGACGCTGCTGGGGCAGATGCGGATCGCGGAGACTCTCCCGCACCCGCCGCTCCCGAGGGCCGAATCGAGCCGAGCCCAGAAGCCGGCCCCGTCGCTCTCGCCGGGCCGGGCACCGGCCGGTCCGAGGCGACACCCGATGCCGCCCCACCCGGCGCGAAGGAACAGAGCGGGCTCGGAGCGACGCACCACGGCGCCGATTCCGGCGATTCGACGGCGAATTCTGTTGGCCCCGCGATCATCGCACAGGCCACCGCCATCACGGCGCTGCTCTCCAAGAAGGGCAATCAGCCGTCCAATACCGCGCAGTCCGGTGACTCGGACATTGCAACTGCCGATTCCGGCGCTGACACCACCGCCCGGGCGCGCGAACCTGTCCAGTCCGATTCGACCCCCACACCTGATAGGGCCGCGCCCAACGGATCACCAGGTTCCGTGGTCGAGCCGACTACCTCCCCCGCCGACCGGTCAGCATCGGGCAGCTCCACTCCCCCGTCCTGGACATCCGGCTGGCAGGCAGCCGCCGTGGAACCGATGTCACCCATTCGGCACACGTCAGCGCCACCGCGTCCCCCGGCCCCACCTCGCTGGCGCCGAGTCGCCCGCCCCTCCGGTGTCCTTCCGGCCGCAGCGTTCGTCGGCGTCGTCGGCGCCACGGTGATCCCCACCGACCGCCCCGGCATCGGCTGGCTCCTCACCGGCACCGCCATCACCGCCGCCCTCTGCGCCGTCGACCAGCGGGCGCGCAGAAGTTCGGCGCAGAAGCCGGAGCGAATTCCTGGTGCGTCCGAGGGCGATTCAGCGAATCTCCGCGAAAAGCCGGTGGCAGCCGCCGACACGACGACGGCACCGAGTGTGCCCGGCACCCGAGTCGCCCACGACTCCACGACCGAGCGGACGAAGGGCATCACGCCCTCGATGCCCGCCGCACGCTCGGATACCGCTACGAGCGCAGCCGCTGAATCAGATGCCGACACCAACACCGCCGCGAGTGCGAGCACCGAGATTCCTGCGGGTGCCGGTGCGAATGCGGACACGAGCCCGGGTGACGGCGGCCCAATCGCGAGTGCGGAATCCGGTGCGAGTCCGCGCGAAAGTGTCGGTCCGAGCGTGAAGCCCACACCGGAACCGGCGGCCGCTCCGAGTCGGGCAGCTGGTGGGAGTTCGGTTGTGGGGGTGGCGTTGCGGTGGGGGCGTGGTTGGTGGGTCGGGTTGGCGCTGGTCCTGTTGGGGGTCGGGGCTGTTCGGGCGGCGGGGTGGTTGTTCGCGTGGTGTGTGGTCGGGGCCTGTGTGGCTGGGTCGTTCGCGGTGTTGGGGCGGCGGAGTACGCGGGGTGTGTGGTTCGACATGATCGCGGTGCCGGTCGAGTCGTTCGTCGCTGTGCCGTGGGCGTTTTCGGGGGTGCGGCAGGCCGGGACGAGCGAGTTGTCGCGGGTGCGGCGGTACGGGGTTTCGGTAGCCGCGACGGCGGTGCTGCTCGTGGTGTTCGTGCCGTTGCTCGGTGGGGCCGACGCGACGTTCGCGACGCTGTTGAGCGGGCTGGTGCCCAAGGTGGACTCGGCCGCCGCGTGGGAGTGGCTGTTCATGTTCGCCGTGCTGGGGATGGGTGCGTTGGGCGCGCTGTATCTGCTGGCCGGACCGCTGCCCGCCGCGGGCGATGCCGGACGGCCGAGCCGGTTGTGGACGCGCAGTGAGTGGGCGTTGCCGGTCGCGGTGCTTGCGGTGTTGTTCGGGGTGTTCCTCGGCGGCCAGTTCGTCGCCCTGTTCGGCGGTGACGATTACGTGCAGCGCACCGCCGGACTCACCTACGCCGAATACGCGCGCAGCGGGTTCTGGCAGCTGTCGGCGGTGAGCATCCTCGCCCTGGCGGTGATCGCCGCGGTCCTGCACTTCTCGGCCAAGGACACCGCCGCCGACCGGCTGTGGGTGCGGGTGCTGCTCGGTGCGGTGAGCCTGCTGACGCTGATCATCGTCGTCTCCGCGCTCGGCCGCATGTGGACCTACCAGCAGGCCTACGGGTTCACGGTGCTGCGCCTGCTGGTGTCGATGTGCGAGCTGTGGGTCGGGTTGCTGTACGTGCTGATGCTGGTCGCGATCGCGCGGCTGCGCTGGAGCTGGGTGCCGCGCGCGGCCGTCGGCACCGCCCTCGCCACGCTCGTCGCGCTCGCGGCGATCAACCCCGAACACCTTGTCGCCGAACGTAATATCGCCCGCTGGGAACAGAACGGACGACTCGACACCGACTACCTGACGTCCCTGTCCCCCGACATCCTCCCGGCGCTGGACGGGCTGCCCGACCCCCTGCGCGCCCAGATCGAGCCGAGCATCCGCAGCGGCCTCGACGACGACCCCTGGTGGGCCTGGAACCTCTCCCGCAGCTCCGCCCGCTGACAAGGACACTCGATCACCACGCTCTGGCGGCGGGTTTCCGCCCGAATCCCGCCATCAGAGCGTGGTGATCTCGATCGGGAGCTCAGGTGGCGAGGGTGGTGCGGGTGAGGCCGCTGGCGCGCAGGACGCGGCGGGCGATGGCGGCGCGGACGGCGTCCTCGGTACCGATGATGCGCACGTGGGTGCGGGCGCGGGTGATCGCGGTGTAGAGGAGTTCCCTGGTGAGGAGCGTGGATTCGGGTTCGGGCAGGACCACCGAGACGGTGTCGTACTGGCTGCCCTGGCTGCGGTGGATGGTCATCGCGAAAACCGTGACGACCGAGGGGAATTGGGTGGGGTGGACGAAGTAGGGCTCGCTGCCGCGTTGCAGGGCGGCCCGCAGGGAACCGTCGGCGCGGCGGATGATGACACCGGTGTCGCCGTTGTAGATGCGCGCCTCGTGGTCGTTGGCGGTGACGAGCAGGGGCTGGCCGGGATACCACACCGCTTGCGGCCCTTCGGGTCCCGCGCCGCCGGCAGCCGCCCATTCCGCCGCCATCCGATCCCACCGCTCCACACCGAACGGGCCCTGCCGGTGCGCGCAGAGCAGACGATGTGATTCCAGCGCGCCGAGCGCACCGACCGCGTCACCGGCTTCCGCCGCCTCCGTGACAGCGAGCGCGGCGGTGGTCACGTCGGCGCGCACCGCACGGATATCGTCGGGGCCACACAGTGATACGTCGTCGCCCCCGGCGCGCAGAATCGCCAACGCCGCATCGGCATCCCCGGCACGCACGGCGACAGCCAGATCCGCGATCCGCCCACCGAAGCGCCGCCCACGGGTCAGTCGCACGATGCCGCCCTGCAGACGCCGCATCTCCAGCGCACTGAGCGAATCGACATCCTGCGCAGGCGAATTCGCGGGCATACCTTCGCCGTCAGCGGCTGAGGTTCCGGCCGCCGCATCGGTCACAACGGCAGCGTCAACGCCGGAGGCGGTCTCTTCCCCCGCACGAGCCGCAGCGGATGCTGACCCGGTGCCGGATATCAGGAGTTCGCGCAGGGCCGGGTTCGGGACGCCGACGACCGGTCCGGCAACGAGGTCGGCCAGGACGGCGCCCGCGTCGACGGAGGCGAGCTGGTCGGGGTCGCCGACGAGGATGAGGCGGGTGTCGGGGCGCAGGGCGGAGAACAGGTGGCTCATCATAGTGAGCGAGACCATGGAGGTTTCGTCGACGACCACCACGTCGTAGGGCAGCCGGTTGTGGGCGTGATGGCGGAAACGGGTGGTGCGGCCGCGCTGCCAGCCGAGCAGGCGGTGCAGGGTGGACGCGGTGAGCTCGGGCAGGCCGAGTTCGGCGGCTTGGTCACGCACGGCTTCCTGCAGGCGGGCGGCCGCTTTGCCGGTGGGAGCGGCCAGGGCGATGCGCAGGGCGGGCAGTTTGGGGGTGGCCCGGCGGTGGGCCGTGAGCAGGGCGAGGATACGGGCGATCGTGTGCGTCTTGCCGGTGCCGGGACCGCCTGCGACGACGGTGGTCCAGTGGGTGGCGGCCAGCGCGGCGGCGAGGCGTTGCCGATCGGGGCCTTCGCCGAGGGGGTCGGCGAACAGGCGGTCGAGTTCGGCGCGCACGAGGGCGGTGTCGACGACGGGGTGGTCGGCGCTGCGTTCGACGAGTGCCCGACGCAGCGTCTGTTCCTGCTGGTAGTAGCGGTCGAGGTAGAGCAGCGCCCCACCGTCGGCATCGGCCTCGACCACTCGAAGCGGACGCAACGGTCCGGCCCGACCACCCTGCACGAGCGGGCTGGCCCGCAGTGCCGTGAGCACCCGGTCCGTCTCGGGCCACGGCAGTGTCGCGGGGTCGATTCCGGTTACGCCATCACGACTTTCGTCGGCGTCGACACCGATCTCACGCATCCGCGCCAGCTCGAGACACACCGACCCCGACCGCACCGCGCGCACAGCAAGCGCCGCCGCGAACAACACGTCCTCGCTGTCCTCGCGCCCGAGCCGTCCCAGCCGCACGGCCACATGCACGTCGGCAGCCGACAGCACACCTGCCTCGTTGAAGACCCGCAGCAGGCCGGTCCCTCGCTGCGCCACCTGAATCGATGTCACCTTCTCGCTCTCCCACCGATCCGCCGCCCATCGGCGGGACGCTCGTCTTCGTCGCGGGTGCGATCATCCGCCGACATCGCTGTCCTGGAATGTCCCCGCATGCCGAGGGCCTGCCGCACGGCCGTGTCGGGTCGAAGGTGCGGGTGCACTCCCCGATGTGTGCCCGGAGCCGTCGGTGCGGATCCTCGGGCGTCGGTCGACCGGACGCACCCGGCGGAAACAGTTGCGCCGGTCATCGACGGCTCTCCCCGGCGAGCAGATCCGACAGTGCCACAACGAGTTCGGCGGGTGGGTACCAGTCGAAGACGCCGTGGCCGGGTGGGGTGTCGGCGCCGATCATGCCTCGGACGAACAGGTAGCGGGCGCCGCCGAGGTGGCGGGTCGGGTCGTAGTTCGGCAGGCGCCAGCGCAGATAGCGGTGCAGGGCAACGGCATACAGCAGTGCCTGCAACGGGTAGTGGGAGCGGATCATCTCCACGAGCATGTGTTCGCGGCGGTAGTGCTCGACAGTGAGGTCGCCGGTGCCGAGCCGGTTGGTTTTGTAGTCGACGATCACGTACCGGAGATCACCGTCGCCGGGTACCCGAAGCACGGCGTCGATGCTGCCGGTCAGGTAACCACGCAGCACCGTCTCGGGTAGGGCGGCGAGGTGATCGGCATAGCCTGCCAGGTCGTCGTCCGGCGGAAGGTGGGTGCGCAGCAGGGCGGCGATATCGCGCAGGGTGGCGGCCCGGCCGCGCGGGTCGTCCCCGCCGCCGAGGGGTAGTTCGAACTCGAGCTCGTTGAGCCGGTCCCTGGTCGGGATCCGGGCCAGCGAGCCGAAATCGGTCGGCGTGCAGAGGACTTGGAACAACGCGTCCGACAGCAGTTCGACATCGAGTTCGGCCATGGTGTGCTCGACTGCTTCGGCGCACCGCGCGCGTACCTCGGCGGCGAGGTCGGTGACGGAGGTGTCGACCGTTTCGAGCACGCCGTGCACGAGGGTGCCGAATTCGGCACCGTAGGGCAGGGCGTTCATCAGCGACGGCGCCGCCGCGACCACTGTCGGCACGTCGAGCGGCGGGGTGTCCGGTTCGTCGTCGGGACCGGGCCCGTCCTCGGGTTCGCTGTCGTTGACCGAGGCCAGGTCGTGTGCGCCCGCGGTGAGGGCCGAGTAGGAGGTGCGCCGCCACAGCTGGTCGAGGGGCCGGTCGAACGCGGCGGCTGCCAGCTCACCGGTGGGTAGTTCGGTGCGTACCCGGCGCGGGGCCACGTTCTCGGGGCGGTCGACCGCCGTCACCGAGATCACGTCGGCGGCCGGGGCGGCCCATTCCGAAAGGCGTTGCAGGGCAGCCGCATCTGCGGGTATTTCGGCGCGTCGGGGTACCTGCGACGCGCCGGGTCGGCGACCGAGGATCATCCGGTGCAGTGGCGCGGCACCCGTGGTGACGGCGGGCGCCCACCAGCTGACCACCTGGCACATCGCCCTGGTCGCCGCCACGTACAGCAGCCGCAGCTCTTCGCCGGATTCCTCGGCCTCGCAGCGCAATTGGCGTTCGCCGTAACCGGGGGCGTCCTTGCCGCCGATGTCGAGCACCCGGGTGCCGTTGTCGTCGTGGAACAGCAAGGTCGCCGGGTAGGGGTTCTTGGCACTGTCCCACGCGAAAGGCAGGTACACGATGGGGAATTCGAGTCCCTTGCTGGCGTGTACCGTGGCGATCTGCACGGCGGCGGCGTCGCGGTCGAGGCGGCGGCTGCGCCCGCTCACCGAACCCGCCTCCGGGTCGCGGACCCGGTCGGCCAGCCAGCGGGTGAGGGCGGTCAGGCCGAGCCCTTCGGTGTGGGCCACTTCGTCGAGGAGGCCGGCCAGGTGGCGCAGGTCGGTGAGTTCGCGCTCGCCGTTGTCGACGGCGAGCAGTCGGGGTGCGAGTTCGGTTTCGGTCGCGAGTTTGTCGAAGACGGCGGCGAATCCGGCGCGGGCGAAGAGGCGGGCCGCCTCACGTAGCTGTGTGGAGATCCGGCCGACGAGATCGGCACCACCGGCATCGATCTCGGCGAGCGTGACGCCGAGGATCGGTGTGCAGGCCGCCAACCGCACCCGGTCACCGCGATGGGGTTGTTCGAGCGCGCGCAGAACCCACAGCCAGTCGGTGGCCGCCGGGGTCGCGAAAACACTTGTGCCACCGGCGAGTACGGAGGCCACACCGACCCGGTCCAGGGCGGCGCGCACCACGTCGATCTGAGTGCGGGTGCGCACCAGGACCGCGATGTCGCCGGGACCGATCGGTCTGCGCACCCGGCCGTCGCCGACCTCGGTGAGCGAATAATCCGCGCCGCGTTCGGGTTTGGCCTCGATGCTGGTTCCGGATTCGAGCAACGTGACGATGTCGGCGGCGAGATCGGCGGCAACCTTCGCGCGCTGCCTGCCGACCGACGGGAATCCCGACTTGTTCCGCGGCCCGGCACCGGTGCGCGGCAGTACCCGCAGCCGCAACGGGGTGACGACCTCCGGGTCGCCGTGTAGCCGGGTGTCGGCGCGGGTCGCGGCGACCGGGTACACACTGATCTCCGGATGACCGAGTTCCGCGCCGCCACAGAGGTGATCGATCGCGCGCAGCAGTCCGGCGTCGCTGCGCCAGTTGCGGGTGAGTTCGCTGCGCTGCCGCGCGTGCGCCACCGCGTCGAGGTAGCTGAGCACCTCCGCGCCGCGGAAGGCGTAGATGGCCTGTTTCGGGTCGCCGACCAGCACCATGGTGGCGTGTTCGTGGAAGGCGCGGCGCAGGATGTCCCACTGCAGCGGGTCGGTGTCCTGGAATTCGTCGACGAGCGCCACCCGGTAGCGCTCGCGGATGCGGGCACAGGCCGCGGGACCGTGCACCGGGTCGGCGAGCACGTCGTGCAGCAGCACGAGCAGATCGTCGAAGTCACGCAGCCCCGCACGGCGTTTGCGGCGGTCGGTTTCGGCGCGCACCGCGGTCGCGAACGCCACCCGTTCGCCCGCGGCGCCCTCGGTGCGTGGCGCGAGTTCGGCATGCCGGTCGTGGACGGCGGCCAGCGCGAGGATGTGCGCGTCGCGCAGGGTGAAGGGGGCGCGGTCGCGGGCGTAGCGGGCCAGGTACAGGTCGTCGGTGACGGTGGCGACGAGGTCGTCGACCGATTCGACCAACCGCGCGCCGGGGTCGTGTTCGCCCGCCAGGCCGAGTTCGTCGAGCATGCGCTGGCAGAACGAGTGGGTGGTGGCGATGGTGCCCGCGTCGAAATCGGCGAGAGCGGAGAGCAGCCTACGGCGACGCAGCCGCACCGTCGCCGGGTCGGCGGCGGCGAGGGCGCGCACGAGTTCGTCCGGATGCTCCTGTGCCGCAGCGGGTTCGGCCAGTGCGGTGGCAACGGTGACGAACCGGTCCCTGGTGCGTTCGCGCAGTTCCTGGGTTGCGGCGCGGCTGAACGTCACCAGCAGCAGTTCGGTGATCGAGATCCCCTGCTCGGCCACGTACCGCACCGCCAGCCCGACGATCGCATGGGTTTTGCCGGTGCCCGCGCTCGCTTCGAGCACGGTGGTGCCCTGCGGCAACGGACCAGCCGCATCGAATGCCTCGGTCGGCGGGGCCGACATCATCCCGGTCACCGCTTCGGCCCCTCGTAGCAACCGGCTCGCGCCCAGCCCGCCTCGGACCACAGCGCCCCCACGGGCAGCGATGTCTTCACGGTTGCCCCTGGCTTTCGGCGGCGAGCAACGGGCCCCACCAGCGGCGGGCGACGGCACCGAAGCGGGTGGTTTCCGGTTCGCCGGGGCGGGCGGGTTCGGCGATCAGCTGCTCGAAACGTGGTGCGCGGCCCCAGATGTAGCGCAGGTAGCGGTCGGTGTGGTCGCCGAATTTGTCGGGGCCGTTGGGGCCGCCGTCGAAGGCGTGTTCGGCGGCGAGCAGGGCGTCGGCGACGCTGTCGCCCCGGAAGCGGCGTTCGGCGTAGGCGGCGGTGGCGGTGGGCGCGACGGGCAAGGGTTCGCACAGGCCCTCGTCACGCAGGCGGACCAGGTCGCGCAGGATCGCAAGGGCCGCAGGTGGTTCGGGTGCGGTGATGATCGACCGGGCGACCGGGCGGCTGCGGAACTGGCCGCGGCCGGTGCTGATCGCCCGCCACGACCGATCCTCGGTGGCGGCCAGCGCGAGCAGCGAAACCCACGCTGCCAGACGATGTTTGGGCGCCAGACGGGAGTACGTGGTGCGGACGAGGGTTTCGCCGCGCACCTCCGGAACGGTACCGGCGAGGGTGCGACCGTTGCCCAGGTCGACGGCGATGTCCACCGCTCGCGGACTCGCCTCGTAATCGGGCAGCGCCGTCCGCACGATGGTGTCGACCGTGCCTTCCACCTCGTCGAGCACGCGGGTACCGAAACCGAAGGGCGGCAACGTCCCCCGTCGCCATTCGGCCGCGCGCAGGCCCGCCGGGTCGGCACCGGTGAGGCGGGCGGTGAGCATCCGCTCCCCCAGGTCCCACTTGGCCAGGCCGTCGAGTTCGATGGGCAACTGGTCGGCGATGTCCTCGGATTCCTCGGGGACCCGCAGGCCGAGGCGCTGCCACAGGAACGCGCGCACCGGGTGTTCGGCGAACGCGATCAGTTCGGCCAGCGCCACGTCCGTAGGCGGGGCGGGCGGGAGCGGTTCGGCGAGCAGTGGTGGGCGCGGGCGGGACGGACGCGCGGCAGCCCGGGCGCCCGCGAGGGCGACGGTGTCGAAGCTGCGTGGGCGCTCCGGCGCGAAATTGCGCCGGTCGAAGGCCTGGAGCGGGTGCCGGATGTGCACGTCGGACATCGCGGCCGAGCCGACGTGGGTGGCGAGCACGTCGAGCAGTTCGGCCACCGGGACGGCGGGCGGGCGGGCGGCGCCGGTGACGGGGTCGGCGCCGGTGTGCAGCACGAGCAGCTGTTCGGTGGCGGCCATGATCGCGTCGAGCAGCAGCTGCCGGTCCTCGCTGCGGGCGTCGCGTTCACCGATCAGCGGGTCGCGGGCCAGCAGGTCGTCGCCGTCGACGCTGCCGGTACGCGGGAAGATGTCGTCGTCGAGGCCGAGCAGCACCACCACCCGGTGCGGCACCGATCGCATGGGAACCAGCGAGCACACCGTGAGTTCGCCGGTGCGGAAGTTGGCGCGCCCGGGTGCGCCCGCGAGCCGGGAGGTCAGCAGCACCGCGACATCGGCCAGCCGCAGCGGTGCGTCACCCGCGTGCTCGGTGGCGGCGACGATCTCGCGGCGCGCTTCGGCCCGGATCCAGGCGTAGGAGTCCGGCACATCGGTGAGCAGTTCGAGCGCGCGCAGCAGCACCGCCGTCCACTGGGCGGCGGGCCGGGGACCGCGCAGGTCGCGCAGGCAGACCGCGACCCGGTCGACGAACTCGGCGAAGCGCCCCGCCAGGTCGACGTCGTTGGAGTCGACATCGTCGAGGGGCAGGGCGAGATCGAGCCAGTCGTCACCGGACTCGTCGGCGGTGACGCCGAGCAGGATGCGGTCCACGGCGGCGTTGAGGGTGTTCTGGGCGAAATCGGCCAGGCCGAACGCCTCCCGCTGACGCTGCCCGATACCCCAGCGCGCACCCGACTCGGCGGCCCAGCCGCGCAGCCGTTCGATGTCGTCGTCGTCGAAACCACAACGGCGGCGCACGCTTTCGGCGGCGGCCAGATCGAGGACCTGCGTCACGGTGACACGCCCGTCGGCCAGTTCGAGCAGATCGATCACCACCGCGAGCATCGGGTTGGTCACCGCCCGGCCCCGGTCCGCCAACCGCACCCGCAGCTGATGGGCCGGATGTTCCCCGGCTACGGGCTGGTCTCCCGTGCCCGACCCGCGCTGCCCGAAGGCCGCCCGCACCAGCGGGGCATAGGCCTCCACGTCCGGGCACATGATGAGCACGTCGCGTGGTTCCAGCGTCGGATCGGCGGTGAACGTGCGCAGCAACAGATCCCGCAGCACCTCCACCTGCCGGGCCGCACCGTGACAGGCGTGCACCTCGATGCTGCCGTCCGGCGCCGCCCCCGACTCCGGGGCACGGTCGTCGCGGATCGCGCACTGCACCCGGCCGAGCAGGGTCGTCGAATCGAGTCGCGCCGGGAGATGACTATCGCTGTCCAGCAACGGTTTCAGCCGCTGCTCCAGCTCCCGGACATCACGGCCGAGGCCGGCGAGCAAGGGGTGCGAAACGCGATCCGCGGTCCGATCGGCAGACCGGGGCGCCGCCGAGAACTGCTGAACCCCGGCTCGATTCGCCCGCGCCGGCCCGTCCCGATCAGCGACCGGATCCGAGCCGTCCCCGACCGGTGGACCACCGGGAGACTCGAGATCGAATCGCGCAGCCGCAGCCGCAGCCGTGCTCGGCGAAGCCGCACCGGACCGCGGCGACGATGCGTTGCCGATGCCACCGTGCCCGGCGGCATCGGCGAGTGCCGTCCACAGCACCGGACTCGGATGTGCCAGCCACAGGTGCACATCGCGATGGGCGGCGAGGGCGGTGAAGACGGCGAGCTGGTCGGCGGGCAGGCGGGTGAGGCCGAACAGCGACAGGCGCTCGGGCAGGTCGACGGACGCGGGGTCGGTGCGCAGCCGGGCACAGGCGTCGGCGAGGCGTTCGGCGGGGCTCGGGGAGCCGATGGCCGTGCGCAGCGCGCGCCACAGCTTCGGCTGCCATGCCAGGTCGTCGGGCACCCGGCCGCCCGCGCCGTCGCCGTCGTTGCCCGCGACCCAGTCGAGCAGCACGCGCGGGCGCTGGGCGGCGTAGGAGTCGAACAGGGCGGCCAGGTGGGCGGCGGTCGAATAGCGCCTGCCGAGCCGGTGATCGCCGCCGGGCAGCCCGAGATGGCGGGCCAGGACCGCTGCCCACGGTTCGGCGGCCACCTCGTCGATCACCCGCAGCACCGACCACACCACCCGCTGCCCGGACCACGGGTCGTCCTCGGCGGTGATCCCGTTCGCGGCGGCCAGCACGTCGGCGACCAACGCGGCAGGTGAGGGGAAGGAGATGTTGGCAGCTACCCCGTCACCTGCCCCGCCCACGCCGAGCACCCCGGACAACCGTTGCGCCAGCCAGCGCTCGACACCTTTCGCGGGAACGGCGACCACCTCGGTGGCGAAAGGATCACCGGGCGCAACCGCGAGCACCTGCCCGAGACCGTCGGCCAGCGCGTCGGCGCGTTCGGCGCGATGGAGGTGCAACGGCATCCGTCGTTTATACGCCCAGCGACCGACCCGCAATCATGCGACCCCGCCCACACCCCCCGCAAGAGCTAGTGAAATAGACCACACTGCAACGCGTTACCGGCCACGCCTGCGCCGGGACGAAACCGGGGCGTGGGACTCTGCTGGCTCGGGTGGGACGGTTCGGCCGCAGTACGAAAGGCGGGTTCGGTTCATGATCGCGCAGGTGATTGCCCTGGTTCCCGACGGCGGATTCGTCGTCCGCCGCGCAGGCGCCCGCTGGGAACTCATCAATTCCCGGCGCTACGGCCCCGACCAGGTGCTGCACTCGTGGCCCCTCGATCGTCACGGCGAGGCGTTCGAGCACTGCCACCGGCTCAACGGCTGCCCCATCGCCACCCCGCACGCCGCGCATCACTGATCGCAATCCCGCTGTGCCACAAGGCCGATTTGTGACGATTCGGCAGCGAAGGGTGCGCCCGGGCCGTCGATGTGCCAGTGTGGTGCCTCGTGCGTGACCGTTCCCCCGCCACCCGCGTCGTTTCCCGGGTCGCAGCAACAGCTTGTCTCCTCGCCGCCGCGGCCGCCCTCACCCCGGGCGTCCCCGTACTCACCGCCACCGCGCAGGCCGCGCCGGTCCTGACCCAGGCGTGCCTGTCCGGCTTCGACTGCGACATGAGTTCGCGGATCGCGCGGGTGAACAGCTACCTGGCCGGCCGCCCCGGCGTCGTCGGCTACGTGCTGCGCGACCGTGTCACCGGCGGCATCTACGCCAACGAACACGCCGAGAACCAGGTGTGGACCGCCTCGACGATCAAGCTGGCCATCGCCGCCGACCTGCTCAACCGGGCCCGCGTCGGCGCCATCGCGCTGTCGCCGGAGGACCGGGGCAATATCGAGGCGATGCTCGCCACGTCCAACGACCAGGCGACGGATGTGCTGTGGCACAAGTACATCGGCTTCGACCGGATGGCCTACAACAACGCCTTCCGCGCGTACGGCATGGTCAGCCTGATCCCGCAGCCGACCAACACCGCGCTGTTCCCGGACTGGTCGTTCCAGAAGTGCACCGCCGCCGACCTGGACCGGCTGATGAACACCATCCTCGACACCATGCACCCCGACGACCTGGCCTACCTGCTCGACCGGATGCGCTCGGTCGACTCGAACCAGCACTGGGGTGTGTGGGGCGCCGGCGCGGCGATGCGTCCCGGTCTGAAGAACGGCTGGTCGGCCGAGGCCGACGGCTGGGTGGTCAACTCGGTCGGCGTCGCGGGCGAGGGCGAGCGCTATACCCTGGCCATCATGAACGCGCTCGGCGCCGACGGCGGCTACACCGAGGGCGCCGAGACCGACACCAAGGTGGCCCAGCTGCTCCTTGCGGGTCGCTGAGGCGCCACGTCCCGTAAGGTCGGTTCTGTAATCACCCCAGTCAGCCGAGGAGTCAGGACGATGAGCACTCAGTCTGTCGGGAACCAGCGGCACCGCGTGGTGGTGATCGGTTCCGGGTTCGGCGGGTTGTTCGGCACCCGGCACCTGCGCAGGGCCGATGTCGATGTCACGCTGATCTCCAAGACGTCGACCCACCTGTTCCAGCCGCTGCTGTACCAGGTAGCCACGGGCATCCTGTCGACGGGCGAGATCGCCCCGGCCACCCGGCTCGTGCTGCGCAAGCAGAAGAACGCGCAGGTTCTGATGGGCGACGTCGTCGACGTCGACCTGGCGAACCAGACGGTCACCTCGCGCTTACTCAACCGCGATACCGTCACCCCCTACGACAGCCTCATCGTCGCCACCGGCGCGCAGCAGTCCTACTTCGGTAACGACCACTTCGCCACCTACGCGCCCGGCATGAAGACCATCGACGACGCCCTGGAACTGCGTGCCCGCATTCTCGGCGCCTTCGAGCAGGCCGAGCTGGCCGAAACCCAGGAGGAACGAGACCGGCTGCTCACCTTCATCGTCGTCGGCGCGGGCCCGACGGGTGTCGAGTTGGCCGGGCAGATCGCCGAACTCGCCGACCGCACCCTCGACGGCACCTTCCGCACCATCGACCCGCGCGACGCGCGCGTCATCCTGCTCGAGGGCGCGGGCGCGGTGCTGGGCCCGATGGGTCCGAAGCTGGGCGCCAAGGCCGCCAAGCGGCTCGAGAAGATGGGCGTGGAGATCCAGCTCAACGCCATGGTGACCGATGTCGACGCGCACGGCGTCGTCGTCAAGGACAAGGACGGCAGCACCCGCCGCATCGAGGCGATGTGCAAGGTGTGGTCGGCGGGCGTGCAGGCCAGCCCGCTGGGCAAGATGATCGCCGAGCGTTCCGACGGCACCGAGGTGGACCGGGCCGGTCGCGTCATCGTCGAGCCTGATCTCACGGTCAAGGGTCACCCGAACGTCTTCGTGGTCGGCGACCTGATGTCGGTGCCCGGTGTGCCCGGCCAGGCCCAGGGCGCGATCCAGGGTTCCACCTACGCGGCCAAGGCCATCAAGGCCGGGCTGAAGGGGCAGACCCCGGCCGAACGGAAGCCGTTCAAGTACTTCAACAAGGGCTCGATGGCGACGATCTCGCGTTTCGACGCGGTCTGCCAGATCGGCAAGCTCGAGTTCAGCGGGTTCCTCGCCTGGCTCGCGTGGCTGGCCCTGCACCTGTACTACCTGGTCGGCTACCGCAGCCGGATCGTCACCGTGATCGGCTGGTTCGTGTCCTTCCTCGGCCGCAACCGCGGTCAGATGGCGGCGACCGAGCAGTGGGTGTTCGCGCGCCTGGCGATCGAGGAGGTCAACTCCGACGTCTCCGAAGCCGATGAACTCGCCGCCCACCTCGGCGCCCCGCCGTCGGGGCGCAAACAGATCGACGAGCGCAAGTCCGGGTAGTACACCTGCCCGAAAAGCCGGATGGTTCCGTCGAACCATCCGGCTTTTGTCGTCTCCGGTTACCTTCCGGCACACCGATATTGCGGGCTGCCGACGTTTCGGACCCATCCGCCCACGGCACCGGTCCGAATGTCGGAGGTCATATGTGTGACCAAATCCCCCGGATGAAAGGTGATCTATGGCGACGGGGAAACACAGGGCGCCGAGCCCGCAGCGACAGAAGGTCGGTTCGGTCGTCGCGGCGGGAGCGGTACCCCTGGTCATGGCCCTGATCGGCACGGGCACCGCGAATGCCGATCCCGCACAGGCGGCGGTGACGCAGCCCGAACAGCAGCCGATCGCACCGGAGTACGACGCGGTCGCGCCCAATGCCGCCCCTTACGTGACCGCGCCGAAACCCGCGAACACGCGCAGCTCGCTGCCGTGGGCACGCACGGGCCCGGAGACCGACTACCTGTCTCCGGTCGGCCCGCTGCATCTGCCGACCGCGGTGGCACCGGTACCGCCGATCCTGCCGCCGCCGGGCCAGTTCCGCTTCGGTGACCAGCAGGTTCCGGTGCCCGACTTCGTTCCGGTGGAGACGTCGATCCAGATCAACGACGCCTCGGCCAACACCGAGGCGAACCTCGCGACGTTCCTCGACTCGATCGGGCTCGAGCGCAGTCGCTCCGACCGGATCGCCCAGGAGACCCTCGGCACCGCCGCGCGCGGTGCCGCAGTCGGGTCGACGGTGGCGATTCCGGCCGCGATGATGGGCAGCACGGTCGGCGCGGTGGCCGGGCTCGTCACCGGGCTCGTCTTCTTCCCGGTCGGCCTGGTCGCGGGCCCGATCCTGGGCGGCGTGGCCGGATACATGGCGGTGTCGGTGCCCGCCACGATCGTCGGTGCCGGTGTGGGCGCCGTGGTCGGTGCGACGAACGGTTTCCTCGCGCCGCCGCGCGGAATGTCGCCCGACGCCGTCGACGGCGAGGACGCGCCCGAGACGATCGAGGCCGAGGACAGCGAGCCGGCCATCGCCTGATCGTCGGTGTGCCGGGTGGTGGGAGCCGGATACGTCCGGCTCCCACCACTTCTCGGTTAACCGACCGCAACCGGTGCGTGCAGGCGCGCACTCGTGCGGGTCGCCAGGGAGCCGCCCGCGGCCAGCGGCAGCCGGACCGCGTCCAGGCCGCCCGACCAGGCGGGTCGATCGTCGGGATAGCGCAATTCGCTGTCGAGCGCTCGCGCTGCGCTCAGCCGGTCGTCGGCAGACGTGCCCGCCCCGAGTTCCAGCCGGTGCCGCAGCAGCGGCAGCTCCCCCACGTCGGCGATCAGATCACCACGCCAGCCGCCGCCGTCCTCCCCGCTGCGGCCCAGCTGGATCCGTTCCCGCAACCGCAACCGCGCTCCGGGGCCGAGCACGACTGTGGTCACCGCGTGATGATGTGCCCCACCCGCGACGATTGTCGGCTCCGGGTCGAAGTCCAGCTCCGCCTCCGCACCGACCTCGAAGTGCCAACACGCCGACGACCGTGGGTTCGCGGCGCTGGGCAGGGCGATCGTCGCCGCGACCGAGCGGACAACCAGTCGCGCGCCGGGCAGCACGACCACCCGGATGTCGAGTTCGTCGCCGCCGAGCGGGGTGGCGGCGGTGCCGATCAGGTGCACGGTGTCGGCGCCGGTGTGACGCCCGGCCAGGCCGCCGATCGCCTCGATGCGCGGCAGGCGGCCCGGTGCGGCGACGATGCTCAGTTCAGTGCGCAACGCCCGCGGCCGCGTCCTGCTCGGCGACCACGCGCAATTGTTCACGCACCCAGGCGAGCACAGGGGTGGCGGCCGGATCCTCGGTGAGCGAGATCAGGGCGGTCGGCCTGCCCTCACGCACCTTGGCGGCGTCGCGGTCCATCACGCCGAGGTCGGCGCCGACCAGCGGGGCGAGGTCGGTCTTGTTCACCACCAGCAGGTCGGAGAAGGTGACACCGGGGCCGCCCTTGCGCGGCACCTTGTCGCCGCCCGCCACGTCGATCACGAAGATCTGCACGTCGATCAGGCCGGAGGAGAACGTGGCGGTGAGGTTGTCGCCGCCGGACTCGACGAGGATCAGGTCCAGCGGCGGGTTGGCCGCGACCAGGTCGTCGATGGCGTCGAGGTTGGCGGTGATGTCGTCGCGGATGGCGGTGTGCGGGCAGCCGCCGGTCTGCACGGCGGTGATCCGCTCGTCGGGCAGCACCGCGTGGCGGCGCAGGAAGTCGGCGTCCTCGGTGGTGTAGATGTCGTTGGTGAGCACCGCGAGCGAGAGCTCGTCGCGCAGCTGCCTGCACAGCGCCGCGACCAGCGCGGTCTTGCCAGAGCCGACCGGGCCGCCGATGCCGACGCGCAGCGCCTCACCAGGAACCCGATCGCGCTTGGGCCGGTCGTGGCTGTGATCGTGCGGTTCACCATCGATCAGGTGCGGCGGCATGGGAACTCCTTCATCTCGGGGTCAGGACGCGAACAGTGGCATATCGCGGTGGAGGTGACGTTCGGCGAGCGCGTCCTGCAACGGGTCCGACAGCGCGGCCAACCCCGTGACGGCCTCGGCGGCGACCCGGTCGCACAGGGGTGCCAGGCGCAGCGTGCTCGCCGCGATGGCGGCGGGGTCGAGGGCGAGGAGGCGCTGGGCGGCCGTCGCGGCACCGGTCAGCGTGGTGTAGACGACGACGCCCGCGAGTTCCTCGGCACTCGCACCGCAGGCCAGTCCGACCATGCCGAACACCGTCGACAAATGCGGGCGTGTGCCGACCGCCGACCACTTCGGATATTCGGCCTCGGCGGGGGGCATCGTCGACCGCGCGTCGGTCGCGTGCACGTGGACCGGATCGGGCCAGAGTTGTTTGGCGAGTCGCAGCAGACCGCGACCCTGGGCACGGGAAGCGGCGCGCGCGGCGGGAGACGGTGTGCGGGCATCGGTTTCGAGGTCGGCCCGCTCGGGAGTGAGCGTGCCGGCGCAGACCGCGGCGGCCAGCGAGGCCGTCACCAGACCGGTGGTCGCGATGCGGCGGCGCAGGTACAGCTCGACGCTCGCGTTGTCGCGCAACAGACCCGAGGCCACGGCCTCCTCGACACCGCCGGAGTGCACGTGCCCGCCGATGGGCAGGCGCGAATCGGCCAGGGCGAGCAATGTCGCCAGGCCCGTCGCACCCTCGTTTCGCATCCGATGATCCTATGCAACGCCGTCGCCGCAACGCTCGGCGAGCCGGACCCAACCGCAGGCCAGGTGGCACTCCTCACATCGAGCGAGTGCTGTGCGGCACCGGACAACCGGTAGCGGCGGTGACGCCGCTACCGGTTGTCAGCGCGTCGACCGGGCCGAACGCCACGCCAGCGCGGCCATCGCCAGCAGCAGCAACGCACCGCACGTGGTGGCGACATGCATGCCGCTGACGAACGATTCGCGAGCGGCGTGCGCCAGACCCGCATTGTCGCCGGAGTGCGCGAGGGTCTCCCCCAGCGTTTCGTCGAAGTCACCGCCGGAGCGGAACACCAGCGCCGCCAGCGAACCGAGCAGCGCGAGCCCGAGCGCGTTGCCGAGTTCGAAGCTGGTCTCCGAGATTCCGACCGCCGAACCCGCGCGCTCGGCAGGCACCGCCGACACCGCCACATCCGACACCAGGGTGAAGGAGATGCCGTATCCGACACCGGCGATCACCGAACCGGCCACGTACCAGGCCAACCCGCCGTCGACACCGACGCCGAGCAGCATCAGATTGCCCACCGCCGACGCGACGAGCGCCAGGGTGAACGCGGCCCGCACCCCGATCCGCAGCCCGAGATTCGCCCCGCTCATCGAGCAGACGAACACGGCCACCGCCATCGGAATGCCGAGCAGCGCGGCCTGCAACGGGTCACGCCCGGTGACCGACTGCAGATACACGCTGGTCAGGTAGCTCATCGCGGCCAGCGACATCATGCCCGCCATGCTGGCGCCGATCGCGACCCGGAACAGCGGCCGGGTGAACAGCGACAGGTCGAGCAGCGGTTCGCTGAGATGACGCTGCCTGCGCACGAACAGCACGAGCATCACCGCGCCGATGGCCGCGATCACCAGCGAGACGAGATCGAACCCGTCGGCGGCGATGTGCTTGATGCCGTAGACCACCGGCAGGATGCCGCCGATCGACAGCGCCACGCTCGGCAGATCGATCGGGCCGAGGGTCGTCGAGCGGTGCTCGGGCAGCAGGAACGGGCCGAACAGCAGCAGGATCGCGAGCACCGGGATATTGATGAGGAACACCGAACCCCACCAGAAGTGGTGCAGCAGCAGACCGCCGATGATCGGGCCGACGGCCGAACCGCCCGCGAAGAACGCCGTCCAGATGCCGATCGCGGTCGCGCGCCTGCGGGCGTCGGGGAAGAGCGTGGAGATCAGCGCCAGGCTCGACGGCAGCAGGGTCGCACCGCCGATGCCCATCAGCACGCGCGCGGCGATGAGGACGGGGGCGCTCGGCGCGAACGCGGCGAGCACCGATGCCACACCGAACACGGCCGCGCCGGCGAGCAGGATGTTGCGCCTGCCGATCCGGTCACCGAGATTGCCCATCGTGATGAGCAGGCCGGCCAGCATGAACCCGTAGATGTCGAGAATCCAGAGCTGCTGGGAGGCGGTGGGGTCGAGGTCGCTCGTCAGGGTCGGCATGGCGAGGAACAGCACCGAGATGTCCATCGACACCAGCAGCACCGGCAGCAGCAGCACGCCCAATCCGAGCCATGCGCGGCGTCCACCGGCGACTGCGGTGGGCACCGCCGGTTCCAGCTTCGTCATTCCGAGTTCCTTCCCAGGGTATGCGTACGGCGTACGCGAGGCACCGGTACAGTGTACGCATTAAGACCGGATGACGAAAGTGAGTCATGGGATGACTGAGGCCAAGCTCACCAGGGCGGCGATCGTCGACGCCGCGATCGCCCTCGCCGACGCCGACGGCCTCGACGCGGTGTCGATGCGGCGCATCGCCGATCGCCTCGCGGTGGGGACCATGTCGCTGTATCGGCACGTGGACAGCAAGGACGAACTGATCGCGGCCATGACCGACGAGATCGCCGCCCGGCATCCTTACCCCGACCCGACCGGGCAGAACTGGACCTGGCGCGACCGGGTGCGCATCGCCGCCGAGATCGATTGGCAGCTCTACCAGCAGCATCCGTGGGTGCTGTTGACCTTCGCGGTCCCCCGCTACAGCTTCGGCCCCCAGGGTCTGGCGAGCCTGGCGTGGCTGGTGGCCGGCCTGCGCGAGCTCGAGGTGTCGACGCGCGAGGCCACGACCATGGCGTTCACGGTGTGGAACTACATCTCGGGCGCGAGCCTGCCGGTGGTCGGTGGCGCCCTGCTCGCCGACAAGCGCACCGCGACCGACGACCCCAACGGTCTGCGCGATCTGCTGGAAGGCACACCACAGTTCCCGGTGCCGCCCGCCTTGGCGGACCTGGAGGGCGCCGGCGTGAGCGAGCTGACCTCGCAGGATCTGCTCTACCTGGGCCTCGACGCGCTCTGCGATGGTTTCGCCGCGCGCGCCGACCGGTCCGGCTAGGTCATCGAACTGGCTGCGCCGCAGCCGCTTTCGGTTTCCTCCAAGCGGGCACTGTCAGATAGGTGGCGGCGCGCAACACCCATTCCACCGGACCGTAGGGGTGGTGACGCAACCACCAGGCACTGAGCGCGAGCTGGGCGGCGAAGGTGACCAGCGCGACGAGCACGACCACCGGCGGCGCGACGGTATCGGCGAGGGCGAAACCGTATCCGGTGTAGACCACCATCAGCACCACCGACTGACCGATGTAGTTGGTGGCCGCCATTCGCCCGGCGGGCGCGAGCGCGGCGAGATACCGGCCGGTGCGCGGCGAGCCCGCCAGCCGCAGGACCAGCGCGACATAGGCGAACGTCATGGCGGGCGCGATGAGGTACTGGAGTCCGTGGACCAGGACCGGCGGATGCCACCAGTCCATCAGCTGGGCGAAGGTCATGGCCGAGATCGGGAACCCGAGCCCGAACCCGATCCACAGCACCCGGGGCGTCCAACGCGCGATGGTCGCGGCGTCCTCGAACAGATTGCGTTTACCCGCCACCATGCCGAGCAGGAACATCGCCAGGCTCGGCACGCCCTGGCCTATCCAGATGAGGATCGCGAACACCGGGGCGACGGAGGTCTGGGCGGCGAAGGTGTCGGCGAAGCTGCCGGTGAAGTCCGCCGACATCTTCGGCAGGTCCAAGAACAGGCCGAGGCCGAGCGTGCCCGTGCCGCTCCCGGGTAGGAAGGCGAAGACCGACCACAGCGAATACAGCACGATCGCGGTGATGACGGCGGTGCGGGGGGAGAGTTTGCGCAGGGCGATCAGCAGCAGGCACAGCGCCGCGTACAGGGTGAGGATGTCGCCGACCCACAGGAAGTACACGTGCAGCAGGCCGATTCCCATCAGCGCCGCGCACCGCCGCAGCAGCCGCCGCACCGGTGGCGCCCCGGCACGCTGGGCCGCCGCGATCTGCAGGGTGAACGAGTATCCGAACAGGAACGCGAACAGCAGGTAGAAACGTCCGGTGAACAGCGCGTCGACGCCCGCGCGGACCAGCTGGTCGGCGGTGCCGTCGAACAGTGAACGCGGGTCCTCTCGCGTGCCGACGGCGGACCACAGCGTGGTCGCGATGATCACATTGGTGATCAGAATGCCGAACAGGGCGAATCCGCGCAGGATGTCGACCTCGCCGATGCGGCGGCCGGAAGATGCCGCAGGTGAAGGGGTTCCGGCTGTCATGGACCGAGAGTAGGCCGGAGTGTCTCGCCGGTCGTCCCCCGAAAGACCGATTCGGTGGGGCTACCGCAGGGGGCATCGGTCACCCTTGCGGCGTATTGACACGGGCGAATCGTGTGCGGACGCGATGGCGAAAATGTCGCATACGGGCCGATCGGCAAAGCCTCGCATCCTGCGCCGAGGTGGCCCGAGGCGGGCTGCCGTCGGCCTCTGTGCCGAGTACGCGAGACGCGCGACCGGGCCGTGCGGAGTCGGGGGAAGTGCGGCGCGGTGGAAGAATGGGCGCATCGTGCACGACTCGCAACCAGCTTCGGAGGCGGACATGCAGGCAGTGGTGATCGAACGATTCGGGGAGCCGAAGGACGTACTCGCGGCACAGACCGTGCCCGTGCCCGAACCGGGACCAGGTGAGGTGCGGCTGTCGATGACGCTCTCACCCATCCACAACCACGACCTCGCGATCGTGCGTGGGGTATACGGCTACAAACCCTCACTGCCCGCGATTCCGGGCACCGAGGCCGTCGGCGTCGTCGACGCGGTGGGCCCGGGCGCCGACCGGGTGCAGGTCGGGCAGCGGGTCGCGGTGGCCGGGGCGCGGGCCGCGTGGGCCGATTACTTCGTCGCGCGCGCCGACCAGGTGGTTCCCATGCCGCCGACGGTGCCCGACGAGACCGCCTGCCAGTTGCTGGCCATGCCGTTGAGCGCGCTGATGCTGCTCGACGACCTCGCCGTGCAGCCGGGTCAGTGGATCGTGGTGAACGCCGCCAACGGCGCCGTCGGCCGGCAGGTCAACCTGTTCGCGAAGCAGCGTGGCGTGCGGGTGCTGAGCCTGGTGCGCGGACCTGGTTCGGTGCGGGCACTCGAGGACCTCGGCTACGGCCCGGTCCTCGACACCGAGAGCGAAGGATGGACCGACCGCGTGAGCGAGGTGACCGGCGGCGAACCGATCGTGCGGGCCGTCGACCAGGTCAGCGGTCCGGCCGCGGCCACGCTGATGTCGCTGCTCGCCCCGCGTGGTGAACTCATCTCCTTCGGCGCGCTGTCGGGCAAGCCGATGGTCATCGACACCGGTGCGGTGATCTTCAAACAGGCTGTCGTGAAGGGCTTCTGGGGCCAGCAGCGCAGCGCCGAGATCGACCGGGCCGATTACGTGCGGCTCATCACCGAACTGGTCGGGCTGGCCGCCGACGGCACACTGCGCCTGGAACTCGACGGTGAGTTCCCCCTCGACAAGGCCGGTGACGCGGCCGTCGCCTCGGAAACGCCGGGACGCAACGGCAAGATCGCCCTGCACGGGTCCGCCCGCTGATCCGGACACCGCCTGTCACAAGGGAATTCGGTAATCGGGGTGGTCGCTTCCGGCGCGTCGCCGCGGCCACCCCGGTACCGTGACGAAATGGCCGACACCACCACCGCCGCCGCCCCTGTCGAGACCATCGGCGCCGACTTCTTCGACGACCCGCACGCCCACTACCGCCGCTGGCGCACCACCGGGCCGGTGCATCGGGTGCTGTTCCCCGACAATGTGATCCGCTGGATCGTCATCGGTCATGCCGAGGCGCGCGCCGCACTCGCCGACCCTCGGCTGCGCAAGGACACGGTGCGTGCCGACGAGATCCTGCGCGCCAAACGCGACGGCACCCCCACCGACGCCAACACCATGGTGCTGCTGCAGCACATGCTCAGCACCGACCCGCCCGAGCACACCCGCCTGCGCAAACTGGTGAACAAGGCGTTCACCACCCGGCAAGTGGCGGCTCTGCGTCCCCGCATCGAGGAGATCACCGAGAACCTCCTGGCAGCGATGGACGGCCACGACGAGGTCGACCTCATGCAGGTATTCGCCAATCCCCTTCCGGTGACGGTGATCTGCGAACTGCTCGGTGTTCCTTTCGACGACCGCGACGACTTCCAGGCGTGGACCCGGTCGCTGGTCGGGGTGGTCGGCGAGGAAGAGGGGCGGCCCGCCGCCGCCGCCGCGATGGCGGCGTACCTGTCGAGTCTGGTGCGCGCCAAGCAGTCCCGGCCCGCCGAGGATCTGCTGTCGCAGCTGGTGCTCGCCGACGAGGACGGCGACCGGCTCACCGACCGTGAACTGGTGTCGATGGCGTTCCTGCTGCTGGTCGCCGGGCACGAGACCACCGTGAACCTGATCGGCAACGGTGTGCACGCCCTGCTGCGTGAGCCCACCCAGTGGGCGGCACTGTGCGCCGACCCGGCGGGTGTGCCCGAGGCCATCGAGGAGTTCCTGCGCTTCGACGGGCCGGTCGACATGGCGACGCTGCGGTTCACCGCCGAGCCCGTCACCCTCGGCGGTGTCGAGATTCCGGCGGGTGAGATCGTGAACGTCGCCCTGGCGGCCGCCAACCGCGACCCCGCCCGATTCACCGACCCCGATACGCTCACCGTCGACGGGCCGACCTCGGGTCATCTCGCCTTCGGTCACGGCATCCACTTCTGCGTCGGCGCACCGCTCGCCCGCCTCGAGGCCGAGATCGCCTTCACCGCGTTGCTCCGGCGCTTTCCCGACCTACGTCTGGCGGACCCCGCCGCCACCATGCACTGGCAGACGAGCACGCTCATCCGCGGTCTGCTCGACCTACCGGTCCGGCTGCGGTGAGTCCTTCTGTCTCGTGGCTGCGCTCAGCCCTCGTCGCTGCGCCGAAGTCCGCGGGCACACACCGGGCGTAGCATCGGGACCGAGACGTCATCCGGGAGACAGGGGCCGATCATGCCGAAGAAGTTCGCCGCCGCGGCGCTGATCGTCTGTGCTGCGGCGGTGCCGGTACTCGCCGCACCGGCCGCCTCGGCCGAGATCCCCGGGCCGAACCGCACGACGGTCCACACGGGGTCCGGCGAGCTGGCCGACGCCATGGCCGGGCTCGTCCTCTGCCTCATCCAGCTGCCGCCCTCGGCGTCCGGCGACTCCGGGCAGGGCTGCCCGACCTGACCTACTGCCGGTAGGTGGCCAGGAAGCGGCCGATGCGTTCGATGATGGCCTCGAGTTCGTCGGCGTGCGGCAGGGTGACGATGCGGAAATGGTCGGGACGCGGCCAGTTGAAGCCGGTGCCCTGCACGATGTGCAGCTTCTCCTGCAGCAGCAGGTCGAGCACGAACTTCTCGTCGTCGTGGATGGGGTACATGTCCAGGTCGATGCGCGGGAAGGCGTAGAGCGCGCCCTTGGGTTTCATGCACGAGACACCGGGAATGGAGTTGAGCGCTTCCCACGCCCGGTCGCGCTGTTCGCGCAGTCGGCCACCCGGCAGAACCAGATCGTTGATGCTCTGGTACCCGCCGAGCGCGGCCTGAATGGCTTGCTGCGCGGGGACATTCGCGCACAAGCGCAGACCGGCCAGCATGGTCAGACCCTCGAGATAGCTCGCCGCGTGCTGAACGGGGCCCGACACCACGAGCCAGCCGGAACGCAGACCGGCGGCGCGGTAGTTCTTCGACAGGCCGGAGAAGGTCAGGCACAGCAGATCGGGGGCGAGCGAGGCGACGGCGGTGTGCTCCAGGTCGTCGTAGTAGATCTTGTCGTAGATCTCGTCGGCGAACACGACGAGGTTGTGCCTGCGGGCGATCTCGAGGATCTCCCGCAACACCTCCGGCGGGTACACCGCACCGGTCGGGTTGTTGGGGTTGATGAGGACGATGGCGCGGGTGCGGTCGGTGATCTTGGCGGTGATGTCGGCCAGGTCGGGATACCAGTCGGCGCCCTCGTCGCACAGATAGTGCACCGGGGTGCCGCCGTTGAGCGCGGTCGCGGCCGTCCACAGCGGGAAGTCGGGGGCGGGCACGAGGACCTCGTCGCCGTTCTCGAGCAGCGCAGTCATCGCCATCATGATGAGCTCGGAGACACCGTTGCCGAGGAACACCTGCTCCACGTCGACATCGGGCACGCCGAGCGTCTGGTAGTACTGCACCACCGCGCGCCGGGCCGAGAGCAGGCCCTTCGACGAGGTGTAACCGGTGGAGGCGGGCAGGGTTCGCACCATGTCCTGCAAGAGGTCCGGCGGCGCGTCGAACCCGAAGATCAGCGGATTGCCGGTGTTGAGCTTCACGACGTGATGCCCCTCGGCCTCGAGCCGGGCGGCTTCCTCGGCCACCGGACCGCGAATCTCGTACGACACTCCCGACAGCTTGCTCGACTGCTTGAACTGCATGGACTTCCCTCCGCGATGTGGTTGCCGCACACACTACTTGGTTTTTCCAAGATCTCACTTGGATTTTCCAAGTATCAGGTTAGAGTGATAGCCGTGTCACGCCGAAGCTACGACCACTACTGCGCCGTGAGCCGCGCGCTCGACCTCGTCGGGGACCGGTGGAGCCTGCTCGTTGTCCGCGAATTGTGTTCCGGCCCACGCCGTTACAGTGATCTGTTCGCCGACCTGCCCGGGATAAGCACCGATATGCTCGCGACCCGGCTCAAAGGGCTCGAGCGCGACGGTGTGCTCACCCACCACCGCAACGGAATGCGCTCGAGCTATGAGCTCACCGAACTCGGCCGGGGGCTGCGACCGGTGCTCGACGCGCTGGCCGGGTGGGGTGCGCCGCTGCTCGGGCAGCGCAATCCCACCGACGCGGTGCGCGCGCATTGGCTGGCGCTGCCCCTGGGCCGTGCCCTCGCCGAGGTCGTCGACGCAGGCACCGTCACCGTGCACATCGGCGACACCGTGCTGCACTACGTGCGCACCACCGAGGGCATCACCCATCACGACGGACCCGCACCCGCATCGGATCACGAACTGCGGCTCGACCTGGCCGAAGCCATCGATATCGCGACCGGTGCGCAGCCGCTGTCGCCGCGGGCGCTGTCACCCGCACGCTGACCCGCGCGAGCGCGGCCCGGCTGATCGACGCCGCGTCGAGGCGGTACCGCTAGGCCTCCGGACCGTTGACCACCGCGTACGCGAAACCGTCCCAGCCTTTGGCGCCGACGGTCTGGATCACCGTGGCGTCCAGGCTGGGTTCGGCGGCGAGCAGGTCGATGAGTTCGCGGCTGGCCCGCACGTTCGGGTCGTCGGAATGCTCGTCGGCGACAGCCCCGCCCCGCACCACATTGTCGACGATGATCACCGAGCCCGGGCGGGTCAGCCGCAACGCCCACTGCACATAGTTCGAGTTGTTCACCTTGTCCGCATCGATGAACACCAGATCGAACGGTTCGCTGCTGTCCTCAGCCACCTCGGGCAGCGTATCGAGGGCTGCCCCCACCCGGATATCGACGCGCTCCCCCACTCCGGCCCGGTCCAAATTCTCCCGCGCGACCTTGGCATGACGAGGCTCGAATTCCAAGGTCACCACGGTGCCACCCTCACCGACCGCCCGCGCGAGCCATTCGGTGCTGTACCCGCCGAGCGTGCCGATCTCGAGCACCCGACGCGCACGTGCGGTGCGCGCCAACAGGTTCAGCAGCTTCCCCTGCGGCGGCGACACATCGATCGCGGGCAGCCCCGCGGTGGCGTTCGCCTGCAGCGCGGGCACCCCCTCCTCCCCGACAAGCGCACTAACGAGATAACTGTCGACATCGGCCCACTCAGCACTGGTCATACCCGCAGTCTGCCACCATCCCCCACCGGACACCGGCACCTATTTCGCGGATTCCACCTCGGCGACCCCGCGCACCAACTGCACCGCGCTCTGCGCCATGGTCTTCGTCGACACCAGCGCCTCGGCCAGCTTGATCAGCATCTGCCACACCTTCATGGTGGCCAGCGAGATATCGGCCAGCGCGCGAGCGATGAGCGCGGGCGACGCGGTTCCGGCCGAGGCGATGAGGATCGCGGTCATCTCGAGCAGCATGCCCGCCAGACTGCTGAGGATCTCGACGACGATGCCGCGCACCGTTTCCACGATCGACTTCATCGCCTTGTCGCAGTCGGCGAGGATCTGCGACACGGCGGCCTTCTCGGCGATCGTGCTCGCCAGTTCGGTCGCTTTGGTGCGATAAGCCTCGGCGGCACAGCCCGTCCACTCGCCGATGCCGGTGTCGACGGCGGCGGCCAGCTGCCCGGCGGTGGTGGTGAGATGGTCGGCGATCTTCTTCCACGAATCCGAATACGCCTGGACCATATCGGGATTGCCGGTGATGGAGTCGAGCGACTTGCGCATCGGTTCCACATGTTCGAGCATCCAGCTCATCAGCTGTGAGCCGATGAAGTTGAACGGGTCGAACTTCGCCAGGGCCGAGGTGCCTTTGATGGCCTTGCCGAATGTCTGGACAGCGGAGGACCAGTCGGCCGCTGTCGATCCGGCCTTGGCGATGGCGTCGATCTTGTCGGTGGTCGACCCGCCGCCCGCGAAGGCGTTGTAGAGGCCGTACCCGTTCTCGATGGTGTCGCCCTGCAGGGTGCCTTTGAGGATGCCCGCGTCGGCCTCCGGCCCACCGCTCTTCTCCTCGATCCGCGGTACGCCCACGTTGCTGAACAGGAAATTGGTTTCCTGGTAGTAGGTGTCGCGGTAGTTGGTTCCGTCGGCCAGCAGGTCGTTGTCGGGTGCGGGCGCGTCGTCGAAGGTGTCGACGGTGCCGGGCAGCACCGAGTTCTCGTTGAGGAAGGTGCCGAGGGCGGTCGGTTGGTCGGCCATGCTCAGACGGTCCCCTCGATCTCGGCGGTGGTGGCTTTCAGCTGTCCGGCCCGGGTGGTGTCGCACGTTTCGAAGGTGTCGGCGGCGGTGCGCAACTTGCCCGGCATCGCCGCCACCAGGGCATCGAGTTCGGTGAGCCCGTCGACGATCTCGTCGTGCAGCGTGTTGAGGGTGATCACCGCGTACGGCTTCACCAGCAGGCCGTAGCCGTCGTCGGCGTGGGCCAGGTAGCTCGCCGCTTCGAGGGCGGAGGCCACCCCGCTCGCGACGCCGTCCACCGATCCGGCGTGCGTTCTGATCGCATTCGGGTCGACATTCACCACACCGGTCACGCTGACTCCCTCCTGAAGGCGAACCCGATCGAGGGCGCGCACCTGTCTCGAACTGATTGGACGCGGCACCACCCCATTCGGTTCCCCCGAATATTCGCCGCAGCCGAGATCGCGCTATTGCAGCCAGGATTTGCGCTGGTAGAAGAGATCTTCCTCGTCGGGTTCCACGGGCGCGACGACCCGGTCGCGGTCAGGTTTGCGGGCGGCGGGCACCTCGGGTTCGACGGGCGGCCACGCGGCGACCGGCGGCGGAGGCGGCGTGGCGGCGACGGGCGCATGCTCGGAATCGAGCGGATCGGGGAACCGTTCGGTGTACTGGCCGACGATCGCGGCCCCGGCCTCGTCGGCGCCGACGACGTCGTGCACCAGTCCGGAGACGCGGTCGCGCAGCCGGGCCTGGGCACGACGTGTGCAGGCCATCAGTTCGGTGGCGACGGCCGAGGGGTCCATGCCACGCACGCCGGCGGCCAGGGTGACGGCGGTGGTGCACCCGTTCGCATCGACCGTCACCGCGATCCGCCCGTCGGCCGAGGTGTCGGTGACACTCACGTCGGCCATCTTGGTGTGCAGTTCCTGATACCGCTGCGACTTGCGCTCGAGATCCTGCGCCCAGCGCGCCAGATCATCGGCGGCACCGGTCAGATCGTCCACGGCAACGGCCCCCTCCCGCCGGTTCGCCCGGCACGTGACGCGAGGCGACCGATACCCGCCCCGCTCGGATCGCGCCGAGATTACCCCAGGCCGCCGACGCCCGGCGGCGGGCCCTCAGAACAGGAAGTAGCGCTGGGCCATGGGGAGTTCGGTGGCGGGGGCCTCGGTCCAGACCTCGCCGTCGACGCGGACGGTGAAGGTGTCGGGGTCGACTTCGATGCGTGGCATGGCGTCGTTGTGGGGCATGTCGGTCTTGGTGACGCGGCGAACGTTTTTGACGGGCACCAGTTTTCGGCGGACGTCGAGCCGGTCGGCCAGACGGTCGTCGATGGCCTGCTCGGAGACGAAATGCAGGGAGGTGGCGGCCGCGGCGGGGGCGGCGGCACCGAACATCGGGCGCGGCAGGACGGGTTGGGGGGTGGGGATGGAGGCGTTGGCGTCGCCCATCGCGGCCCAGGCGATCATGCCGCCCTTGAGGACCGCGTGCGGTCGGACGCCGAAGAACGCCGGTTCCCACAGCACCAGATCGGCCAGTTTGCCGACTTCCACCGAACCGATCTCGTCGTCGAGTCCGTGCGCAACAGCCGGGCAGATCGTGTATTTCGCGATGTAGCGCTGGACGCGGGCATTGTCGGCGGCGCCGTCGCCCGGCAGCGCACCGCGACGGCCCTTCATCACGTGTGCCGTCTGCCAGGTGCGCAGCACCACCTCACCGATGCGGCCCATGGCCTGGGAATCCGAGCCGATCATGGAGATGGCACCCAGGTCGTGCAGCAGGTCTTCGGCGGCGATCGTCGAGGGCCGGATGCGGGATTCGGCGAAGGCCAGGTCCTCGGGGATCGACGGGCTCAGGTGGTGGCACACCATCAGCATGTCGAGGTGTTCGTCGAGGGTGTTGACGGTGTGCGGGCGGGTGGGGTTGGTCGAACTGGGCAGCACGTTGAGATGCGAAGCGACCGTGATGATGTCGGGTGCGTGGCCGCCGCCCGCGCCTTCGGTGTGATAGGCGTGGATGCCACGGCCCGCGATGGCGGCGAGGGTGTCCTCGACGAAGCCCGCCTCGTTCAGGGTGTCGGAGTGCAGCGCCACCTGCACGCCCGCCGCGTCGGCGACGGAGAGGCAGGCGTCGATGGCGGCCGGGGTGGAACCCCAGTCCTCGTGCAGTTTGAAACCCGATGCGCCGCCACGCAATTGCTCCCACATGGATTCCTGGCTCACCGTGTTGCCCTTGCCCAGCAGCACGATGTTCAACGGCCAGTGGTCGAGCGATTCCAGCATCCGGGCAAGGTGCCAGGAACCGGGGGTGACGGTGGTGGCCTTGGAACCCTCGGCCGGGCCGGTGCCGCCGCCGATGAGGGTGGTGATGCCGCCGCCGAGGGCCTCCTCCATCAGCTGCGGGCAGATGAAGTGCACATGGCAGTCGATGGCGCCCGCGGTGAGGATGCGGCCGTTGCCCGCGATGATCTCCGTCGCCGGACCGACGACGAGGTCGGGGTGCACGCCCGACATGGTGTCGGGGTTGCCCGCCTTGCCGATTCCGCAGATACGGCCGTCGCGGATGCCGACGTCGGCCTTGATGATGCCCCAGTGGTCGACGATCACCACCCCGGTGATGACCGTGTCGGGTGCGCCGTCGGCGCGGGTGGCGCGCGACTGCCCCATCGACTCACGCAGCACCTTGCCGCCGCCGAAGACCGCTTCCTCACCCGCCAGTCCCGGTCCGCCGCACCGGTCTTCGGTGATCTCGATGAGCAGGTCGGTGTCGGCCAGGCGGATCCGGTCGCCGGTGGTCGGGCCGAACAGTTCGGCGTAGCGGGCGCGGCTGAGTTCGGTCATCGGCTCTCTCCCGGAAGCTGCGGCGAAACGGCGTGCGGTGTTCGGTTGCGCTCAGCCATCGAGACGGCCGGGTGCGTCGGCGTTGATCCCGTAGACCTCGCGGGTGCCACCGAGCGGAACGAGCGAAACCCTTTGCGGCAGACCCGGTTCGAACCGGACAGCCGTGCCCGCCGGAATATCGAGGCGGTGTCCGTAGGCGGCGGATCGGTCGAAGTCGAGCGCGGCGTTGGCTTGCGGGAAATGGACGTGACTGCCCACCTGCACGGGACGGTCACCGGTATTGACCACGTCCAGTTCCACGCGCGTCGCGCCCGCGTTCAGTTCGATCGTGCCCTCGGCACACAGGTATTCACCGGGAATCATGGTCTCATCCGATCGGGTGGTGCACGGTGACGAGTTTGGTCCCGTCCGGGAAGGTCGCTTCGACCTGAACGTCGTGGATCATCTCCGGCACGCCGACCATCACGTCGTCCCTGGTGAGCACCTGGCGCCCCGAGGACATCAGTTCCGCGACGGTCCGCCCGTCCCGCGCGCCCTCGAGCACGTGGTCGGTGATGAGCGCGACCGCCTCGGGATGATTGAGCTTGAGCCCCCTGGCCT
Organism: Nocardia sp. NPDC050413; assembly: GCF_040655475.1. Classification (NCBI taxonomy): domain Bacteria; kingdom Bacillati; phylum Actinomycetota; class Actinomycetes; order Mycobacteriales; family Nocardiaceae; genus Nocardia; species Nocardia sp. NPDC050413. The sequence goes on along the minus strand of NZ_JBFAJZ010000002.1, from coordinate 622,173 downwards.
GCCTGCGCCGCGCCAGCTCGGCCGCGTAACTCAGCAGCAGCCGTTCCTGCTCGTGCGGCGACAGTCGCATCGGGGTTCTCCTCGGCGGATCGTGGTCGGTGAGCGACATTCTGGCACGTGCGTGCCCCCGCGGGTCGCCCACCGACGCCGTGACCTGGGACGAACCCGGCTCGATTAACGAGAAGTTAACGAAGCGCCGGCATCGGCACTCTCGCCGCCGACGCGCTCGACCCGGCAGCGGATCATCGCAGGGAATGGAGATCAGGCCGCCAGGTTCTGCAGGCGCACTTGTCCGCGAGCGACCAGGCGGCCCTCGGCGTCGGTGATCACCACGACCCACAACTGCTGGCTGCGGCCGCGGTGGATCGGGGTGGCCTCGCCGGTGAGGGTGCCCTCGCGCACGGCGCGCAGGAAGTCGGTGTTGTTGTTGACGCCGACCACCTGACCGCGCTCACCGAACCAGACACTGGCGCCGACGCTGGCGAGGGTTTCGATCACCGTGCAGTAGACGCCGCCGTTCTGAATGCCCGCGGGCTGGTGCAACTGGGGGCGCACCTCCCATTCGCCGCGCACGCGGTCGGCGGAGACCTCGGTGAAGCGCATGCCGATGAGGTCGGTGAAGGTGCCTTCGCTCATCTTGGTCATCAGCTCGGGGGTGATATCAGCCCACGACAGGGGATTTTCGCTCATACCGTCCGGTTTACACCATCAGAAATCCGGCGTCGCCACCGGGAAAACGAAGCGGCGGACCCCGTTACGAGAACGGAGCCCGCCGCGGCAGGAACGAGGGGGTCGACCGCAGCCCTCGGGACCACCGGCTCATCCATACGCCACGATGAGCATAGGTCAGGCTTACCTAAGTGGTCAAGTGGCTGCCCGAATGCGACGCGCCGGTAGCGATATCCAGGGCTTGCTCAACACAATCGCAATACTCCATGATCGTTCACACCTCTATGTTCCGAGGCTTGTGTCGATGGTGAAAGCTCATGTTCTGGGCGTACGACGACCAGGGGGTGGGCGCGGCGAGAGAGGCAAGATTTCGTGAGTAGTAGTCGTATTCCCCGGTGGGCCGCGTGCGCGGCGATGTGTGCGGCGGTGGCCGGTACCGCGCTCGCCGCACCCGTGCAGGCCGAACCACTGTGGCCCGGTGGGCCCGATATCCCCGGCGTGCCCGCCATCGTTCCCGCGCCCGAACCGGAACCGGTGGTGGCGCCGTGCAGCGAGAAGGCCCGCGCGTGCCTGCAGCTGTCCACCAACAACGCGTGGCTGATGGACAACGGCAAGGTGACCTACGGTCCCACCCCGATGTCGCACGGCCGCCCCGGTTACGAAACCCCGCCGGGCACGTTCAAGGTGGCGTTCAAGAAGCCGTTCCACTGGAGCACCCTGCACAACGCGCCCATGGAATACGCGATCTTCTTCAACGGCGACATCGCCTACCACATCGGACCCACCGAGGAGCAGTCCCACGGCTGCATCCGCCTGACCCCCGACGGCGCCAAGGCGCACTACGAGTGGCTCGAGCCCGGCGACATCGTCGAAGTGGTTCCCTGATCGTCCGCTGAGGGGAGGCCAGTCGTGGCCTCCCCTCGTTCGGGGGAACGCCATCAGCCCGGGCGAGACGCACCCGTCTCGGCGGTGCCGATATTCGGGAGGGTGCGCAATTGTCTGCGTGAGGTGACGCCCAGTTTGCGGAAGATGTTGCGAAGGTGGGCGTCGACCGTGCGTGGGCTCAGGAAGAGCTGGGTCGCGACTTCCTTGGAGGTGGCGCCCGTGGCCACGAGGCGGGCGATGTGCAGTTCCTGCATGGTGAGCTGTTCGTAGGTGGGGGCGGTGCGGCTGCGGGCTTGTTCGCCGGTGGCGCGCAATTCGTCGGCGGCTCGGCGGGCGAAGGCGGACATGCCGAGCGTGGACAGTGCGTCGTGGGCGATGCGCAGGTGTTCCCGCGACTCGCGTCGGCGGCCCTCTCGGCGTAACCATTCGCCGTAGAGCAGGTGGGCCCTGGCCCGGCTGGGGCGCACGGCGGCGGCGTCGAGATGGTCGAGGGATCGCCGGTAGTCCTCTTCGCGATCGGAGACCAGGGCCGCCGCGTAGGCCGCCACGCCCGAGCTCCACAGGGTGCCTGCTGCCTCGGCCCGTTCGGTGAGTTCGGCCAGGGCGGTTTCGGCCAGGTCGCGCTCGCCGGTGCGCACCGCCGCCTCCACCAGTTCGGGCAAGGTGACGGCAGTCAGGAACAGGGCGCGGTGATCGGTGACCCGGCGGGCGGCAGCCAGCGCGGCGGCGTAATCGCCTTCGGCGTTGTTCGACACCGCTCGCGCCCAGTAGACATTGGCGAGCAGATGCTCCTCACCCCTGGTCCGCGCGGCGTCCAGCGCCGCCGTGCCGAGCTCGTCCACCTCGGCGCGGCGACCGCGAAGAGCGGCCAGTTGCAGACGCGGATACAACTGCGCTTCGGCGCCGAACGCGTCGGCCACCGCCGCTTCTTCGGCGATAGCGGCTTCGGCCGCGGCGAAATCTCCCGCGTGCACCCCGGCCGTCGCGAGCTGGGTCAACCCCAGCCGCAGCAGGAAGGGCGATCCCGAATCCCGGCCTTCTCGCAGGAGCCAGGAGGTGATGCGGGCATGCGCGTCCAGGTCCCACAGCTCACCGGCGAGGATGACACCCAGCGCCGGATGACGGTCCCACACCGCGTCGTGATCGTGCGCGAGGACCGGCCGCAGCAGCGCGGCAGCTCCCCGGTGATCGTCCACGGCCAGCTTGAGCACGCCGTCGAGCACCGCGTCCGCCGCATCGGCGGGAGCGGGTGCGGGTGGCGCGGTGCGGGCGGCCTCGACGACCATGTCCATGACACCACTGGACCGCCCCGCGTTCAGCGCCATCTCGAGTGCGTCGAGCAGACAGTCACGTGACCGGCGCGGGTCGGCGTCGGCCAGGCGACGCGCGGCGCGCAGCATCAGGCGTGGTCCGTCGCCGTCCGGGTGCCGCAGGACGGCGAGCCTGCCGCGGAATTGGTCCAGGCGCGCGCGGTGCGCGTCGTCGAGGGACTCGTTGTCGAGAGTCGCCAGCAGTTCGCCCGCCGCGTCGATGTCGCCTGCCACCATCTGAGCCGCCACGGCGGCGAAGGTCCGTTCCAGGCGGTGAACCGGGTCGCGGGTCAACGCCGCCGCCTGTGCCAGGAACGCCGCCGATGCCGCTACCCCACCCCGGGCTCGGGCCCGTGCCGCGGACTCGACCAGTTCGGCGGCGACCTCGTCGTCGGGACCGATACACGCCATCGCGCGATGCCAGGCTCGCCGATCGGGATCGGTGGCCTGGTCGGTCGCACCGGCCAACAGGCGGTGGACCGAGCGGCGCAGCTCGGGGTCGGCCGCGCGGTAGACCACCGACCGAGCCAGTGGATGCGAGAACCGCACGCGAGCACCGAATTCCGCTATCCCGCCGACATCGACGGCGGTGGACAGGTCGGTGCCGGACCGCTCGGCCGCCGACCACAGCAGGGCCGGATCGCCGGTCGGGTCGGCACTGGCGATGGTGAGCAACAACCGCTCGGGCGCGGGCAATTGCGCCAACCTCGCCCGGAAGCCGGCCTCGATGACAGCGGTGACCGGGTATTCGTCGGGGCGCGCGTAGCCACCGGCCACGTGCGCGCTGCGCGGCAATTCGACCAGGGCCAGCGGGTTTCCCCGCGCTTCGGTCAGAATCCGCTCGCGCACAGCCGAATCCAGCGGGCCGCGAACGGCGCGTGCCAGCAGCGCGCGTGCCTCGGCGTCGGCGAGCGGAACGAGGTCCGAATTCGGCAGAACATCGAAGGGGGTTGCCCTGGTGGACGATCGGGATCCGATCAGCACCGCGATCGGCTCCGCGCCGATCCGGCGGCACACGAACGACAGAACTTGCGCCGAGGCCTCGTCGACCCATTGGGCATCGTCGATCACGCACAGCAGTGGTTGGTCGGTTGCCACCGCGACCAGCAGGTCGAGCGTCGCCACACCGATGCCGAACAGATCGGGCGCGGCGGCGGTGAGACCGAAGGCACCTTCGAGCGCCTGACGACGTGGCTCGGCGAGGTCGCGCACCTGTTCGAGGACGGGGCGACACAGCTGATGCAGGACCGCGAACGGCAGTTCCCGCTCGAACTCGGCGCCGTTCGCCTGCAGTACCCGGAAGCCGGTGGCCGACCGCACACCCTCCGCGAGCAATGCCGACTTGCCCGCGCCCGGTCCCCCGCGCAGCACCAGTGCGGTGCCCGACCCCGAGCGAGCTGCCGAGAGCAGGTCGGCGATCCGGCGGATGTACTCGTTCCGACCGATCAGTCCGGTATCCGCCGCCATGGCGGGCAGTGTATCGAGATGTCCGTTTCCGGACGCGGGTGGCCACGGTTACCGAGGCGGTCCGAATAGGTGATTTCTGCCGACGCGAAGCACCGGGGCGCCGGGAGAAGCTCGTCTCGACACCGAAACCGACCGGAGGGAAACCCCATGATCACCACGATCGACACCACGGCACCCGTCGTCGCCGACCACGCCATCATCATCGACGCGCCCCTGCGGCGGGTGTGGGACCTGCACACCGACATCGCGGGCTGGACCACCTGGCAACCCGACATCACCGCGGCCGCCGTCGACGGTCCCCTCCGGCCCGGAACCGTGTTCCGCTGGAGCACTTTCGGTCTCGACATCGAGTCGACCGTCTACTCGGTGGACGAGACGCACCGCATCGTGTGGGGCGGTCCGGCGCAGGGGATCACCGGCGTGCACGTGTGGACCTTCACCGAGCAGGACGGCGGCGTACGGGTGCGCACCGAGGAGTCCTGGGACGGCGAACCCATCCGCGCGGATGTCGAGGGCATGCGCGCGGCCCTCGACGGCGCACTGATCTCGTGGCTGAGCCACCTCAAGCGCACCGCCGAACAGATCTGACGCCACGCACCGAACACGAGGAGACCACCATGAGCGCCCCACCGATCGTGGACGCCCCTTCCCGCGCCGCCCGCGCGACAGTGCTCGCCGCCGCGATGCTCACCATCATGGCCCCGGCGGTGATCGCACCCAGTCTGCCCGCCATGCGCGAGGTGTTCGCGGATGTGCCGGGGTCGGACGTGCTGGTACGACTGGTGCTCACCATCACCTCGCTGGCGATCGGCCTCAGCGCACCGCTGGCCGGGATCATCGCCGACCGTGCCGGACGCAAACCGGTACTGGTGGGGAGCCTGGCGCTGTACGCCGTCGCCGGGGTGGCGGGCTACTTCGTGGACTCCCTCGGCGTGCTGCTGGTGACCCGTGCGGTTCTCGGGATCGCCGTCGGCGGTGTCATGACGGCGGTCGGCGCCACCGTCACCGATTGGTTCGAGGGCCCGAAACGGGCGTCGTTCCTCGGATTGCAGCAGGCGTTCGCCGGTATCGGTGGAGTGGTCTTCCTGCCGCTGGCCGGAGCGCTCGCCGCCACCGGTTGGCGAGCACCGTTCTGGATCTACGCCGCGTCGGCCGCCATCCTGCCGTTCGCGGTCCTGATGCTGCGAGAAACGCCGCGCCACACCACGTCCGGTGCCCACGACAGGCCGCGGGGACGGGTGAGCAAGCCGATCATCGGGATCTACCTGCTCGCGTTCCTGGTGACCCTGGCGTTCTACATGGCACCCACTCAGCTGCCGTTCCTGTTGACCGAGCTGGGCAGCGGACCGGCCGTCGTCGGTGCTGTCGTCGCCGCGACCACACTCAGCAGCGTCGTCGGCGCACTTCTCTTCCCGACGCTGCGAAACCGCTGGAGCACAGGCGTTCTCACCGCAGGCAGCATCGGCCTCCTCGGTACGGGCTGGGTGCTCGTCGGTACCACGACGACGGTGGCGCAAGTCCTCGCCGGACTGCTGGTCGGCGGCTTCGGTCTCGGCGTCGCCGTACCCAACTTGAACCTGCGCCTCGGCGACCTCACCTCCCCGGCAGACCGTGGACGTGTCCTCAGCGGGCTCGTCACCGGGATCTTCCTCGGCCAGTTCCTCTCACCGCTGGTCCTGCAACCCCTGATCGACGTCGCCGGTATCGGCGGCGCGTTCCTCTGGACCGGCATCACCATGACCGCGGGCGCGGCACTCGCCGTCCCGCTCAACCGACAAGGAGTACGACCATGATCTACCACGGCAACCGTTTCACCCTCCGCGCCGACGCGAGCCCCGAAGCCGTCGAAGCGGCCCTCGAGAGCCTGCGCAACCAGGGCCGGGTCATCCCCTCCGTGCAGTCCTTCGTCGTCGGCCGCGACTTCGGTGGTGAATACGAGTGGGGCGCCGTCTTCGCCATCGAGGATCTGGCCGGCTACTGGGAGTACTTGATCCACCCCGCGCACCGCGAGACCGACCGGGTGGGACTGCCCCTCGTGGAGAAGTTCGCGTCCTTCGACATCACCGACGACGCCGACCCGGAGATGGCGGCCAAGATCGCCGAACTCCACCAGCGCCGCTACGACAGCGACCCGGAACTGACGAAACTCGTCTCCGACCTGGACGAATACAGCGGTAGCGCCGCACCGGGCGCCCACGGCGAGAAGTAGGTTTCCACACTGCGGAAGGGTGTGTGCTCACGGGCACACACCCTTCCGCCGTGCCGAGCGTCAGCTCTCGTCCGCCCGCGCGACCGACACGGCCAGGGCGTCGAACAGCCACAGGTGGGCGGCGCCGGAAGTGACCGGTTCGCCGGTGAGGGCGGTGGTGAGGCGCCAGTAGCGGCGGACGCGGTGGGCGGCGGTGGGGGCGGCGCGGAGCAGTCGGGCGCGGAATTCGGGGGTGTCCCGTTCGGCGCGGACGGTGGCGTGGGCATGTACGTAGTGGTCGAGTTCGGCGCCGGGACGCGGTGGTTCGCCGACAGCGACCAGCGGGGCAGCCGTGAGACAGGCCTGGGCGACGGACAGCAACAGGGCCTTTTCGTCACGCACTCCCGGAACCGCGCTGTGCCGGACGGTCTCGAACATCGCTGCCTTCAGCCGCGGATCTCGCACGGCGGCAACCAGTTCGGCGTAGGTCAGCAGATACTGCGGGTCGGCATCGGTCGGCGGGCGCGGCACATTCATGTCGATGAAGTCGTGCAGTACGGGTGAGGGCAGTGGGGCGAGCTGACGCCGCCAGAAGCCGACCAGCACGTCGTGCGCGGCACGCGGATCGGCAACGGCGGAAACCAGATCCACCGCGACGCCGACCTCGCCGGAAGTTCGGGACACCGCTGTCAGCAGCGCCTCGCGGCGACGCAGCGCGGCGAGTTCGCCGGCGAGGGCTTCGCGTTCGGCGGCGATCACGTCCGACAAGGCGCGCGTGCCGGCGAGGACCTCGGCGACAGCGGCCAAGCCGATTCCCAGGGCGCGCAGGCGGCGCAGCAGGTTCAACCGGTCGACCGCATCCGGGCCGAATGTCCGATGCCCGGTCGACGTGCGCTCGGCAGCCAGCAACCCTTCGTCGCAGTAGTAGCGGACGGTGCGCACTGCGATGCCGGTTCTCGCCGCGAGTTCACCGATCGTCAGACGTGTGTTGTGCGTCACATCTCCTGGCACCTCCACCTCGGTGGAGCTCCTACGGTACCGACGACATCGACCGAAGGAGACATGATGACAATCGAACGACCTGGCGCGGACACCGTCTGGCGGCGCGTGGCCGAGGAGCGCACCACACTGGTCGACCTGCTGGCCGGGCTCGACGAATCCGAGTGGGACACAGCGTCGCTGTGCGCGGGATGGCGCATTCGCGACGTGATTGCCCATCTGGTGCTCGCGACCCGGTTCACGCTCGCGACGATTGTGGTGGAGCTGGTGCGGGCGCGGGGAAACATCGATCGGCTCATCCACGACAGTGCCGTTCGGTACGCCGACCGGACGACCACCACGGAACTGCTCGCGCAGCTGCGGGAAACGATCGGGTCGCGCGCGACGCCGATCGGCACGACGCCGCTCGACCGGTTGATGGACCTGCTCGTACACGGCCAGGACATCGCCGTGCCGCTCGACATCGAGCGGGTCATGCCGCCGGAGCCCGCGCAGTGGTCGCTGGAGCGGGTATGGGCGATGGGAGCGCCGTTCCACGCGCCCGAGCGGCTCGCCGGATACCAGCTGTGCGCGACCGACACCGGATGGACAGCAGGATCGGGGGCGGTGGTCACGGGCACTGCTGCGGAGTTGCTGATGCTCGTCACCGGCCGCGCCGAATGCCCGGCCACCGGCGGACGGGTGCTGCTGCCCACCACCGGTGGCGGACAGGGGGATTGACGTGGCTCGCCGACGGAAGGGCGACGCGTGACAAGCCTTGTGTGTCGCCACAGGTCACAGCATCAGCGGTAGTGACGTTCGCCAACCCGGCGAGATACTTTCCGTCGGAAAGAATTCGGGATGAATTGTCCGGATCCGCCAATAATCGGATGACGAGAAATGGGCAGCGGCTACGTTACCGGCATCACGGCGGGCGACCGCCGCTGATGCAGATCCGAAAATGCCGCAAGGAGAACTGATATGGGTTCACTCACCGAATTGATGATGGCAGGAATTGCGGGACTGGGTTCCGCCGCCGAAGGAGACGGTTTGCTCGCCGTGTTCCTCGGCTCCGTCGAAGCCTTCTTCCCGTAATCGATCACCTATTCCTGAAAGGAGAACACCATGGGATCTCTCTACGAACTGCTGCAGACCGGCGCGGCCAGTCTCAGCGAGGGCGCGCTGCCCTTCGTCCAGGCACTGATCACGGCCAGCGGCGGCACGCCGTCACCGGGTAAGTAGCGATCAGGCGAGCGGGTCGGGAGCGGGCCGACGAGTCCCCTCCGGCCCGTTCACAACACCAGCGCGAGTTACCTTGCAATAGCTGAAATGCATCACTGCCCAACGGCCGGAGAACGCCGCCGGGAACGATCGCGCCGAGGCATAACCCTGAAAGCAGGGGCTTGCGCGTCCACCTGGCAACACCCGTTCGACGCACCCGCACCGCACTTCCCCCGGGCCCGACAGGGCATCCAGCACCGCACACTCCAACCGGCAACGCTCACAGGCGCCACACCGAAGCTCACCGCACCACCGCAGTTCACAGCAGAAAAAAGCCCCCTTGACACCCTTTCCGCGTACATCAGTGTTCACTGCCAAACGGCCGATAACTGTGCCAGACAGTGGCAGTAACCACAGGTCACACCTAGTGTCGGCGCACCCCGTCGGCAATCCACAAGTTGATTCCGCACGGAAGAAAAATATGAACAGTTCGAGCGGAGTGAAACATCGGGTTGCCACACCTTGAGTGGCGGGTTACGTTACCGGCGTCACATCGAAGCCTGGTGTGGCCACAACGCAAGGAGAGATACATGGGCTCGTTGAGTGAGCTTCTGACCGCGGCCATCGCGGGACTCGGTTCGGCTGCCGAAGGCGACGGTCTGCTGGCCGTCTTCCTCGGTTCGGTGGAGGCCTTCTTCCCGTAATCCGGCCGTCCGGTCACCCGGCTCGCCCGTTGACGCGAGCCTGATTCACCCATCACCACCAGGAGAAACACATGGGATCCCTCTACGAACTGCTGGAGACCGGCGCAGGCAGCCTCAGCAATGCCGCGTTGCCCTTCGTGCAGGCGCTCATCTCGGCGAGCGGCGGCACGCCGACGCCCGGCAAGTAGCCCTCAGCTCTGTCACGGGGGCCGGCCCACCGGCCGGCCCCCGGTCGCTCTTCGAGAAGTCAGCAGGCTCGTACCACCGATGAACACACCCGCATTCCGCACCCTCCTCGCCGCGGCCTGTGCCGCCGCCCTGGCCACCGCTCCCGTGCTCGCCGACGGCCCGCGGGCGACCGCCGCGCCCGGTGCCCACCTGGTGAGCCGTGGTCAGACCGGCCAGACCGCCGAGATCAGCGTCTATTCGCCGTCGATGGATCGCACCATCGCGCTGCGCGTGCTCCGCCCCGCCGACACCGCGACTCCCGCCCCGACGCTGTACCTGCTCAACGGTGCGGGCGGCGGCGAGGATTCGGCCAACTGGGCAGGTCAGACGAATGCGGCCGAGTTCTTCGCCGGTAAGCACGTCAATGTCGTGATGCCGATGGAAGGGGCGTTCAGCTACTACACCGACTGGCAGCAGCCCGATCCCGGACTGGCGAAGAACCTGAAGAACAACGGCGTCAACAAGTGGACGACCTTCCTCACCCAGGAGTTGCCGCCGGTGATCGACGCGGCCTTCGGCACCACGGGCGTGAACTCGCTCGCGGGCATCTCGATGGCGGGCAGTTCGGTGCTCGACCTGGCCATCCAGGCCCCGCAGCTCTACCGGAGCGTCGCCTCCTACAGCGGCTGCGCGATGACGAGCGACCCGGTGGGCCGTGAGTTCGTCTCGCTGGTGGTCCGCCTCGGCGGCGGCAAGGTGGAGAACATGTGGGGGCAGGCAGGCGATGCCGCCTGGCGCGAGCACGACCCGTATGTGCAAGCGCATCGGTTGCCCGATATCCCGATCTATATCGCCGCCGGAAGTGGATTGCCGGGCGTGCACGACACCCTCGCGAATCCGCGGGTACATGTCGAAGGAAAAAACCCCGCGTCCATTCTGCAGAATCAAATGCTCGTCGGCGGCGGAATCGAAGCGGCGACCATGTATTGCACCGCGCAAATGGCCCAGCGGACACGCGAACTCGGGCGTACGAATATCACCTACAATATGCGCGCGACCGGAACTCATTCATGGGGTTATTGGGAAGACGACTTGCACGCTTCCTGGCCGATGATGGCGACGGCGCTCGGCCTGTGAGCACCTTGCGGGTACGCCCCGGGCGGTTGGCTCCGCGCGACGCTGTGTTCGTCTACGACGAGACCGACCGGCACCTCTCCCACATCGTCGCGGTCTACTGCTTCGCCGACGACGGCACCGTGCCCCTGAACACGCGCGAGGTTCGCGAGTGGGCGCGGGCTCGCCTCGGCCATTCCCCCTTGTTCCATCGCCGCCTGCGCCGCACCCCCTTCGACCTCGATCTGCCGTATTGGGTGCCCGCTCCGGTGGCGAATATGGCCGATCATGTCTTCCTCGACGCGCCGGGTAGCTGGCCCGCCGCACAGGCGCGAATCGCCGAACTCGCCTCGGCGAGAATGGATCTCGTCAAGCCGCCGTGGGAGATCCATGTCCTGGACCGGGTACGTGAGGTGCCGGGGATCGGGACGGCGACGGTGGTGGTGCTCAAACTCCACCACAGCGTCTGCGACGGGGTCGCGACCCGCGAACTCGAGGCGAAGCTGTTCGGCGACGCGCCCGCCCCCGAGGTCGAACTCGGGGGCGACGACCTGATCGGCGCAGCCGTGCGGACCGCCACCACTGTGCTCACCGCCCCCGCACGATTCGCCCTCGGCATGGTCCGGACCCGGGCGCCCGGCGACGCCGGCGCGGTGACCCAGCAACCCGTGACCCGCTTCAACCGCGATATCCACGCACCACTGACCATGGATGTCGTCACCCTGCCGATGACCGAGGTCCGCGTGGTGCAGGCCGCGTGCCCCGCCCGTGTCACCATCAACGACCTGATGCTGACCACCGTGTCGGGCGCGCTCGCGGCGTATCTGGCCGAGCACGACGAGACACCCGAGGCCTCCCTCGCGGCCATGGTTCCGATGTCGATGCGCGGTGTGGCGCAGTGGGATTCGGTGAACCAGCTCACCCAGATGTTCGTCGATCTGCACACCGACATCGACGACCCGGTGCGGCGGCTGCTCGCGATCGGGGAATCGGCGAAGCGGGCCAAGGCCACCGCCACCGACCCGGCCACCCTGCGCACCGAGTCGCGCGTGGAGACCGCGCCCGCACTGCTGCTGCGAGCCGCGGGCTGGGCGCGCACCCTGCGCCGGTTCGACGCGGTGACCTCAGTGCCGTTGAGCAACACCACGATCAGCAATGTGCCACCGGTCCGCGACGACCTACGGTTCGCCGGACGGCCGCTGGCGCGCGTGCTCGGTGCGCTGCCGATCCACGACGGCGACGGCCTGCGTCATCTCATCACCTCGCAGGGCGCGGAACTGGCCATCACCGTCACCACTAATGCCGTGATGATGCCGGACCCCGAGCACTACGGCGATCTGCTGCTGAGCTCGTTCCGCAGGCTCGCCGACGCCGTGACCGCGCGGGATGCCGTCGGCTAGTCCGGCGGTTCCTGCGCACCCTCGTCGGTCTCGGCGACATCGGGGGCGACTTCGCGGGTGGCCATGCCACCGTCCTTGCCCTCGTCACGGGGGCCAGGTCGTCCACCTTTCGGTTCGGCGGTGTCGTCGTCGCGGTCGCGTGGTGTGGTCATGAGCTTCCTCCTCTGCGGGTCCTCGGCTGGCTCTACCCGTTTTTCCGCATCCACACCACCGCGGGCACGAATCGCGTTCACCACGGCCAGCACCGCGCCCAGACCGACGAGGATCAGCCCGCGCGCCCAGACCTCACCGTCGATGCGGGTGAACAGGAACAGGCACGACGCCAGGCCGAGCAGGGGCACGACGGTCGGAATCCGGAAGTGTCCCGGTTCGCCCGGTTCGCGGCGCAACACCAGCACCGCCGCGTCGACGGCACCGAAGACGAACAGCAGCAACAGCACCAATGTCGCTGCCAGCGAATCGACTTCGCCGGTCAGTGCCAGCAGCAACGACACCGACGAGGTCGCCAGGATCGCGACCCAGGGTGTGCGTCTGCCGGGCAGGACCCGGGCGAGCGCGGACGGTAGAAGACCGTCGCGGGCCATGCCGTACGCCAGCCGCGAGGACATGATGCCGGTGAGCAGGGCTCCGTTGGCGACCGCGACCAGCGCGATCACGCTGAACAACCAGTCGGGCACCTCCCCCGCCACCCGCACCACCTCGAGCAGTGGGCCGCTCGACTCCGCCAGCTTCTCGGTGGGCACCGCCGCACTGGCGACCACACCGATCAGCGCGTACACCACCCCGGCGGTGAGCAGCGCACCGAACAGCGCCGTGGGGTAGGACCGGCGTGGATCCTTCACCTCCTCGGCCAGATTCACCGAGGTCTCGAACCCGACGAACGAATAGAACGCCAGCACCGAGCCCGCCAGCACCGCACCGACCGCACCCTGTTCGGCGGTGCCCACCTGGGTGAGGCGGCTCAGGTCGGCGTCACCGCGCAGCATCACCCACAGGCCGAGTCCGATGATGAGCAGCAACCCGCCGACCTCGACCAGCGTGGCTGCCACGTTGGCGCCCAACGACTCCCGGATGCCGCGAATGTTGAGTGCCGCGAGCAGCACGAGGAACACCACGACCACCACCACGACGGGCACCGAGACCAGCGCCTGCAGATAGTCCCCCGCGAACGCCCTGGCCAGCGCACCCACCGACACCACACCGGCGGCGAGCATGCAGAAACCGACGAACGACCCGGCCGCGGGCCCGAACGCCCGGGTGACATAGTGCGCCGACCCACCCGCCCTCGGGAACTTCGTCGCGAGTTCCGCATACGAACCGGCGGTGAGCGTGGCCAGCACCAGCGCGATGACGAGCGGCAACCACACGGCGCCACCGGACTCCCGGGCCACCGAACCGACCAGCACGTACACCCCGGCGCCCAGAATGTCGCCGAGGATGAAGAAGTACAGCAGCGGCGTGGTGACAGCCCGCTTCAGGACAACGGTCATGCGGAACCTATACCCGCGACCGCGCCGGTGAAGCGCGCGACGCGCTCAGCGTTGCAGCACGCTGCTGCGCCGCACGGGCAAACCACGCTCCTCGAAGGCGGTGAGCAGCAGCTGGCCACGACGCGCCGCGGCGGCGGGATCGGTGCGTGCCAGATCGGGCACGTAGGTGGCCGCACCGACGACGGATTCACCGACCAGCGGCCAGAACCGGCGCGCGGGCAGACCCGAGCAGCGGGTGAGCACCGACTGCAACGGGATCAGCGACGACGCGCTGCGCTGCACCAGCCACACCGCCATCGCCGCCTCGCAGGGCAGTGCGACGGTGCCGGGCTCGGCGGCCTGCGGATCACCGTCGACGACGCGAATCGTGGTGTCGGACAAGCCCGCCCAGTCGATACCGCCGTCGTTGTCGTGGTGGATCCAGAGGTTGTCGCGCCCCGGATCCCAGGCCTGCGCCGACATCACGAACAGCGCGGTGACCCGGCCGACGACGGCGTGGATGAGCGCGGTCGCCACCACCTCGGCGGCGATCTCGTCGTTGATCATCTCCGCGGCGTGCCTGCGGTACATCAGTTCGACGCGGCCCTCGGACAACCCGTTCGGGACATGCCACCATCGCCGTTTCCCCTGTCCGGCCATCGCCGCCACGGCATAGACCCGCGGATGCTCCGGTTGCAGGGCTTGCAACCGCGCACAGGCGCGATCGAACGCGAGAGTGGTGCTGGTCGTGGTGGTGGTGACGGGCTCGGGCATCGAACCTCCTCGAACGGTTGGTTCCCGTGACGATGATGTCTCGGAACATAGGTTAGGCTTACCAGACTTCACAAGTCGTGTCCGGTTTCGAGGCAGGAGAAGTTCGTCGCCGTGATCCACCCTGGCACCGTCAGACGCCGTCGTCTGACCGGGCTTGCCCTGCTCGCTGTACTGCTCACCGTGGCAGTGGTCGCCAGCATCGCCATCGGCACCCGCTCGCTCGCACCGTCCACGGTGTTCGACGCCGTCACCCACGCTCTCGGCTGCGACGGCGGCCCGTTCCGATGCCCGGCCCGCTCCACCGCCGAGGAAATCGTGCGTGAGCTGCGTCTCCCGCGCACCGCGTTGGCCCTCATCGCCGGAATGGCGCTGGGGGTCGCGGGCGCGCTCATCCAGGGGTATACCCGGAATCCGCTAGCTGATGCCGGATTGTTAGGACTGAATGCGGGCGCCGGCTTCCTGGCGGCGCTCAGCATCTATCTGTTCGGCTTCACCGCGCCGGGTCAATACATCTGGTTCGCCTTCGCCGGGTCGGCGATCGCGGGACTGATCGTGTTCGGCGTCTCCTCTATCGGCGGCGGCAAGGCCAGCCCGTTGAGCCTGGTGCTCGCCGGTGCGGCGGTCACCGCGTTCCTGCAGGCGATGACCAACGCCGTCGTCGTGCTCGACAACGCGGCGCTCGACACCTATCGGTTCTGGGTGGTCGGCACGGTCAACGGCCGCGAGGCCGACGTGTTCTGGCAGGTACTGCCGTTCCTCGTGATCGGCCTCGGCATGGCCCTGGCCGCCGCCCCGGCCCTGAACCTGCTCGGTCTCGGCGACGAGGTGGCCCGCGGCCTCGGTGTCGACATCGGCCGGGCGCGCGCGTTCGGACTGGTTGCGGTGGTGCTGCTCAGCGGTGCGGCCACCGCGGCGGTCGGGCCGATCGCGTTCCTCGGGCTGGTGGTCCCGCATATCGCTCGCATCGTCACCGGACCCGACAACCGGTGGCTGATCCCCTACTCGGCCCTGCTGGGCGGACTGTTGCTGCTGGCGGCCGATATCACCGGCCGCGTCGTCGCCCGGCCCGGTGAGCTCCAGGTCGGCGTGATGCTGGCGGCGCTTGGCGCACCGTTCTTCATCGCCCTCGTGCGCCGCAAGAAGCTGGTGACGCTGTGAGCGCCGGCATCGACACGACCGCCGATCTGCGCAAGGTGCGTCCGGCCTTTCGAGTGGGTCCGCTGTCGCTGGTGCTGCGGCCGGTGATGTTCGGTTTCGTCATCGCGTTGGCCTTGACTGTGTTCGTGCTGTTCTGCGTCGATATCGCCGTCGGCGACACCTATGTCCCGCTGAGCCGGGTGCTCGATGTCCTCGGCGGGGGTGGCTCCCGATCGCAGCGGTTCATCGTGCTCGAATCGCGACTCCCCCGGGCACTCACTGCCGTGGTCGTCGGTGCCGCCTTAGGTCTTGCGGGCGCGCTGATGCAGTCCATCCTGCACAACCCCCTGGCGGGCCCGGACGTGCTCGGTATCACCACCGGTGCGAGTGTGGGCGCCGTCGCCGTGCTCATCGGAAGTGGCGGGGCGACAACGGGTCTCGTCGCGACAGTCGGTGCTCCCCTGGCGGCGCTCGCGGGTGGGCTGCTCACCGCCGTGGTGATCTACCTGCTGGCCTGGGGCCGGGGTGGTGGCGGGGAACGCGGTGTCACCGGTTTCCGGCTCGTGCTCATCGGTATCGGCGTGAACGCGGTGCTCATGTCGGCGATCAGCTGGCTGCTCACCCGCGCCAGCCTCACCGACGCCGCGCGCGCCCAGGTCTGGCTCAACGGCTCGCTCGACGCGGCCGACATGTCGAGTGTGGTGCCCGCCGCAATCGCGCTCACCGTGGTCACCGTCGTCGCGCTCGTCTCGGCGCGCACGCTGGCCGCGCTGCGTCTCGGCGAGGAGTCGACCCGGGTGCTCGGTGTGCGCATCCAGTCCCAGCAGGCGCTGCTGATCGGCGCGTCGGTCGTCGCCGCCTCGGTGGCGACCGCGGCCGTCGGGCCCGTCGGGTTCGTCGCGCTGGCCGCACCGCAGATCGCCAGGATGGCATTCCGCACGCCCGGCGAACCGCTGATCGCCTCGGCGCTCACCGGCGCCGCGCTGGTGGCGGGGGCCGATATCATCTCGCGCGCACTGCTGCCCGTCGACCTGCCGGTCGGTATCGTCACCGCCGCGCTCGGCGGGCCGTTCCTGCTCTACCTGCTCGTCCGCATGAACCGGAAGGCCACGCTCTCATGACCAGCCCCGCCCATCGCCTCGCCGCCGACACCGTTTCCCTCGGCTACGGCGAGCGGGTGATCGTCGACGGGCTCAGTCTCGACATCGCCCCCGGCGTGGTCACCACGGTGATCGGACCGAACGGGTGCGGCAAGTCGACACTGCTCAAGTCGCTCGGCCGGTTGCTTCGTCCGCGCGAAGGCCAGGTGGTGCTCGACGGCAAGGCGATCTCGACGATGAAGACCAAGGACGTCGCGCGGGTGATCGGCATGTTGCCGCAGACCCCCGTCGCGCCGGAAGGGCTCACCGTCGCCGATCTCGTCGCGCGCGGCCGTCACCCGCATCAGTCCTGGCTGCGGCAGTGGTCGGCCGACGACGAGACCGAGGTCGCCGCCGCCCTGGCCCAGACCGGCATCGCCGACCTGGCCGACCGCACGCTCGACGAACTGTCGGGCGGTCAGCGGCAGCGCGCCTGGATCTCGATGGCGCTGGCCCAGGGCACCGACATCCTGCTGCTCGACGAGCCGACCACCTACCTCGACCTCGCGCACTCGCTGGAAGTACTCGACCTGGTCGACCGCTTGCACGCCGAATTCGGGCGCACCGTGGTGATGGTGCTGCACGATCTCAACCTCGCCATCCGCTACAGCGACGAACTGGTGGTGATGGCGGCGGGCCGCATCGTCGCGCAGGGAAAACCGGCCGACATCATCACAGCGGAACTGCTCGCCGAGGTGTTCGGACTCGACGCGAGGGTGCTCACCGATCCGGTCTCGGGGCGGCCGATGGTCGTGCCGATCGGCACGCGCCACGTGCACGGCGCGGCCGGGTATGACGAATGACACACCAGCAAACACCCCGTTACGACAATCTGTAGTACGCATCTTTGTCGTTGAGTCCGTAAAATCGGAGGGATGGCAGGTCTCGGCGAACTCGAAAAAGCGGTGATGGACCAGTTGTGGTCCGCCGACGAACCGCTCACGGTGCGGCAGGTACACGAAGCACTGGCGGCTCGTCGCGAGCTCGCGTACACCACGGTGATGACCGTGCTGCAGCGGCTGGCGAAAAAGGATTTGGTTGTGCAGCGTCGCGACGATCGCGCGCATCGGTACGCCCCGGTACACAGCCGCGACGAACTGGTCGCGAGCCTGATGGTCGACGCGTTGCAGCAGGCCGACGCGGCGGGCAGCCGCGCCGCGGCGCTGGTGCACTTCGTGGAACAGGTCGGCAAGGACGAAGCCGACGCCTTGCGCGAGGCGCTGGCCAAGCTCGAATCCGACGAAAACAGCGGCTAGACTCCCTGGCGGCTCTCACAACGACGTGAGCGCCCCTGGCCCCACAACGCAGTGAGCAGAGTCGATGAACGCAACCGCGGCAGTCTTCGCAGGTCTCGCCTTGCTACTCGCAGGGCTGGTTCCCGCGCTGCTCAGCCGTGCTACTTGGCCGCACCGCAGCCCGCGGGCGGCGGTCGTGTTGTGGCAGGCCATCGCGCTGGCCGCCGTGCTCAGCGCCTTCGGTTCCGGGCTGGCCATCGCCAGCATGCTGCTCGTTCCCGGCCCCGACGGTAGGCCGACCACCTCTCCCACCAAGGAGATCGACGCGCTCGGACTGCCGCTGTGGCTCGTCTACGTCACCGTGTTCGCGCTGACGCTGATGATCGGCGCGCGCCTGATGTTCTCCATCGTGCGCGTCGGCGTGCACACCCGGCGCCGCCGGTCCCGGCACCGCATGCTGGTCGATCTGCTCGATCAGAGCGGTCCCGTGCGCCGCGCCGCCGACATCCGGGTGCTCGCCGCCACCGAACCCATCGCCTACTGCCTGCCCGGGCTCCGCCAGCGCGTTGTACTCAGCGAAGGCACCCTGACCAGCCTCGACGACGCCGAGGTCACCGCGATCGTGAGCCATGAGCGCTCGCATCTGCGGGCCCGCCACGACCTGGTGCTCGAGGCGTTCACCGCCGTCCACGAGGCGTTCCCCCGGGTGGTCCGAAGCAAGGCCGCGCTCGGCTCGGTGAAACTGCTCATCGAACTGCTCGCCGACGACTCCGCGGTGAAGGTCACCGGCCCCAAACCGCTCGCCCGCGCCCTGGTGGCGTGCGCGAAATCGACCGCACCGCAAGGTGCGCTGGCCGCGGGCGGTCCCAGCACCCTCATCCGCATCCAGCGCCTCGCGGGCGCCAACGGCGACGTGAGAATCGCCACCGCCGCCTACCTCGGATCCGCCGCGATTCTGGTGGTTCCCACCCTCGCCGTCGCGGTGCCGTGGCTGCAGGAACTGAGCCGCTTGTTCCACGGCTGACCTGGCGATCACCCGACTCCGAGCCGGACGCGACGCACGCACCCCGAACCCTGCTTTTCGCTCCCGGCCGAACCGACGCTCGCCGTCCCGGCTGACCAGGTTGTTTACCCACGCGAACGCAATCACGCCTATCCTGGGAGATCGGTCCTTCCTGCTGGGCCGCACCCCGTACGCCGTTCGCGTGTTTCGGGTAATCGGCGCCGGTGATCTTCCAGCGCGATTCGCAGCCCAACGAAAGGCCATTTTGTCCACCTCTGCTGTCTCCGACGCAACCGAACCGACCTTCACCGAACTAGGCCTGCCCGTGGCCCTGGTGCAGTCGCTGCGCAACGCGGGCATCGACAAGCCCTTCCCCATCCAGGCCGCCACCATCGGTGACGCGCTCGCCGGGCGTGACGTGCTGGGTCGCGGCCCCACCGGCTCGGGCAAGACCCTCGCCTTCGGCCTGCCGATCCTCACCCGCCTGGCCGAGGGCCCGCCGTCCAAGCCGGGCCGCCCGCGTGGCCTGGTGCTCGTGCCGACCCGTGAGCTCGCCACCCAGATCGAGAAGGCGCTCGAAGACGCCGCTCGCTCGCTGGGTCTGCGCGTGGCCTCCGTCGTCGGTGGTGCCCCGATCAAGCGTCAGGCCGACCGGCTCGCGCGCGGTGTCGACCTGCTGATCGCCACCCCCGGCCGTCTCGACGACCTCATCAAGCAGCGCAACGCCGATCTGTCCGACGTGGCGATCACCGCCCTGGACGAGGCCGACCACATGGCCGACATGGGCTTCCTGCCCCAGGTCACCCGCCTGCTCGACCGCACCCCGAAACAGGGTCAGCGCCTGCTGTTCTCGGCCACCCTCGACGGTGACGTCGACAAGCTCGTGAAGCGCTACCTGAGCAACCCGGTGACCCACTCCACCGCGCCCGCCGAGGCGTCGGTGAGCACCATGACCCACCACCTGTTCTTCGTGCGCGACAAGAACATCAAGCGCACCGTCGCCACCGAGATCGCCGCCCGCGACGGCCTGACCATCATGTTCGTGCGCACCAAGCACGGCGCCGACCGCCTGGCCAAGCAGCTGCGCGGCGCCGGTGTCGACGCGGGCTCGCTGCACGGCGGCAAGGCACAGAACAATCGCGTGCGCACGCTCGCGGCCTTCGCCGACGGGTCGGTGCCGGTGCTGGTCACCACCGACGTGGCCGCGCGCGGCATCCACATCGACGGTGTGTCGCTGGTCGTGCACTTCGACCCGCCCGCCGAGCACAAGGCCTACCTGCACCGCGCCGGTCGCACCGCGCGGGCCGGGGAGGACGGCGTGGTCGTCACCCTCGTCACCGACGAGGAGCGCAAGGACGTGGCCGCGATGACCCGTAAGGCGGGCGTGCGGACCGACGGCATCGATGTCCGCCCCGGCGACCGGAAGCTGGTGGACATCACCGGTGCCCGCAAGCCGAGCGGCATCGCGCTCGCCACCCCCGCCGCACCGGCACAGCCGACGCGGAACTCGACCGGTGCGGGTCGTCCGCGCCGCGCAAGGCCCGGTGGCGCAACGGCTTCCGAGGGCGGGCACAGCCGGGGTTCGGGCGCACCGCGCCGGGACCGTCCGACCGGCGAGTCGCGTTCCCGCAAGCCCGCGGGCGCCGGCGGACACGCCCGGAGCGGCGACACGCCGACGAATTCGCGGCGGCGCGCCGGTCGTCCGGCGGCTCCGGCGGGCAACCGCAACCGTTCCGCAAACTGATCAACCCTGAATCACCGCGTGGCCGAACCGATTACGGTTCGGCCACGCGGCGTTTCCGGCTCCACGTTCCCAGCGCGCCACGCGCATCCGCCCGCCGGACCGCTCACACGGCTATCATCGGCACAGTGCGATTTCTTCTTGGCCCACCGCCGCCGTACGACCTGACCTACGACGATCTGTTCCTCGTCCCGAACCGGACGGATGTCGCGTCCCGCTTCGATGTGGACCTGGCCAGCGTCGACGGCTCGGGTACCACCATCCCCCTCGTCGTCGCGAACATGACCGCGGTGGCCGGTAAGCGGATGGCCGAGACCGTCGCCCGGCGCGGCGGATTGGTCGTCCTGCCCCAGGATCTCCCGATCCCGGCGGCCGCCGACACCATCGCGTTCGTCAAGAGCCGCTCGCTCACCGCCGACACCCCGGTCACCCTCGACCCCGACGCGGCGGTGTCCGACGCGCTGGCGCTGATGCACAAGCGCGCGCACGGCGCGGTGGTCGTCGTCGAGGACGGCAAACCCGTCGGTGTGGTCACCGAGGCCGCCTGCGCCGATGTCGACCGGTTCGCGCGCTTGCGCGAGATCGCCCAGACCGATTTCGTCCAGGCCCCCGTCGACGCCTCGCCCCGCGACATCTTCGACCGGCTCGCCGGTTCTCACACCCAACTCGCCGTGCTCACCCACCCCGACGGCACCCTGGCGGGCGTGATGACCCGCACCGGCGCCATCCGCGCGGGCATCTACACCCCGGCCGTCGACGCCGAGGGCAAACTGCGCGTCGCCGCCGCCGTCGGCATCAACGGTGACGTGGCCGCCAAGGCGAAGGCACTGGCCGACGCGGGCGCCGACGTCCTCGTCCTCGACACCGCCCACGGGCACCAGACCAAGATGCTCGAATCCCTGCGCACCGTCGCCGATCTCGGCCTCGGACTGCCGCTGGTCGCGGGCAACGTGGTCTCCGCCGAGGGCACCCGCGACCTGGCCGAGGCGGGCGCAACCATCATCAAGGTCGGTGTCGGGCCCGGCGCGATGTGCACCACCCGCATGATGACCGGCGTCGGCCGCCCCCAGTTCTCCGCGGTGGCCGAATGTGCCGCCGCCGCACAGGAACTCGGTGTGCACGTGTGGGCCGACGGTGGTGTCCGGCACCCCCGCGACGTGGCTCTCGCGCTGGCCGCGGGCGCGTCGAACGTGATGATCGGCTCCTGGTTCGCCGGCACCTACGAATCTCCCGGCGACCTGCGCGTCGACCGCGACGGCAACGCCTACAAGGAAAGCTTCGGCATGGCGTCCAAGCGCGCCGTCGCCGCCCGCACCGCCGCCGACAGCGGTTTCGACCGCGCCCGCAAGGCACTGTTCGAGGAGGGCATCTCGAGTTCGCGGATGCGCCTCGACCCCGAGCGGCCGGGCGTGGAGGACCTGATCGACCACATCTGCTCGGGTGTGCGCAGCTCCTGCACCTACGCGGGCGCCCGCACCCTGCCGGAGTTCCACGAACGCGCGGTGCTCGGTGTGCAGTCCGCCGCCGGGTTCGCCGAGGGCAGGCCGCTGCCCAGCGGCTGGTGACCGACCGGCCGACCGGACCCCGCGCGGGCGCCGGTCGGCCGCGCCGCTGACACATCAACCGAGGCGACGGATTACTATGGAGTTGCCGATCTCGGCACAGCTCGTTTTCCCACCTCGAAAGGATCCAGTTGTCACCCGCGTCCAAGGGCGCCACACAGGAGGGCTCCTCTACGGAGCCGGGTGACAAACCCGGCGTCCTCCTTTCCGCAGCGTCCGTCCGATCCTCTGGTCTCGCCCCCGCACCGCATGGGTGGTGCTGAGGATGTCCACCGTGCTGACAGTGCTCAGCCTGCTCGGTTTCGCCGCATTGACCCTCGGTACCGCCCTGTTCGTGGCCGCCGAGTTCTCCCTCACCGCCCTGGAACGCAGCGCCGTCGAATCGGCCGCGCGCTCCGGTGACACCCGGTCACGACTGGTCAAACAGGCGCACAACACCCTGTCGTTCCAGCTCTCGGGCGCCCAGCTCGGCATCACCATCACCACCCTGATCACCGGCTTCATCGCCGAGCCCGTGCTGGCACGGCTGCTCGCGCCGCTGCTCGACGGCATCGGCCTGAGCGAGACCGCCGCGACCGGTGTCGCGCTCGCGCTGGCACTGATCCTGGCGACCTCGCTGTCGATGATCTACGGCGAACTGGTACCCAAGAACATCGCCATCGCCAAGCCGATGGCGACGGCCCGGCTCACCGCGGGCCCGATGATCGGGTTCTCCGTGTTCTTCAAATGGCTGATCCGATTCCTGAACAACGCCGCCAACTGGCTGGTCCGCAGGCTCGGCATCGAACCGGCCGAGGAACTGCGTTCGGCCAGGTCGCCCCAGGAACTCGGGTCGCTGGTTCGTACCTCGGCCCAGCGCGGCGCGATGGATCAGCGCACCGCGCAGCTGATGGACCGCTCGCTGGAGTTCGGTGAACGCAGCGCCGAGGACCTGATGACCCCGCGCGTGAAGGTGGAGTCGCTCGACCGCGACGACACCATCGCCGACCTCATCGCCGCCTCGGCACGCACCGGGTACTCCCGTTTCCCGGTGATCGACGGCGACCTCGACAACACCCTCGGCGTCGTCCACGTCAAACACGCCTTCACCCATCCGGCGCACCTGCGCAAGCAGATCCCGCTCGGGAAACTCGCCGTCGCGGTACCGATCGTGCCGGCCAGTCTCGACGGCGACGAGGTGCTCGAACGGGTCCGCGCCGACGGTATGCAGGTGGCGCTCGTCGTCGACGAGTACGGCGGCACCGCGGGCATGGTCACCATGGAGGACCTGATCGAGGAGATCCTCGGCGACGTGCGCGACGAGCACGACGAGGAGGAACGCGACGTGCGCCGGGTGAGCGACGGCTGGGACTGTTCGGGTCTGCTGCGCATCGACGAGGTGTCCCGCGCGACCGGCTACGACGCGCCCGAAGGCGAATACGAAACCCTCGGCGGTCTCGTCCTCACCCAGCTGGGCCGCATTCCGATGGGCGGCGACGAGGTCGTCCTGCCCGAATCGCGTGGCGGTGCCGGTGGCTGGGTGGCCAGGGTGGAACGGATGGACGGACGTCGGATCGACCGGGTGCGCCTGGTGCCCGTCGACGACGCGAACCTCGCGGCACGGGAGCACAACCATGGGTGACCTGTTCGGACTCGTCCTCACCGCGGTGCTGCTCGCGGGCAACGCCTTCTTCGTCGCGGCCGAGTTCGCGCTCATCTCGGCCCGTCGCGATCGCCTGGAAGCCCTTGTCGCACAGGGGAAGAAGAAGGCCGCGACGGTGATCGAGGCAGGCGAGAACCTGTCGATGATGCTGGCCGCCGCCCAGCTCGGCATCACCATCTGCTCGATCCTGCTCGGCCGGGTCGGCGAACCGGCCATCGCGCACCTGATCGAGCGCCCGTTCGAACTGCTCGGGTTGCCCGAGCAGCTACTGCATCCGGTCGGGTTCGCGCTGGCGCTGACCCTGGTGGTGATCCTGCACATCCTGCTCGGCGAGATGGTCCCGAAGAACATCGCGCTGGCCGGTCCGGAACGCTCGGCGTTGCTGCTGGTACCGATCCACCTGATGTGGTTGCGGATCGCGCGTCCCCTCATCGCGCTCTACAACTACGCCGCGAACCTCACCCTGCGGATGCTGCGTATCGAGCCCAAGGACGAGCTCGACGCGACGGTGTCCACGGTGGAACTGGCCGAGATGATCGGCGAGTCGCGGTCGGAGGGTCTGCTCGACGAGGAGGAACACCGCAGGCTCACCCAGGCACTCGGCACCTCCGAGCGGATCGTCGGTGATGTGATGGTACCGCTGGCCGACGCGCGTTCGGTGCCGTTGCGCGGCGACGGAACCACCCTCGGCGATGTGGAAGCCGCCGTGGCCGAGACCGGGTTCTCCCGGTACCCCGTCCGCGCGGCCGACGGTTCGCTCGTCGGCTACCTCCACATCAAGGACGTGCTCGACGAGGTCGCCGACGACAACGCGGGCCCCGACACCAAGATCCCCCGCACCGACATCCGCCCGCTGCCGACGGTCACCACGACCACCGCGCTCTACGAGGCCCTGGCCCGGTTGCGCCGCACCAGCAGTCACCTGGGCCGGGTGGTCGATGCCCGCGGAAACACCGTCGGCGTCGTCGCGCTCGAGGACCTGGTGGAGGAGTTCGTCGGTACCGTGCGCGACGGGACTCACCGCAAGCCTGAGTGAGCGCGGTCTCCGTGCGCGGGGTGGACGCGACCACCCCGCGCATATCCGCCGCGTGTGGCTTGCCGCATCCGTGCCCCTCGGATCGAACGACATCCACGAGCGCAGGCCCGAGTCGCTAAGGTCGGGCGGTATGCCACCCGCCCGACCTCTCACTCATCTGACGCTCATCTTCGCTGGGGCCGTACTGCTTTCGGTCCTCGCCACCGTGGCCTTCGCCGCCGACGCGCACCCGGAATGCGCCGTCATCCCCGGCGACGTCGGCCCCTGCGACTATTGGGGCCGCGTCGCCGAATACGGGCCGTTCATCATCCTCTGGGGCACGATCATCCTCGCCGGGCTGGGATCGGCGGTATGGCTGGTGGTGATGGCTGTGCGCGGGTTCGTCCGGGGACTACTGCGCGGGAGCGGCCGATCACCAACCCGCTGACTACGCAAACAACCGATCCAACCGGGCGCCAGCCGCTTTCGTTCGCACGACGATCGTGGTGCACACAGGTCGGGTATGTTGGGCGGGTTCCGATCCGCGGACTGGGAGGGCGCACGGATGGACCCAGCGATCATGGCGGCGGCGACGGCGGCCGCATCGGCGGTTTCCGCGGGGCTCGTCGCCGGCATCACCGACACGTCGAAGGCGGCGATCGCCGATGCCTACCGGGGATTCAAGGATCTCCTCACCCGCAAGTACGGGTCGGTCGACGTCGAGATCGTCGAGCAGCGGCCGGCGGCGCCGTCGCGACAGGTGGTGCTCGCCGAGGAACTCGGTGCCGCCGGTGCCGACGAGGATCCGGAGCTGATCGAGGCGGTCCAGCGGTTGTGGCGGGTGATCGCCGAGCAGGCACCGGCCGTCGCGGAGACGGTCGGGGTGCGGCTGGATGGGGTCGAAGCCGGTGGCGACATCGAGATCAGTGATATCACCACGAGTTCCGGCGCCGCCGCGCATCTCACCGAGGTGAGGGCGGGCCGGTCCATCAAGATCACCGGAATTCACGCCGGGGACAGGCCGGACCCTTCGACGGCGCCCGAGTAGTCCCCGCCTCGAGCGCGTCGGTCGCCCCGGGGAGCGGGCCCGTCTTCGATTTCGACGGTGTCTCGGTCGGGCGTGATTTGCGGATCACCCAGCGGTTCGAGGTCGCCTCCAATGCCGCCCTGCTGACCGGCGCGTCGCTGTATGTCACCCAGGTGCGCGAATTCCTCGCGCCGACAAGCGGTTTGCTCGAGCGCGACGACGAGTTACGGATGCTCGCCGAATTCTGTCGCGGTGACGAGCCGTACCTGTGGATTCGCGCGAATCCGTGGGCGGGCAAGTCCGCACTGTTGGCGTGGTTCGCGCTGAACCCACCCGATGACGTCACGGTGATCAGCTTCTTCGTCACCGACCGCCTGGCCGATCAGAATAGTCACACCGCTTTCACCGACGCCGTCCTCGACCAGCTCGCGGTCCTTCTCCCCGAGCAACGGGCCCTGATCGCCGCAGCCATGATCAACCGCGACGGCCTGCGAAACGAGTTGCTGGCCATCGCCGCTCGCGAACTCGCCGCCGAAGACAGGCGGCTGGTCCTCGTCGTCGACGGCCTCGACGAAGACATCGGCAAGCCACCGATCGTCAACCTCTTGCCGCGCCTGCCCGTGCCGAACCTCCGGGTGATCGTCGCCAGCAGGCACGGTCCACACCTGCGGATCGTCGCGGGACACCCACTGCGCGACGCTGCGATCCATCGCCTCGCCCGATCGGACTACGCGGCCGGAATCCGCGACCGCGCGATCGAGGAACTCGACCAATTACTGAGCGGCCCTGAAAGATTCCGCAGCCTGCTGGCCCTCATCACCGCCGCCAACGGTCTCTCCACCACCGAACTCGTCGAACTCACCGACCTCGCCCCCTACGAAATCGACGACCTGGTGCGCGGAGTCTCCGGACGCAGCTTCCGTGCCAAATCCCGCTCCCCCGAACTCGACGGCTCCCTCGACCCCATCCACGCCCTCGCCCACGAAACCCTACAGCGCACAGCCGAACAGCGCCTCGGTGCGCGGCTGTTGCGGGAGAGTCGGGACCGACTGCACGCCTGGGCCGACGAATACCGCCAAGCAGGGTGGCCACCCGAAACCCCCGATTTCCTGCTGCGCCGGTACTTTTCGATCCTCGACCGGGCCGATGATCACGCGCGGATGGCGAAGCTGGCGCTCGATACTGCTCGACACGATCGTTTGCGCGCGCACACCGGCGGTGACGCTGTCGCGCTCACCGAAATCCGCACCGTCCAGCAGCGGATCTGTGCGCAACCCGATCCCGATCTGTATACGACAGCGCACCTGGCCCGGCTGCGCGATCAGCATCGCGATTACAACGCCGGGGTCCCCACCTCGATCCCCGCGCTCTGGGCCCGACTCGGTCATCTCGACCGGGGTGAGTCGCTGGCGCTGAGTCTGCCGAACCCGGCTCGACAAGCCGACGCGCTCCTGGATCTGGTCGAGGAAATCGCCGAACGCGAACCGCGACGTGCGAGGCGGATCGTCGACCGTACGGAGAAGCTGATCGTCGACGACGTCGACCCTACGCCGCCCGAGCTCGGCCTGAATGTACGCACGCACCTGCTGATGCGCCTCGCCACCACGGTTGCCGATCCGGCTTACGCCGAACGACTCCTCGCCCGGGTCTGCGACGACGTCAGTCGCGATTACGCGATCAAGCAGGTTGCGCAGGTGATCGCGAAGTCCGACGTGGACCGTGCGCACGCTCTCGCCCGCACCGCCACCGATTCCGCGGGCCGCGAAGAGGTGCTGGCGCGTATCGCCCCGATCGTGGTGGCCGCCGACCCCGAACGCGCCGAAGCGATCATCGGCGAGTTGATCGAACCGGGAGCGCGGTGGGAGGCGCTGACCCGTACCTGCCGAGCGCTCGCGGCCACCGATCGGGATCGCGCCGTCCGGTTCGCCGAACAGGCCGAAGCGATGGCCGTCGACTTTCGGGAGCCGGTCACTCGCGCCTACGCCTTCGCCGACGTGGCATCGGCCGTGCATGCCGCCGACTCGGCCATGGCGACACGCCTCGGACAGGAGGTGGAGGCGCTCGCATCGGCGCTTACCGAGCCCGACCAGCGGTTCAGCCTCCTGGTCCGGCTGGCCTGGGTCGTCGCCGCCTTTTCCCCGCAGTGGTCGCAGCGTGTGGCGCTGCGCGCCGAAAGCATGATCGGCGATCACGATGTCGGCGACATCGGCATCGGCGAGCTGGCCGAGCTGATCGCCCGCACGGATCCCGAACACGCCGAACGTCTCACCTTCGCGATCACCGATCCCGGGGGTCGGGCCGAGGCGCTGGTCGGCGTGGTCCGCGCGGCCGCCGACGCCGACCCCGATCGAGCGGAAGCAATCGCAGGAAGGATCCTCGACCTGGAGTGGCAGGCGAGCGCGCTCACCTCCATCGCCTGGGCGATTGCCGAAACCCGGAGCGCGCATGCCGCCGAGTTGACCGTGCGCGCGCGAGCCCTCGCCGGGGCGACCATCGATCAGGAACAGCACGCGGAGACGATTTCCCTTGTCGCCGCAGCCATCTCCCGATTCTGGCCGGAGCGGGCCGAAACCCTGGCGCGAACCGTTCTCGACCCGAAACTGCGTGCGGATGCGCTCATCCACCTGGTCAGGAGCGCCGGTACCGAACCGGCGCATGACGCACGTCTGGTCGAAAGTGCCTCGGAACTGGTTGCCGCGATGCCCGACGACGAGCGGCGCCGCGCCATGCTGACGCACCTGATTCCGGCCATCGCGCGGATCGACCCGGACCGCGCGGTCGGCCTCGCCCTTCGGTCGTTCGACGACGACTGGCGGCCGGGCGCAGTGACCGCGCTCGCCGTCACGATCGCGAACCGAGACCCGGAGCGGGCCGAAACCGTCGTGGCATCGTTGCCGCCGACCGCACAGCCCTCGGCCCTGGTTCGCGTCGCCGGTGCGCTCGCGGACACCCACCCCGAAGACGCGGTCCGACTGGTCGACGATGCGGTGCGCCGAGTTGAGCGATGGCCCGATCCCATGGAACAAGCCCTCGTTCACGCCGCCGCAGCCGCGGTGATGGTCGATCTCGACGACAGCCGCGCGGTGGCGCTCGGGCAGCGTGCCGTGGACCTGCCGCCCGTTTCCCATGGCGCTGTGCTCGGCTACCTCGCTGTCCGGGGAAGTCAGATGGCCCGGATCGTCGGGTCACTGGCCCGGGTCGACCCGGACGCCGCGGAAGCTCTTGCCCACCGGCTCGACGACTCGTTCTGGCGGGGGTACGCGCTCGCCCTGGCCGCCGGGGCCGTCGCCACGTCCGATGCCCAGCGCGCCGAGGCCCTCGCGCGCACGATCACCGATCCGGAACGTCAGGCCCACACCTTCACCCGCATCGCCGAGGAGATCGCCGCGCGCTCCCCCGCACGCGCCAAACGATTGCTGGCACTCGCCTGGCTCAGCGGCAGGTGGGCGATCCCACTGTCCGGACTGCGGGAAGTGGATCTCCCTGCCCTGCGCGCATTGGTGTCGGACGTCTTCGGCGACGAATAACGCCATCGCCCCCGGACGTCACGCCGGTCGATTCGACTCGGTCGATGACGAAGGCTTCGGCGCGCACGCAGGTATTTCGCTGTGGTCGGTCAGGCGGGATCGCCTGGTGGCTGTGCCGCAGGCGCCGCGGCCGCCTTCGCCGCGGTTTCGCATTCCGCCGATTGCGGTGGGGTGGTCTTCGCGTCGATCTGTTCGCCGAGATAGCGCAGGACCACCGCGATCATCGCGACCACCGGGACCGCGAGGAAGGCGCCGGTGATGCCGTAGAGGGAGCCGCCCGCGGTCACCGCAAGCAGCACGATCACGGGGTGCAACTCCATGCTGCGGCTCTGCAGGACCGGTTGCAGCACATTGCCTTCCAGCTGCTGCACCGCGATCACGACACCGAGCACGATCAGCGCGGTGGTGAAACCGTTGCCGACCAACGCGACGAGGACGGCGAGCGCGCCCGCCACGAACGCGCCGACCATCGGGATGAAACCGCCGACGAAGGTGATCACCGACAGCACCAGCGCCAACGGCACGTCGAGGATGAACAGGGCCGCGCCGATGAGGACGGCATCGACGAAGCTGACGATCGCCTGCGTGCGGATGAACCCGCCGAGGGTCCCCCAGACCCGTTCGAGCACGGCCTCGAGGTGCCGGCCGCTGCGGTTGCCGCACACGACATGCATCCAGGGCAGCAGGCGCGGACCGTCCTTCAGGAAGAAGAACACCAGGACCAGCACCAGGAAAATCGTGATCAAGACCGACGTCGCGGTCGATACGCCGGTGAAGACACCGTTGGCGATCTGGGTGCCGCTGGACTGCAGTCGCGACACGATCGCGTCGACGGCGGAGTCGAGCTGCTCGTCGCGAATGTTCAGCGGCGGACCTTGAACCCAGTCACGCACCTTGTTCACACCGGCGGTCGCCTTGTCCGCCAGTTGCGGCGCCTGATCGGCGACCGACGGCACGATCAGCGCGATCACGCCCGCCACCAGCGCGAGGAAACCCACCAGGGTGATCGTGGCGGCCAGCGCGGGCCGCATCCGGTGGGCGGTGAGCCATCGGGTCGCGGGCCACAGGATCGTGGTCACCACGACCGCGAGCGCGACCGGCAACAGCACCACCCACAGTCGTCCCGCGATCGTGCCGAGCACCCACGCGCCCGCCGCGATCGCGACGACGCACAGTGCCCATTTGGCCAGCCACAGCAGTCCGCCACCGATCACCTCGCCTCGGTCGCGGCCTTGCTGTGCGTCCGGTTTCGCCGTAGCGTTCTCGTTCCCCATCGCGCCCACGCCGCTAGTCTGGCATGCGTTCCGGCACCGCCGCAGGATGAGCAATCCCGCGTCGGCGCGCCCGCGGGTGGTCGGCCCGGCTGGTATGTCACGGAATGCAACGTTGCGGGCGTAGGAATTCGCACCGGTGCGCGAGGATAATCGTGGGTGGGACGGCAGCTGCGGCACCAGCACAGGAGCGAGCAATGATCCACAGTCATCGGGCTTTTTCCCACCTTGTTCATGCGGTGGGCGAAGAAGGTTTCGGCGACGATCGGTTGCGGCAGGCGGCCTGGGTGGCGCGGTGCGTCGGCCGCGATCGCACCGGTCCGCTGCGCGCACAGGATTTCGAACGGCTCGCTGATCGTTTCGAGGCAGAATCCGTGGCCGCGGGGTCGCTGCTGTTCTCCACCGGTGCGCCGTCGGAGGGTGTGTGGTTCATCCGGGAGGGGCTGATCGAATTGTCGGTGGGCACGGAGCGTGAGCACACCGTGGTCGACGTGCTCCGCCCCGGCGACCTCGCCGGCGACCTGGCGATCCTGCTCGAAACCCCACCGCCCTACACCGCGCGCGCCCGCACGGACGCCCACTGCCTGTTCCTGCCCGCGCCCGAATTGGAAGCGCTCCTGGGCGATCCCACCATCTGCCGCCGCTGGCTCACCAGCGTGTCGAAGCGCCTCGCCGCAGGTCAGGGCCGCCTCATCAATATGTTGGGGCGTCCGCTACCCACCCAACTCGCCCAACTCCTCCTGGACGAGGCGGTCGACAACACCATCGACCTCCCGCACCGCACCCTCGCCGCCATGCTCGGCACGTCGGTTCCCGCTCTGAACAAGACTCTGAAGGAGTTCGACCGGGACGGTTTGATCACTCTCGACGACCCGAGAATCATCCTCACCGACCCCGACCGCCTCCACCGCCTCGAATCAGCTCACTGATCCAGCGCCTACTCCGAGATGGCCTACGAACGGGATCGGACAGTCTCCGCTGCGTGCTCGTAGGCGAGCCGCACGTCATGGACGACCTCGGGCCCGGAGACTGTCACCTGATCCCGCACGGGCGGATAGCCGCGGGCGATCACGGTGTACTTCCCTTCGTGGAGATCGGCCACGACATAGCGGCCGTTCTCGTCGGTGCGCGCGGTCGCGGTGACTGCACCCGCGGCGTCGAGCACGCTGACCAGCGCATTCGGCACGGGGTTGCCGTCGTCGGCATGCGCGGATCCGGTGAGTACCGCCGTCGCGGACAGCTCGATATCCTGGCGGAGCACGCCACTGGCGGGCACGCTCAGGGTGATCGCGCTGGGACGCATGTGTTCGGCAGCGGCGACCAAGGTATAGACACCCGACACGACGCCGTGGCACGCGTAGGTACCGTCGCCGCCTGTGACGGCGGCCCCGATCACCTCACCACGCAGGTCGGTCACCGTGACGGTCGCACCCGGCAGAGGCGAACCGTGGTCGGTCCGGACGACACCCGACACCTCACCGGAGCCGACGAGGGTCAGATCCACGCGCCGAGGGCGCCGGCCGACAGACACTTCGACCGCTGTCGGCTGATGCCCGGACGCCGACACGATCAGCACATAGCCACCGGCCGTCGGTGCGTTGATCGCATAGCCGCCGTCGGCGTCACTGCTCGCCCGCGCGACCTGACGACCACCCCGATCGATCAAGGTCAGCACCGCACCCGCCAGCTCCTGACCGTCCTCGCGGCGGACGCTACCGGCCACCAGTCCGCCACTTTTCGCTTCGGACAGTACCGGTTCGGCGCCTTCCCCCATCTGCTCTCGGTCCCAGCCCGCCTCCGCGAAGGCCGCTAGTTCGGCGTCCAGCGGATCGGTCGGATCACCCTGCGACGCAGAATCTTTCGTCTCGGGCTCGGGATCGAGGTCGATCGTGGTACGCAGCGGGCGGTTCGGCAGTACGGCGACTGCCAGCAGTGCGACGACCGCCGCACCCGCGGCAATGAGGAAGATCCGCCCGGTCGCGTCACCGTAGGCGGCGCGCACGACAGTGACGATCGGGGCGGGCAGCCCGTGAAGATTCAGGCTGCCACCACCGGAGGAACCGGCAGGCACGCCGAGCTCGGCGAAACCCTTCGCCGACAGCTCGCTCACCCGGGTGGCCAGCACCGAACCCAGCACCGAGACGCCGATCGCGCCGCCGAACGTGCGGAAGAACGCGACGCTGCTGGACGCGGCGCCGATACTGTGCACGCTCACCGTGTTCTGGACGGCCAGCACCAGGTTCTGCATCATCATGCCGACGCCGAGCCCGACGATGGCGATGTAGGTGCCGACCAGCCACAGATCGGTGGCGTGATCGATCGTCGAGAGCAGCCCGAACCCGACCACCAGCAACCCGCCGCCGATGACGACGAACGACTTCCATTTCCCGAACCGGGTGATCAGCTGTCCCGAACCGGTCGAGGCGACGAGCATGCCGAGGACCAGGGGGATGGTCAGGACGCCTGCCATCGTCGGCGAGTAGCCGCGCGAGGTCTGGAAGTACTGCCCGAGGAAGGTGGTCGACCCGAACATGCCGACACCGACCGCGATCGAGGCGATGATGGCCAGACCGGTGGTGCGCTCGGTGACGATCGACAACGGAATGATCGGCGATTTCGCTCGCGATTCGACCAGCACGGTCGCGAGCAGCAACAGCACACCCGAACCGACATACCAGGCGGATTCGCGGGAGAACCACTCGTAGTAGTTCGCCTTTCCGGCGAACGACACCCAGATGAGCAGCACCGACACACCCGCTGTCAGCAGGGCGGCGCCCAACCAGTCGATCGAGACGCCCTCCTTGCGTTCGGTCGGCAACCGCAGCGTCCGCTGCAACAGAACGAGCGCGATGACCGCCAGGGGCACACAAACGAAGAAGCACCAGCGCCAGCCGAGCGGACTGTCGACGATGACACCGCCGAGAATCGGGCCGCCGGACATCGACACCGCCATCACGGCGCCCATGTAACCGGAATACCGTCCGCGTTCGCGCGGCGAGACGATGGAGCCGATGATCGCGACCACGAGCGCGGTCAAGCCGCCCATGCCGATGCCCTGGACGACGCGTGCCGCCAAGAGGATCGGCACGTTGCTCGCGAAGCCCGCGATCACCGAACCGATGACGAAGATGACGATGGCCGACTGGACCAGCAGCTTCTTGTTGAACAGATCGGCGAACTTGCCCCAGATCGGGGTCGACGCGGCATTGGCCAGCAGCGCCGTGGTGATGACCCAGGCGTACGCGGTCTGCGATCCCTCGAGGTCCCCGATGATCGTCGGCAGCGCGGTCGACACGATCGTGGTGCTGAGCAGCGCCGTGAACAGCGCTGCCAGCAGGCCCGTCATGGCTTCCAGGACCTGACGATGCGTCATCGGGGCGGGCGCGGGCCCGGTCTGGGCCGCGACTGAATTAGACATCCACTTCCTGACTTTCTGACGAAACCGTTCGGCGTTCCCCGGTGTGGTGCGCGGCGGACGCCAAGGAATCCCTGAGCTTGTGGACAACCGCGGTGGCCTGCTCGGCTTCGCCTTCGGTCCAATCGGCGAGTGCGTCACGCAACCCCCGTGCCCGTGACTCCCGAACGCGCCACAGCAGATCGCGGCCCTTGTCGGTGATGTGAATGAGCGTGGCCCGACCGTCGAGTGGGTCGGCGCGGCGAGCGATATTGCCGGAGTTCACCAGCTCGGCGACGTGCCTGCTCAGCGTCGATTGACTGATGCACAAGTCCGCGGCCAGATCGACCTGACGGCACGGCCCCCGGGCATCGAGCGAACCCAGCACGCCCACGCCGCCGGGAAGCAGGTCCCCTTCCTCAGGGTGCGACAACGCGGCGCGGATCGCCCGGCCCATCAAGAACAGCTCCCTGATCAGGCCCTGCGCCGCATCCGGGGACACCGCCATAGTCACTCCCAGCACGAGGATAGTTACTTGCAGAACGCAACTATATATTTTCTTGTTTGTACTATGCAACTAAATAACAAGTCGCTCCCACACCGGCCGCTAGGAGGCTGACGGCCCGGAGTCTGGATTCGGGGCGCGGAATCGGTGCGAGAGAATGGTCGGGTGAGCGAGCACGTCGAGCTGGACTACGCGCTCGATCTGCGGGTATTGCCCGAGGTCGAGTGGCAGGCCGCCGCGTCCGCACACCGGGAGCGACTCGATCGGCTGGTCGGTCCGTATCTGGAGCGGCGGGCGGCGGGCACCGCGCATCCGGTCATCGATTTCCTGTTCACCTACTACGGGAACAAGCCCGCGCAGCTGCGGCGGTGGCATCCGGGGTTCGGGATCGGTTTGCGGGGAGCGCGGGGGTACGCGGGGGCCCGCGGGTATCACCGGGTGGGCGACGATGTGTTCACGGCCGACCCGGCGTATCTGGTGAAGCGGCGGGAAACGGTGGAGTTCGTCGGGCGCTTGCTGACCGCTACCGCGACGCGGCCCGCGCAGCTGTCGTGCTTCGGGTTGCACGAGTGGGCGATGGTGTACCGCACCGACGAGGTGCGCCATCAGCAGGTGCCGTTGCGGTTGGGGCATGCCGGGACCGATGCGGTGGTGGAGTCGATGTCGTTGCGGTGCACGCACTTCGACGCGTTCCGGTTCTTCACCCCGGATGCGGTGGGGCGCAATTCGGAACCGCTGACGCGGGCCGATCAGGTGCACCGGGAGCAGCCGGGCTGTCTGCACGCGAACATGGATTTGTACAAATGGGGTTTCAAGCTGGCCCCGCTGATTCCCTCGGACCTGCTGCTGGATTGTTTCGAACTCGCCTGCACCGCACGGGAACTCGATATGCGCGCCAGCCCATACGATTTGCGCGAATTCGGCTACGAACCGGTCCGCGTCGAAACCCCTAACGGCCGTGCGGAATACGTGCGCGCCCAAGCCGCCGTCGCCGAGTCCGCCGACTCGCTCCGCACCCGATTACGCGACGCCTGCACCGAATTGTCGGCCGCCCTCGAGCAGCTCGCCACCTAACCGCCGCGTCGCAGCACGACAGCACTCGCGCATAGCGCGACCGCCACCGCGACCCACGGCGCACTCCCCCCGGGCACCAGATCGATCAGCACACCGGTGACCACGGAGCCGATCAGCACACCCACCCCGCCGATGGACGCGAGCAACCCGTAGTACGACCCGAGCCGCCGCTCACCGGCGATGCGCCCCACCATGTCCCGCGACACCGGCAGCACGATCATCTGCCCGAGCGCCAGTAGCAGCACGAACACCGCCGCCGGAATCAGCCCCGCCACGCCGTGCCACCGGGCGGGCGCGCACACCGCCATCACCAGGAACGCGGTCGCCATCACCAGCAGCCCGACCGGCAGGGCTGCGGCCGAACGCGCCCGCCGGGTCACCGGCAACTGCGCAACCACCACGAACAGCGACGACAACGCGAAGAACCAGCCGAGCGGCGCCTGCGAACCCCACGCCCGCTCAACCTCGAGCGGCAGCAGCAGATACAGCTGGTTGTAGGCGACCAACTGCGTGCTCATCGCCACCGCGAACACGAGAAACCGCTTGTTGGCGAGCACTTCCCGCCAGCCCTCGCGCCAGGCGCTGTGCGCACCGGGTGTGCGGGGCAACCACCGCAGATGCGCGAGCAGGATCACCGCGAAGACTCCGGCCGCGACCAGGCATGCCACCGCGAAGTCGGCGGCGAGCAGCAAGGCCCCGAGCAGCGGGCCGGTGAACGCCCCCACCTGACCGAATGCGGAGAACAACGCGAACGCCTCGGTGCGTGCCCGCCCCGCGCTCCCGGCCGCGGTGGCGAGCGCGCTTTCGACGGCGGGCGAGAACAACGCGCCGGCGAACCCGATCAGCACGGTCGCCACCACGATCCCCGGCACCGAGGTGACCGCCGCCAGACCGACGAATCCTGTTATGCGGCAGAGGCATCCGGCGACGACCACGGGTCGCACACCCCACCGGTCGGCCAGCGAACCACCGACGAAGAACATCCCCTGCTGCGAGAAGGTGCGCAATCCGAGCACCGCCCCGACGAACGCCGCGCGCAGCCCGAGATCCTCGGTCAGGTACACCGACAGGTACGGCAGCACCATGAAGAAGCCGACGTTGAACGCCAGCTGGGTGAGCACGAGCAATCGCACCGCCGGAGTCGCGGCGACCAGATCACGCGACAGCGACCACCGGTCGAGCAGTGGCCGACCCGAACCCGGCACCGCGGATCAGGGTGCGGGGACCGGGACCGGCCCCGGTTCGAACAGGATGGACAGCCGGCCCTTCGCCGCGTCGGTGATCACCTCGGCGCGCACGTTGTACACCTCGGCGATCAGATCGGCGGTCAGCACGTCGACCGGCGGACCACCCGCCACGACCCGGCCTTCCTTCAACACGACCACCGCATCGCAGAACATCGCGGCCAGGTTCAGATCGTGCAGGGCGATCACGCTGGTCACCGGCAGCCGGGTGACCAGGGCGAGCAATTCGAGCTGATGGTGGATGTCGAGGTGATTGGTCGGCTCGTCCAGCAGCAACTCACGCGGTTCCTGCGCCAGCGCCCGCGCGATCTGCACGCGCTGCTTCTCACCACCGGAGAGCCGGTGCCACAGGCGGTCCGCCTTCGCCGTGAGCCCGGTGTGCTCGAGCGCAGCGGCCACCGCGGCTTCGTCGGCGGCGGTGTTGCCGCCGAAGGCGCCGCGATGCGGGATGCGGCCGAGGCGAACCACGTCGGCGACGGTGATGTCGACGTCGGTGTCGGCGTGCTGACTCACCACGGCGACCGCCCGCGCGATCTGCCTGCGTTTGACGGTGGCGAGGTCGTCACCGTCGAGGGTCACGACGCCCGAGGTCGGTCGCACCACCCCGTTGAGCAGCCGCAACAACGAGGACTTCCCGGACCCGTTGGGCCCGAGCAGACCGACGGTCTCCCCCGGCGACGGCGTGAGACTCACCCCGTCGACGACGAGCGACCCACCCCGGTCCCAGGTGACGTTCCGCGCGTGCAGCGTCATCGCACACTCCTTCGCCGCGACAGAATGACGATGAACGCGGGCACACCGATCAGCGCCGTCCCCACCCCGACGGGCAGCGGGGTCGGCGCGAACGCCACCCGTGAGATCGCGTCCACCCACACCATGAACACCGCGCCGAGCAGCGCGGTAGCCGGAACCAACCGGCTGTGGCGGGGACCGACGAGGAACCGCGCCGCATGCGGCAGGACGAGCCCGACGAACCCGATCGCGCCCGCGACGCTGACCAGGGTCGCGGTGATGAGCGCAGTCACGATGAGCAACAGCATGCGCACCTTGGCGACGGCGATGCCGAGCGAGGCGGCCACATCGTCACCGAAGGAGAAGGCGTCGAGCACGTAGGCGAAGTACAGGCACACCGCCGCGCCCGCAAGCACGACGATCGCGCACAGCGTCACATCGTCCCAGCGCACCCCTTCCAACGAGCCGAGCAGCCAGAACATCACGCCGCGTGTCTCGTCGGAGTCGGCGAACGCGAAGATGACGAACGAGGTGAGCGCGGAGAACAATTGGGTGCTCGCGACGCCCGCCAGGATCACCCGGTCGTTGCTGCCGCCGGACATGCGGGCCAGCAGCAGCACCAGCCCGAACGCGACGAGCGAACCGAGGAACGCCCCGCCCGACAACCCGAGCGCCGCCCCGCCCACCCCGAGCACACCGACGATCACCGCGCCGGTCGACGCACCGGAGGAGATACCGAGGACGAACGGGTCGGCCAGCGGGTTGCGCAGCAGCGACTGCATGATCACACCGCAGATGCCGAGCCCGGCACCGCACGCGGCGGCGACCAGGGCACGCGGCAGGCGTTCCTCCCACACGATCGCGTTCTTCGACACCCGAACGGGGACATCGGTGAGCCCGAGGTGGTTCAGCAGCACGTCGCGCACGTTCACCGGCGAGATGTCGGCCGGGCCGAGGGTGACGGCGATCAGAATCGACACCGCGAGCGCGGCGAACCCACCGACGACGATCAGCGTCCAGAGCACCAGGGGACGCTCCCGAACCGGACCGAGGGTGGTGCGTGCCTGCTCGCGCACGGTACTCAGTTGGGCACCTTCAGTTCGCGCAGGCCCGCGGACACCTTCTCCAGGCCGTCGACGGCACGGATGGACGGATTCATCTCGGCGCCGTGCAACGCGATGTAGCGCTTGGCGCGGACGGCCTCGAGGTCGCGGGTGACGGGATCGGATTCGAGGAAGGCGGTCTTGTCGGCCAACCGGTCACCGGGGAAACGGTTGCGCAGCAGGTCACCGAGGACGAGTACGTCGGGGTTGCGGTCGACGAGGGTCTCCCAGCCGACGGCGGGCCAGTCGTCGGAGAGGTCGGCGAAGACGTTGGTCGCGCCGACCGTGGTGGCGAGCAGGTTCGCCGAGCCGAGACCGCCCGCGACATAGGGGCTCTTGGTGTCGGCGAACCAGAACGCCATCGAGACGTCCGTCTTCGTGATCCCCGATACGGCCGCGTCCGCCCGGCTGCGCAGCTCGTCGATGAGCCGGTCGCCGCGGTCGGACACGTCGAACACGGTCGCCAGCTCGCGGATCTCCTGGTACAGCGAGTCCATGGTCAGCGGGTTGGTTCGCTTGCCACCGCCGTTGATGCTCACCCCGTTGTCGCAATCGGTGGGCGACAGGTAGGTGTCGATGCCGGTTTCGGCGAACCGGGCGCGATCGGCGACGCCGCCCTGCTTGAAATGCCTGCCGAACGACGCGGTGACGAAGTCTGGGTCGGTGTCGAGGACGACCTCGTAGGTGGGGGCGTTGTCGGCCAGGCGCGGCACCGACTTGTTCGCCTCGGCCAGGTTGTCGCGCACCGGATCGGTCCAGGACGCGGTGCCGACGACCCGGTCGCCGAGTCCGAGCGACAGCAGGATCTCGGTGGATCCCTGATCCAGCGACACCACCCGCTGCGGCGGCGCGTCGAGGGTGACGCTGGTCCCGCAGTTGTCCAGCGTGAGCGGATAGCTGGTGCGGCCCTCGCCGCCTGCCGCCGCGCCGGGACCCGCGACCTGCTCGGATTCGCCGCAGGCGACGAGCACGCTCGCCACCGCGGCGGTGACACAAACCAGACCGATCCGACCCACAGACAATTTCACGAAAGGCAGCCTAACCTAAAGTAACTGGTCAGTCGCTGGCGTCCTTCTTTTTCAGATCGATGACGATCTCGTCGGTGGCAGGCTCGGTGACCAGAGCGAAGTCGCCCTCGTGCATCTCGGTGCCCTTGTCGACGGCGATCTCGATGAGTTCCGCGCCCCGGTCGGCCCGCACGATCAGCGGGTCGTCGCGCAGATCCTTGTAGAGCGAGAAGCACATCGCGATCATCACCACGAGGAACGGCAGCGAGACGACCGTCGTCAGCGCCTGCAAGCCGGTCAGCGCGCCACCGAGATTGTCGGAATCGGCGATGACCAGCATGATCGCCGCGACCGCACCGGTCGCCGCGCCCCAGAAGATGACGATCCACCGCGACGGTTCGATGCTGCCGCGTTCGGACAGCGTGCCCATCACGATGGAGGCGGCGTCGGCACCGGATACGAAGAAGATCGCCACGAGGATCATCACCACCACGGTGGTGATCGAGGTGAGCGGGTACTGGTCGAGCAGGTGGAACAGAGCGAAGTTCGAGTCAACCGAACCGTCGGCTTCGGTGAGCGCGCGGTCCTTGGTCTGCTCGGCGATGCCCGCGCCGCCGAAGACGGCGAACCACAGCAGGCTCACCACGCTCGGCACCAGCAACACACCCGTGACGAACTGGCGGATGGTGCGGCCACGGCTGATGCGGGCGATGAACATGCCGACGAACGGGGTCCACGAGATCCACCACGCCCAGTAGAAGATCGTCCAGCTCGACAGCCAGGCCTTCATCGCCTCGTCGCCGGCGCCGGTGCGTGAGGCCATGGTCGGCAGCATCTCGATGTAGTCGCCGAGGGCGATCGGCAGCAGGTTCAGCACGAACAGCGTCGGCCCGGCGATGAACACGAACGCCGCGATGGCAAGGGCCAGCACCATATTGATGTTGGACAGCCACTGGATGCCGCGTTCGATACCCGAGACGGCCGAGAACACGAACGCCACGGTGAGGCCCGAGATGACGGCGACGAGACCGATCTTGCCGACACCGTCGACCCAGCCGTTGAACTCCATGCCCGCACCGATCTGCAGGGCGCCGAGGCCGAGGGAGGCGGCCGAGCCGAACAGCGTCGCGAAGATCGCCATCATGTCGATCGCGCGGCCGCCGAGCCCGTCGGCGTGGCGGCCGAGCAGCGGCCGGAACACCGAGGAGATCAACTGCGAGCGGCCTTTCCGGAACGTGCCGTAGGCGATGGCGAGGCCGGCGACGGCGTAGATCGCCCACGGGTGCAACGTCCAGTGGAACAGCGTGGTCGCCATCGCGACCTCGGCGGCGGCCGGTGAGCCCGGCTCGGCGGTGTGCGGCGGCGGATTCACGAAGTGCGACAACGGTTCGGCCACACCCCAGAACATCAACCCGATGCCCATGCCCGCGCTGAACATCATGGCGATCCAGGAGACCGTGCGGAACTCGGGCTTCTCGTCGTCGGCGCCGAGCGGGATACGACCGTAGCGGCTCGCCGCCAGCCAGATCACGAACACCACGAACGCGGTGGCGACCAGCACGAACAACCAGCCGGTGTTGGTGATGACCCACTTCTGGGCCGAACTCGCCGCGGCGGCGAGGCTTTCGTCGTCGAGTGCACCCCAGGCGACGAAGGCCAGCGCACCGATCGCGGTGGCGGCGAAGACGAATCGATCGAGTCCCGGTTTACGCGAAGTTCCCGGGGGTACCGCTCCCGGTGTCGCGTCGGCGTCACCGGATCTGTCGACAGCGTTGTAAGACATGAAGTCCGTAATCCTTTCCGGCCGCACGCACCCCGGCCCGCCCAGACGAACCGGCCGGTTGCAGCAACCGTACAGCGCATCGATGCGGACCTCGGGTAAGGCACGACCCAGCCTTGACTTGGTTCCCCGGAATCACCTCCGGCAATCTTTCGGTTGCTTTACGATTCGCACAGACGACTGTCTGAGTCAGTAGTCGTCGGGGGGGGCGGATCGAGGAGGCAACGATGCACCTGTGGACTCGGGTCGTGCGCGCGACGGCACCGGCGGCGGTGGCCGCGCTGATCGCGATCGGATTACCGTCGGGCGCGGCCGCCGATCAGCCCTTCGACCAGCTGGTGCACGAATTCTTCGACATCGGGCGGACATCGGTGCCACGCGCGGAGTGCGGGCCGGGGTCCGCGCCGGAGACGGGGCTACAGGGCGACGTGCCCGCCGCCGACCGGGACAGTGGTCGCAGCGCGCGGGGCTACCACTGCAATATGTCGATGGCAGGCGGATACACCGGGCGCGGAGCCGGAATCACCTCCACCAGTTTCGAACACTGCGCCTATGTCGGGTCGTTCTTTCCCGGCACCCTGCTCGGCGAACATCCCGGCGTGCAGGTGCTCGACGTGTCCGATCCGGCGAATCCACGGCACACCGCGACTCTGGCCGAGCCCGCGATGCTGGCCGGCACCTGGGAGACGTTGAAGGTCAACACGACTCGCAAATTGCTCGTCGGCACGGGGGTTCCGCTCGCCATCGGCGCGGGCTTCCTGTCGGTGTACGACATCTCCGACTGCGCGCATCCGCGGTTGCTGAATCCGGGGCCGGGCACGAACCCGGCCATGCCGCTGCCGATCACGACGCACGAAGGCGGCTTCTCCCCCGACGGCCGCACCTACTGGGCCTCGGGCATCGCGCCCGGCTTGCTCAGCGCGATCGACCTGACCGATCCGGCGAATCCGCACGTGATCTGGCAGGGGCTCACCGGGATCGAGGCGCACGGCTTCGGGGTGAGCCCCGACGGGAACCGGCTCTACATCTCCGCGCTCGGCGGGTTCACCGTGCTCGACGTGAGCGCGGTGCAACGTCGCGATCCGAACCCGCAGGTCCCCCACCTCGGGCGCACCTTCTGGACCGACGGCTGGGCCACCCAGCACAGCGTGCCGGTGACCTATGACGGTGTGCCGCATCTGTTCACCGTCGATGAAGGCGGTTCCGGCGGGGTGAAACTCATCGATGTCTCCGACGACACCGCGCCGCGCATCGTGAACAAGATCAAACTCGAGATCAATCTCGGCCAGCACGTCGACGCCCAGATCGGTTCGGCCATGGGCAATTCGTTGTTCTCCTACGATCCGCACTACTGCACGGCGGACCGCCCGGCGAACCCGACCGCGCTCGCCTGTGGCTGGACCTCCTCGGGCATCCGGGTGTTCGACGTGCGTGACCCCGCCGCGGTCCGTGAGATCGCGTACTTCAACCCGCCCGCCCGCACCGGACGCAACCTCGAGATCTGGAACTCCCCGCACGCGCTGGCCTCGATCATCGGCATCCCCGCGATGAGTGCGCCCGCCGCCCTGCGCGCCATGGCGGACGGCTTGTTCGATCCGGCGCAGGTGCTGTCGGCGCGGGCGGGGCGGGTCGCGTTCGGTGACCTGTCGGCGGACTGGTGCATGTCACCGCCCGAGTGGCGGGGAAATCAGCTGTACGTCACCTGTTCCGACAACGGGTTCATGGTGCTGAATCTGGACAAGTCGGTGTATCGGGCGCCCGCCGACCAGGTTTCGACGCTCGGGTCATGAGCATGTCCGCTGCTCGCCCGAGGGCTCTCGGGGTGGCGGCCGCACTGGCGGCGGCCGTGTTCTTCTTCGTCCTCGGTGCGGCGTCGCGCCCGCTGCTCGCGTCCGAAAGATCCACGCCCGCACCGGTGCTGAACACGACCGAGCTGGGTTTCGTGCAGGACATGACGGCTCATCACCAGCAGGCCATGATCCTCGTGCAGCGGCTCGACCCCGCCGCCGACGCGGGGGTTCGTGCGCTCGCCGAGCAGATCGCCGACACCCAGCGGGTCGAGATCGGCACCCTGCTCGGCTGGACACAGCTCGCCGGAGCCGCACCGACCGCGACCACACCGATGAGCTGGCTGACGACGCACCACCATTCGACCGGTCCCACGACCATGCCGGGTCTGGCGACACAGGCCGACCTCGACGCCCTCACCACGGCACGGGGTGCCGAGGCCGAGATCATGTTCCTTCGGCTGATGTACCACCACCACGCGGGCGGAATCACGATGGCCCGCGCCGCGGATGCCCTGCTCACCGAGGGACCGATCAAGCAGGCTGCCCGGTCCATGGCGCAATCGCAGAGCCGCGAAATGGGCTCGCTCGGTGTGCTTCTCGAGTTGCGCGGTGCGCGGCCGTGACCTATCGGCCCGGGAGGCCGCGGCGGGTGAACATGTCGTTCAGCGCGTCCTGACCGA
This sequence comes from Nocardia sp. NPDC050413, assembly GCF_040655475.1. NCBI lineage: Bacteria > Bacillati > Actinomycetota > Actinomycetes > Mycobacteriales > Nocardiaceae > Nocardia > Nocardia sp. NPDC050413. The sequence continues at coordinate 578,219 of NZ_JBFAJZ010000002.1, read as the reverse complement.
GCTGGTTCTCGGCGTAGGTGAAGGTGCCGTGGTCGGCCAGTTCGCGGGCGGCGTCGAACAGGTGGCGGTAGAGCATGCGGGCGATGCTGCCGCCGACGGTGACCCGTCGGACACCGAGGTCGGCGAGTTCGGCCATGGTGAGGCTGGCGGTGAGTCCCATGACGACATTGAGGGGGCCGTCGAGCTCGCGGACGAGGGTGGCGATGGTTTCGGTGTCGGCGGCACCGGGAACGAAGACGCAGTCGGCGCCCGCCGCGAGATAGGCGTTGCCCCGGCGGATCGCCTCGTCCAGCCCACCACCGACGAGCAGGACGTCGGTGCGGCCGACGAGCACGAACGGCGCACCGCTGGCCGCGACCGCCGCGCGGGCGGCACGCACCCGGTCGACGGCGTGCACCTCCTCGAACAGCGGGGCCGCGCGCTCACCGGTGAAGTCCTCGATATTGCCACCCGCCGCCCCGGCCGCGATGGCCTCCGCGATAGTGGTGGCCACGGCCTGCGCGTCCGGCCCGTACCCCTCCTCGAGATCGGCGCTCACGGGTATCCCCACCGCACCGGCGATCTCCCCGATCCGGCGCATCATCGTCCCCTTGTCGACCCGCCCGTCCTCTTCCGAGGCGTGGAAGTCGTGGTCGGGCCTGCCGTAGGAGAACGCGATCCCCGCACTCGTCGTGGCGATCGCCGGAAACCCGGCCGCTTCCAGTACCCGCGCACTCCCCGCATCCCACGCATTCGGCAACAGAAAACACCCCGACCGATGCAGCTCGACAAACGCCTGCGCCCGCTTCCGCTGTCCCGTATCCACCCCTCCATTCAGCCACGCGAATCCGGTCCGCGCACCAAGACCACGCCGGACCGCATCGCACCGGCGGTGACCGGCGGGGGTGAGGACAACGTTATCGGGCGGCAACTGGGGAGAAAATCGCAGGCAATGGGGGGTGCGGACGATGGGCGAAGTATCGGCGGGCGGAAGGTTGGACGTGGTGGTGAGCGCGCGGGCGGAGATCGTCGCGGTGACGCGGTGCGGGCTGGAACAGGTGCGTGCGCGGATCGCGGCGGGTCTGGAGCCGGTGGGGGTGCGTGAGCTACCGGTGACCGAGGCGCTCGGAGGAACGCTGGCGGTGGCGTTGCGTGCGGCCACGCCGCTGCCGCGGGTGGATACGGCGGCCATGGACGGTTACGCGGTCGCGGGGCCGGGGCCGTGGTGGCGGGTGCACGAGCAGGTCGGGTACGCGGGGCGTCCCTGTTCGGTGGTGCTCGCCCCCGGTGAGGCGGTGCGGATCGCGACCGGCGCCGCCACCCCGTTGGGCACCACGGCCACTCTGCGCGACGAACACATCGTCACCACCGTGGTGTCGGGCAAACCGGTGGTATTGCGCGCGCCCGATGCCCCGGTACGCGACGACACCCGACGGCAAGGCGAGAATTGGTCCACCGGAACCCAATTGGCGCCCGCGGGCACACGGGTGTCGGCCGCGCTGGTCTCGGCCGCGCTCAGTGCCGAGGCCGAAACCGTCACGGTGCGTGGGCCGTTGCGCGCGGATGTGGTGATGACCGGTGACGAGATCCGTGCGGTCGGCCCGCTCGGTCCGGGCGAGACCCGCGATTCGCTCGGCCCGGTGCTACCGGAGTTCCTGCGCTGCTGCGACATCGAGAGCACCGGGCTGTGGCATCTGGCCGACGAACGCGACCTGCTGCGTTCCTGGCTCGCCTTGAAGTCGCACGCCGACCTGGTGGTGATGGTCGGTGCAACCGGCCGGGGCGCCGCCGACCACCTGCGCACCCTGCTCGCCGACCTCGGTGCCCGCATCGTCGTGGACCGGGTCGCGATCCGCCCCGGCGGCTCGACCCTCGTCGCCCAACTTCCCGACGGCCGTGTCCTGCTCGGCCTGCCCGGCAATCCGCTCGCCGCCGTCGCCGCCCTGCTGGCCGTCGGCCCCGCAGTCATCGACGCACTCACCCTGCGCACCCCCGGCCCGACCATGTGGGGCAGGCTCTCGGACGCAGGCGTGATGGCGGGCGATGCCACCCGTATCGTCCCCGTCCAGCAACAGACCGGCGGCGTCTGGCGCAGCACCGGCCCCGCCCACACCCCCCACCTGGCCGGCCTCATCGGCTGCCAAGCCCTGGCGGTCCTCCCACCCGGCACCGGCCGAGGCACTCTCGTCGAACTGCTCCCCCTCCCCCGCTGACCGAAAGGCTCGGATCGGTGTCGTCTGCCGACACCGGTCCGAGCCCACCGATCACCTGAGGCGACGCGCCACCGATTCCAGCGCTCGGCCCGCGGGTTACGTCTGCTGCGGCGGCTGCCAGGGGCGGCCGTACGGGTCGCCGGGCTGGGACTGGGCCGGACCCACCGGCGGCGGTTCTGGGAGGTTGCGTTCCGGTTTGGGCGCAAGGTTTTTCGGCAGCGTCGGTTCGAAACCCTCGACCGGCTGACGGGCGGTGGCCTCGGCGGCACGCACGGCCTGCTCGATCTTCGGGTCCGAGGCGGTCTCGAACCAGTCGGCTACGTCGGAGTCGTCCTCGATCTTCACCGGGGGCGTGTCCTCGGTGTTCGGTTCGTACCGGAACACCCCGTCGTCGCCCTTGGTGGCGAAGTTCTGGGCGAACCCCTCGAGTGCCTTGCCGAAATCGCTGGGGACCAGCCACACCTTGTTGGCATCGCCCTTCGCCACCATCGGCAACGTCTGCATGTACTGGTAGGCAAGCAGTTCCGGTGTCGGCTTGCCGTTCTTGATGGCGGCGAACACCTTCTCGATGGCCTTGGCCTGCCCCTGGGCCTGCAGGTACGACGCGGCCCGCTCACCCTGGGCGCGCAGGATGCGGCTCTGCCGCTCACCCTCGGCCGACAGGATCGCCGACTGCTTGGCACCCTCGGCGGACAGGATCTGGGCCTGCTTGGCGCCCTCGGCGGTCTTGATCTGCGACTCGCGGGTGCCCTCGGCGGTGAGGATCATGGCCCGCTTCTCGCGGTCGGCCTTCATCTGCTTTTCCATCGACTCCTGGATCGACGGCGGCGGATCGATGGACTTCAACTCCACCCGGGCCACCCGAAGACCCCAGCGGCCGGTGGCTTCGTCGAGCACACCGCGCAGCTGGTTGTTGATCTGGTCGCGCGAGGTCAGCGTCTCCTCGAGCGTCATGCCACCGACCACGTTGCGCAAGGTGGTGACGGTGAGCTGCTCGACGGCGGCGATGTAGTTGCTGATCTCGTACACCGCGGCCTGCGGGCTGGTGACCTGGAAATACACCACCGAGTCGATCTGCAGGGTGAGGTTGTCCTGGGTGATCACCGGCTGCGGCGGGAACGACACGACCCGTTCACGCAGGTCGACTTTGGCGCGCACGCGGTCGGCGAACGGGACGAGGAACGTGAGCTGTCCCGACACCGTGCGCGAGTACCGGCCGAGCCGTTCGATCACCGCCGCCTCGGCCTGCGGAACGAGCGCAATAGATTTGAAAACCACCACCACGACCAGCAGGACGAGGACGGCGGCCACGATCAAGGCAACCATGGACTCTAAGGACCCTTCCAGACGACGGCGGTGGCGCCGTCGATCTTCATCACATAGACGGTCACACCGGCTTCGTAGACTTCGCTCGGATCGAGCGGACGCGCCGTCCACACTTCGCCACCGAGTTTGACCCGGCCCGAATATTCGGCGACGTCCTCGAGAACGAGCGCCGACTTTCCGGTCAGCGCATCGACATTCGTCGGTGTGGGCGGTGGGGTACCGAACCTGCGGCGCAGCACCGGGCGAACCCCGAGGAACAACACCCCGGCCATCGCGCCGAAGACGAGCGCGTCACCCCACAGCGGCAGTCCAGCGGTGGCGCTGACACCCGCGGTGGCCAATGCCGCCACTCCGAGCATGAGCAGCGTGAGATCCCCGGTGAGCATTTCGGCCGCCGCCAGCACGAGGCCCGCGATCAGCCAGATTATTGCGGCCACCACCCAAGCCTAGCCCCGATCGGGCCGTCGCGGGCAGGGTCGCCGCCCCCGAAGCCGATCTTGTGGTCCAACGGTTTTCGCGCGCCGCTCCCGCTACCCCGGCGCCGGCGGCTCTAAGCTCGGGCGGGTGAGTGCGCGTGACATGTACGGCGGCGATATCTACGCAGGCCACAACCGGACGAAGAAGACGCCGGTACCGCAGGTGGCGGCCGAACGGGATCTGGTGGTCGAGGACGCGGCGAGCGGATTCTGCGGCGCCGTAGTCGGTTTCGACCGCAGCTACGACGGCGAGTTCGTGAAACTCGAGGACGGGCGTGGGGCGGTGCGCCTGTTCGCGCTGCGCGAGGCGGCGTTCCTGATCGACGGCAAACCGGTGACGCTGGTCCGGCCGAAGGTCACCGCACCCGAGCAGCCGACCCGCTCCGCGTCCGGCTCGACGCGGGTCGAGGGGTTGCGCGCGCGGGTGGCCCGCGGCAGCCGCATCTGGGTGGAGGGCGTGCACGACGCCGCGCTCGTCGAGCGGGTGTGGGGCCATGATCTGCGGGTCGAGGGCGTGGTCGTCGAACATCTCGAGGGGCTCGACAATCTCGGCGCCCGGCTCACCGAGTTCGGACCCGGGCCAGGGGCGCGGGTCGGGGTGCTCGTCGACCACCTGGTGACCGGTTCCAAGGAGTCCCAGCTCACCACCGGGCTCGGCCCGCACGTCCTGGTCACCGGGCACCCCTTCATCGATGTGTGGCAGGCGGTGCGCCCGGCCGCCGTCGGGATCGACGCCTGGCCGACGGTGCCGCGCGGTGAGGACTGGAAGACCGGCATCTGCCGCAGGCTCGGCTGGGGCACCCCGCAGGAGGGGTGGCGCCGGGTGTACAACGCGGTCGACTCGTTCCGCGATCTCGAGGCACCGCTGATCGGCGCGGTGGAACGGCTCATCGACTTCGTCACCGAGCCCGAGTAGCTCGACCGCAGGTCAGACCCGGCACACGGATCCGGGCGAACCTTTATGCTCGATGATTATGTGCTCTCCCAGTGCCACGCTGACGGTCTGGGCCGGCTCCTGGCTGGCCGGTACCAGCGCGCCCGACGACGTGCTGGAGTCGCTGCACGCCTGGGCGCCACGCCACACCATCGCCGCAGGCGACCCGGCCACCGGTGGCCGCACCGACCTACCGTGGACCTCCCGCGGCGACCTTCCCGGCACCGGCGCCATGCCGCTGCTCAAGGTGATCCGTGAGGCGATGGCCCCTGCGGGCGCACACCTGCGCCTGGTCCTGCCCGCACCCGGCGACGTGCGCGGCCTGCCGGTCGGCAGCGCCTTCGCCGCGGACGCGATCGACGCGGAGGAAGGCATCCTGATCGGCGTTCCCGGCCAGGAGGGCACCGGCCTGATCCCGCACTGGGACGACGACGACACCCTCCAGTGGACCGTCTACAGCGTGATCGTCCCGCCGGTCGGCGACCCGGACATGACCCTCGGCGCCGCCGAGTACACGATGCGCGAAGCGGTCCGCGACGCCGCCGACGCGCTCATGCAACTGCACACCACCTCGATCGGCCCGTCCGACGCCGACCCGCGCGAGCAGATCGAAGCCCAACTCGCCGCCTACGCCAAGCACGCGTACCCCGACTCGATCCCGTTGCGCGCCAAGCGCATTCTCGACACAGCCGACCACGTCGCGGCGATTCTCACTGTCGCCGAACACGAACCGGCATCGTCACCGACCTCGGCCACCGCCATCGGCGCCCACGAATCACTGCTGCGTCCGCTGTGGAACACGATTCGTCAGGCGCGGTTGGTCGCCATCCACGCCGCAGCTCGCCCACCGGCCTGATGCGGTGGGCGGCACCCGATGCGTGCCCGATCACGGGGTCGTCGACGAGCAGAATCCGGTTGTCGGCGCCGAAAGCCCTGTGCTGTAGGCGATTCCCGGCGGTGTCAGGTCAGCGGTACGGCTGCTGATACTGGGGCTGATTCGGGTACGGAGCCTGCTGGGGCGGGTAGGGCATCGGCTGCTGGGGCGGGTACTGACCCTGCGGATACTGCGGCGGGTACGGCGCCTGCGGTGGCGCGTATCCGCCCTGCGGATGACCGTAGTTCGGCGTCTGCTGCGGGTAGGGCTGCTGGTGCCCGGGTGGGAGCTGTTGCGGCGGCGGCTGTTGCGGCGGGAAGAATGGCGCGGTGCGGTTCTGGCTACTCCGGTAGGCACGGAATATCAGGAGCGCCACGATGAGCACGATCACGAGTAGGACCAGCCACAACCAGCCGGGAATGAGCGCGCCGCCGCCACCACGACCACCCCGGCCCGGCTTGGCAAGGATTATCTCGGCGATATCGGCACTGATCATCGGACCTCCCCGTCACGAATGTTCGACCCTCCCGGCCGATGAACACCGGCGATGCTAACGCACCTGCCGCGCGAACGGGGAACCGCCGCTTCAGAATCCGTTCAGCGCGGTCTTCATGTCCGGGTAGTCGAGGACGGTGAGGGTGTCGGCGCGGACCTCGGGGCAGCTGCGGTTGGTGACCGCGTCGACCACGTAGCGGTCGTAGGAGACGGCGGCATTGGCGGTGGTGTCGCGCAGCGCCCACAGGCGCATGGCTCCGTTGAACGCCACCCGACCGACCTCCGGGCCGAGCGCCTTCCAGGTGCCCTGCTGCGAGTCGAGGATGCTGCACAGGCTGTCGACGGTCGGTTGGGAAATGGTCGGCTCGGTCGGTTCGGGGCCGGTCTCGTACCCGGAATCGCCGCCGCAGCCGGCCAGGGCGAACGTCCCGGCGACGGGCAGCAGGAGCAGCGCGGCCGCGTGACGGCGCTTTGTCGAGCGCATCGGATGCCTCCGATCTGTCGATCACAACAACCGCCCAGCCTACCCGCGTTCGACGGGCAGACGGTGAATGGTTATGCGGTTGTGCTCACGGCCGCGCGGGCCGCTTCGGCATCTCGCAGCAGCCGACCGCGCACAGCGCGCCGTCGACGGTGCAGCCGTAACCGGGGACTTCGCCCAGCTCACGCACCTCGCCCGCGCTGAGACGCTCCTGGATCAGCTCCACGATCATCCGGGGAAAACGGGGATCGGTACCGGGTGTGGCGGCACGCGCGAAGGCCATCCCGAGTTCACCGGCCCTGGTGGCCGCCTCGTTGTCGAGATCCCAGATCACCTCGAGATGATCAGAGACGAATCCCACCGGGCACACGACGACAGACTCGATTCCCTTGCCGTGCAACACATCCAGATGATCGACGATGTCGGGTTCGAGCCACGGCACCTGCGGCGGACCGGAGCGCGACTGCCACACCACGTCGTACTCGGCGAAACCGGCTGCGGCGGCACACAATCGGGCCGCTTCGGCCACCTGCCTGCTGTAGAGGCGGCCGCCGTCGGCGGGCGGTCCCGCGACATTGTCGGCGGCGACGGGGATGGAGTGCGCGGTGAACACCAGACGGGCGCCCTCGCGGTGGTCGGCCGGAAGCTGTTGCACCGCAGCGGTGATGGCGTCGGCGAAGGAGGCGATCAGCAGCGGATGGTCGAAATACTGGCGAAGCTTCACCAGTTCCGGCGCGCCGTCACCCACGGCGGCGCGGGCACGGGCGATGTCCTCGTCGTACTGACGGCAGCCCGAGTACCCACCCCACGCGGACGTGGGGAAGACAAGGGCCGAGCGCACACCGTCGGCCGTCATCGTGGCGACGGTGTCCTCCACCATCGGATGCCAGTTCCGGTTGCCGAAATACACCGGCAGGTCGAGTCCCGCGTCGGCCAGATCGGCCTCGAGCGCGGTGATGATCTGCCGGTTGAGGGCGTTGATCGGCGAGACCCCGCCGAAATGCAGGTAGTGCTCGGCGACCTCGGCCAGCCGTTCCGGCGGCACCCCGCGGCCCCGGGTGACGTTCTCCAGGAACGGGAGCACGTCCTCGGGACCCTCGGGGCCGCCGAACGACAGCAGCAGCAGCGCGTCGGCCATCAGTTGGAGGTGAAGTTCTCCGGGAACCACATGTTGTGGCTCGCGCCGCCGTCGACGTAGATGATCGAGCCGGTGGTGGCGGGCAGCCAATCCGAGAGCAGCGCCACGATCGACTTGCCGACGGCGCGCGCATCGGCGCCGTCCCAGCCGATCGGCGACGCGCCGTCCCAGTACTCGTCGAGCTGACGCAGCTGCTTGGCGTCGTCGGTGGCGGTACCGGCGATGGCCTTGGCGGCCAGGGTCTTCACCGGGCCCGCGGCGATCAGGTTGGAGCGGATCTTCTTGGCGTAGCCCACTTCTCGGGCCACGTACCGGTTCACCGACTCGAGCGCGGCCTTGGACACGCCCATCCAGTTGTAGTACGGCATCGCCACGCGCGGATCGAAGTCCATGCCGACGATCGAGCCGCCCTCGTTCATCACCGGCAGCACGGCGCGGGCGAGAGAGGCGTAGCTCCAGGCGGAGATCTCGAAGGACTTGGCCACATCGGGGCCGGGGCCCTCGAGGAACGGCACCGCGTCGGGACCCATCAGGGTCTTGGGCGCGAACGCGATCGAATGCAGCACACCGTCGACGCCCTCGGGCGCCAGTTCACGGATGGCGTCGGCCAGCGCGCCGAGGTTCTCCTCGTTGGTGACGTCCAGCGGAATGGCCGGAGGCACCTCCTGCGGCAGCCGCTTGGCGATGCGGTCGATGAGACGCAGCCGCTCGGGGATGCCGGTGATGATCACCTTCGCGCCCTGCTCCTGCGCGACCGCCGCCGCGCTGAACGCGATCGAGGAATCGGTGATGATGCCGGTGATCAGGATGGTCTTGCCTTCGAGCAGTCCGCCCATGGGTTTTCGGTTCTCCTGCGATTCGGGGATGCGGCGGGCTGATCGCCCGCCACGGGGAGTCGGTCAGCGGGTCAGTGGCCCATGCCCATGCCGCCGTCGACCGGGATGATCGCACCGGAGACATAGCGGGCGTCCTCGGAAGCGAGGAAGCTGACCACGGCGGCCACCTCTTCGGCCTGGCCGAGCCGCTGCAGCGGGATGAACTTCTTCGCCGTTTCCTTCAGGTCGTCGGGCAGCTCGGCGGTCATATCGGTCTCGATGAAACCGGGCGCCACGACGTTGGCGGTGATCGAGCGCGAACCCAGCTCGCGAGTGATCGAGCGAGCCATACCGATGACGCCCGCCTTGGAGGAAGCGTAGTTGATCTGGCCGGGACCACCGCCGAGGCCGACGACGGAACCGAGGAAGATCATCCGGCCCCAGCGTGCCCGCAGCATGGCACGGTTGGCGCGCTTGGCACAGCGGAAGGCACCGGTGAGGTTCGCGTCGATCACGCGCTCGAACTGCTCGTCGGTCATGCGCATGAGCAGCGTGTCGTCGGTGATGCCCGCATTGGCGACCAGCACCTCCACCGGACCCTGGTGTTCCTCGACCTCGGTGAACGCCCGGTCGACCGACTCGCTGTCGGTGACATCGCATTTCACCCCGAACAGTCCCTCGGGCACGCCCGACCCGCGATGGGTGACGGCGACCTTGTGCCCGTCGGCGAGCAGGCGCTGGGCCACCGCGAGACCGATTCCGCGATTACCGCCGGTGACCAGCACCGACCGGGATGTGACGTTCGACATAGGGTCCAACCTATCTGTTCTGGTTCGTGGGCCCGGCGTCAGGGTCGCACCGTTGCGACTGCTCACAACGCCGGGCACGGGGAGCTAGGGCAGGCGTTGACGATAGAGCAAGCTGACGAGCACGCCCGCCGCGACGAACAACATGCCGCCGAGCAGCCACGGCCTGCTGGCATCGCCCCTGGTGGTCTCGTAGCCGATCTGCTCTTCGAGAGTGTCGTAGACGGCGGTGAGCTCGGCGAGGGAGGAGGCGGTGTAGAAGTCGCCGCCGGACAGCTCGGCGATCTCGCGCAGCGAGTCGTTGTCCACGGGAACCTTCACCCGCTGCGAGCCGCCGCCGTCGGAATCGGGGATCTCGACGGTGCCCCACTCCGTGCCGAAGGAGATGGTCGACACCGGGATGCCCTTGTTCTTGGCGAGGCGGGCGGCAGTGAAACCGTGGCGCGGGTTGTCGATGTCCTTGTCGTCGGGCACCGTCTGCTTGCCGTCCGACATGAGCACCACGCGCGCGGGCGGCGGCGTTTCCGCACCACCGAGGACAGCGGCGAGGGTGTCGATGGACTGCAGGGCCGTCAGGATGCCCTCACCGGTGGCGGTGCGTTCGGCCAGCTTGATGTTGTCGATCGAGTGCTTGACCGCCTCACGATTGGTCGTGGGCGACACCATCACCGACGCGGTACCGGCGAACGTGACGAAACCGAGGTTGATACCCGGGGTCAGCCCCTCGACGAAGTCCTTGCCAGCTTCCTGCGCGACCTGCAGCCGGTTCGGCGGCACATCGGTGGCCTCCATCGACAGCGACACGTCCATCACCAGCACCACCGTCGCGCGGTTGCGCGGCACCTTCTGCACGGCGGTCGGCCCGGCGGCGGCGATGGTGAGCAGGATCAGCCCGACCAGGATCAGCGCGATCGGCACGTGCCGCACCGGGCTCGGCCGCGACGGCGCGACCCGCTCGAGCACGGTCATGTTGCCGAACTGCAGCATCCGCTTGTGGCGGGCGCGCTGCACGAGCACATAACCGAGGACGAGCAGCGCGACGACGAGGAGGAAACCGAGCCAGGCGGCGGCGGTGAAATGCGAAATACTCACTGGCGAGGCACCCGCCCGCTCGGGGCGCCGAGATTGTGGCGCCGGGTGGACACGAACCGGACCACGTCGGCGATCCAGTCCCGATCGGTCTGCAGGGTCAGCACCGGCGCACCACAACTGCGCAGCGCCTGATGCACCTGTTCGCGCTGCGCGTTGGCCGCGGCGGCGAAATCCGCGCGCAGCGTGGGGGTGACGCTGAATTCGCGGGTGTGCCCGGTCTCGGGGTCGTGGAGCACGACATCACCGCCGTCGGGCAGGGCGATGTCGAGCGGGTCGAGCACCTCCACCGCGAGCAGGTCGTGGCGGGCCGAGATCGCGCGCAGCGAACGCTGCCAGTCCACGTCGCCGAGGAAGTCGCTGATCACCACGGCCAGACCACGTTTGCGCTGCGGGCGGCGCAACGATTCGATGCCCGCCTTCAGGTCGCCGCGCACACCGTCGCGCGCGTGCGGGGTGGTCGCGATGCCGCGCAGCATCGTCTGGGCGTGCAGGCGCCCGGCGCGCGCGGGAATCCGGATCAGATCCTGACCGGTCGCGACGACGGCACCGATGCGGTTGCCACCGCCGGAGGTGAGGTGGGTGATGGCCGCGGCCGCCGCGATCGCCAGGTCGCGTTTCTGCACGCGCCCCGTGCCGAAGTCCAGACTCGACGACAGGTCGACCACGAGCCAGGTCTCGAGCTCGCGGTCGGCGATCATCTGCCGCACGTGCGGATGGGTGGTGCGGGCGGTGACCGACCAATCCATCTGGCGCACATCGTCGCCCGGCTGGTACAGCCGCGCCTCCCCCGGCTCCGAACCCGGGCCGGGGATGAGGCCCTGGTGGTCGCCGTGCAGCACACCGTCGAGACGGCGGCGCACCGTCAGCTCGAGCGTTTTCAGCGCGGCCGACAGTTTCGGATCGGTCAGCTCACCCGCCCGGAACGACGGCGGTACGTGAGACGGCTCGGGCACGCGGGCAACGGGTTCCGGCGCACTCACTGGGGTGCGACGTGGCCGGCGGGCTGGGACTGCTGCCCGTTCACCGGCTGCGGCGCAGGCTGGGACTGGGGAGCGGGCGGCTGGGGCACCGGCGGCTGCGAGTTCTGCGGGCCGCCGACGGCCTGCGGTGCGACCTGCGGCAGACCGACGGTCTGCAGCACCCGCTTGATGACGTCCTCGGGCGAAACCTCGTCGGCCAGTGCGTCGTAGGACAGCACCAGACGGTGACGCAGCACGTCCGGGATCACCTCGACCACGTCCTGGGGCACCACGTAGTCGCGGCCACGGATCAGCGCGACCGAGCGGGCGGCGGCGATGATGCCCAGGCTGGCACGCGGGGAGGCGCCGTAGGAGATCCAGCTCGCCACGTCGGGCATGCCGAACTCGGCCGGGGTGCGGGTGGCGCTGATGACGCGGACCACGTAGTCGACGAGCGCGTGGTGCACGAAGACGTTGGCGGCCACCTTCTGCAGGCGGATGATGTCCTCGGGCTCGAGGATCTGCTTGGGTTCCGGCGCGCTCACACCCATCCGGTAGATGATCTCGCGCTCCTCCTCCACGGAGGGGTAGTCCACGACGACCTTGAACAGGAAGCGGTCGCGCTGCGCCTCGGGCAGCGGGTACACGCCTTCGCTCTCGATCGGGTTCTGGGTCGCCATGACCAGGAACGGATCGGGCATCGGGTAGGTCTTGCCGCCGATCGACAGCTTGCGCTCGGCCATCACCTCGAGCAGGGCCGACTGCACCTTGGCGGGCGCGCGGTTGATCTCGTCGGCGAGCACGAAGTTGGCGACCACCGGGCCGAGCTCGGTGTCGAACTCTTCGCGGCCCTGCCGGTAGATGCGGGTACCGATCAGGTCGGTCGGCACGAGGTCGGGGGTGAACTGCACCCGCGAGAACGAACCACCGACGACCTTGGCGAACGTTTCCACGGCAAGGGTCTTCGCGACGCCGGGCACACCCTCGAGCAGGACGTGGCCACGGGCGAGCACACCGACGAGCAAACGCTCGACGAGCCGATCCTGGCCGACGATAACCCGCTTGACCTCGTAGATCGCCTTCTCGAGAGTCTGGACGTCACGCTCCAGGGTGCTCGGCGTTGCCGTACCGGCGTCCTTCGCCAGCTTCGGCCCGCTCACACCTTCCGTCGAAGTCACCAACATCCCCGCTTTCGCTTTGGTCCTGTGCGTGCGGCCCCAACTATTCCATTGAATCGCCCGGTGCGCCGCAACCGGCCAGGAGTGAACGCGAATTCGTCGTACTACCCGGCCCGGCTCGATATGCCCGCCACCCTACGCACAGGGGTCACCGCTCGCCCGTCCGACGCGAGGGGGACCCGCTGTGAGGAAGAGCAACGGATCACAGCCGCAAATAGTCGGCAACATGATTCGGCTCGCATTCGTTAACCCAGGTAACGGTTTGCGTTCGGTTGCCATGCAAACCGCAGGTCGCGCCGCCGTCCCGGTAGGCAGTGTTCTCAAACACACCCCTACCTGGTATTTCACCGCGCTCGTGACGAGTTTTATGGCGTGTATCCGGAGCTGGTTTCGGATATCGGACCAGTTCCGGTCTGGCGGATTGTTCTTTCCAAGAAGGTGACCTCATGCAGCCGTACTCCCCCTTCAAGTTCCCCAGAAGTTTGCTGTCGTTGGCGGTTCTGGCCACTGCCACCACCTTCGCGCTCGCCGCGGCACCTCCCGCAGGCGCCGACCCCCTGAACTTGCCCGGCATCATCGGGCTCGACACCGGCTCGGCTGGTCTCGGCTCCGCGCTCGGCAGCGTAAACCCGGGCGCGGGCGCCCAACTCGGCTCGGCCACGGGCAGTTCCGAACCTCTCGGTCTCGGTGTGGGCAGCGCCGGAGGAGCAGCTGACGCGCCGACCACCGGCAGCACTCTCGGAGCGGGCAGCTCCGCTCTGGATGCCGGTGGCGCCTTGGCCACCGGCAGCGCCGAAGCCCTCGGCACCGGCAGCGCGATCGGTGCGGGCAGCGCCGAAGCCCTCGACACCGGTAGCGCAGTCGGTGCAGGCAGCGCCGGAGCGTTGGGCACCGGTAGCGCACTCGGCGCAGGCAGCGCCGAAACACTCGGGGCCGGTAGCGGTCTGGCCGCAGGCAGCGCTGAAGCACTGGGTGCGGGAAGCGCGCTCGGCGCGGGGTCCGCGGCGAGCCTGCTCGCCTCGGGCAGTGCCGCCACAGGCAGTAGCGCGGCATCCGGCCTCGGGGTCCTGCTTGCTCTGCTCGACGGCGGCAGCGCGGCGGCGACCGGCAGCGCTGGGGTCGCCCTCGGCACCCTGTTGGGCACGGGAAGCGCGGCCGGTGCCCTCGGACTCGGCAGCAGCTCGGAAACGCTCGCCCTGATCCTCGGAATCGGCAGCGCAGGCGTCGGCAGCGCGGCCACCGGCAGCGCGGGAGTCGGCAGCGAAGCGCTCGGCACAGGCAGCGCACTCGGGGCGGGCAGTGCGGCCACCGGCAGCGCTGCACTCGGCGCAGGCAGTGCGGCCACCGGCAGCGCAGCACTCGGCACAGGCAGCGCACTCGGGGCGGGCAGCGCGGCGACAGGGAGCGCGCTGGCGGCGGGCAGTGCGGCAGTCGGCAGCGCGGCGCTCGGGAGCCTGGGAGCTGGGGGTGCGCTACTGGGGGCGGGCTCCGGTGGTGCGACGCAGAGGGCGCCGGAAGCGGGTGAGCCCGCGGCTCCGGGTGGCCCCGGAACCGCAGCCGTGCCCGCGCTGCCCGGGCACGCGTCGGGCGACGGTGGCGCGGGACCCCAGGCGAGCAGCGGTGCGGACGGATCGCCGCGAAACCTGCCGACCGCAGCCGGCGACTCGCAGGCGCGGAACGGGTACGCGTCGGCGTCGGGCGCTCCGGAGACCGGCTCGGGTGGACGGCTGCTCGACGAGCGGTTGCCGCTGGCGGGACTCGGGCTGCTCGCACTGCTCGGCGCGGCCCTGGCGGCTGTGTGGAGCCGACGTTCCGGACAACGAAACAGCTTGGCATGACGGCCCATCCACCGACCTCGACGTGGTCCAGATCCTCGGTGGCCGCGCTGGTCGGGGCCACCCTGGTCGCGGTGGCGGCGGGGCTGTTCGTCCTCGCCGCGACCAGCGAGCCGCGACAGGCAGCATCGCCTCCGGCGGGCACGGCGACGACAGCCGCCGTCGCCGTCCCCGCCGCGCAGCCGCTGGGCAGATCGGCACCGGTGCGACTACGCATCCCCGAGCTCGGATTGGACACGACACTTGGCACCAGCGGCACCACCGCGACAGGAGCTCTCGCGGCACCGGCATATTTCGACCACGCGTCATGGTTCTCGCCCGGTGCCAGTCCCGGTGAGGCCGGTGCCGCGGTGATCCTCGGCCACGTCGACTCGGCGGACGGTCCCGCGGTCTTCTTCCACCTCGGTGAGCTGACCGCAGGTGCCGAAATCCTGGTGACCAGACAGGACGGCAGCGTCACCCGTTTCGTCGTCGACCGCACGGAAGTCGTGGCGAAGGACCGATTCCCCACCGATCGTGTGTTCGCCGCCGACGATGCCGCACACCTGCGACTCATCACCTGTGGCGGGTCGTTCGACCGAGACGAACGGCGGTACCTGTCGAACGTGATCGTCTCCGCGACGATGACCGAAGTCGTGCGCCCTCCCGCCGCGATCGGTCACTGAATACGGCGGGCTCGGCCGCGACCACGCGCGCCGAGCCCGCTGCCGCTCACTCGGTGACGATGCGCACCGCGTACGGCATGATGCCGCCTTCGCGCACGGGCGAAATCTTCACCACGTCACCGGATTCGGGCGCCTCGATCATCGTCCCGTCGCCGAGGTAGAGCGCGACGTGCTGGCTGCCGCCGGGGCCCCAGAACAGCATGTCGCCGCGTTCGCGTTCCTCGACGGGGACCCGGGTGCCCGCGTTGTACTGGTAGCCGCTGTAGTGCGGCAGCAAGACACCGATGCCCGCGAAGGCGTAGAGCATCAGGCCGGAGCAGTCGAAGCCGACCTTGTTGTAGTCGCCGTGCGAGTCGCCGACGCCGCCGTCGCGGATGCCGAGGGTGGGTCCTTCCTCGTCGCCACCGCCCCAGGCGTAGCTCACGCCGAGCTGGGACATGGCGCGGTCGATCACGGTCTCGATCGCGGCCGAGCCGGTGACCTGCGGTGTCGTCGATCGGGGTTTGGATTTTCGCGGTGCGGTCGGTGTCGATTCCAGGTCGGTGTGCGGGCGCTGGTCCTCGCCGAGGCGGGCGGCACGGTCGCGGGCGGCCTGGTCGGCGGCGGCGCGGGCGGCGGCCGCGTTGGCGGCGGCGAGCAGGGCGGAGAGCTGGGCCTTCTGCTGATCGTCCCAGTCGAGGAAGATCTCGCGCTGACTCTGCAGGCCTGCCACCGTCGAGCGGGCGGTGTCGAGGGCGATCTGGGCGGCGGCGCGGTCGCGCTGGAGGGTGTCACGGGCGGCGGCCTGGTTGGCGAACTCGGCCTCGGCGACGTCGACGGCGGCCTGGGCGGCGTGCTTCTTCTGTTCGGCCGCACTCGCGGCGGCATCGGCGTCGGCCTTGGCCTGGCGGGCCGCGGCGTTCTGGTTGGCCTGGGCGATCTGGGCGCGTCGCAGATCGTCGAGCACCTGGCGCTGATTCTTCGACACCATGCTCAGCACCTGCGCGCGATCCATCGCCGCGTCCGGCGTGGACGACGCGAAATAGGTGACCACCGAACTGGACGACGGACGCACATAGGCCTGGGTGGCCAGCTGATCGAAATCGCCTCGGGCGGCGACGACTTTCGCGCCGACGTCGGCGAGCTGGGTCTGCGTGTCGGCCACGGCGGCGGCCGCCGCGCCTGCGGCGTCGCGAGCCGTCTGCAGATCGACGAGCGCCTGGTTGACGGCCTCACGCTTGCCCGCGAGGGCGTCGTCGAGGGCACGCAATTGCTGATCGGCGGCGGCTACCCGGTTGATGAGGGCGCCGATCTCGCCGACGCGCGCGTCGACCTCGGCGCCCGCGCCCGCGATCTCGCTGTCGGACGGGTTCGGCGGTGGCGGCGGTACGGCCGCCGTCGGACCCGCGGTCACGACGACAGCCAGCACCGCCAGCAATCCTATCGCTACCCGTAACCGCCCTGGTTGATCCTGCCCGCTCGCACCGCGCACGGCACCTCCGAGTGACTCGACTCGACATACGCCACTGGCGCATCAGCCGACTCAGCGACCCCAAGGGTCGACCAATGCCCCCTGTACCACTGCTTTCCCGATCGCGATCATCGCTACCGTACGACACATATTTCACAAAGGAAACAACTGCCACGGCATGACGGGACACCAATTCGGAGATTGCCCGGCGTTAGCCTGAGGTGCGCCATGTTTCGGCCCACAGAAACAGACCGAAGGTTTGGAAATGTGACTGGAGAGAAACCAGTTAACGGAGAGAACCCGCATCGTCGCCCGCGGCGACGACCGCATCGTCGTCCGGGCCACGCCGGGCCTTCACGAAGTAGAGCCCCGCGATCACCAGGACGGTCAGCGCCAGCATCACGCCGGTGACGGCGCCCCACGACACACCCTCGGGCTGCTCGAGGCGGCCGACGAACGCCGACACGGCCTCCTCCGGGTGGTTGCCCCGGTACTTGGCCACGTCCTCGGCCCACTCGAGCCGGACACGACTGATGTCGTCGCTGTAGGTGCCGATCCAGTCGTCACTGAGCACCGCGACCGTGCCCTCGGCGTTCTTGCCCAGCTCGGTGGCCAGGTCACGTAGGCTCGAATCGTGGCCGGGATTACCGGGAACGACGACAACACTGAGCGGAATGCCGTCCGCACGCGCCTCGGCGACGATCGCGGCCAGTTCCTGCTGATCCTTGCCCTTGGGCGCGGCCACGTGGTTGTCGGCGAGGTCGGAGCGGAGACTGCCCAGATCCGTGTTCGGCGGCAGTTCGACGGCCATCGGCGCAAAGGTGTGCAAGACGGTCATTTTCCATCCGGTCTGTCGAGCCCCGGTCGCGATGCGACGGGCATCCAACACTGCCAAGGTGAGCGTCACTGCGTCTGTCCCCGACTCGCTCGACAGGCACAGTACGCGACGGCGCGCGGGAACCGGTCGCCACGGCACGCCATGAGCTGACGCGGCGCCCCGATTATTTCATAGGACAAGCGTACTGTTAGGCTCGTACGGCGAGGAAACCGGCATCTCACGGCGCCGGATCCCCCTCCGAAGACGCGAGCCGCCGGCACAGCCCCGCCGGCGGCACACCCTCACCAATGAGTGGAGCTGACGTGACGAAGAGTATCGATACCTTCGGCGCCAAAGGCACGCTCGAGGTCGGAAGCAACTCCTACGAGATCTTCCGTCTCTCGGCTGTTCCCGGCACCGAGAAGCTGCCCTACGCCCTGAAGGTGCTGGCGGAGAACCTGCTGCGCACCGAAGACGGCGCCAACATCACCGCCGATCACATCCGCGCGATCGCGAACTGGGACCCCTCGGCGCAGCCGAGCGTCGAGATCCAGTTCACCCCCGCGCGCGTGATCATGCAGGACTTCACCGGCGTGCCCTGCATCGTCGACCTGGCCACCATGCGTGAGGCCGTCACCGTCCTCGGTGGCGACCCGAGCAAGGTCAACCCGCTCTCCCCCGCCGACATGGTCATCGACCACTCGGTGATCCTCGACGTCTTCGGCCGCGCCGACGCCCTCGAGCGCAACGTCGACCTCGAGTACGAGCGCAACAGCGAGCGTTACCAGTTCCTGCGCTGGGGCCAGGGCGCCTTCGACGACTTCAAGGTCGTCCCCCCGGGCATGGGCATCGTGCACCAGGTCAACATCGAGTACCTGGCGCCCACCGTCATGGTCCGCAACGGCCAGGCCTACCCCGACACCTGTGTGGGCACCGACTCGCACACCACCATGGTCAACGGCCTCGGTGTGCTGGGCTGGGGCGTCGGCGGCATCGAGGCCGAGGCCGCGATGCTCGGTCAGCCGGTCTCCATGCTCATCCCGCGCGTCGTCGGCTTCAAGCTCAGCGGTGAGATCAAGCCGGGCGTCACCGCCACCGACGTGGTGCTCACCGTCACCGACATGCTGCGCAAGCACGGTGTGGTCGGCAAGTTCGTCGAGTTCTACGGCAAGGGCGTCTCCGAGGTCCCGCTGGCCAACCGCGCCACCCTCGGCAATATGAGCCCCGAGTTCGGTTCCACCGCGGCGATCTTCCCGATCGACGAGGAGACCATCAACTACCTGCGCCTGACAGGCCGGTCCGACGAGCAGCTCGCGCTCGTCGAGGCCTACGCCAAGGAACAGGGCATGTGGCACGACGCCGACAAGGAGCCGGCGTACTCGGAGTACCTGGAGCTGGACCTGAGCACCGTCGTGCCGTCCATCGCCGGCCCGAAGCGCCCGCAGGACCGCATCCTGCTCAGCGAGTCGAAGTCGGCCTTCCGCGCCGACATCGCCGACTACGTCAGCGGCGACTACACCGCGCTGGACGAGGGTGTCGACGAGACCTTCCCGGCCTCCGACCCGGTCGCCGTTTCGGCCGACCACGCCGGCGACTCCTCGCCCGCCCACTCGGCCGCCAACGGCGCCAAGGGCCGCCCGTCCAAGCCGGTCGCGGTGCGCTCCGCCGAGCACGGTGATTTCGTCCTCGACCACGGCGCCGTCGTCGTCGCGGGCATCACCTCCTGCACCAACACCTCGAACCCGTCGGTCATGCTCGGCGCCGCGCTGCTCGCCCGCAACGCCGTCGAGAAGGGCCTGTCGACCAAGCCGTGGGTGAAGACCAACATGGCGCCGGGTTCGCAGGTCGTCTCCGACTACTACGAGAAGGCCGGCCTGTGGCCCTACCTCGAGAAGCTCGGCTTCTACGTGGGTGGCTACGGCTGCACCACCTGCATCGGTAACACCGGCCCGCTGCCCGAGGAGATCTCGGCCGCGATCAACGACAACGACCTCTCGGTCACCGCCGTGCTGTCGGGTAACCGCAACTTCGAGGGCCGCATCTCCCCCGACGTGAAGATGAACTACCTGGCCTCCCCGCCGCTGGTCATCGCCTACGCGCTCGCGGGCACCATGGACTTCGACTTCGAGACCGACCCGCTCGGCAAGGACTCCGACGGCAACGATGTCTTCCTGAAGGACATCTGGCCCTCGGCCCAGGAGATCGACGACACCATCAAGTCCTCGATCAACCAGCAGATGTTCCGCGACTCCTACGCCACCATCTTCGACGGCGACCAGCGCTGGCAGAACCTGTCCACCCCGGAGGGCGACACCTTCGCGTGGGACGAGAACTCGACCTACGTCCGCAAGGCACCGTACTTCGAGGGCATGAAGATGGATCCCGACCCGGTCACCGACATCAAGGGCGCCCGCGTCCTTGCGCTGCTGGGCGACTCGGTCACCACCGACCACATCTCCCCGGCCGGTCCGATCAAGCCGGGCACCCCGGCCGCGCAGTACCTGGACTCGCACGGTGTGGCCCGCAAGGACTACAACTCGCTCGGCTCGCGGCGCGGTAACCACGAGGTCATGATCCGTGGCACCTTCGCCAACATCCGGCTGCGCAACCAGCTGCTCGACGATGTCTCGGGTGGTTACACCCGCGACTTCACCCAGGAAGGTGGCCCGCAGGCGTTCATCTACGACGCCTCGCAGAACTACCAGGCCGCCGGCATCCCGCTGGTCGTGCTCGGTGGCAAGGAATACGGTTCGGGCTCCTCGCGTGACTGGGCCGCCAAGGGCACCAGCCTGCTGGGCGTGAAGGCCGTCATCACCGAGTCGTTCGAGCGCATCCACCGCTCCAACCTCATCGGTATGGGCGTTGTGCCGCTGCAGTTCCCGCAGGGCGAGTCGGCTCAGTCGCTGGGCCTGACCGGCACCGAGACCTTCGACATCGAGGGCATCACCGCCCTCAACGAGGGTGTCACCCCCAAGACCGTCAAGGTCACCGCCACCGCCGAAGACGGCAAGGTCACCACCTTCGACGCGGTCGTCCGCATCGATACCCCCGGTGAGGCCGACTACTACCGCAACGGCGGCATCCTGCAGTACGTGCTGCGCAACATGATCCGCGGGTAGTTGCCCGATCGGTGGCGCGGTGTCGAACGACGCCGCGCCGCAAGGGCATCCGCTCGGATGCTCTTCGTGCTGTGAGTCCCCCGCCTCGGTGTTCCGGGGCGGGGGTCCGCATATGGCGTCACTGGAGGAATCATGCCCAAGGTCAGCGACGACCACCTCGCCGCCCGCCGCAGCCAGATCCTCGACGGTGCCCGGCGCTGCTTCGCCGAATTCGGCTACGAGGGCGCCACGGTGCGCCGTCTGGAGGAGGCCATCGGCATGTCCCGCGGCGCCATCTTCCACCACTTCCGGGACAAGGACGCCCTGTTCTTCGCGCTGGCCAAGGACGATGCCGAACGGATGGCCGAGGTCGCCGCGAATCAGGGCATCGTGCAGGTGATGCGCGATATGCTCGCCCGCCCCGAGGAATTCAACTGGCTGGGCACCCGCCTCGAGATCGCCCGCCGTGTGCGTACCGATCCCGACTTCCGCGCGGGCTGGACCCAGCGCTCCGCTGAGCTCACCGCCGCGACGCTGGCCCGCCTCGAGCGCCGCAAAGCCGCGGGCGCCCTGCGCGACGACGTCCCCACCGACGTCCTGCTCGGCTACCTCGATCTGGTCCTCGACGGCCTCATCGCCCGCATCGCCTCGGGCCACACCGACGAAAACCTTTCCGCCGTACTGGATCTCGTCGAGGCGTCGGTACGCCGCAAAGAGGACTGAGATACGCTCGTCCCGGCCATGGAGTAGCTCAGTCGGTAGAGCGCCGACTTCCGCAGGACGGATGCCGCGGGTTCGATTCCCGCCTCCATGGCCACCCGAGCGCTCAGCGGGAAGACCGCGTACCTTCATCCCCCGGAGTGGGATCGGGCTCGCTCTCCCACTCTCCCAACAACTTTCGCGCGATCCTGTCGAGCGCTACCTGATCGTCGCGGTCCAGCACCGACAGCATGGCCGTCTCGTTCTCGGTGTGCGCGACGACGACCCGGTCGACCAGTTCTCGACCTTCCTCGGTGAGTGCCACCCGCACGGCCCGCCGATCCACTCGATCCGCGATGCGCCGCACCAGCCCCGCCGCCTCCAACCGGTCGATCCGTCCGGTCATGCCCGCGCGCGACAACATCAGGGTGTCCGCGAGCACCGAGGGATTGAGTTCGAACGGCGCACCCGAACGGCGAAGCGCGGCAAGCACATCGAACTCCCCGCGCTGCAGTCCGTGCGCGGTGAACACGGATTCGATACGGGCTGTGGCGACGTTCAGCAGTCGACCGAGCCTGCCGAACACCGCCATCGCGGCCAGGTCGAGGTCGGGCCGTTCGCGGCGCCACTGTGCGGCGATCGCGTCTACGGCATCGGCGGTCGATTCATCCATGGACAGGATTCTATTCGACACGATATAGTTCGATAGCGAATTATCAACCGACGAACGGAACCGTCATGGACACCCGTGATATCGCCCTCTGCCTACCCGAGGACGCCGAGACACTGGGCAACGACCGCGTCCGCGTACGACTGCTCACCGATTCCGAGGCCAGCGACGGCACGGTGAGCACGGTGGAAGTAACCCTCGACCAGGGCGCCGACGGGGCCGCACCGCACTATCACACCCGCTCCGACGAGCTGTTCTACATCGCCGACGGCGAACTGCAGGTGATGGCGGGCGACCGCATCCTCACCGTCGGCGCGGGCGGATCGCTCGTCGTCCCCCGGCACATGCCACACGCCTTCGGCGCCACCCCCGACAGCGGGGCCCGCATCCTCATCGCGCTCATGCCGGGCGTGCAGCGATTCGACTACTTCCGCCTGCTCGACCGGCTCGCGAAGGGCACGGCGGACCACACCGAATTCCTCGCCGCCCAAGCGGAATTCGACAACTACTTCATCGACGCGCCCGCCTGGACAGCCGAACGCAACGCCCAGCGCCGCTGACCTATACGCGGGTGACGCGAATGTGGGCGAGGTTGCATCGGAATCGGGAACATTCCGCGCGAAGGCGCCGGTTGTACGCTGTATGACGTTCTCGGTACCGGTCCTCGTCCGCGGCTACGAGCTCGACACCCAAGGCCACCTGAACCACGCCGTCTACCACCAGTACGGTGAGCACGCGCGCTGGGAACTCCTGCGCGCGGCAGGCATCCCGCAGGACAAGTTCATCGCCAGCGGCATCGGCGCGGTGGTGCTCGAGTCGACGATCAAGTACAAGCGCGAACTGCGCGGCGGCGACGAAGTCACCGTGACCTGCGCCTTCGACTGGCGCGACGGCGAGAAGGTGTTCCGCTTCCACCACCAGATCATCAAACTCGACGGCACAGTCGCCGCCGAGATCACCGTCACCGCGGGCGCGATGGACCTGACCACCCGCCGACTCGTCGCCGACCCCGCAGGCCACTTCCGCTCCCTCGCCGAGAACCCCGAAATCCTCGGGCTGTGACATAGCGGCTGGCGCCGCGGGACTGCGTGATCAGCAGCGGACGGCGCGGCAGGTATCGGTCGGCAACTTCGCCGGGGTGCCTGACGCGCCGTTGCTGTTTTCGTTTGCTGATCGATTGCCCGTGTCAGGGACCTGCGCGCGCTGCGGTTGCCCGAAATTCTCGTCCTGCTAGGCGATCACGCGCCGCTCGGCGGTTTGCCCGGCGCTCCGTAAATCTCGCGAACGGCCTCGGTGAAAGGTTCGCTCACGTTATGATCCGAAGCGCCTAGAGGGGTTCTGGCAAATCGCGAGCAGACGAGATGATCGGAGTGAGTGCCCATGACCGACGCCATCCACCTCCCCGCTACCGCGTCGTCCCGAAGCCGGGGCCCCGCCTTGCGCGGACAGCTGGTGGCCGAGTCCGAGCGCGATGTCTCGGTCCGCGTCGACGGCGGGACCTGGACCTTCGATCGCCGCGACATCCTGCGGCTCACCGAGGAGCGCGCGGCGGAGGGGCGGCAGGTGCAGGTCGACATCCGGCCCGGCGCCACCGCGGATTTCACCCGTCGGATGCGCGTGGAGCTCGTCGAACGACCCATCACGCTGGCCCAGGCGCCGTCGGAGGCCCTAGGCGACGAGCAGCTCGCCGAAGCCACCCGCAGCTGGGCGGCGAAACTGCGGATCGCCGAGCGTGGCGGCACCTCAGGGGCGACGTTCACCTTCCACGACGGCATCAACTGCGACAGTCTCGACTGAAACGGCCGACACAGTCATGGAACGCGCGACCGACGCGGTGCTCATCGTCTCCGAAACCGACGACCTGCACGCCGACGCACTCGCCGTCACGTTGCGCGAGCACCACCGCCTCGATCCCATCCGGCTCGACCTGCGCGACTTCCCTTCCGAGACAGGTAGTTTCCGTCTCGACAAGGCCGGAACGAATCGGGCGTTATCGCATGTGCACGGCCTGGACGACGTGCGCGCGGTGTGGTGGCGCAGGCCGCACCCGTGCCGCGTCCCACACGGCGTGCGCGCCGCCGACGACGAATTCCGCCAAGCGGAATGCGACGGTTTCCTCCAGGGGATGCTCTGGTCGATCCCGGCCTACTGGGTGAACGACCCGGCCGCCGAACGCACCGCGAGCCGCAAGATCGTGCAACTCGAAACGGCACACCGGGCCGGTTTCGCCGTCCCGGAAACACTCGTCACCAACGACCCGGACGAGGCCCGCAGTTTCGTCGAATCCCGTTCGGTGCCCGTGGTTTACAAACGCACCGGCACGGGCCGTGGCGAGTTCTCCGAGACACGCATCATCACCCGCCCCGAGCTGGGCCGGCTCACCTCGATCCGTTCGACGCCGACGACCTTCCAGGATTACGTGGACGCCACCTGCGATCTGCGGGTGGTGTGGGTCGACGGCGTCGAATGGGCGGTGCGCATCGATTCTCAGGCAGGTGTCGGCCGCGTCGATTCGCGGCTCGACACCTCGGTGGCGTTCGCACCCGACCGGCTGCCCGCCTCGGTGAGCAAGTCGCTGGCCACGCTGATGGGCGCGCTCGGCCTGAGTTTCGGCGTGGTAGACCTGCGCTTGGGCGTCGACGGCGAGTACTACTTCCTCGAGGTGAATCCGCAGGGCCAGTTCGCCTACCTGGAGATCAAGACGGGACTGCCCCTGTTCACCAGCCTGGCGAATCTGCTGGTGCAGGGTGACGGAGCGGTACCCGGCTGGTGATCAATCGGCAGGATTCTTCCTGCGGTTGGCGCCGCCGCGCCCGCGCAGCTCGACATGCGATTCGACCAGCACATTGTGAATGAAGCCGTACGAGCGGCCGGTCGCCCTGGCCAGGGAGCGGATGCTGGCACCCGCCTCGTACTGCTTCTTCAGCTGGGACTGCAACCTGTCACGGGACTTACCCGTGACCCGGGTGCCCTTCCCCAGCGCGGTCTTGCCTGTCGATGTTGCCTTGGCCGATCGAGCGGCCTGTCTCGCACTGTCGCTCATGGCTTCCTCCGAGTCGCCGAGCAGCTCATTCCAGGCTAGACACTCCGCACCCGGTGATCAACGAAAAACAGTGACGAACCTCACGAAAACCCCGCGAGTTCCCTCGCGACACACCGATCTCCGTGCCGAAGGCGGGTTCTGCTCAGGCGAGATCGATGAGTTCGGCGTACTCGGCCGACCAGTGGTCCTCGGTGCCGTCGGGCAGCAGGATCACCCGTTCCGGGTTCAGCGCCTCGGCCGCGCCCGGGTCGTGGGTCACCAGCACCACCGCGCCCGCGTAGGTGCGCAGCGCGTCGAGGACCTGTTCGCGCGAGACCGGGTCGAGGTTGTTGGTCGGCTCGTCGAGCAGCAGCACATTGGCCGCCGAGGAGACGAGACCGGCCAGGGCGAGACGGGTCTTCTCACCACCGGACAGGGTGCCCGCAGGCTGCTCGAGCTGCGGGCCGCTGAACATGAAGGCGCCCAGCAGACTTCGCAGTTCCTGTTCGCCCGCGTCCGGGGAGGCGTGGCGGATGTTCTCCCACACCGTCGCCTGGTCGTCGAGGGTGTCGTGTTCCTGGGCGAAGTAGCCGACCTTGAGACCACGGCCCTGTTCGACACCACCGGCGGTCGGCGTCTCCACCCCGGCGAGCAGTTTCAGCATGGTCGTCTTACCGGCGCCGTTGAGGCCGAGCACCACCACGCGAGATCCCTTGTCCACGGCGAAGTTCACGCCGGTGAAGATCTCGAGCGAACCGTAGAGCTTGGTCAGGTCCTTGACCATGAGCGGAGTCTTGCTGCACGGCGCGGGTTCGGGGAACCGGATGCGGGCCACCTTGTCGGCCACGCGCACGTCGTCGAGTTCGGAGATCAACCGTTCGGCACGACGCACCATCTGGTGTGCCGCAGCGGCTTTGGTGGCCTTGGCGCCGAGCTTGGCGGCCTGCTGACGCAGCGCGCTCGCCTTCTTCTCCGCGTTGGCGCGCTCGCGGACGCGGCGCTGCTCGTCGGTGGCGCGGGCGTCGAGGTACTTCTTCCAGCCCATGTTGTACACGTCGGGCTCACCACGCACGGCGTCGAGGAACCACACCTTGTTGACCACGGCGTCGAGCAGGTCCACGTCGTGGCTGATGACGATGAGGCCGCCGTCGTGGTTCTGCAGGAACCCGCGCAGCCAGGTGATGGAGTCGGCGTCGAGGTGGTTGGTCGGCTCGTCGAGCAGCAGGATGCGGTCGGAGCGCCCGCCGCTGCCGTCGGAGGCGGAGAACAGGATGCGGGCCAGCTCGATGCGGCGGCGCTGACCACCGGACAGGGTGCGCAGCTGCTGGTCGAGGATCCGGTCGGGCAGGCCGAGGCTGTTGCAGATGCGCGCCGCCTCGCTCTCGGCGACGTAGCCGCCGAGGGAGGAGAACTGGTCTTCCAGGCGCCCGTACTTGCGGATGGCCTTCTCGCGTTCGGCGTCGTCGGCGACCTCGGCCATGCGCAGCTGCTGCTTTTCCATGTCGCGGATCAGCGCGTCGAGACCGCGGGCCGACAGCACCCGGTCGCGGGCGATCACGTCGAGATCGCCCTCCTTGGGATCCTGCGGCAGGTAACCGATCTCGCTGGAGCGCGTGATCTTCCCGGCGTAGGGCTCGCCCTCACCCGCGAGGATGCGCAGGGTGGTGGTCTTGCCCGCGCCGTTGCGCCCGACCAGTCCGATCCGGTCGCCGGACTGCACCCGCAGCGCCGGCCCGGGGGCCGAGAGCAGGGTGCGGACTCCGGCCCGGACCTCCAGGTCGGTCGCCGTGATCACAGAGCTTCTCCTCGATGTCGAAAGCAGATGGTCGCCGAACCGCCTCCATGGTGCACCGACGGTTCCGGCAAGAACCACTTATTTTACCGCCCCGCCGCCGGCGCCTCGAACCTGGCGCCGACGGATGTGAGCGTGGTTACTCTCGTCGCATGACTACCGATCTAGTTGGCCGTACCGCTCTCGTCACCGGCGCCAGCCGGGGCATCGGCTTGGCGACGGCCGCCGAACTGCTGCGCGCGGGCGCGAATGTGCTGATCACCGCCCGCAAACCCGAACCGCTGGAAGCCGCCGCGCAGGAGTTGCGCGCCCTCGGGCACAAGGGCCAGGTGAGCACCGTCGCGGGCAACTCCGGTGATGCCGACGCGCGGGCGGAGGCCGTGTCCCGGGCGGTCACCGAGTTCGGTTCGCTCGACATCCTGATCAACAACACCGGCATCAACCCGGTGTTCGGTGCGCTGATGGACGCCGATCTCGGTGCCGTGAGCAAGATCTTCGACGTGAACGTCGTGGCCGCGCTCGGCTATGTCCAGCAGGCCTACAAGGCGTGGATGGCTGAGCACGGCGGTGCGGTGGTGAACGTGGCGAGCGTGGCCGGTATCCGCTCCTCGGGGGTGATCTCGGCCTACGGTGCCTCCAAGGCGGCGCTGATCCGGCTCACCGAGGAACTGGCGTGGCAGCTCGGCCCGAACATCCGGGTGAACGCGGTGGCGCCCGGTGTGGTGAAGACCAAGTTCGCCGATGCCCTGTTCTCCGCCGACGAGGAACGGGCGGCGAGCGTGTATCCGATGAAGCGCCTGGGCTCCCCCGAGGACGTGGCGCGCCTGATCACCTTCCTGGTGTCGGACGAGGCGTCCTGGATCACCGGCGACTGTGTTCGCGTCGACGGCGGGCTGCTGGCCACCGGCGGCATCTGAAACCGGGGGTGGGGGCAGGCTCGCCCCCACCCCGCTCAGTCTTCGCGGGCGCCCGCCAGCGCCTCGTCACCCTTGGCGGCGGCACGCTCGGCCTCGGCGCGCGCGAGCGGATCGTCGCCCTTGGCGGCGGCGCGTTCGGCCTCGGCGCGGGCGAGCGGGTCGATCACCTCGACGGTCGGCTTTCCGGTGACGCCGAGCGGATCACGCACCGGCACCGGGTGATTCGCGCGCGAGCCACCCTCGTCGAGACCCCACCGGTCGTGCAGCCTGCGCAGGAAGTCCGGTGCGTACCAGTTGGCCTGGCCGAGCACCTTCATCGCGGCGGGCAGCAGGAACCCGCGGACGAGGGTGGCGTCCACGATCACCGCCAGCGGCAAACCGATGCCGAATGCCTTCATGAAGGTGATGTCGGAGGCCAGGAAACCGAGGAACACCAGCGAGATCAGGATGGCGGCCGCGGTGACGATGCGCCCGATCCGTTCCAGGCCGAGCGCGACGGCCGCCTCGTTCTTGCCGGTGCGGTCGTACTCCTCGCGGATGCGCGAGAGCAGGAACACCTGGTAGTCCATCGCCAGGCCGAACGCGGCGGCGAACAGCATCACCGGAACGGTGGCCGAGAGGTCACCGGTGACGGTGAAGCCGAGCACTCCCGACAGGTGCCCGTCCTGGAAGATCCAGACCAGCGCGCCGAAGGTGGCGGTGAGGCTGAGCGCGCTGAGGATCACCGCGAGCACCGGGAGCACCACGCTGCCGGTGAGCAGGAACAGCACGATCAGCATCAGGATCACCACGAAGGCGAGCGCCCATGGCAGGGCGTCTTCGATGGCGTTGACCGAGTCGACATTGGCCGCCGCGACCCCGCCGATCAGGATCTCGCTCGGAACGTCCTCAGCGCGAAGCTGTTCCACCAGAGTGCCGAGTTCGTGGCTGTCACCGGTGGACGGGACGATCGACAGGTAGGCGGCTCGCTCGGCCCGGAAGCGGGCATTGAGCGCGGTCGGTTCGGCCAGCCGCCCGCCCTGCGCGTAGCTGCCGGTCGCGGTGTCGACGCGGCGCACGTTGTCCAGGTCCGACATCGTGCGCGCGATGGCGTCCAATCCCTCGGCGCTGTAGGCACTGTCGGGCAGGACCGCGACCAGGGTGTCCTGGTCGCGGTCGCCGAAGTCGCGCTGCACGGTCTCGGCGACCTGCCGCGAATTCATCGACGGAGGAAGCACCCGTTCGTCCGGGAAGCCGAGTTTCACCCCGAGGAACGGGGTGCCCAGCAGCAACAGCACCGCGGCGACGGCGAGCCCGATCGGGATCGGTTTGCCCATGACGGCGGTGGCCAGTTTGTGCCAGGCGCCCTCGCCCGGAGCGGGCCGAGGCGCGCGCAGGAACCACCAACCGAGCTGACCACGGTCGATATTGGTGCCGAGCAGCAGCAGGATCGCGGGCAGCACGGTCAGCGAGACCACGGCGGCCAGGCCCGCGACGATCACGCCCGCGTACCCCATCGACCGGATGGCCAGCAGCGGGAAGAACACCAGACCCGCCAGCGCCACCGCGACGGTGAGCGCGGAGAACGCGACGGTGCGGCCCGCCGTGCGCAGGGTGGCGCGCACCGCGTCGGCCGGGTTGCGGCCCTCGGTGAGTTCGTCGCGGTAGCGGTTGACGATCAGCAGGCTGTAGTCGATGGCCAGGCCGAGCCCGAGCAGGGTCGCCACATTGGTCGCGGTGACCGCGAGCGGGGTGAACACCGCGAGCAACCACAGCGTGCCCATCGTCATCAGCACGGTGACCACGGCGACCAGCAGCGGCAGGCTCGCCGCGACCAGCCCACCGAACACGAACAGCAGCGCCAGCAGCGTGAGCGGGAACGCGATGGCCTCGCCCTTGACGATGTCGGTCTTGCTCTGTTCGACGGTCTCGTGCATGAGCATCGCGAAACCGCCCACGCGGACCCGCAGTTCGCCCTGGGTGCCCGCGAGATCGGCGGCGACGGCGGCGACCCGTTCGTCGATCTCGCGTTCGCTGCCGAGGACCGTGGCCACGATCAGGCCCTGTTTGTTGTCGATGCTGCGCAGCGCGGGCTGGTGGGTCGTCCAGTAGGACAACACGTCGGTGATGCCGGCGCGTTCCTGCAGGTTGGCGACGAGCGCTGTCGCGGCGGCGGTGGACTCGGGGTCGTCGACCGAGTCCTCGGTTTCCACCAGCAGCACCAGATTCGGTGGGCCCTGGCCGAATTCGTCGCGCAGCACGTCGAGCGCCCGGCTGGACTCGCTGCCGCTGTCGGTGTAACCGCCGCCCTCCACCCGGTCGAACAGCGTCGCGCCGAGTGCTCCGAGCACCAGCGCGAGCACCGCGAAAACACCGAGCACCCAGCGGCCACGCCGCTTGGTGAATTCGAACACCGGTATACCCCTGTCTCGTCGAGCAACACTGCGGCACGCATCTCGACGTGCGGTATTCGGTGTCACCCGGTCGGCCCGCCTCGTCGGCCCGATCCTGCTGGCGGGTCGGCGCGTTCGCCCGGCGATGTTAGCAACACCGCGACGTTCGCGCCGTCGCTCCGATATCCCCGTTACCGCTGTCGCTCAGCCGAGTCCGAGCGAGGAGGTCGCCAGGGTGCGCCGGACCCGAGGCGGAAGGCCTGCGAACAGGGTTGCCATCGCGGCGAGGGTGCCGGTCAGATCGTCGTAACCGGACAGGTACGAGCGCTGCCTGGCCGCGGGGAGATCGAAGAACGCCTCGAAGAAGACCGGTACGTCGCGGGGCGGGAGAGCCAGCAGCGACCGTAGCCCGGCCCGGCGCAGGGCCGCGACCGCGCGTGCGCGTGCGGTCCACAACCGGTTGCCCGCGACGACGGTGTCGGCGGCGGCGAGCGAGGCGGCGACGCTGTATCCGGTGGCGGGGTGGATCAGGCCGCCCGCGGCTCCGAACCGGCCGCCGCCGGGCTTGCCGCCTTCCACCGGGAACCGCACCCGCTCAACCGGTTCCGTGCCGTCGAGTTCGATGCCGCGTTGCCGGAGCCGGTGTTCCAGTCGCGTGCGCAACAGCTCGGGTGTCAGTGCCGGGCGCCCGGCAAGGCATGTCTCCTCGAACAGCATCCGGCCCTTGGCCACCGGCACCGTGTAGAGAAACGACCGGGGTTCGTCGGGTCCGGCACCGTTATCGAGCCGCCAGTCCATGAACACGCAGGGCTCGTCCGCTTCGATAATCACCCCGTAGGCGGTCTGCTCGGCCAGCTCCGGCGCGCGCCCGACTCCCCGCGCGTCGACCACTCGGCCGTGGAACACTTGCCCGCCCGCCGTCCGCACCGAGCCCGCCCGCGCGTCCACCTGGGTGACCCGGTCCGCGATCACCCGCACCCCGTCCACCGCCAGGGCGTTCTGCAACCGCGGCGTATCGAACACCCGGTACGCCCGCCCGATCCGGTGCTCCCCCATCGCCCACACCGTCGGGTCCACTCCGTCCCCGGCGAAAGTCTCGTCCCCCACCCACTGCGGAAGCTCGTCCGCCCACGCCGCGTAGGTCGCCGTCCATGTCCGTTCCGGACGCGGATCGATCGCCACCACCGACAAACCCCGCACGGCCGCCCGGTGGGCCACGGCCCTGCCCGCGGGCCCCAACCCACAAACGATCAACTCAGCGCGCACGCCCACAATTTGACCAGACCGTTCATGGAATCAAGCGCTCGCGCATTACGACGGGGCACCGGTTGTGCATCGCCCGCTCGCCCCGGGAGCACGAATCGATCATGATGGGGTCTATGAGGTCGATCTGGAAGGGCTCGATCGCTTTCGGGCTGGTCAATGTCCCGGTCAAGGTCTATACCGCGACCGAGGACCATGACATCCGGTTTCATCAGGTCCACGCCAAGGACGGGGGCCGGATCAAATACGACCGGGTCTGCCAGGTGTGCGGCAAATCGGTGCAGTATTCCGATATCGACAAGGCATATGTGTCACCCGACGGCGATCAGGTCGTGCTCACCGACGAGGACTTCGCCAAGTTGCCCGCGGCGGAGAAACACGAGATCCCGGTGCTGGAATTCGTGCCGTCGGATCAGATCGACCCCGTGCTGTTCGACAAGAGTTATTACCTGGAACCCGATTCGGCGACACCGAAGGCGTATCAGCTGCTGGCCGCGACACTCGAACGGATCGACAAGACGGCACTCGTGCATTTCACGTTGCGGCAGAAGACCCGGTTGGCGGCGCTGCGCGTGCGTGAGGGCGTGCTGGTGCTGCAGACATTGCTGTGGCCCGACGAGGTGCGCGCGGTCGACTTCCCGTCGCTCGAGGACGCGCCGACTCCGCGGCCGCAGGAATTGAAGATGGCCGAAACACTGGTCGAGTCGATGTCGGGTGATTTCGATCCGGGCGAATACACCGACGAATACCAGATCGAATTGCAGAAATTGCTGGACGAGGCGATCGCCAGCGGCACCGGCAAGGTCGAATCGACCGCCGCCGAACCGGCCGAACAGCCCGATGCCGAGGTGGTCGATCTGGTGGCCGCCTTGCAGCGCAGCCTCGAGGCGAGCGGGCGGCGGGACGGCGAGTCGGCCGCCCCGAAGAAGAAGCCGGCGAAGAAGGCCGCGGCCAAGAAAGCGGCACCGCGCAAGGCGGCGAGCAAATCCACGGCGAGCAAGTCCACGGCCCGCAAGGGGGCCTAAGGCACACTGGCCCCATGGACCGAGCGATCGCCGTCGTACCGATGGGTCTTGGGCACCTGCGTCAGGTCCTCGACCTCGGGCATCAGGTTTTCGACACGACGACCAAGCCGTATACGTCCTGGTCGCTGACGGCCGTCGCCGAGCATCTGGACAGCCCCGACAATGCCTGCTGGGTGGCCCTGGACTCCGATCGGGTGGTCGGTTTCGTGCTCGGTTCGATGGAGTTCGAGCACCGTGACGACTGGGCCTACCTCGAGTGGATCGCGGTGGCGCCGGATATGCAGGGGCGCGGCATCGCCCGGCGGTTGGTCGACGTCTGCTCGGAGGCGTTGTTCGCGCGCGGTGCCCAGCACATCGTCACCGACGTGGAGGAGCGCAACGGCGCCTCGGCGGCGCTGATGCGGCGCAGCGGTTTCGTGCCCGCCGCGACCGTCACCCTGCTGGTTCGCACCAACCCCGAGACACCGGCCGACGACCCGCTGCCGCCGATCGCCAAACACGATCTCGTCCGGCGCGGCCGTCTGTCGCTCGACCACCCGCGACGATGAAAAAGGGCGCGAACCCTTCGGTTCGCGCCCCTTCTCGAGCAATCCGTCAGACGTTCGCCGTGCAGGCGGACAGGATGACCCGCGCCGGACGCGGCGACGCCGAGCCCAGGTCGGGGAACGGCGGGGCGCTCAGACCGAGCACATCCACCGCCGAACGCTCGGCGGCGGCCAGCGAGTGGTCCCACGACCAGCCGAACCGGTAGTCGGCGCCCTGGGCCACCGCACCGCAGGCATTGCGGAACGAGACGACCACCTGGCAGTCCCACACGCCGCATTCGGCGAGGGCGGCGTGCTGGGCGTCGGCCCAGCTGCCGTAGTTCACCGCCGACGCGACCACGGCCTCCTCCGACGACAGCGCGAGCGCGCCGTAGAGGTCACCGGCGGCGGCCTGGAAACCGCCATCACGTGACACTGCGGTGTAACCGGGCGCTTCGGCGATCGCCACACCGCTGGCACCGGCGGAGGCCGGACCCGCGGCGACCACCGTGAAGGCGGCCACCGCGGACACGGCGGCCACACCGAGGGCGTACTTGCCCACAACAGACATCAGAATTCTCCCCATCGAAAGTTCGGTCCCATCCGGGACCACCCTCAATCATGAACGCCCACAGCCCCACCGAGAAATACCTTTCCCGAATAGCTCTACCCAGCGAGTTCCTCGCGCGCCCGCATCAACGCGAACCCCAGCAGATTCAGCCCTCGCCATCGCGCGGGATCACCCGCCCGCTCGTCCGTCGCCGACAGCCCGATCCCCCACACCCGGTCCAGCGGACTCGCCTCCACGAGCACCCGGCCCGCCGTGCCCGCCAGATACGACCGCAACCCCGCATCCGATCCGAACTTGGCCACACTGCCCGCCACGACGATGTCGAATCGCGCTTCTTCCCAAATACTTTGATCGAACCCGCGGACGAGCCTGCCCATCTTCTTCGCCTCGGCGGGATGGGCCACCTCGAGTACTCGCCCGGCTGCCTCGGAATCGCCGAACAGCAGCGCCTTACGCCACATCATGTAGTGCTCGGCGGTGGCGAACCGCTCCCCGTCGACCGAGAAGGGCGCGGGCCACCATTGACTCAGGCAGCCCGAGCCGAGCGTCCCGTCCACACGCGGCCGATGTCCCCAGAACAGTAGATATTTCGGCACGATTCCCTGCTCGACAGGCGCACACAATTCTTCGACCGATCGCACGGCCCACTCCATCCGTAGTTTTGGTCAGGTGAACTATATATGCCGCTCGAGCTACGTGCCAAGGGCTTTTCGTGGCGGCACCGAGCGCGCCGAGCAGGAGACCCATGCCTTGCAAGGCCCGCAAGTTAGACGGGCGTCCAACTATTGGTGAGGGTTTGGCTCGAGGCAATTCGAACCGTTGTCGGGGAGGGGTGGGCGCGGCTTGGATGACCGAGTTCATCAATGGCGAGCAATTCGGGAGTACAAGTGAAATTCCGTCGGGTACTGGCGATCCCGGTCCTCATGGCAACCGCTGCCCTGACCCTCACGGCATGCGGCTCGGGCGACGCGGAATCGGGCACTGTCGTCCGGATCGGCACCACCGACAAGGACAAGGCTTGGGATGTGTTCGAGCAGAAGGCCGCGGAGCAGGGCATCACGCTGAAGATCACCAACTTCTCCGACTACCAGCAGCCCAACGCGGCGCTGTCGCAGAAGCAGATCGACGTCAATCTCTTCCAGCACCTGCAGTTCCTCGGCCAGTACAACGTGGCGAGCTCGGACACGCTGACCCCGATCGGTTCGACCTACATCGTGCCGCTCGGCCTGTACTCCAAGAAGCACAAGGCAGTGGCCGACCTCCCGCAGGGCGGCGAGATCGCGATCCCCAACGACCCGACCAACCAGGCCCGCGCCCTGTTCGTACTGCAGGCCGCCGGTCTGCTGAAACTCACCGGAACCTCGGCCCAACCCACACCGGCCGACATCGACAAGGGCGCGTCCAAGGTGAAGGTGACCCCGGTCGACGCCGCGCAGACCGCGCTCTCGCTGGCCTCGGTCGACGGTTCGGTGATCAACAACACCTTCCTCGAGCGCTCCGGCATCGACCCGCATTCGGCGCTGTACAAGGACGATCCGAAGAATCCGGCCGCCGAGCCGTACATCAATGTGATCGTCACCCGTGCGGAGGACAAGACCAACCCGACCTATCTGAAGCTGGTCGAGATCTGGAAGGACCCGGCCGTGGCCGCCGCCCATGCCGAGGTCACCAAGAACACCGCGGTCGCCGTGACGCGACCGAGCGCCGAGCTCGAACAGATCCTCGACCGGGTGCAGCAGGGCATCCGGGCGAACCGGTGAGTTCCGCCGCCGCTGTCGAATTCCGTTCGGTCACCAAGGTATTCGGCAGCGGCGCGGACGAGCACGTCGCGCTCGACGGTATCGATCTGCGCATCGAGCACGGTGAGATCTTCGGGGTGATCGGCTATTCCGGTGCGGGCAAGTCCACTCTGGTGCGGTTGATCAATGCTCTGGAGAAGCCGACGTCGGGCACCGTCACGATCTCGGGCACCCCGATCACCGGGGTGCCCGAGTCGGCCGTGCGCACGCTGCGCCGCGATATCGGCATGGTGTTCCAGCAGTTCAACCTCTTCCGATCGCGCACGGCCGCGGGCAATGTGGAGTACCCGCTGAAAGTGGCGGGCTGGAAGCGCGCCGAACGCAGGGCGCGGGTAGCCGAACTGCTGGAATTCGTCGGTCTCACCGACAAGGCCCGTGCCTATCCCGATCAGCTCTCGGGTGGGCAGAAGCAGCGCGTGGGAATCGCCAGGGCGCTGGCCACGTCCCCGTCGCTGCTGCTCGCCGACGAGGCGACCTCCGCGCTCGACCCGGAAACCACCGGTGAGGTGCTGCGACTGCTGAAGAAGGTCAACGCCGAACTCGGGGTGACCATCGTGGTGATCACCCACGAGATGGATGTGATCCGCGCGGTCGCCGACCGGGTCGCGGTGCTCGCCGAGGGCCGGATCGTCGAATTGGCGCCTACCTTCGATGTTTTCGCGGCACCGCGGGCCGAGTCGACGCGTTCGTTTGTCGGCACCGTGCTGCACAACCGGCCCGATGCCCGCGAACTCGACCGGCTGCGGGAGTTGCACGGCGGCAGGCTGGTCACCGTCGACGTCGACGACCACAGTGGCATCGGTGCGGCGCTGGCCGCCGCGACCGCCGCCGATGTGCGCTTCGAGATCGTCTACGGCGGCGTGAGCACGCTGCAGGACAAGACCTTCGGCAGCCTCACCCTGGCCTTGCACGGACCCGACGACGCGGTGGATCGCGTCGTCGCCGATCTGGAACGGAAGGGCTGAGATGGACACCGACTGGGAGAAACTGCGCCCCATCCTGTTCGAGTCCATCGGGACCACCGTCTACCTGGTCGGCGTCACGTTCGTCGTCGCGGGCCTGATCGGCCTGGTACTCGGCACCGCGCTCTACACCACCCGCAAGGGCGGCCTGCTCGCCAACAGTCCGATCCATCTGGTGCTCAATGTGATCGTGAACGTGGTGCGCCCGATTCCGTTCATCATCCTGCTGGCCGCGCTCGGCCCGGTCACCCTCGAGGTGGTCGGCACGACCATCGGCTCCGAGGCGGCGCTGTTCGTGATGATCGTGGCCGCCTCGTTCGGCATCGCCCGCATCGTGGAACAGAACCTCGTCACCGTCGACCCCGGGGTGATCGAAGCGGCCCGCGCGGCGGGTGCGGGTCCGCTGCGCATCATCCTCACGCTGCTGATCCCGGAGGCGCTCGGCCCGCTGATCCTCGGCTACACCTTCGTGGTGATCGCGATCGTCGACATCTCCGCCATGGCGGGCACCGTCGGCGGCGGCGGACTGGGCGACTTCGCCATCGTCTACGGCTACCAGCAGTTCCGATGGGAGGTCACCCTCGTCGCCGTCCTGATCATCATCGCCGGCGTCCAGGCCGTCCAGTTCCTCGGCAACTGGCTGGCCCGGAAGGTGTTGCGCCGCTGAATGACCCGGTGCGCGGAGCTAGGCCGAGCGCACGCCGCCGAGTCCCGGTCCGGGACAGACCTCGGCGTCCGGCCGGGCCCGGCGCGGGCCGCTGGTACCCACCGGGCCGCCGAGGCCGGTCGAGGCCACCTGCTCGGTGGGCACTCGCGGACCGGTGTGGAAGCTGCGGGCGATCATCGCCGACCGCAACTGCCACAGCCCCGAGGCCTGCGCCGGGTCGAGCCCGGTGAGCTGGGCGACGCGCCGCAGCCGGTAGTCGACGGTGTTGGTGTGGATGTGCAGCAGGCGGGCCGTGCGCTGCCGGTTCATGTTGTTGGCGATGTGCACGCGCAGCGTTTCGTACAGCTCGGGGTGCTTGTCCAGCGGGGCGAGCAGTTCACCGAGCCGGGCGCGGCCGGGACCGGGGCGGGTGAGCTGGTATTCCAGCGCCAGATCGCCGAAGCGGTACAGACCGGGTTCGCAATCGAGCCGCTCCACCATGTCGAGCAGTTCGTGAGCGCGCTGCGCGGCATCGGGGATCTCGGCCGCGGGCGAAGTCACCAGCGCCGCCGTCACATCCACGCGGGCGGCCCGCGACAGGGCCTCGACGAGGCCGTCGAGCTGGTCGTCGGCGAGCAGGTCGGCCGGAATGAGCAGCGTGCCACCGTCGACGGACAGCAGCGACAGCGCCTGCTCTCCGCACCGGTGCGCCAGCGCGGCCTGTACTCGGCGCAACTTGCGCCGCGCGACCACCGAGGAGTTCAGCCGGGCATCGTGCTCGTCGGGATGCTCCCCGATCGAAAGGGCAAGTACCGCATACGATTCGGCCACCGAGATCCCGCACTCGCGGGCCATCGTGATGGTCGGCTGCCCGGCGAGCAGGGCGGAGGTGAGCGTGTGCACGGCGGTGTGGTGCTCACCGGCGATCTCGCGGTGCTCGCGAATGTAGGCGCGAGTCACGGTGGTGCACAGGACATCCGAGATCGCGATCAGCCGGCGGAACTCGTCGGGCAGGCTCATCCCGGCGCAGGCCGCGTCGAAACCGATCCGGAAACCCTCGTGCAGCGCGTGCAGGATCGTGTCGATGGGCACGCCCTCGCGGGCCCACCCCGACGCCGCTACCGCGAGCCGATGCAGCTTGGCCTCCTCGTCGCGCCCGTCGAGCAACCCGGCGCAGATCTCGAGGCACATCCTCGTCACCGAGGTCACCTCGCCGGAGATCGCGTCACCGGGCAACGTCCGGCAGGTCGCCACGTTGTTCACGAAATGGGTTACCAGCGTGGATGTCAGCCCCCTGTCCACTGGGATCGTCATCGTCGACTCCTCCTCGTTCACACCGTTCGGTGCTGCTTCCCCGGTACCTGTCCCAACGTGATGGCCGACACCGAGGTCTTCTTCGTGACATGACTGTAGGGTGAGTAACCGCTCACCTTCTACTCCTCTTTCCCGCGAGGTGCACCGATGCCCCCACAAGCCGATAAGCAGCGCAAACGTCCGAAACAGGATCGGGCACGGGAAACGCGGGCACGCATTCTGGAGGTATCCGCTCACCTTTTCGGCACCCGCGGCATCGGCAACACCTCCACCAACCGGATCGCCAGCGAGGCGGGCATCAGCATCGGCACGCTCTACCGGTATTTCAACGACCGCGACGAGATCGTGAAAGAACTGACCGACAGCCTCTTTCTGCAGGTGGAGGACCGATACAGCAAGTTCCTCACCGTCGCCGCCGACAAGACACCGCGCGATTCGGTGGCCGAGGTGATCCGCACCGCCGTGCAGATTCTCGTCGCCAACGGGCCCCTGGTCCGGGCACTGGTCGCCGATCTGCACTTCTACGGCAGCGGTATCCCCGAATTCGAGCCGCGGCTGCGCATGATCATCAAGCTGTATCTGATCCACCTGCTCGGCCCGACCAAGACCATCGATATCGACACCATGGCGTTCGTGGTGCTCAACGCCGGTTTCGCCACGGCGCTGCGGTCGGTGGAAATGGAAGACGAGGGTCTGGACCGCGATGTGGTGATCGACCAGACCGCCGACATGATCGGCGCCTGGATCGCCTCGGCGCTCGAGGCCGAACCGGCCCGATAACGCGACGGGCCCGGATCCCGCGAGAGGATCCGGGCCCGGTGTTGCGTGTCGATCAGCGCGCGTTGGCGGTGCAGATCGCGTCGACGACGTGGGCGCCGCTCAGATTGGCCGAACCGGTGTTGGCCAGCATGGCGGTCGGGGTCAGCTCGGTCAGGCTCTCGTAGGCCGTGCGCTCGGCATCGGCCCGGGTCGGACCGGACGCCCACGCGAGGCCGTCGTTGCTCTGGACCAGAACGCCGCAGCCGTTGGCCCAGGTCATCACCTCGTTGCAGTCGGCCAGGTGGCAGTCGGCGATCGCCGCGGCGATGGCGGCCTCGGCGCTGCCCTCGTTCACGCTGATGCCGTAGATGGCCTCGTTGTCGCTCAGCGCGACCGACGCCCACTGGTCACCCGCAGCGCTCGCCGAACCGGCACCCAGCACCGACCCGGCCGCAAGGCCGAGTGCCACAACGGCGAAGCCGGCCTTACTCATGAAACTCATTCGAATGTTCTCCTCTGGAAACTGTTCCGGAAGTCCGGAACCTTTCAGATCATCATCGAAAGTTCGGTAATAGCCAACTCCTGGGGTAAAGGTACCGACGCAAAAGAGCCCGGATCCACTCGGAGATCCGGGCTCGATCGCTACGGCGTTCAGCTCGCGTTGGTGGTGCAGACCGTTTCGATCACGGTGCCGCCTGCCATCTGCGACGAGCCGAGGTTGACGAGCAGGTTCTGCGGGGTGCCTTCGGTGAGCGCGAGGTAGGCCTCCCGCTCGGCCTCGGCGCGGTTCGAGCCCTTGCCCCAGGCGATGTACTGCTCGTTCTCCACCAGGGCCAGGCAACCGTTCACCCAGGACACCTCGATGGCGCAGCCGTCCGCGCCGCACTGATCCAGTGCGGCGGCCTCGGCCTCGGCGCGGGTGGGGTAGTCGACCGAACGGCCGTAGTTCGACCAGTCTGCGTCCACGGCCATGGCGCCCCACTGGTCACCGGCCGCACTCGCCGAACCGGCACCGAGCACCGACCCGGCCGCAAGGCCGAGTGCCACAACGGCGAAGCCGGCCTTACTCTTGAAACTCATTCGAATGTTCTCCTCTGGAAACTGTTCCGGAAGTCCGGAACTTTCCAGATCATCATGCAATTCGCGTGAAAGGCCAACCGAAACGCGAAATCTCACATCACCGGCTTCGGTGTATCACCGACGGGAGAAAACGACGGGCCCGGATCACGAGAGAGGATCCGGGCCCGCGTCGTAGGGTCGATCAGCGCGCGTTGGCGGTGCAGACCACCCGGGCGACCTTGGCGCCACTCAGGTCCGAGGACCCGAAGTTCGCGAGCTGCGCGGTCGGGGTGAGCTCGGAGAGCCGCTCGAACGCCGCGCGCGTCGCCTCGGCCGCGGTGCGCCCGGAGGCGGCCGCGACGCCGTCGTCGCTGACGACCAGCGTGCCGCAGCCGTTCGCCCACGAGATCATGACCTTGCAGTCGGCGGCGCCGTTGGTGCCGCAGCTCGCGATCGCCTGCTCGCGCGCCTCTTGCTCACTCGGCCAGCTACTGCTCGACCCGTAGGTCCAATCGGTCGTACTGAAAGCGATCGCGCCGAACATGCTCTGCGCGTTCGCGGCACCGGCGCCGAAAACCGACCCGGCCGCAAGACCGAGCGCCGCGACGGCGAAGCCGGCCTTACCCATGAAACTCATCCGAAAGTTCTCCTCTGACAAACAGTTCCGCGATCGCGGAACCGACAAGTGGACCACTTCGGACCAGCGGCCGCCAATCGGAGTGACGCACTTCACGTTTGAACACGGACGCGAAAACGCCGCAGGCCCGGCACCCACGCGGGGCCCGGGCCTGCGGCGAAAAGTGTTGTCTAGACCGTGAAGCCGAGGGCGCGCAGCTGTTCGCGGCCGTCGTCGGTGATCTTGTCCGGACCCCACGGGGGCATCCAGACCCAGTTGATCTTCAGGTCCTCGACCAGGCCGCTGCGCACCAGGGCGTTGCGGGACTGGTCCTCGATGACGTCGGTCAGCGGGCAGGCCGCCGAGGTGAGCGTCATATCGAGGGTGCAGATGTTGGCGTCGTCGACGGACATGCCGTAGACGAGGCCGAGGTCGACGACGTTGATCCCGAGTTCGGGGTCGACCACGTCGCGCATCGCCTCTTCGAGGTCGGCGATGTGCTGGATCTGTTCGGGCGTCAACTCCGCTTCGGGAGTGGGCGCGGCGGTTTCGGTCGTGGCTTCGGCAGCCTTGGTCTCGCTCATCACGCTTCCCCATTTCCCATGGCAGGCTTGGTCTCTTCGGCCGAGG
The DNA here is from genome assembly GCF_040655475.1 of Nocardia sp. NPDC050413. Taxonomy (NCBI): domain Bacteria; kingdom Bacillati; phylum Actinomycetota; class Actinomycetes; order Mycobacteriales; family Nocardiaceae; genus Nocardia; species Nocardia sp. NPDC050413. Next base: position 536,948 of record NZ_JBFAJZ010000002.1, on the reverse strand, counting down.
CGATCTGCACGACGGCGTCCTTGAACGCCATCCACCCCAGCAGTGCGCACTTCACGCGCGCGGGGTACTTGGCGACACCGGCGAGGGCGATGCCGTCGCCGATCATGTCCTCGTCGCCCTCGACGGTGCCTCGGCTCGAGATCATCTCGCTGTAGGAGTCGACCACCTTCAAAGCCTGCTGCACCGGCAGGCCGATCACCTGGTCGGTGAGGATCGAGGTGGCGGCCTGGCTGATCGAGCAGCCCTGACCGTCGTAGGAGACATCGGCGACCTCGCCCGCGTCGTCGATGTGCACGCGCAGGGTCACCTCGTCACCGCAGGTCGGGTTCACGTGGTGCACCTGGGCACCGAACGGTTCCCGCAGCCCGCGGTGGTGCGGGTGCTTGTAGTGGTCCAGGATCACCTCCTGGTACATCTGCTCCATGCGCATGTTCTATGCAACTCCGAAGAAGGTCTGAGCCTTCCGCACGGCCGTGACCAGTGCGTCGACCTCGTCGAGCGTGTTGTAGGCGGCGAAGGACGCCCGCGCGGTCGCGGCGACACCGAAGCGGCGGTGCAGCGGCCACGCGCAGTGGTGCCCGACCCGGATGGCGACACCCTGGTCGTCGAGGATCTGGCCCACGTCGTGGGCGTGTACCCCGTCGACGACGAACGACACCGCGCCACCGCGATCCACGTTCTCGGTGGGTCCGATGATGCGCACACCCTCGATCGCCCCCAGGCCGTCGAGAGCCGCGGCGGTGAGCGAATGTTCGTGCGCCGCGATGGCGTCCATGCCGAGGTTCTCGAGATACCGCACCGCGGCGGCCAATCCCACGACCTGCGAGGTCATCGGGGTGCCGGCCTCGAAGCGCTGCGGCGGCGGCGCGTAGGTGGTCTTCTCCATGGTGACGGTCTCGATCATCGACCCACCCGTGATGTACGGCGGGGTCTCCTCGAGCAGCGCCCGACGGCCGTACAGGCCACCCACACCCATCGGGCCGAACATCTTGTGACCGGAGAACGCGGCGAAATCGACGCCGAGCTCACGGAAGTCCACCCCGAGGTGCGGCACCGACTGGCAGGCGTCGAGCACGACCAGCGCGCCGACTTCCTTTGCGCGCCGGACCAATTCGGCGACCGGAGCCACCGCACCAGTGACATTGGACTGATGGGTGAACGCCAGAACCTTCGTCGCGGGCGACAGTTCGAGCGAGTCCAGGTCGATGCGTCCGTCGTCGGTGACCCCGTACCACTTGAGCGTGGCACCGGTGCGACGCGCGAGTTCCTGCCACGGAACGAGATTCGCGTGGTGCTCGAGCTCGGTGATCACGATCTCGTCGCCGGGTCCGACCTTGTACGGGAACCGGTCGTCACCGAAGGCGTTGGCCACCAGGTTCAGCGACTCGGTCGCGTTCTTGGTGAACACGATCTCGCCCGCGTCGGCACCGACGAAGCGCGCGATGACCTCCCGCGCGTCCTCATAGGAGTCGGTGGCCTCCTCGGCGAGCTGGTGCGCACCGCGGTGCACCGCCGAGTTGCGGGTGAGCAGGAAGTCGCGCTCGGCGTCGAGTACCTGCAGCGGGCGCTGCGAGGTGGCACCGGAATCCAGGTACACCAACGGTTTCCCGTCCCGCACCGTGCGGTGCAGGATGGGGAAGTCGGCCCGGATGCGGGCCACGTCGAGGGCCGACCCCGAGACGGACACAGCGGTCATGGTTGTCAGGCTCCAGTGGTCGCGGAGGTGAAGCGCACGTACCCGTTCGCGTCGAGTTCCTCGGCCAGCTCGGAGCCACCCTCGGCCACGATGCGGCCGTTGACGAACACGTGCACGAAGTCGGGCTTGATGTAGCGCAGGATGCGGGTGTAGTGCGTGATCAGCAGGACGCCACCGTCCTCGCGCTCCTTGTAGCGGTTCACGCCGTCGGAGACGATGCGCAGCGCGTCGACGTCGAGGCCGGAGTCGGTCTCGTCGAGGATCGCGATCTTCGGCTTGAGCAGGCCGAGCTGCAGGACCTCGTGGCGCTTCTTCTCGCCACCGGAGAAGCCCTCGTTCACCGAGCGGTCGGCGAAAGCCGAGTCGATGTCGAGCTCCTTCATCGACTCCTTGACTTCCTTGACCCAGGTGCGCAGCTTCGGCGCCTCACCGCGCACGGCGGTGGCGGCGGTGCGCAGGAAGTTCGACATCGAGACACCGGGGACCTCGACCGGGTACTGCATGGCCAGGAACAGGCCGGCGCGGGCGCGCTCGTCGACCGACATGTCAAGCACGTTCTCACCGTCGAGGGTGATGGTGCCCTGGGTGACGGTGTATTTGGGGTGACCCGCGATCACGTAGGACAGCGTGGACTTGCCCGAGCCGTTGGGGCCCATGATGGCGTGCGTCTCGCCCGACTTCACGGTCAGGTTCACGCCGTTGAGGATCTGCTTGGACTCACCCTCCGGCGTGGTGATCTCCGCGTGCAGGTCCTTGATTTCCAAGGTGGTCATCGAATTCGAATCCTTCGTTGCAGTAAGTGGGTGTCAGATACCGACAGTGGCGAGCTCGGCCTCGATGGCCGCCTCGAGCCGCTCCCGGACCTCGGGGACCGTGACCTTCTGGATGATCTCGAAGAAGAAGCCACGCACCACCAGGCGGCGGGCGACGTCCTCGGGAATGCCACGCGCGCGCAGGTAGAACAGCTGCTCGTCGTCGAAGCGGCCGGTGGCACTCGCGTGTCCGGCACCGGCGATCTCACCGGTCTCGATCTCCAGGTTCGGCACCGAATCGGCGCGGGCGCCGTCGGTGAGCACCAGGTTGCGGTTCGCTTCGTAGGTGTCGGTGCCCTCGGCCGCGGCGCGGATCAGCACATCGCCGATCCAGACCGTGCGGGCGTCACCCTTCGGCGAGGACGGGTCACCCTGCAGCGCACCCTTGTACAGCACGTTGGACTTGCAGTTGGGCTCGGCGTGATCGACCAGCAGCCGCTGCTCGAAGTGCTGGCCCGCGTCGGCGAAGTACAGGCCGAACAGCTCGGCCTCGCCGCCGGGACCGGCGTAGCGCACGGTGCCCGACAGGCGGACCAGGTCGCCGCCGAGGGTGGCCGACACGTGGCGCAGGTTCGCGTCGCGACCCAGCTTCAGGTGATGCGCGGTGACGTGCACGGCGTCGTCGGCCCATTCCTGGACGGCGACGACGGTGAGCTTGGCGCTGTCACCGAGCACGAATTCGACGTTCTCGGCGTAGGTTCCGCTGCCGCGCTGATCGAGCACGATCGTGGCGACGGCGAAGTTGTCCAGCCGGATCTGCAGGTGGCCGTAGGCGGTCTTGCCCTCGCCGGGACCGGTGACGGTCACGGTGACGGGGTCGGAAACCTCGGTCTCCTTGCCGACGGTGATGACGGTCGCGGTCTCGAAGCCCGAATAGGCCTGGGCGGCAACGCGATCGGCCGGGGTACCGGCCTGACCGAGCCGGGCGTCGGTGCGGTCGACCGTTTCCACGGTGACACCGGCGACTTCGCTCACCTCGACAGTGGCCTGACCGTCACGCACGGCCGTACCGTCGTGCAGGCCGCGCAGCCGACGCAGCGGGGTGAACCGCCACGCCTCGTCACGACCCGACGGGATCTCGAATGCGTCCACGTCGAACGAGGTGAAGACCTCGCCCTTGTTGACCGCGGCGCCCGCGCCCGGATTCTGGGTCGGCGTCTCGAGCGTCGACATCAGCCCACGGCCCCTTCCATCTGCAGCTCGATGAGCCGGTTCAGTTCCAGTGCGTATTCCATCGGCAGTTCCTTGGCGATGGGCTCCACGAAGCCGCGCACCACCATGGCCATCGCCTCGTCCTCGGTGAGACCGCGGCTCATCAGGTAGAACAGCTGATCCTCGGACACCTTCGAGACCGTCGCCTCGTGGCCCATGGTCACGTCGTCCTCGCGGATGTCGACGTAGGGGTAGGTGTCGGAGCGGCTGATCGTGTCGACCAGCAGCGCGTCACACTTCACCGTCGACTTAGAGCCGTAGGCGCCCTTGTTCACCTGGACCAGACCGCGGTACGACGCGCGACCACCGCCACGCGCCACCGACTTCGACACGATGGTCGAGGAGGTGTGCGGGGCCAGGTGCAGCATCTTGGCGCCGGTGTCCTGGTGCTGGCCGGGGCCGGCGAACGCGACGGACAGGACCTCGCCGTGCGCGTGCTCACCGGTCATCCAGACCGCCGGGTACTTCATGGTGACCTTGGAGCCGATGTTGCCGTCGACCCACTCCATGGTGGCGCCCGCCTCGGCCTTGGCCCGCTTGGTGACCAGGTTGTAGACGTTGTTGGACCAGTTCTGGATGGTCGTGTAGCGGCAGCGGCCGCCCTTCTTCACGATGATCTCGACGACCGCGGAGTGCAGCGAGTCGGACTTGTAGATCGGCGCGGTGCAGCCCTCGACGTAGTGGACGTAGGCGTCCTCGTCGACGATGATCAGCGTCCGCTCGAACTGGCCCATGTTCTCGGTGTTGATCCGGAAGTAGGCCTGCAGCGGGATGTCGACGTGCACGCCCGGCGGCACGTAGATGAACGAGCCACCCGACCACACGGCGGTGTTGAGCGCGGAGAACTTGTTGTCACCGGCGGGGATCACCGAACCGAAGTACTCCTGGAAGATCTCCGGGTGCTCCTTGAGCGCGGTGTCGGTGTCGAGGAAGATGACGCCCTGCTTCTCCAGGTCCTCGCGGATGGAGTGGTAGACGACCTCGGACTCGTACTGCGCGGCGACACCGGACACGAGACGCTGCTTCTCGGCCTCGGGGATGCCCAGCTTGTCGTAGGTGTTCTTGATGTCCTCGGGCAGGTCTTCCCAGCTCTCGGCCTGCTTCTCCGAGGAGCGAACGAAGTACTTGATGTTGTCGAAGTCGATGCCGTCGAGGTTGGAACCCCAGTTCGGCATGGGCTTGCGGTCGAAGATGCGCAGCGCCTTGAGGCGGATGTCGAGCATCCACTCCGGCTCGCTCTTCTTGGCCGAGATGTCGCGAACGACAGCCTCCGACAGGCCGCGTTGCGCACTGGCGCCCGCGACATCCGAATCGGACCAGCCGTAACCGTAGTTGCCCAGTGAGGCAATGGTTTCGTCCTGGGTCAGCGGTTGCACCTGGTCGGTGGTTGTCGTCATTCGGCACTCCTTCCGGAGTCGTTGCTTCGTTCCGCCGCGGGCTGTGCGGCGGATGGGATTTTCGGCACCGCGACCAGCGGCACATGGGTGGTGCAGGCGCAATCGCCGTTGGCGATCGTCGCAAGTCGCTGCACGTGGGTGCCGAGCAGGTCGCGGAAAGCGTCCAGTTCGGCGGCGCACAGCTGCGGGAACTCCTCGGCCACGTGGGCCACCGGGCAATGATGCTGGCAGATCTGCACACCGGCACCCACCTGGCGGGTGGTCGCGGCGAAACCGGCGTCGGCGAACGCCTCGGCGATCTCCTCGACCTTGGCCTCGATCACGGGGGCACTGTGCTCGGCGACCGGCTCGATGCCGTCGACGATCGTGCGTACCCGTTTGCGGGCGAACTCGCTGATCGCCTCGTCGCCGCCGATCTCACCGAGCTGACGGATGGCGGCGCCTGCCAGGTCGTCGTAGGCGTGGCCGAGGTTGCCACGTCCGGCGGCGGTGAGCTGGTATTGCTTGGCGGGCCTGCCGCGCCCCTTCTGCTGCCACGGCGCCGATCGGCTCGCGCGTGCCTGACCTGCGTCGATCAGCGCGTCGAGGTGCCTGCGCACCCCCGCGGGCGCGAGCCCGAGTTCGGCACTGATGGCGGTGGCGGTGATCGGACCCTGCTCGAGCAGCAACTGGACGATGGCCGCCCGGGTCTGCCCCTCGTGCGCGGGCACAGCAGACGACCGGGTGCCGGTCGTCTTACGACCGGTCCCTTCCACGCCTGTCCGCAAACCCACGGTTTTCACAACACCAGTGTGGCGGAATTACTTCCCTAAATCTAATAAGGGTCACCTTGCCAAGGGCACCCTGACCTGCGACGAAGACGTCACACCACCACGCGGACTTCGTAAAACCCCAGGTGCGGCCCATACCCGCCGACCCGTCCACAGACCGCGAGGTGACTCATCGCACACCCGGCAGATCTCCGCACGCCCCGGCGAGCAATCCCGAGACCAGTCCAGCTCAGCGGGGAGAGAGTGGGTGGGTGGCCGGGCCTTCGATGACGGCGCCGTCGGGTTCGAAGCGGGAGCCGTGCAGGGGGCAGTCCCAGGTACGTTCGGCGTCGTTCCAGTGGAGGATGCCGCCCAGGTGGGGGCAGATCGCGGAGATCTCGGTGGTGACGCCGTCGACGGTGGAGACGGCGGTGGGATGCAGCCCGTGGCGTTCGACGCGGCCGCAGCCTTCCGGGGGAATGCTGTGCTCGTCGGCGCCGAGCAGGTGCAGCCAGCCGGTGGACAGATAGCGGGCGACGGTCGCGTTGGCGCGGGCGCCCGCCGGGAGGGAGGCGACTTCGCCGAGCCGCCAGGCGGAGAGGGTGTCGGCCCATTTCGGAGCGTCGCCGGTGATGCGGCCCGCGAGGGCGAGGGCGGCGGCGGCACCGTTGGTGAAACCCCACTTGGCGAAACCGGTGGCGACGAGGACTTCCTCGCGACCGGGCACGAGCGGGCCGACGTAGGGAAGTTCGCCGACGGGGTGGTAGTCCTGCGCCGACCACCGGTGCCGCAGCTCCGCGCCGGGGAACCAGCGGCCGGTCCAGTCGAGCAGGTCTCGCACGTGGGCCTCCGCGGAATCCTCGCGGCCCACCTCGTGGCCGCTGCCACCGACCAGGAGCACGTCGTCGGCCGGGTAGCGGCGCAGCGACCGGATCGGTTGTCCCGCACTGATATACATCTCCTCCGGCATCGGCCCTGGCACCTTGAACGCGGCCAGATAGGAGCGCTGGGCGGTGACGCGAGCGAAGTAGCCGCCCCGGTCGAAGATCGGTGTCCCGGTCGCGACGACGACGTTGTTCGCATCCACCTCGCCGTGTTCGGTACCGATCACCACCCGGCCGTCGTGATGGCGAAGCCGTTGTGCGCGCGTCGATTCGAAGATCGACCCGCCCTGGGTTTCGACTTCGGCGGCGAGGGCGGCCAGGAAGGCCATCGGGTTGAGCTGGGCCTGCTCGCGCAGCCGCACGGCACCGTGGAGCGGGAACGGAACGTCGACGTCGTCGACGAGGTCGGTGGGCAGTCCGGCCGACCGGGTGGCCTCGAATTCCGCTCGCACAGCCGACATCTCGGATTCGTTCTGGGCGTAGGTGTAGGCGGCCACGCGCTCGACGGCGAGGTCGCGTCCGGCACAGAAATCCAGCAACCAGTCGAACCCGTCGAGATTGGCGGCGACGTAGCGCGAGAGGGTCGCGATGCCGTGCCTGCGGGCGATGGTCTGGGCCCGGGTGCCTTGCAGGAGCGAGACTTTCGCTGTCGACGCGGCCGTGGTGCCCGCACCGACCCGTTTCGCCTCGATCACCGCCACCTCGCGGCCACGCTGGGCCAGCAGCAGCGCGGTCGTCAACCCGACGATGCCCGCGCCGAGGACGACGGTGTCGAAGTGCGAACCGGGGGTCAGCCGTAATCGGGCGGGGACTTCGGCGTTGTTCAACCACAGAGACGTCATGGGTGGCGCATAGCCCGGCGGGGACGGTCGAAACCGGGTGGCCGGACACCGACTCGTGTCGGTGACTCATGGCACGATGACCATGTGTCACACCCGCCCGCACAGACGTGCGTCCGCCACCCCGACCGGCCGACCGGCCTCGCGTGTACTCGCTGCGGCCGCCCCGCCTGCCCCGAATGCCTGCGGCCGGCCGCCGTCGGCCAGCACTGTGTGGACTGCGTCCGGCAGGGACAGCGCGACGTGCGGCCGGTGCGCACCGTCGCGGGCGCGCGGGCAGGCGCGTCGCCGGTGCCGATGGTGACCTACGGGCTGATCGCGATCAATGTCCTGGTCTACCTGGTGACCGCCGCGCAGGCGGGCAACCCGATGCAGAACCATCGGGGTTCGTCGGTGTTCGGCGAGTTCGTGCTGGTGCCGCTGCTGGTCGCCGACGGTGAGTGGTGGCGGGTGCTCGGTTCCGGGTTCCTGCACTACGGCGCGATCCATCTGCTGGTCAACATGTTCGCGCTCTACGTCGTCGGCCGCGATCTCGAGCAGGTGCTCGGCCGGGTCACCTACGGATGCCTCTATCTGGTCTCGCTGCTCGGCGGTTCGGCGGCGGTGATGGCGCTGTCGGATCCGTACACCATGACCGCCGGTGCTTCAGGCGCCGTCTACGGCCTGTTCGGCGCCGTGACGGTGACGCTGATCCGGTTGCGGCAGAGCCCGACCCCGATGCTGGTCGTCATCGGCGTCAACGTGCTGATCAGTTTCTCGCTGCCGGGGATCTCGCTGTGGGGGCACCTCGGTGGACTGGCGGCGGGCACGCTCAGCGCGCTGGGCATCCTGTTCGTCCCCGGCTGGCTGTCGGCGCGGGATCTGCGGTCGGCGCAGCGCATCGGCTGGGTGGCGATGGGCCTGGTCGCGGTGATCTGTCTGGTCGTCATCGTCGCGGCCGCGCTCTGGGTACGCACCGACCCGGTGTTCGTCGGTCCCGCCTGATTCGCGCAGGTCGGGGCGGCGACGCCGACCGGTGCCACAACGATCGCGGCCGGGCGCACTAGGCTTCGACCCCGTGGCGGTACTGGAGGGCGCGGCGCGCAAGACACTGGCGTTCGGGCGGCGAGCCCTCGGGTTCGACGTGCCCGCGCCCGATCACACCGTCGCGGCCCTGCACCGCGACGAGACCGAGGTCCCCGGCCTCGACAAACGCGAACGCGCCCAGCTGGACCGCATCCGCTTGATGGGTGCCACCGGCGCAGTGCTGATGGCCATCGCCGCGCTCGGCATCGGCGCACAGCCCGTGCACCAGAATCCGGTCTCCGGTGTACGGGTGCTCGGCATCTTCGCTCGCGCGCACACGGGGTCGCTGGCGATGTGCATGTTCGGCACCGTGCTGGTGATCGGGGCCTGGTTGCTGTTGGGGCGCTTCGCGATCGGCGGCCTGGCCGGATCGCCACTGCACCGGCTCACCCGGTCCCAGCTCGACCGGACACTGCTGCTGTGGATCATCCCGCTGTCGGTGGCGCCGCCGATGTTCAGCAACGACGTCTACTCCTACCTGGCCCAGAGCGAGATCGCCGCGCGCGGCATCGACCCGTACGCGGAGGGGCCCGTCGCCGGGCTCGGGATCGACAACGTCCTCACCAACAACGTGCCCACCATCTGGCGTGACACACCGGCGCCCTACGGCCCGCTCTTCCTGTGGATCGGGCGCGGTATCGCCGAGCTGACCGGCGACAACATCATCGCGGGCGTCTGGGTGCACCGGTTGCTCGCGCTCGCGGGCGTCGCCTTGATCGTGTGGGCACTGCCCCGGCTCTCGGTGCGCTGCGGGGTGGCGCCGGTGAGCGCGCTGTGGCTCGGCGCGGCCAACCCGCTCGTGCTGTTCCACCTGGTCGGCGGCGTGCACAACGACGCGCTGATGATCGGTCTGATGCTGGCGGGCATGGAGCTCACGCTGCGTGCCATCTACGGCGACGGGGGACGGCGCGACAGCCTCAACGGCGCCATGCCACCACTGGACGCCCGCGGCTACGCCCTGCTGATCGGCGGCGCGGTGGTGATCACGCTGTCGTCGTCGATCAAGTTCACCTCCATCATCGCGCTCGGCTTCGTCGGGATGGCGCTGGCCCGGCGCTGGGGCGGCAGCCTGCTCGCCGTCGTCAAGGCCGCCGCTCTGCTCGGGGTGATCGCCGGGGCGACAACGCTTTTCGTGAGCTGGGCCAGCGGGCTCGGCTTCGGGTGGGTGTTCACCCTCAGCGTCGCCAACGCGGTGCGCAGCTGGATGTCGTTGCCGACGGTGATCGGTGTCATCACCGGTTTCGGCGGCGTGCTGCTCGGGCTCGGCGACCACACCACGGCACTGCTGTCGATCACCCGGCCCATCGCGGGGCTCGTCGCGGGCTATGTGACGGTGCGGATGCTGGTGGCCACCGGCACCGGCCGTCTGCATCCGGTGGGCGCGCTCGGTGTGTCGCTCGGCGCGATCGTGCTGCTGTTCCCGGTGGTCCAGCCGTGGTACTTGCTGTGGGCGATCGTCCCGCTCGCCGCCTGGGCCACACAACCGGTGTTCCGCGTGCCCGCCGTGGCGTTCTCGGCGGTGGTGTCGATGCTCGTCATGCCGCGTGGTGCCGAATTCCAGGTCTTCCAGATCATCGGCGCCGCCCTGGCCGCCGCGGTGTGCTTCGCGCTGTTCTACGTCCTCACCCGGCACACCCTGCCGTGGCGGGCCCAGGCGGGGGTGTCGGCTCCGTCACAGGAGGCCACGGCTTACCGTGTCACATCGTGACGAGAAGCCCGGGACCCGCCGTTAGCGTCGACGGCGTGGTCAAGCGCTACGGCGACACCACCGCGGTCGACGGCCTGCGTTTCGACGTGGAGCAGGCGCAGGTTTTCGCGCTGCTCGGCCCCAACGGCGCGGGCAAGACCACCACCGTCGAGATGTGCGAGGGCTTCGTGCGCCCCGACGCGGGCACGGTCCGCGTGCTCGGTCTCGACCCGATCGCCGACTCCGAACAGCTGCGGCCACGCATCGGGGTGATGTTGCAGGGCGGCGGCGCCTACCCCGGCGCCCGCGCGGGCGAGATGCTCGACCTGGTCGCGGCCTATTCCGCCGACCCCATCGACCCCGACTGGCTGCTGCGCACCCTCGGCCTGCAGGACAACCGGCGCACCCCCTACCGGCGCCTCTCGGGCGGTCAGCAGCAGCGCCTCGCCCTCGCCTGCGCCCTGGTCGGCAGGCCGGAGATCGTGTTCCTCGACGAACCGACGGCCGGCCTGGACGCCCAGGCCCGGCTGATCGTGTGGGAACTGATCGATGCCCTGCGCCGCGACGGGGTGAGCGTCGTGCTCACCACGCACATGATGGACGAGGCCGAACAGCTCGCCGACCAGCTCGTCATCATCGACCACGGTGAGATCGTCGCCCAGGGCACCCCCGCCGAGGTCACCGCGCACGGCGCCGCCGGCCAGCTGCGGTTCTGCGCGCCACCGAAACTCGACATCGAACTGCTGAAATCGGCTCTGCCCGAGGGGTTCTCGCCGCACGAGACCACGCCGGGCACCTACCTGGTCGAAGGCGAGATCACCCCGCAGGTCCTGGCGACGGTCACCGCCTGGTGCGCGCGGATGGACGTGCTCGCCACCGACATCCGCATCGATCAGCGACGCCTCGAGGACGTCTTCCTCGAACTCACCGGACGGGACCTGCGCGGATGACCGAGACCGTGAGCCGGTTCCAGCCCGGCACCTTCACCCCCGACCCACGCCCCGCCTCGCGCGCCGCGATGCTCGTCGCGCAGACCACGCTCGAGCTGAAACTGTTGCTGCGCAACGGCGAACAGCTGCTGCTCACCATGTTCATCCCGATCACCCTGCTGATCGGGCTCACCCTGCTGCCGTTCGGCGATCTGGGTGCCGACCGCGTGAACCGGGTCGTGCCGATGGTGATGATGACGGCGGTGATGTCGACCGCGTTCACCGGTCAGGCCATCGCGGTGGGCTTCGACCGCCGCTACGGCGCCCTCAAACGGCTCGGCGCCACCCCGCTGCCGCGCTGGGGTGTGATCGCGGGCAAGTGTGCCGCCGTGCTGATCGTGGTGGTGCTGCAGGCGGTGCTGCTCGGGGCGATCGGGATGGCGCTCGGGTGGCGTCCCGGTGCGGGCGGGCTGGCCCTCGGCGCGCTGGTGATCGCACTCGGCACGGCGACCTTCGCGGCGATGGGTCTGCTGCTCGGCGGCACGCTCAAGGCCGAGATCGTGCTCGCCCTGGCCAATATCCTGTGGTTCGTCATGCTCGGTATCGCCAGTCTCGTCCTGGTCGACACGGTGCCCGCCGCGCTGACGGTGATCGCGCGCCTGGTTCCCTCCGGCGCGCTGGCCTACGCCCTGGAAGCGGCGCTGGCCGGGTCGATCGACTGGTTCGGCGTCGCGGTACTCGCGATATGGGGCGTGGTGTGCGGGGCACTGGCCACCCGGCTGTTCCGCTTCAACTGACGTGACCAACGACGCACTGTAGTAGCCCGGGTATCGAGCGGGAGTCGGCTGCCAGTACCATCGTGACGTGCTGTATCGCGCCTTCATCGGCCTCGTCGACCGGCTGCCACTCCCCTCGCTGCGGACCCAGCGGCTCATCGCCCTCGCGGTGATTCTGAGCCAGGCCGGGATCTCGGTGACCGGCGCGATCGTGCGCGTCACCGCGTCCGGTCTCGGCTGCCCCACCTGGCCGCAGTGCTTCCCCGGCAGCTTCACCCCCGTCGGGGTGTCGGAGGTGCCGGTGCTGCACCAGACCGTCGAATTCGGCAACCGGCTGCTCGCCTTCGTGGTGACGCTGTGCGCGGCGCTGATCGTGCTGGCCGTCGTCCGGGCTCGCCGTCGCAAGGAAGTCCTCGTCTACGCCTGGCTGATGCCCGGCGGCACCGTCGTGCAGGCGATCATCGGCGGCATCACCGTGCGCACCGGCCTGCTGTGGTGGACCGTGGCCGTGCACCTGCTCGCCTCGATGGTGATGGTGTGGCTGGCGGTGGTGCTGTACGCGAAGATCGGTCAGCCCGACGACGGTATCGACACCGTGCAGGTACCCGCTCCCCTGCGCTGGCTCACCGCGCTGAGCGGCGTGGCGCTGGCTGGTGTGCTGATCGCGGGCACGCTGGTCACCGCCGCCGGACCGCACGCCGGTGACAAGAGCATCGACCGCCCGGTGGCACGCCTCGAGGTCGAGATCGTCACCCTGGTGCACCTGCACTCGCAGCTGCTCATCGGCTATCTCGCCCTGCTCATCGGCCTGGCCTTCGGCCTCTACGCCGTCGGCATCACCCCCGCCATCCGCAAGCGGCTGTTCGTGCTGCTCGGGATCGTCCTGTCCCAGGCACTGGTCGGTGTCGTCCAGTACTTCACCGACGTCCCCGCCGCCCTGGTCGCCATCCACGTCGGCGGCGCCGCGGCTTGCACCGCTGCCACCGCTGCGCTGTGGGCATCCCTGCGCACCAGAGAGACCGTCGACGCCCCCGCTGTGTCCGCCGCGGCGACGCACTGACCACCGGCTCCCGACTTCCGGGTACGAAAAGCACGCGGTCGCCGCAGCCTCACATCGTGAGTGCTGCGGCGACCGGCTGAAAGCTTGGATCGCGGCGGTCCAGGATCAGGCTCCGGGGAAGACGTTCGCGTTGCGGGCCTTGGGGAACTTGGTCGAGCGAGCGACCCAGCCCGCCATCTTCGCCCAGTGCCCCTTGGCCGGGGTGACCTTGGAGACCAGCTCGCGGTCCCACTCTTCCGTCTCGGTGAGCCCGTCGACGCGCTCGACGACGGCCTTGGCGGTCGCCAGATCGGCCACCACACGGTCGCCGAGGACGCCGTCCTCGCCGACGAGGGTGATGCGCACCCCCTGCTCGCCCAGGTACTGCAGCACGGCCGTGCCCGAACCGCCGTGCTCGGCGACGAACTTCGCGATGGACTTCTCGACCTCGGCGGGCACCTTCACGGCCTCGGGCGCGGCGGTTGTACTCATGGGCGAGAGTTTACCGGTCGGTAGTTTCGCGTCCACCCCCGAGTGACACCGAACACGGGGTGTACAAAGGGGACTCATGCGCGCGATTCAGGTTTCCGAGCACGGTGGTCCCGAGGTTCTGCGGTCGGTGGAGGTGGACGACCCGCGGATCGGCCCGAAACAACTGCTGGTCGACACCAAGGGTGTGGGTGTCAACTACATCGACATCTACTTCCGCACCGGCCTGTATCCGCAGGCCACGCCCTATATCCCCGGCTCCGAGGGCACCGGCGTGGTCGCCGAGGTCGGCGCCGAGGTCACCGAGTTCGCCGTCGGCGACCGGGTGGCGTGGGCGGCCGCGCCGGGCAGCTACGCCGAGAAGGTGGCCGTCGACGAGGCGGTGGCCGTGAAGGTGCCCGAGGGCGTGGAACCGGCCGTCGCCGCGGCGGCCCTGCTGCAGGGCATGACCGCGCACTACCTGGTCGAATCGGTCTTCACCCCCGAACCCGGCGACCCGGTCCTCGTCCACGCGGGCGCGGGCGGGGTCGGTCTGCTGCTCACTCAGCTGGCCGCCGCCAAGGGCGCGCGCGTCATCACCACGGTCTCGACCGATGCCAAGGAGAAGCTCTCCCGCGAAGCGGGTGCCGCCGAGGTCCTGCGCTACGACGACGACCTTGCCGCCCGGGTCCGCGAACTCACCGACGGCCAGGGCGTCGCTGCCGTCTACGACGGCGTCGGCGCGAGCACCTTCGAAGCGAGCCTCGCCTCATTGCGAGTGCGCGGCACCCTCGCCCTGTTCGGTGCGGCCAGCGGTCCGGTACCGCCGTTCGATCCGCAGCGCCTCAATCCGGCAGGTTCGCTGTGGCTGACGCGCCCGTCGCTGGGTGCCTACACCCGCGATCGTGCCGAATTCCTCTGGCGCGCAACGGATATCTTCGACGCGATCGCGGCGGGCACGCTGAAACTGCGCATCGGCGCCACCTATCCGCTCGCCGACGCCACCGAGGCCCACCGCGACCTCGCCGCCCGCAAGACCACCGGTTCGATCGTCCTGCTGCCGTAGACGCGAAACCGGCGGCCGGGCAATCACTGCCCGGCCGCCGGTTCGAGTGCGCGAGAATTACAGACCGACGATGCTGCCCAGCGTGGTCCAGCCGAGCACCGAGTCGACGGCCAGACCGCAGAACACCACGGCCAGATAGTTGTTGGACTGCAGGAACAGTCGCAGCGGCTTCACCGATTCACCCCGGCGCACACCCGCGTACAGCTGGTGCGCCATGAGCAGGAACCAGGCACCCGCGACCAACGCGACGGCCGCGTAGATCACACCGGTCGCCGGGACGAGGGCGAGGGTAGCCAGCACGGTCAGCCAGGTGTAGATGACGATCTGCTTGGTGACGACCTGCTCGGTGGCGACCACCGGCAGCATCGGCACGCCCGCCGCCCGGTAGTCCTCCTTGTAGCGCATGGCCAGCGCCCAGGTGTGCGGCGGCGTCCAGAAGAAGATGACCGCGAACAGCACGATCGCGGGCCAGCCGACGTTCCCGGTGACCGCCGACCAGCCGACGAGGGCGGGCATACAGCCGGCCGCGCCGCCCCACACCACGTTCTGTGAGGTCCGGCGCTTGAGGCCCTTGGTGTAGACGAAAACGTAGAACAGGATGGTCGCGACCACGAGCACGCCGCTGAGCAGGTTGGCCTGCCACCACAGCCAGGCGAAGGAGATCGCGCCGAGCGCCAGGCCGAAGACCAGCGCGTGCGAGGTGGGCACCGCGTCGCGGGCCAGCGGACGGCGCGCGGTCCGCTTCATCACCTTGTCGATGTCGGCGTCGACCACACAGTTGAGGGTGTTGGCGCTGGCCGCGCCCATCCAGCCACCGAACAGAGTGACCAGGATCAGCCGGATGTCGACATTGCCACGATCGGCCAGGAGCATGGTCGGGATGGTCGCGACGAGCAGGAGCTCGATGACTCGCGGTTTGGTGAGCGCGATGTAGGCCAGCGGCTTACGCACGACCCGGGCGAACACGCTGTCGCCCGCCAGACGATCGGCGAGAGCCGTCGAGGAATCGTGCGCACCGCTACTACCCGGCTGGTTACCGATCCGCACTGTTTCTCCTCGCACGCTGTGCTTCGCATCCGGCATTGGAACGAGCAGCGCGCGGCTGCGGCGCGGCCACTACTACAGACGATGGTAGACGGGTGACGGTGCCGCTCCACGCCAGGCCCCTGTCACCGTGGGCGCCGTCACCCGGGTCGCGCGGCCCGTCCGGCGGTGAACCGACCCCGACGCGCAGGTGAACGACGTGCCGCGCGCCGCGCCGATTCCCGGGGGCGACCCCGGGCGTGATCGCGGGATGGGCAACTAGACTCACACTCAGGGTTCGCGCCGATCAGGTGGAACAGCACCTCTAGGGTATTCCTGTACATCGGTACGCACCCCCGGCCGCGTGCGGTCCAGTACGACACCATCGCCGCTGCCATCTACTCGCCGTCGACGAAACCTAGGTCAGGAGAACCACGGTCGTGTCAGTCACAGACGACATTCGCGCCCTCACTCAGCGGAACTATCCCAGCGACTGGACGGACCTGGACACCAAGGCCGTCGATACCGCCCGTGTTCTCGCCGCCGATGCGGTGCAGAAGGCGGGCAACGGTCACCCGGGCACCGCGATGAGCCTCGCCCCCGTCGCCTACAGCCTCTTCCAGCGCGTCATGCGCCACAACCCGGCCGACCCGAGCTGGTCCGGCCGCGACCGCTTCGTGCTCTCGTGTGGGCATTCCAGCCTCACCCTCTACATCCAGCTGTACCTGGCCGGTTTCGGCCTCGAGCTGTCCGACCTCGAGCAGCTGCGCCAGTGGGATTCGCTGACCCCGGGCCACCCCGAGTTCCGCCACACCGACGGTGTCGAGATCACCACCGGCCCGCTCGGCCAGGGTCTGGCCTCCGCGGTCGGCATGGCGATGGCGGCCCGCCGCGAGCGCGGCCTGTTCGACCCCGACGCCCCGGAAGGCGCCAGCCCGTTCGACCACCACATCTTTGTCATCGCCTCCGACGGTGACATGCAGGAAGGTGTCACGGCCGAGGCGTCCTCGATCGCGGGTACCCAGCAGCTGGGCAACCTCGTGCTGATCTACGACGACAACGAGATCTCCATCGAGGACAACACCGACATCGCCTTCACCGAGGACGTGGCCGCGCGCTACGAGGCCTACGGCTGGCACGTGCAGACCGTCATGGGCGGCGAGGACGTGGTGGCGATCGAGGCGGCCATCGAGGCGGCCAAGGCGGTGACCGACAAGCCGTCGATCATCATCCTGCGCACCATCATCGGCTTCCCGGCCCCCTCCAAGATGAACACCGGTGGCGTGCACGGCGCGGCGCTCGGCCCCGACGAGGTCGCCGCGGTGAAGAAGGCGCTCGGCTTCGACCCGGACAAGTCCTTCGACGTCGACCCGGCCGTCATCGAGCACACCCGCAAGGCGCTCGAGCGCGGCGCGGCGGCCCAGCAGGCCTGGCAGGCCGACTACGACGCCTGGGCCGCGGCGAACCCGTCGAACAAGGAACTGTTCGACCGCCTGCTCACCCGCTCGCTGCCCAAGGGCTGGACCGAGCACCTGCCCACCTTCGAGCCCGACCCGAAGGGCATGGCCACCCGCAAGGCCTCCGGCAAGGTGCTGGCCTCGCTCGCCGACGTGCTGCCCGAGCTGTGGGGCGGTTCGGCCGACCTGGCCGAGTCGAACAACACCACCATGCCCGGTCAGCCGAGCTTCGGTCCCGAGGCGATCTCCACCGGCATGTGGAAGGCGCAGCCCTACGGCCGCACCCTGCACTTCGGTATCCGTGAGCACGCCATGGGCTCGATCCTCAACGGCATCGCCCTGCACGGCCCGACCCGCCCCTACGGTGGCACCTTCCTGGTGTTCTCCGACTACATGCGCCCGGCGGTTCGCCTGGCCGCGCTGATGCGGGTGCCCGCGATCTACGTGTGGACCCACGACTCCATCGGCCTCGGCGAGGACGGCCCGACGCACCAGCCGATCGAGCACCTGGCCGCGCTGCGCGCCATCCCCGGCCTCAACGTGGTCCGCCCCGGCGACGCCAACGAGACCGCCTACGCCTGGCGGACCATCCTCGAGCGCGACTCCGACGAGCACGCCTCGCACTTCCACACCTACGACGCTCCCCACCAAGACGGCCCGTCCGCGCTGGCGCTCACCCGCCAGGACGTGCCGACCCTCGAGGGCACCAGCTACGAGGGCGTGCGCAAGGGCGGCTACGTGCTGGCCGAGGCGTCCACCGGCACCCCGGAGCTGATCCTCGTCGGCACCGGTTCGGAGCTGCAGCTGGCCGTCGAGGCACGCACTACCCTGGAGGCACAGGGCATTCCGACCCGCGTGGTCTCGATGCCGTGTGTGGAATGGTTCGACGCACAGGACCAGGCCTACCGCGACGAGGTGTTCCCGCCCGCGGTCCGCGCCAGGGTCGTCGTCGAGGCCGGCATCGCGATGCCGTGGTACCGGCTCGTCGGTGACGCGGGCGAGATCGTGTCGATCGAGCACTTCGGCGCGTCCGCGAACTTCAAGAAGCTCTACAGCGAATTCGGTATCACCGCCGATGCCGTCGTCGCCGCCGCGCAGCGCACGCTCGACAAGGTGAAGGGGTAAAACCATGGCACAGAACGAGAATCTCGCCGCACTCGCGGCAGCGGGGGTCTCGGTGTGGCTCGACGATCTGTCCCGTGACCGCATCAAGTCCGGCAACCTCGCCGACCTGATCGCGACCAGGGGCGTCGTCGGTGTCACCACGAACCCGTCCATCTTCCAGGCCGCGCTCAGTGTCGGTCACGCCTACGACGCGCAGGTGAAAGACCTTGCGGCCCAAGGCGCCGACGCCGATGCGGCGATCCGCACCATCACCACCGACGATGTGCGCGCCGCCTGCGACGTGCTCGCCCCGGTGTTCGAGTCGACGGGCGGTGTCGACGGCCGGGTGTCGATCGAGGTCGACCCGCGTTTCGCCTTCGACGCCGACAAGACGGTCGCCCAGGCGATCGAGCTGTGGAAGATCGTCGACCGCAAGAATCTCTTCATCAAGATCCCGGCCACCGAGGCTGGCCTGCCCGCGATCACCTCGGTGATCGCCGAGGGCATCAGCGTGAACGTCACGCTGATCTTCTCCGTGCCGCGCTACCGCGCGGTGATGGGCGCCTACCTCGACGGTCTGCGGCAGGCCAAGGTCGCGGGCCACGATCTGGCCAAGATCCACTCGGTCGCGTCGTTCTTCGTCTCCCGTGTGGACACCGAGATCGACAAGCGGCTCGAGGCGATCGGCACCCCCGAAGCGCTCGCGCTGCGCGGCAAGGCGGGCGTGGCCAACGCCCGGCTGGCCTACGCCGAGTACCAGGACGTGTTCGACGGTGGGGCGCACACCTCCACCTACAACCACCTGGCCTCCCAGGGCGCCAACCGGCAGCGGCCGCTGTGGGCCTCCACCGGTGTGAAGAACCCGGACTACCCCGACACCCTGTACGTCACCGAGCTGGTCGGCCCGAACACGGTCAACACGCTGCCGGAGAAGACGCTGCAGGCTTTCGCCGATCACGGCGAGGTGCGGGGCGACACGCTCAGCGGGAAGGCCGTCGAAGCCGCGCAGGTGTTCGGCGATCTCGAGGCCGCGGGCGTCGACCTGGCCGACGTGTTCGAGGTGCTCGAGCGCGAGGGTGTCGACAAGTTCGAGGCCTCCTGGGGCGAGCTGATCGACGCCACCACCGAGGAACTGCGCACCGCGGCGGCAGGGGGCAACTGATCTGATGGCCGGCGCAGCAACGACGGACAAGGCGGGGCTGTGGCACAACCCGCTGCGCGACGAACGCGACAAACGGGTGCCTTTCATCGCGGGGCCCTGCTGCATGGTGATCTTCGGTGTCACCGGGGATCTGTCCCGTAAGAAGCTGATGCCGGCCATCTACGACCTGGCGAACCAGGGGCTGTTGCCCCCTGGTTTCGCCCTGGTCGGTTTCGCCCGGCGCAATTACGCCGACGAGGATTTCGCCGCGGTGGTGCTGAGCGCGGTGAAGCAGCACGCGCGCACCCCGTTTCGCCAGGAGGTCTGGGACCACCTGGCCGAAGGGCTGCGTTTCGTGCAGGGCAGTTTCGACGACGACACCGCATTCGCCACCCTCGCCACCACCTTGAAAGACCTCGACGCCACCCGCGGCACCGGCGGCAATTACGCCTTCTACCTGTCGATTCCACCGAATATGTTCCCGGTGGTCCTCGACCAGCTCTCCGAACACGAACTGGCCAAGGCTGCCCCGCGCCCCGAGGGCTACACCCCGTGGCGGCGGGTGGTGATCGAGAAGCCCTTCGGGCACGACCTGGCCAGCGCCCAGGAACTCAACGCCCTGGTCAACCGGGTGTTCCCGGAGGAGCAGGTGTTCCGCATCGACCACTATCTCGGTAAGGAGACGGTGCAGAACATCCTGGCGTTGCGCTTCGCCAACGAACTCTACGAACCGATCTGGAACGCCAATTTCGTCGACAGCGTGCAGATCACCATGGCCGAGGACATCGGCTTGGGCGGGCGCGCGGGCTATTACGACGGCATCGGCGCCGCGCGCGACGTCATCCAGAACCACCTGCTGCAACTGCTGGCGCTGACCGCCATGGAGGAACCGACCTCCTTCGAACCGATGCAGCTCACCACCGAGAAGATCAAGGCGCTCTCGGCGACCAAACTCGTCGAACCACTCGACGAGACCACCGCCCGCGGCCAGTACACCGAGGGCTGGCAGGGCAGCGAACACGTGGTCGGCCTGCACCAGGAGGAGGGGTTCGACCCGCAGTCGCGCACCGAGACCTACGCCGCGATCACCCTGCACGTGGAGAACCGGCGCTGGGCCGGGGTGCCGTTCTACCTGCGCACCGGAAAACGCCTGGGCCGCAGGGTGACCGAGATCGCGGTGGTGTTCAAACGCGCGCCGCACCTGCCCTTCGACCAGACCATGACCGAGGAGCTCGGCCAGAACGCCCTGGTCATCCGGGTGCAGCCGGACGAGGGCATCACCCTGCGTTTCGGTTCCAAGGTGCCCGGCTCGGGAATGGAGGTGCGCGATGTGAACATGGACTTCAGCTACGGCGAGGCGTTCACCGAGTCCTCCCCCGAGGCCTACGAACGCCTGATCCTCGACGTGCTGCTCGGCGTGCCGTCCCTGTTCCCTGTCAACGCGGAGGTCGAATTGTCCTGGCGCATCCTCGATCCGGTGATCGCGCACTGGGCCGCCGAGGGCAAACCCGAACCCTACGAGGCAGGCACCTGGGGGCCGACCTCGGCCGACGAGATGCTCGCGCGCAGCGGGCGCGAATGGCGGCGCCCGTGATCGTCGACATGCCCGACACCAACACCGTCGAGGTCGCCAAGCGGATGGTGCAGCTGCGCGAGTCCAACGGTGTCATCACCCAGGGCCGGGTGCTCACGCTTGTCGTGTGCACCCTCGATTCGTCCGAGGCCGAGGACGCCATCGACGCCGCCAACGACGCCAGCCGCGAACACCCCTGTCGCGTGATCGTGCTCGCCCGTGGCGACCGCGACGCCGAGACCCGGCTCGACGCCCAGATCCGGGTGGGCGGTGACGCCGGGGCGGCCGAGGTGATCGTGCTGCGGTTGCAGGGTCCGCTGGTGAACCACGAGAGCAGCGTGGTGACGCCGTTCCTGCTGCCCGACACCCCGGTGGTGGCGTGGTGGCCGCGTGGGGCGCCGGACTTTCCGTCCCAGGACTCGGTGGGCAAGCTGGCCAAGCGGCGCATCACCGACGCCACGTTCGCGCCCGACCCGCAGGCCGCGCTCGGCAAACGCTGCGCCTCCTACGCGCCCGGCGACACCGACCTGTCGTGGAGCCGCATCACCTACTGGCGGGCGCTGCTCGCCGCCGCACTGGACGAGCCGCCGTTCGAACCGGTGCTGTCGGTGAGCGTGTCCGGGCTGGCCAGTGAGCCCGCGCTGGATACGCTGGCGGGGTGGTTGGCCGCGCGGCTGGACTGCCCGGTCGTCCGCCGGACCGGTGAGCTGCGGGTGGAGATCCGCCGGGCCACCGATTCGATCGCCATCGCTCGACCGCAATTGGGCAGGACGGCAACGCTGACCCGCACCGGTGCCCCCGACCAGCGAATCGCGCTGGCGCGCCGGGAAACTCGCGATTGTCTCGCCGAGGAACTGCGCCGGCTCGACGCCGACGAGATCTACGCCGAGGCGCTCGCCGGAATCGAAAAGGTGACCTATGAGTGACCGTATCGAACTGCACGACGAGCTCGGCGAGGAATTCCCCGCCAACACCGTCGAGGTGCACGACGACAAGGAACTGCTCGCCGACGCCGCCGCCGAACGTTTCGTCGCCGTGATCGTCGCGGCTCAGGCCGAGCGCGGCAACGCGTCGGTGTCGCTCACCGGTGGCAGCGACGGCATCCGCCTGCTCGAGAAGGTGCGCCAGGCGCCCGGCGACATCGACTGGTCGAACCTGTACGTCTACTGGGGCGACGAGCGTTTCGTCCCGTCGGGCGATCCGGACCGCAACGAACTGCAGGCGCGCGAGGCGCTGCTCGACTTCGTCCCGCTCGATCCGGCGAAGGTGTTCCCGATCGCCGCCTCCGACGGCCCGTACGGTTCGCCCGAGGAAGCCGCGGCCGCCTACGCCCAGCTGCTGCACACCGAACTCGACGAGCGCGGCGACATCGACCTGACGGTGCTCGGCATGGGCCCCGAAGGACACATCGACTCGATCTTCCCGCACTCCCCCGCCGTCCGCGAGCAGACGGATTACGTTGTGGCGGTCCACGATTGCCCCAAGCCCCCACCCACCCGCGTCTCCCTCACCCTCCCCGCCGTGCACCGCTCCCGCCACGTGATGCTGGTGGTCAGCGGTGAAGGCAAGGCCGCCGCGGTAGCCGCCGCCGTCAACGGCGCCTCCCCCGACGACGTCCCCTCCGCGGGCGCGGTCGGCATCGAATCCACCACCTGGGTCATCGACGAAGCCGCCGCGACGGACCTGCTGGTCGATATCGACGACGAAGAAGAGTGACGCGCGGCTGACGGTGCCGACAGGTTCGACATGATCGGCACCGTCAGCCTTGCTCGACGGCTCGGACCTCCACCGCGTACGAGCTGTCCATCAGGTCGGTCATCGCGTGCTGGAAGTCGCGGCGCTTCTTCTCACTCCAGCCTGTCGTCAGCTGAGCGAAGACGGCTTCCTGCCAGCGATGTGCCTGCTCCAGCAGGGACCGGCCCGCAGGAGTGAGCGATGCTTCGCGTCGTCGACCATCGCCGGCGGACGTAGTCATATCAAGGTAGCCCGCTGATGCGGCGCTCTTGATCAACCGAGAAGCGCCGCTCTGATCGATCCCTATCTCGTCCGCGATCGCCGTGACCGTCGCCCGGGTTCCCCGCTGCCCGAGCGCATGGACCGCCTCGCACACCACCACGATGCGCCCCTGATCACCCTCGATGTCCGCCGAAACCGGCCGACGTGCCCAGTGCCGGACGAAGTGGAACAGAACCTGCCCCGGTCCCTGTTCGCTCACTCGGATGCCGCCATCTCGCGGCAGATGTGCGCCAGTTCGAGGGCGGCATCGAGGTCCGGCATCCGCAACGCGGCGGTGACCTTACCGCCTGCGGCGCGGAAGACCGTGGCCACTCGCATGGGCTCCGTGCTCTCCGGCCAAGTCGCGTCCTGCTCCACCACCGCCAGATGCTCGCTGACCGCGTGCCAGGACCGAGGGACCAGGGTGATTCCCGAGCGCTGGACCCACTCCGCGAACTGCGCGGGCGTGATCGAGCCCGCGCCCTTCGGACCCAGGACCACGACCGGATCTCCGACGGCCCTCGCAGACCGCTCGAGGTCGCCGGAGTCGACGCTCGCGTGCCACTCCTCTATCGCTGCTCGCAGGCTCGAATCCATATCCAGAATTATATGCGAATCGCATACATTAATGCTCTCGTAGGCACTTCATTCGGCCCGGTCGCGATTCAGCGGTAGCCGAGTCGGCCGTGGACCGGTGGTCGCGGCGTTAGCATCGGGGCTCTCGGCATGGCGATCGGCGTCGGCTCGGCTGCGGGCGAGGAGTGGGCAATGGGCGAGGTGGGCAGAGGGTCGGTTGATCTGGATGCGGCTTTCCGGACTGCTGTGGTGGGGCTCGCGGCGGGGGCGGTCGATGGCAGGGCGGGGATCGATGCGGCGTTCGGGTTGGAGTTGTTCGAATCGCAGGTGGCGAGTAGGCATCTCGATCTGGCGGCGCGGCGGCTGGGGGCTGCTCGGCGGGGGTTCTACAGCATCGGGTCGTCGGGGCACGAGGGGAATGCGGCGGTGGCGGCGGCCTTGCGGGTGGATGATCCGGCCTTGCTGCACTATCGGTCCGGGGCGTTCTTCGTGCAGCGGTGCAAACGGGTGCCCGCCCTGGATCCGATCCGGGACGTGCTGCTCGGGGTGGTCGCGGCGGCGAGCGATCCGATCTCCGGTGGGCGGCACAAGGTGTTCGGTAGCGCTGCCGCGTCGATCATTCCGCAGACCTCGACCATCGCCTCGCATCTACCCCGTGCCGTCGGCCTCGCGTTCGCGATCGAAAGGGCTGCCCGCCAAGGCATTTCGTGCCCGTGGCCACGAGACGCGGTGGTGGTGTGCAGTTTCGGTGACGCCTCGGCCAACCACTCCACCGCGACCGGTGCGATCAATGCCGCCGTCCACGCCTCCCACCAGGGTGTGCCGATGCCCATCGTGTTCGTCTGCGAGGACAACGGAATCGGGATCAGCGTCCCGACACCGGCCGACTGGATCGAGCGCGCCTACGGTCCACGCCCCGGCCTGACCTATCTCGCCGCCGACGGATGCGACCTGCCCGATGTCCTCGGTGCCGCCGAGGACGCGGTGTATCTGGCCCGCACCTGGCGGGTCCCGGTCTTCCTGCACATGCGCACGGTCCGCCTCGGCGGCCATGCGGGTTCGGATGTGGAAGCGGGCTACCGTGGCCCGGCCGATATCGCCGCCGACCTGGCCCGCGATCCCCTCCTCGGCACCGCCCGCTACCTGCTCGCCACCGGCGTCACCGACACGTCCGACCTGCTCGCCCGCTACGACCGCATCGCCGACCGGGTGCGCGAGGTCAGCGACGAGGTGGTGCGCGAGGCGAGGCTGGATTCCGCGTCGGCCGTCATCGCTCCCCTCGCCCCCTCCCATCCGTCGACCGTCCGCGCAGACGTCCTCCGCTCCGCGACCACCACCGACTCCCCGAGCAAGGGCCTGTCTGTCGGCCCCAGGATGACCCTCGCCCAGGCGATCAACCACACCCTCGACGAACTCCTCACCCGCGACCCCGACGTGCTGGTCTTCGGTGAGGACGTGGGCCGCAAGGGCGGGGTGTACGGGGTGACGAAGGGTCTGCGGAAGCGATTCGGGGCGCGGCGGGTGTTCGACACCCTGCTCGACGAGCAGGCCGTGCTCGGTACCGCGCTCGGCACCGCATTGGCCGGGTTCGTGCCGATTCCGGAGATCCAGTACCTGGCGTATGTGCACAATGCCGCCGACCAGATCCGGGGCGAAGCGGCGACGCTGCAGTTCTTCTCCGCCGGCCAGTACCGCAACCCGATGGTGGTCCGCGTCGCGGGACTGGCCTACCAGAAGGGTTTCGGCGGGCACTTCCACAACGACAATTCCCTTGCGGCACTGCGGGATATCCCCGGTGTGGTGGTGGCCGTCCCGGCCCGCGCCGACGATGCCGCCGCGCTGTTGCGCACGTGTGTTTCGGCGGCGCGGGTGGACGGCCGGGTCTGCGTGTTCGTCGAACCGATCGCCCTGTATCACACGCGCGACCTGCATCCCGGCGACGATGGATGGCTCGCCTCGCCCGCCACCGAACACGTCCCGATCGGGAGCGCCCGCGTCTACGGCGACGGCACCGATCTCACCATCGTCACCTTCGGCAACGGTGTTCCGATGAGTCTGCGCGTCGCCGATCGCCTCGCCGACAGAGGCGTGCATGCCCGCGTCCTCGATCTGCGGTGGCTGAACCCGTTGCCGGGCGCGGATCTGCTCGAGCAGGCCGTCGCGACAGGCCGGGTGCTGGTGGCCGACGAGACCCGCCACAGCGGCGGTGTGTCCGAATCGGTCTTCGCCGTGCTCCTCGACGCGGGATATCGTGGCGCGCTCGCCCGCGTCACCAGCATCGACAGTTTCGTGCCGCTCGGCCCCGCCGCGGACACCGTACTGCTGAGCGAAACGGACATCGAGAAGGCGGCGCTGGCCCTCCTGCCCTGAATTCGGTCCGCTTTGCGAAGAATTCGCCGAATCCTGTCGAGAAGTATGTGATCGGCGCGGTTTGGTGACCGCGCGCCGGGTACACGCCGCACACACTCGTCTACTCGGAGGATTTCGTCATGAGGACAGGGCTTACACGTTTCGGCATCGCGACGGTGGCGGCAGCGGCGGTCGCCGCGGGTGCGGGGCAGGCCGCGGCGGCGCCGGCGACGGTGTCGATCGACGGCAGTATGCAGGTACTCGGGTTGAACATCCTGCACGTCGACGCGCAAGGGCAGGGTGACGGGCCCGCCACGGGAACCTACGTCGCCACCGGGCAGTTCGGGAACATGCCGTTGCCGGTGAAGGTCACCGGGCCGGTCACCTGCCTGCGAGTTCAGGGCAACAAGGTGTCGCTGGTGTATCCGATCACCACCGCCGAACCGGTGATGGTGTTCGCCCCGGATTCGATGGCCATCCAGATCACGGTGGCCAAGGGCGAGAACGGTGCGCCCAACATGATCGGCTACGGGGTGCCGATGCCGACCAGCTCGTTCACCGACTGTCTGCCCGGCCCGACGCCGCTGATGTTCAACGGAACGATCGACATCAGCTGACCCGACCCCTCTCGCCGGGGCGTGCGTCCGCCGCCTCGGCTCCCCGCCGGGGACACACCCGCCGCCGAAAACGGGCCGCGGGCACGCGATGTGCCGTAGGTTTGCCGGGAACATTTCAGCGGTGCGGTGTCAACCCATGGAGGCGTGTTCACGGTGCGGTCGGATGTCGGGGTCACCTGCCCACTGTCCCAAGCGCAATGGAGCTGGTGGCTCGCCCAGCAATTGCACCCCGACGTCCCCGCCACCGTGGCGATGTACCTGGATCTGGCGGGCGAGGCCGACCTCGACCTGCTCGCCCGCTGCACCCGGCAGGCCGCCGCCGAATTCGAATCCCCGCAGGTGCGGCTCATTCTCGTGGACGGCATCCCGAACCAATTCGTCGACTCCGCGGCTCCGATGGCCTTCGACATCGTCGATCTGACGGCAGCCCCAGACGCCGTCGCGGTGGCCCTCGACCATATGGAACGCGACCACAGCGCCCCTCTCGACCCGCTCGCCCCCGACCTGACCGTCGCCTCGATCTTCACCATCACCCCCACCCGCCACCTGCTGTACCTGCGCAGCCACCACATCGTCCTCGACGGTATGGGCGCCGCCGCCCTCCTCACGCGAACGGGCGACCTCTACCGCACCGCCCTTCGCGAGACGAGCGCCGTCGTCGGATCGACGAGCAGGGCGGCCAGGTCCGACCGGAGACCGTTGTCGGTCGCGCAACTGCTGGACGAGGACCGCGCCTATCGGGCATCCTCTCGCGCCGAAGCCGACCGCGCCTACTGGTGGCAGCAGTTGACCCAGGTCGGTGAGCCGGTGAGCTTGGCCAGGCGGGCGGCGGCACCCGCGCCCCGCCCGCATCAGGTGAGCACCACCCTCGATGCCGGAACCGTGCGGCAGCTCGCGGACGCCAAAGCCCGGCACGGCGCGACATTCCCGGAGCTGATCATCGCCGCATTCGGGTCGTATCTGGCGCGGATGACCGGGAGCGCGGAGGTGACCCTGACCATTCCGGTCACCGCGCGACCGACCGCTGTGCTGCGTCGTTCGGCGGGTTCGATGTCGAATGTGGTTCCGCTGCGGCTGTCCGGGTTGGACGACATCACGGCCGGCGCTGTCATCGCGCAGGTGCGGGCGGCGGTGATCGGGGCGTTGCGTCATCAACGGCACCGGCACGAGGACATCCGCGGCGACCACCCCGCCCTGCGGGAGGGGTTCGGTCCGGTGGTCAACACCCTCGCCTTCACCGAACCCTTACATCTGGGCCCGCTGTCGGGTCAGGTGCGTTTGCTCGCCCTGGGTCCGGTCACGGATCTGCATGTCAACGGCTACCAGATCGGCCCGGACGAGGTCTCCATCGACTTCCAGGCCAACCCCGCCCGCTACTCCCACGACGCCGTCCTCACCCACCACCGCACGTTCCTCACCTACTTCACCCACTTCCTCACCGCCCATCCGCACGACCCCATCACCATGCACGCCGCGGCCGCCAATTCCCTCCAGTCACGGAACCCGTTGTCCCCCGATCCAATACGACCTAAGGCACCTACGCGAACTCTGTCCGAGCTCTTGCGCTCAGCCCTCTCGACACCCGACTGCGTGCCACTCAGCCCACCAAACCCTCTGATCGGTAGCAAGCCGTCGACGCCCCAGCCCGACTGCCCGCCACTGACGACCCAGGTCACCCCACCCAGTGTCGACACACTGCTACCAGCACCGCAGGCCGTCGCTTCACCACCGACTCAGCCGACCCGGCAGGACACGGCGGGCGCCGACGCAACCTGCGAGGCGACGTATTCCTCAGTGGCACTGCAAGACCGGGACCGTACCCTCACCTACTCGGAGCTGGACGAGATCTCGTCGCGCTGGGCTCGGGCACTCCTCGCGCGCGGCGCCGGGCCCGGGACCTTCGTCGTCGTCGTGATTCCGCGTTCGCTGGAATCGGTGGTGGCGTTGTGGGCGGTGGCGAAGACGGGGGCCTGCGTCGTCCCCGTCGATCCGGACGAACCCGCGAACCGGTTGTCCACCATCATCGCGCGCTGTGGGGCGCCGCTCGGGGTGACGGTTTCGCGGCTGAGCGTCGGCTGCGATGCGATCACCTGGCTCGCCATCGACGATCCGGCCGAGGCGAACCGCTATCCGGGTACCCCGGTCGATGACCACGATCGCCCTCGCCCGCTGCTGCCGGGAGATCCGGCATACGTGATCCACACCTCGGGCACCACCGGCACGCCCAAAGGTGTCGTCGTCGCCCACCACGCACTGGGCAAACTTACCGACTACCTGTTGAAACAATATGAGCTGAACCGTGATTCGGTTCTTCTGCACTCGCACAGCGCCACCTACGATGCGCACCTGCTCGAGCTGCTCGCCGGTTTCGCGGCAGGCGCGCGGGTGGTGGTCGCCCCGCCGACGGTCGTGGCCGGTCAGGAGATGGCCGAGCTGATCCGCACCACCGGCTGCACCGTTTTCCAGACCGCGCCCGCCGTGCTCGCCACACTGTCACCCCAGCAGCTTCCGACCGTCGAGGTCGTCGCGATCGGCGGCGAGGCGTGCCCGGCGGCACTGATGGCCGAGTGGGCGCCCCGGGTGCGGTTGTTCAACGGGTACGGGCCGACCGAGACCACCATCATGGTGACCGAGACGGATGCCATGCACCCCGACGGTGCGGTGACGGTCGGCCATCCCCTGCCGGGCGTGTCCGCGTGGGTCCTCGATACGCGCCTGCGGCAGGCGCCGGTCACCGCGCGGGGTGAGCTCTACGTGGGTGGCGCGTGCGTTGCCGACGGCTATCTGAACGACCCGGCCACCACCGCGTCACGTTTCGTCGCGGACCCGTTCGGTGACGGTACCCGCCTGTACCGCACCGGCGATCTGGTCTGTGCCCGCCCCGACGGGGAGTTCGAATTCTTCGGCAGGCTCGACGCCCAGCTCGAGGTCCACGGCAGGCGTATCGAACCCGCGGAGATCGAGGCGGCGCTGCTCACCGAGCCCGAGATCGCCTACGCCGTGGTCACCGCCGCCGATGCGGGCACACCGGGCGCGCGTCTGATCGGCTACGTGGTTCCCGTACCGCGAAGGCACGTCGACACCGCCGCCGTCCTGGCCCGGTTGCGTGCCACACTGCCGCAAGCCCTCGTCCCGACCACCCTGATCGAACTCGACCGACTTCCCTTGGGCGGCAACGGGAAAGTCGTCCGCTCGGCCCTCCCCGCACCGACGATCACCGCGAACCCCGCCCGCCCACCGGCCACCGAGCTCCAACGCCTCATCGCCGACCGCATCACCGCGACGCTCGGCACCCCCGTCGGCCTCGACGACGACTTCTTCGAACTCGGCGGCAATTCCCTTCTCGGCGTGCTGGTTTCGTCCGACATCGCCGCCGCGACCGGCGTCCCCGTCACCGTGCGCTGGCTCTACACCACACCGACGGTGGCGGCGCTGGCCGAACGCATCGCCGGCTTCGACGGCCACAGCGGCGACGACGACGCACTCGGCACAGTTCTCGTCCTGCGCCACAAGGGTTCTCGCCCACCCCTGTTCTGCGTGCACTCGGCGGTTCCGCTGGCCTGGTGCTATGCCGGCCTGACCGGTTACCTCCCCGGCCGCCCCGTGTACGGCCTGCAAGCCACCGAACTCACGGGCACCCCGACAATCGACGACCTGGTCGAGCACTACCTCGCCGCCGTCCTCGAACTGCAACCCCACGGCCCGTACCACCTGCTCGGCTGGTCGCTCGGCGGCCAGATCGCCCACGCCCTCGCCGTCCGCCTGCGCGACACCGGCGCCCGGGTCGGTGTGCTGACCATGCTCGACAGCGTCGTCTACACCCCGGAGGAACCACCGACACCGCGCATGCGCGACCTGCTGACCCATCTGCTCGGTGACGAACCCGAAGACGCCGACGCCGCCCCGGATGTCACCGCCGCCGAGGCGGCCGCGATCCTCGCGAGCACGAAAACCTCGTTCGGCACCGGGCTTTCGGCCAGCCAGCTCGAACGCCTGCACCGGGGCTACATCGCGGGCGTGCGGTTGTCGCACACCTACCGCCCCGCCCGCTTCGACGGTGACCTGCTGTATTTCTCGGCGACGCGCGGCATCACGGCGATGTTCGACGGCGACATGTGGCAACCGTTCGTCACCGGCGAGGTCATCGAACATCCGGTCGAGGCCACCCACGCCCAGCTCACCAACACCTCGGTCTTCGCCCACATCGGTCCATTGCTCGCTCGTCACCTCGACCGGGTGGAAGAACCTTCCGAACCGGTGCTCGCGACTACCGCAGCCGAGGAACCGTGGTGATCACCACCCCGAAAACCGGTACCACACACCGTCATACGGCCGGTAGGTCTCGTCGTACTCCCCCGTCGGCTCGGGTGCGCCGCCGGGCAGATAGGCGTAGCCGACACTGCCGATGAAGCCGCCGGGTGTTCGGAAGAGGCATCCGCCGTCTTCCTGGTGAACCTCGGTGACGGTGAACAATCCGATGCGCTGGTCGGCGGTGGACGGCTCACATGTCTGCGCGGCTCGTTCGAAGTCGGGTTTGGACAGCGACCAACCGAATCGCTGCGCGGTGCCTGTCCCGCCCAGCACCGCGGTGAGCACCACGATCAACGGTGCGACCACGGTGAGCCAGGTCCCACGGAACGCCACCAGCCCGACGATCCCGAAGGCTAGCCACAGCACACCGACCGCACCGAGTGCCACGAAGGCGACCAGCAGGCGTTCGATCGGCCCATCGATCGTGTTCTGCCAGAGCAGGGCACAACAGCTCAGTGCGGTCGCGACCGCGATGCAGCACATGACGACGGTCCACCAGGTCGGCGTCGACCGACGTGACCGCACGACTCCCCCAGAGTTCATGTCCGTCACCGTACGTGACGGGTCCACGCAGGGGAATCAGGAGAACTTGATCTCCAGGCCGATGCCGAGGATGGCGATCAACCAGACGATGCCGACGAAGATGGTGACGCGGTCGAGGTTCTTCTCGACGACGGTGGAACCCGACAGGCTCGACTGCACGCCGCCACCGAAGAGGCTGGACAGGCCGCCGCCCTTGGCGCGGTGCAGCAGCACCAGCAGCACCAACAGCACGCTGGTGATCACAAGGAGGATATCGAGGAACAGCGACATGGCGACCATCCTAGGTGCTGGGCGGGCGCCCGGTCTAACCAGGCTCGACCGCGACCAGATGCGAGACGGTCTCGGGCCCCGCCGCGTAGTGCGCCACGGCCTGTTCGATCTCCCGATCACGCGCGGTGAGCCGCACCTGATGCTGATGCATGTGCTCGGCCCACGAGCGGACGACGAACGCCTCGACGAACCGGTCGACGGTCCCGACGTCGCGATACAGCCGCCACTCCATCGCCCCCGTGCGCTGCCGCGACCGTCCGACCAGCGCCATCGCGTCGGTGAAGGCCGCCACGTCCTCCGGCGGCACGTCGTAACCGCGCAGCACGAGTACTGGCCCGTCGGCCGGGTCTGGCTCGACGACGAGCTGCGGTTCGGGCCAGTACGCGGCCGGCGAGAGGTCGATCTCCTCGACGTTGTGCCGGATCGGCCACCACACCGTGCTCACCGCGCACGCCCCGAGCAGCACCGCCGCGATCAGCAACGCGGTGACGGCGCCGTAGGCCCCGGCGACCAGACCCCACAGCAGCGAGCCGATGGCCTGCCCGCCCATGAACACCAGCATGTACACCGACAGCCCGCGCGCCCGCACCCAGGCGGGCAGCAGCAGCTGCATGGTCGAGTTCAGTGTCGACATGGCGAGCAGCCAGGCCAGCCCGGCGCCGACGAGCAGCACGAGCACCAGCACGACACTGTGCACCAGCGCGGTCGCCACCGCGCCGATCCCGAACAGCACCGCGGCCAGCGCCAACCGCTGGGTCGGGGTGAACAGCAGCCGCAGGCGTGACAACCCGAGCGCGCCGCACACCGCACCGAGCCCGAGCGCACCGAGCAGCAAGCCGTACCCGTCGGAGGCCAGCCCGAGCCGGTCGTGCGCTATCACCGGGAGCAACGACCACACCGCGCTGGCGGGCGCGATGAACAGAATGGAGCGGAACAACACCCGCCGAATGGCGGGCGCGGCCCGGATGAACCGGGTGCCCGCCTGCAACGCGGCCAGCGGGCGTTCGCTCGGCAGCGAGCGAACCCGGACCGGCCATTTCGACACCAGCAACACCGCCACGATGCCGACGAACGAGAGCGTGTTGAACCCGAACACCACCGTCGGCCCGGCCACCGAAACCAGCACACCCGCCACCGCGGGGCCGACCGCGCGACCGATGTTCACGCTCATACTGCCCAGCGCCGCCACCGAGGTGATCTGGTCGCGCGGCACGAGTTCGGGCTGGATCGCCTGCCACGCGGGTGCGGTGAGCGCCTGCCCGCAGCCGAGCAGGAACAACAGCGTGAGCAGCACCGCGGGCGTGGTGTGGCCGGTCGCGGTGAAGACGGTCAGTGTCAGCGAGGCCACCGCCATGCCTGCCTGCGCACCGATCAGCAACCGGCGCCGATCGAGCAGATCGGCCAGCACCCCGGACGGAATGGACAGCAACATCACCGGCAGCGTGATCGCGGTCTGCACGAACGAGACAAGCACCGCGGCATTGGGTTGGTCGACGAGAATCCACTGTGCGCCGACGGTCTGCATCCAGGTGCCCAGATTCGACACGAGCTGCGCGATCCACAACGCCCGGAACACCGGCGACCGCAGCGGAGCCCAGGTCGACACCCGCTCACCCGCCACACCCGTCACATTCCCGAGCATATCCCCGGTCCCCCAGCCGGACGCACGCTCACCACGCTGTGGTGGCGGCATCGGCCCCACCAGCGC
The DNA here is from genome assembly GCF_040655475.1 of Nocardia sp. NPDC050413. Lineage (NCBI taxonomy): Bacteria > Bacillati > Actinomycetota > Actinomycetes > Mycobacteriales > Nocardiaceae > Nocardia > Nocardia sp. NPDC050413. The sequence goes on along the minus strand of NZ_JBFAJZ010000002.1, from coordinate 503,662 downwards.
GTGGTGATCTTGATCGGCTGTCGCCGGGCGGACGTACGATGGGCCGATGCCGGGATTCCCGCTCCGCCTCGCCGCTCTCTGTGCGCTCGCCGTCGCGGCAGGCGCCTGTTCGTCCGGTGACTCCGGTGACGCGCCACCGAAGCCGACGCCGATGGGACACACCTACCTGTCGACGCGGGTGGAGGGCGGGGCGATCCCCGGCGGCGGTCCGATGACGCTCACCTTCGACAACGGGCGGATCACCGCGAACTCCGGGTGCAATACCAGCAGCGGCACCGTCGACCTGAGCGACAACGTGCTGCGCACCTCCCGGCTCGCCGGCACCCTGATGGGCTGTCCCGGCGAACGCGGCCAGGCCGACGCCTGGCAGAACTCGTTCCTCGAGGCGAGCCCCACCTGGCGACTCGACGGCGACGATCTGACCCTCACCGGCAAGGACGTCACCGTCCACCTCACCGACAAGAAGATCGTCACCCCGGACAAACCGCTGACCGGGACCACCTGGATCGCGACCACCCTGCTCACCCCGGATGCCAAGATCCGTTCGGCCGCGCTCGACGAGGCCCGACCCACCCTCGTGATCACCGCCGACGGCCAGGTCAGCGGCACCGCCGGATGCAATCGCCTGACCGGCACCGCGCAGCTCAGCCCCGGCGACGAGGTGAGCTTCGAGGTCGCCACCACGAAGATGATGTGCCCGCCGGAGGTGATGGAGGTCGAACGGCACGTCCTCGGCGTCCTCGACGGTCACACCGAGGCCACCATCGATGCCGACATTCTCACCCTGCGCAACGCCAACGGCACGGGCCTGGAACTGCGCGCCCAGCAGTAGACGAAAGGGCCGGAACCCGTTTGCACGGATTCCGGCCCTTCGGCACAGCAGAACAGGTCAGGGCAGCGGACCACCGGCGGCGATCGCGGACAGGGTGGCGAACTCGTCACCCTTGAGCGAGGCACCGCCGACGAGCGCGCCGTCGATATCCGGCTGACCGATCAGTTCGCCGATGTTCTTGGCGTTCACCGACCCGCCGTAGAGCACACGGACACCGGCGGCGACCTCCGGGGAGGCCAGCTTCTCCAGCTCGCCGCGGATCGCACCGCACACTTCCTGCGCGTCGGCCGCCGAGGCCACCTTGCCGGTGCCGATGGCCCACACCGGTTCGTAGGCGATGACGACCTTCGAGATCTCCTCGGCCGTCAGGCCTTTCAGCGAACCACGCAGCTGTTCGAGGTTGAACTCGACGTGCGTGCCCGCCTCGCGAACACCGAGCCCCTCGCCGATGCAGACGATCGGGGTGAGGTCGTTCTTCAGCGCCTGCTTGGCCTTGGCCAGCACAGTGGCGTCGTCCTCGGTGTGGTACTGGCGCCGCTCCGAATGCCCGACCACCACGAAGGTGCAGCCCAGCTTGGCCAGCATGGACCCGCTGATCTCACCGGTGTAGGCACCCGAATCGTGCACCGACACGTCCTGAGCACCATAGGTGAGCAGCAGCTTGTCGCCGTCGACGATCGACTGCACGCTGCGGATGTCGGTGAACGGCGGGATGACCGCCACGTCGACCTTCGCGAAGTACTTCTCCGGCAGCGCGAACGCCACCTTCTGCACCAGTGCGATGGCCTCGAGGTGGTTGAGGTTCATCTTCCAGTTGCCCGCGATGAGCGGCTTACGTGCTGCCATCGCTCAGCCCTCCAGCACCGAAATACCGGGCAGCTCTTTGCCTTCCAGGTACTCCAGGGACGCGCCACCACCGGTGGAGATGTGCGAGAAGCCGTCGTCGGGCAGGCCGAGGGTGCGCACGGCCGCGGCCGAGTCACCGCCGCCGACGACCGTGAACGCACCCTTGCCGGTGGCGGTCACGATGGCTTCGGCGACACCACGGGTGCCCGCGGCGAACTTCTCGAACTCGAACACGCCCATCGGGCCGTTCCAGAACACCGTCTCGGCCTCGGTGAGCAACGCGGCGAACCGCGACACCGACTCCGGGCCGATGTCCAGGCCCATCCACCCGTCGGGGATCTCGGTCGACGCGACGGTCTTGCTGTCGGCGTCGGCGGCGAACTTGTCGGCCGCCACGATGTCGACCGGCAGGTGCAGCACGTCGCCGAAGCGCTCGAGCAGGCTCTTGCAGGTGTCGATCATCTCTTCCTGCAGCAGCGAACTGCCGACCGAAATGCCCTGTGCGGCAAGGAAGGTGAAGCACATGCCGCCGCCGATCACCAGGGTGTCGACCTTGGGGGCCAGCGCCTCGATCACCGCGAGCTTGTCGGAGACCTTGGAACCACCGAGCACCACCGCGTACGGGCGGGCCGGGTCCTGGGTGAGCTTCTGCAGCACCTCGACCTCGGCGGCGACCAGCGTGCCCGCGTAGTGCGGGAGCACCTGGGCCACGTCGTAGACCGAGGCCTGCTTGCGGTGCACCACACCGAAACCGTCGGACACGAACGCGCCGTCGTCGCCGACCAGCTCCACGTACGCCGCCGCCAGCTTGGCCCGCTCGGCGTCGTCCTTGCTGGTCTCGCGCGCGTCGAAACGCACGTTCTCGAGCAGCAGCACGTCGCCGTCGGTGAGGCCCTCCGAGCGCGAGAGCGCGTCGTAGCCGACCACGTCACCGGCCAGCTGGACATTGCGGCCCAGCAGCTCGGCCAGCTTCGCGGCCACGGGGGCCAGCGAGAACTTCGGGTCCGGCTCGCCCTTCGGGCGGCCGAGGTGCGCCATCACGACGACCTTGGCGCCCGCTTCGACCAGCGCCTGGATCGTCGGCACCGAGGCGATGATGCGGCCCGGGTCGGTGATCCGGCCGTTGTCGTCGAGGGGGACGTTCAGGTCGGAGCGCACGAGCACGCCCCGACCCTCGACACCCTCGGCCAGGAGATCCTGGAGTGTCTTGACCGTCATCGCGTTCAGAGCGACTTGCCGACGAGACCGATGAGGTCGGCGAGGCGGTTGGAGTAGCCCCACTCGTTGTCGTACCAGGACACGACCTTGACCTCGTTGCCGATGACCTTGGTCAGCGGGGCGTCGTAGATCGAGGAGTGCGGGTCGGTGACGATGTCGCTCGACACGATCGGGTCCACGTTGTACTTGAGGATGCCCTTCAGCGGGCCCTCGGCGGCGGCCTTCATCGCGGCGTTGATCTCGTCGATGGTGGCGGACTTGGCCAGCGTGGCGGTCAGGTCGGTGACCGAGCCGGTCGGGACCGGAACGCGCAGCGCGTAGCCGTCGAGCTTGCCCTGCAGCTCGGGCAGCACCAGGCCGATGGCCTTGGCCGCACCGGTGCCGGTGGGCACGATGTTCAGGGCCGCGGCGCGGGCGCGACGCAGGTCCTTGTGCGGCGCGTCCTGCAGGTTCTGGTCCTGGGTGTACGCGTGGATGGTGGTCATCAGGCCCTGGACGATGCCGAACTCGTCGTTGAGCACCTTGGCGATGGGGCCGAGGCAGTTCGTGGTGCACGAGGCGTTGGAGATGATGTTCTGGCTGCCGTCGTACTTGTCGTCGTTGACGCCCATCACGATGGTGATGTCCTCGCCGGAGGCCGGCGCGGAGATGATGACCTTCTTCGCACCCGCGGACAGGTGACCCTTGGCCTTGGCGGCGTCGGTGAAGATACCGGTCGACTCGACGACGATGTCGACGCCCAGGTCGCCCCACGGCAGCGCCGACGGGCCTTCCTTGATGGCGAGCGCCTTGATGCGCTGCTCGCCGACGACGATGGTGTCACCGTCGACGGACACGTCCTGCGGCAGGCGACCCAGGATCGAGTCGTACTTCAGGAGCGTCGCAAGAGTGTTGATGTCGGTGAGGTCGTTGACCGCGACGATCTCGATATCGGTCTTGCCGACAGCCTTCAGCGCCTCCACCGCACGGAAGAAGTTACGTCCGATACGACCGAAGCCGTTGATACCTACCCGGACAGTCACGTTATCGCTCCTCAGCTTTCAAGCGGATTCATTCCGACGATGACCACAGTAGTAGCCGACCCAACCCCACCGACAGCCACCTGCGGTTTGTGAGTCGCGCGCCCCTGAGCACCCGGAATGCACAGACTAAAGGGCATAGCGATCGCACATGACCGCTATGCCCTAAACGTCGGATACGCCACAACCGGGTGGCGCGAATCCTCAGGCGTCGTCGAGAAGTTCGGCCGTCACCGCCGACTCGGTATCGGGGATACCGAGGTCCTTGGCGCGCCGGTCGGCCATCGACAGCAGGCGCCGGATACGGCCCGCGACAGCGTCTTTCGTCATCGGCGGCTCGGCGAGCTGACCCAGTTCCTCGAGCGAGGCCTGCCGGTGCTGCACGCGCAGCTTGCCCGCGGCGGCCAAGTGGTCGGGCACGTCGTCGGCGAGGATCTCGAGCGCGCGCTCCACCCTGGCCGCCGCCGCGACGGCCGCGCGGGCCGAACGGCGCAGGTTGGCGTCGTCGAAGTTGGCCAGCCGGTTGGCCGTCGCGCGCACCTCGCGGCGCATGCGGCGCTCCTCCCAGGTGAGCCTGGTGTCTTGGGCGCCCATGCGGGTGAGCAGCGCGCCGATCGCCTCGCCGTCGCGCACCACCACCCGGTCGGTGCCGCGCACCTCACGGGCCTTGGCGGTGATCCCGAGCCGACGGGCCGCGCCGACCAGCGCCAGCGCCGCCTCCGGGCCGGGGCAGCTCACCTCGAGCGCGGAGGAGCGCCCCGGCTCGGTGAGCGAACCGTGCGCGAGAAAAGCACCACGCCAGGCGGCTTCGGCGTCACCGATGCTGCCGCCGACCACCTGGGCGGGCAATCCGCGCACCGGCCTGCCGCGCACGTCGAGCAGCCCGGTCTGGCGGGCCAGCGCCTCACCCTCCTTGGACACCCGGACCACGTAGCGGGAGGTCTTGCGTAAGCCACCCGCGCCGAGCACGTGCACATCGGAGCCGTAGCCGTACAACTCGAAGATCTCGCGGCGCAGCCTGCGGGCGATGGACCCCATGTCCACCTCGGCTTCCACGATCACCCGACCCCCGACGATGTGCAGACCGCCCGCGAACCGCAGCAATGCCGACAATTCCGCCTTGCGTGAGCTGACCTGCGACACCACGAGCCTGCTCAGCTCGTCCTTCACCTCGGCTGTCATCGCCACGAGACGCGCTCCTTTCCCACCGACCCCGAACGCTCATCTGCAACACTGTGCACATCCGTGGCACTGTGCTGTCTCTCGACTCGAAGCCCAGCCAGTTGCGACCGCGGCGACCGAATCAGCTGATCCAGTGCGGCGGCTAGTTTTCCGGGATGATGCCGATCCGTTCCCGGCTCGGCCACATCGCAGAACGTTACCCGTGCGCGCAACTGTTCGGCGGCTCTTGACACATGTTCCCGCTGCCGCCCCTCGGGCACCGACGCCGAGTCGACGAGCACATCGTCGACCGCGAAACCCGGTGCGTGCTGGGACAATACATGGAGATGGCGCTCGGCGGAAAAGCCGGCCGTCTCCCCCGGCTCCGCAGCCAGATTCAGCACCAGTACCTTACGCGCCCTGGTGCGGACCAGCGCGTCGCGCAGACCGGGGACGAGCACGTGCGGGATCACACTGGTGAACCACGAACCCGGCCCGAGCACAACGACATCCGCGTGTTCGATCGCCGAGACGGCCGCCGGGCCGGCAGGCGGATCCGAGGGAATCAGCCGCACCCGGCGGACCTTACCCGGTGTGGTCGCCACCGCGACCTGACCGCGTACACATCGGCCCACTCGCGGATCCGCTTCCAGCCCCGATACTTCCGCCTCGATGTCGAGCGGGATCGGCGACATCGGCAGCACCCGGCCCGTGATGCGCAGCAGCCTGCCCACCTCGTCGAGCGCCGCGACCGGGTCGCCGAGGATGTCGGTGAGCCCGGCGAGCAGCAGGTTGCCGAGCGAGTGCCCGGCGAGCGCGCCGGAACCGCCGAAGCGGTGCTGCACGGTGGTTGCCCAGATTCCGTCGGCGTCCTCGGCCAGCGCGGCGAGCGCCATCCGCAGGTCACCGGGCGGGAGCATGCCGAGTTCGGCACGCAGGCGTCCGGACGACCCGCCGTCGTCGGCGACCGTCACCACCGCGGTGATCCGTCTGGTCAGCCTGCGCACCGCGGTGAGTGTCGCGTACAGGCCGTGACCACCGCCCAGCGCGACGACGGCTGGGTCGGCTTCCCATCCACTCATTCGCGCCCCAGGTCCCGATGCACCACGCGCACGACGTCGACCGCCGCGGGGCCGGTGTCGGCACCGATGCGTTCGCCGAGCGCCTCGGCGATCGCGACGCTGCGGTGTTTCCCGCCGGTGCACCCCACTGCCACCGTCATGTATCGCTTCCCCTCTTGCCGGTATCCGGTCGTGGTCAGGTCGACCAGGTGGTGGCAGGTGCGCAGGTAGTCCTGCGCACCCGGCTGCGACAACACATAGTCGCTGACCACCGACTCCTGGCCCGTGTGTTCCCGCAATTCGGGAATCCAATGCGGATTCGGCAGGAAACGCACATCCAACACCGTGTCGGCGTCGAGTGGAACACCGTACTTGAAACCGAAGGACTGCACAGTGAGCTGCAGCGCGGCGGGCACGCCCGCGCCGTACACCTCTTCCAGCTTGCGGTGCAGCTGGTGGATCGACAGCTCGGTGGTGTCGATGACGACATCGGCGGCGGCCTTCACGGCCGACAGCCGCACCCGTTCGGCGGTGATGCCCGCCGAGAGGGTGCCGTCGGGGCTGTCGCTCTGCAGCGGATGCCTGCGCCTGGCGAACCCGAAACGCCGGATGAGCACGTCGTCGGAGGCCTCGAGGAACAGCACCCGCGTGCGGATGCCCGCCGCGCGCAACTGTTCGGTCACACCGGAGAGGTCACCGGTGAAGAACCGGCTCCGCACGTCCATGACCAGCGCGAGCCGCCGGATCGGCGGGTCGGCGGCGGCACCGAGTTCGACCATGCGGCCGATCAGTTCCGGTGGCAGATTGTCGGTGACGTACCAGCCCAGATCCTCCAGGACGCGCGCGGCAGTGCCGCGGCCCGCGCCGGACAAGCCGGTAACGATGACCACTTCTACTGGCTGCTGTGTGTCGGTGACTGTCCCGGCGTTGTCCGGTTCCGCCCCCGCCTTGTTGTTCGATTCGACGCTTGTCATGTCCTACCGGATCCGTTTCTGGGTGCCTTTCGATCATCCCGCACCGGTTCGGGTATCGGGCGCAGACACAACGTACGGCACTCGCAATGTTGCGTCTCGCTGATCGCTACGTGCTGTTGAGTGCCTCGAGTACCGCTTTGGCCGTGGAAACGCCGATACCGGGCACTGCGGTGATCTCGTCGACCGTCGCGTCCTTGATCCGCGCGACCGAACCGAAATGAGTGACCAGCGCGGCGCGTCGCGTCTCGCCGAGCCCGCGCACCGAGTCGAGCGCCGACGCCGTCATCCGGCGGGAGCGCTTGCTGCGGTGGAAGTTGATGGCGAAGCGGTGCGCCTCGTCGCGCACACGCTGCAGCAGGAAGAGCGCCTCGCTCGTCCTCGGCATGATGACCGGATCCGGTTCGCCGGGGACCCAGACCTCTTCCAGGCGTTTGGCCAGGCCGATCACCGCCACATCGGTGATGCCGAGTTCGTCGAGCACCTCCGCGGCGGCGGCGACCTGCGGTGCGCCGCCGTCGACGACGTAGAGGTTGGGCGGGTAGGCGAAGCGGCGCGGTTTGCCGGTCGTGGGATCGATGCCGGGGCGTGAGCCGGGCTCGTCGGTGTCGTCGGCGGCGAGTTCCGCCGGCAGGTCGACGGGCTGCTGGCGTTCCCGCGCCAGCCGGGCGAAGCGGCGACGGGTGACCTCGGCGATGCTGGCGACGTCGTCGGAGCGGCCGCCGCCCGCGGCCTCCTTGATCGCGAAGTGGCGGTACTCGGATTTGCGGGCCAGGCCGTCCTCGAACACCACCAGCGAGGCGACCACGTCGGTGCCCTGCACATGGCTGATATCGACGCATTCGATGCGCAGCGGGGCACTGTCGAGTTCGAGTGCGTCCTGAATGTCTTGCAGCGCTTGCGATCTCGACGTGAGGTCGCCCGCGCGCTTGAGCTTGTGCTGGGCCAGCGCCTCACCCGCGTTGCGCTGCACGGTTTCGGCGAGCGCCTTCTTGTCACCGCGCTGCGGGATGCGCAGCGACACCGCCGAACCGCGCAGTTTGCTCAACCACGCCTGGATCTCGGGTGCGTCGGCGGGCAGCACGGGCACGAGCACCTCGCGCGGGACGACGTTCGCCGCTTCGGGTTCCACAGTCTGGTCGGCCATGGCGGCCTGTTCGCCGTAGAACTGGGTGAGGAACTGTTCGACGAGGGCGGCCAGTTCGGTGCCGGATTCGGCGATGTCGAGCGCGTCGCCGGATTTGTCGACCACCCAGCCGCGCTGACCACGCACGCGCCCGTCGCGCACGTGGAAGATTTGCACAGCGGCCTCGAGTTCGTCGGTGGCGAAGGCGATCACATCGGCGTCGGTACCGGTGCCGAGCACCACCGCCTGCTTCTCGAGTGCTCGACGCAGGGCCTGCACGTCGTCGCGCAGGCGGGCGGCGGTCTCGAAGTCGAGGTCGTCGGCGGCCTCGTGCATGCGGCGTTCGATGGCACGGACCATCTTGTCGGTCTTGCCGGACAGGAAGTCGCAGAAGTCGTCGACGATGTGGCGGTGCTCGTCGGCGCTGACCCGGCCGACGCACGGCGCCGAGCACTTGTCGATGTAGCCGAGCAGGCAGGGGCGCCCGATCTGGTTGTGCCGCTTGAAGACTCCGTTGGAACAGGTGCGCGCGGGAAACACCCGCAGCAGCAGGTCGAGAGTTTCGCGGATGGCCCAGGCGTGGGCGTACGGGCCGAAGTAGCGCACACCCTTCTTGCGGGCGCCCCGGTAGACGAAAAGCCGCGGATATTCCTCGTTGAGGGTCACCGCGAGCACCGGGTAGGACTTGTCGTCGCGGTAGCGCACATTGAAGCGCGGATCGAATTCCTTGATCCAGTTGTATTCGAGCTGTAGCGCCTCGACCTCGGTGGACACCACCGTCCACTCCACGCTCGCGGCCGTAGTCACCATCTGCCTGGTGCGCGGATGCAGTGACGCCACGTCGGCGAAGTAGGAGTTCAACCGGCTGCGCAGGCTCTTGGCCTTACCGACATAGATCACCCGCCCGTAGGCGTCCCGGAATTTGTACACACCGGGTTCGACGGGAATCGTGCCCGGCGCCGGCCGGTATGTCGCGGGATCTGCCACGTATCCAGGGTAGCGAGGCGTACCGACAATCCCGCCGCCCGTGCTGGGTGGGACGCACGGGCGAACCGTCGGGTCCGGCGCCGGAGGCCGGTGTGTAGCGTTGATGTTCGGCTTGCCGCCGGAAAGGACCCCCGATGACCGACGCCCCCGCCCTGCACCCCTACGACGACCTGGACGACGAGGCGACCCCGTCGTGGCTGATGCCCGCCACGGTGCGCGGCGCGCGCTTGATCGCCCTGGTCTCCGCGGCGGTCGGCGTGGTGCTGATCGTGATCGGCGCCGCACTGGGCAAGCAGAGCCCACTCGGCGTGGTGGTCGGCTACCTCCCGACCTTCGCCCTGGTTCCACTGGTCGTGCTCTTCGGCCGGGCGGGCGACCGCGTGCGCGTCGCCGCGGTGACCCTGGCGGCCGTCGGCGCACTCACCTCCTGCACCGGCATCCTCACCGGCCTTCCGCCGGGCGCGGTGGGCATCGTCGCCTCGGGCGCGGTCGCCGTCCTGCTGATGCGCCCGTCGGCCAAGACCTGGTTCACCCGCCAGCGCTGAAGGCAGGCCGCTGATCGGCAGCGCGACCGTACCGGACCTCTACTGGGTGGCGATCCCGTGGAGTGCCAGGGCGTCGATGAGCGCGCGTGGACGATCTGCGATCGGGAGCGGGTCGACGAGGGCGAACCGGGCGCCGAGGGCGGTGGCCCCGCCGTCTGCCTCGGCGCTGTCACCGACCATCAGGACACGGTTCGGGTCGACGCCGAGGCGGTCGATCGCGTCCTGGAATATCCGTGCGTCGGGTTTGATGGCGCCGACCTCGTAGGACAGGGTCATCGCGCCGACCAGTGTGTCCCAGCCCCGGGTGGCGAACGCGGGCCGGATGTCGAAGGCGATATTGCTCACCACACCCACGGGGATGCCCTGGGCGGCAAGGGCTTTCAGCACGGTTCCGGTGTCGGGGTACGGCGTCCAGGCCAGCGGGTCGATGAGCCGTCCGTACAGGTCGGCTGCCTGCGCCTCGGGTACGCCCGAACCGCGTAGCACCTCGAGATAGGCCTGGCGGTGCAGGGCGGGATCGAGGTCGCGGTTGTCCCAGGCGTGCTGGCCGGGCGGGTCGAAGGTCATGAACTGTTCGACCGGTGCCGTCATGCGCCGCAGGACCTCGGCCTTGGCCGCCACGTCGAACGGGGTGCCGTCGTCGCCGACGAGGACGTCGGCCCAGCTCGGGTCGTCCTCCAACCGGAACACCGTGCCGGAGAAATCGAACAGCACCGCATCGATCGCCATGTCAGCCAGGGTAACGCTGCCGCGCCCGGCCGGAAATCCCTGTGCGCGACGACGGTTCGGGGTTACGCTGCCACGATGACGCCAAGGCGACGGACGTGGATCGGGGCCACGACGGCCGCAGTGCTCACGGTGGGGCTGCTGGCCGGTTGTTCGACAGACGACACCGAGGCGGCGGAGTGCACCAGCCCGCCCAACGGCACCCCGATCACGGCGGCGCCCGCGACCGCGACGGGCCCGACCACCCAGAATCTGAGCACCAACCCCGAGATCGCCTCGGGCTACCGCGGCGACATGTCACCGGTCCGCACCAGCACCTACGCGGTGTCGACGGCGAACCCCATCGCCACCGAGGCCGCCTGCCGGGTGCTGCGCGCGGGCGGCACCGCCACGGATGCCCTGGTCACCGCACAGGCGGTGCTCGGCCTGGTGGAACCGCAGGCCTCCGGCATCGGCGGCGGCGCGTTCCTCGTGCACTACGACGCGAAGTCCCGCACGGTCGAGGCCTACGACGGCCGCGAGACCGCACCCGCCGCCGCCACCGAGAACTACCTGCGCTGGGTGAGCGACACCGACCGCACCGAACCGGCGCCGAACACCCGCGCCAGCGGCCGCTCGATCGGGGTGCCCGGTGTGGTGCGGATGCTGGAGCTCGCGCACCGCGAGCACGGCATGACCGCTTGGAAGGAACTGTTCGATCCCGCGATCGAACTGGCCGACAGCGGTTTCGAGATCAGCCCGCGGCTGGCGGGCCAGATCGCCGAATCAGCCAAGGACCTCGCGACCGACGAGGGCGCGCGCGCCTACTTCCTGGAACCGGACGGCTCGCCGAAACGCAGCGGCACCGTGCTCACCAACCCGGCCTATTCGAAAACCCTGTCGGCCCTGGCCACCGACGGCGCCGAAGCCCTCTACAGCGGCCCCATCGCCCAGGACATCGTCGAGGCGGCCGGCAGCACGGCGGGTGGGCGCACACCGAGCCTGCTCACCACCACCGACCTCGCGAACTACGAACCGAAGAAGCGCACCGCGCTGTGCACCGGGTACCGCAAGTACGAGTTGTGCGGCATGCCCGCGCCGTCCTCGGGCGGCAGCACCGTGGCGGCAACGATGGGCATCCTCGCCAATTTCGATCTGGCCACCCTCGGCCCACAGGACGTGAACCGCAACGGCGGCAAGCCCGATGCCCGCGCCGTGCACCTGATCTCCGAGGCCGAGCGCCTGGCCTACGCCGACCGCAACAAGTACGTCGCCGACCCGGATTTCATTCCGCTGCCGGGTAATTCGGCGCTGTCGCTGGTCCACCCGCAGTACCTGAAGGAACGCTCCACGCTCATCGATCCGGACCGCAGCATGGGTACTGCCCAGCCGGGCAATCTCGGCCCGGTGCCGCTGGGCAACGGCCCGCAGCCGCCCGAGCACGGCACCAGCCACATCTCGGTGGTCGACAAGTACGGCAACGCGGCCGCGATGACGACCACGGTCGAATCAGCCTTCGGTTCGTTCCATTTCGTCGACGGGTTCCTGCTGAACAACCAGCTCACCGACTTCGCCGCCGACCCGCTCGACCCCGACGGCATCCCCGTCGCCAACCGCCTGCAGCCGGGTAAGCGGCCGCGCAGCTCGATGAGCCCGACCCTGGTGTTCGATCGCGACGACAAGGGCAACCGTGGCGAGCTCGCCCTGGTCACCGGCTCTCCCGGCGGCTCGGTGATCATCCAGTTCGTGGTGAAAACCCTTGTCGGAGCGCTCGATTGGGGTCTGGATCCGCAGCAGGCGGTGTCCGGGGTGTCCTTCGGGGCGGGCAATTCGCCGAGCACGGGTATCGGCGGTGAGCATCCGGCGATCGACGCCACCGCCAACGGTGACAACGACCCCCTCGTGCGCAAGCTGCGCGAGATGGGTCATCAGGTGACGGTGGCACCGCAGTCCAGCGGCCTCAGCGCATTGCAGCGCGACGGGAAGGACGGCTGGATCGGTGGGGCCGACCCCCGCCGCGAAGGTGCGGTACTCGGCGACACCCGCTGACCGCAGCGACCACGCTGGGGTGGCGGCATCGGGCGAGAGCCGAACGCCACCACAGCGTGGTGATCAGGTGTCCAGCTCGGTCCCCGCGAGCTCCGGTGGTGCGAATTCAGGCGGTGTAGCGGGCGCCGAGTTCGCGCAGCCGCTCGATGGCGTCGGCGGCGTAGGTCTTGTCGTTGGACCGGATGGCCAGCATCGGCACGTAGTCGTCGTCGACGAGTTCGAGCCGCGCCCACGCCTTGCGATCGGGGAAGGCGGCGCCGCGGATGACGTCCCACGGGTATTCGCGGTAGCCGAGGATATTGCGCACGGCCACCCCGCGCGCACCGGCACGTACCCGTGGCCGGGTGAGCAGCAGCACCGCTCCCGCGCCGAGGACGCCGATCAGGATCATCGCGACCTGGTCGGCGACCCGGAAGTTCACCCCGGTCGACCCGGTGCGCAGCAGCAACCCGCCCGCGGTGAAGAACGCGAGCACGAGTACCGCGGCCACGACGGCGGTCCGGGTCGCGCGCCGAGGGCGCACCTCGAGCTCCCACTCCGCGTGCTGTTCCACGGGCACGGTCACGCCGATCGCAGCGCGCGCAGGGTGAGCGCGGCGTCCAGCGCGGCGGCGCAGGCCTGCTCGCCCTTGTCCTCGGCCGAACCGGGCAGGCCCGCACGGTCACGCGCCTGCTCCTCGGTGTTGGTGGTGAGTACGCCGTTGGTGACCGGGGTCGACTCGTCCAGCGACACCCGGGTGAGCCCGGCCGTCACCGCATCACACACGTACTCGAAATGCGGTGTGCCACCACGGATCACGACACCGAGCGCGACAACGGCGTCATGACTGCGTGCCAATTCCTGTGCGACGACGGGCAATTCCATCGCCCCGGCGCAGCGCACGACGGTGACGTGCTCGACCCCGGCCTCCTTCGCGACGCGCTCCGCGTTCGCGACCAGGGTGTCGCAGATCTCGGTGTGCCAGCGCGACGCCACAATGGCGAGCTTGAGGTCGGTGGCCTTGGCCAGCGCGAATTCCGGTACGCCGGTGCCGCTCATCGTCTGATGCTGCCTTTCGGGAGAGTTACTGCGCGGTTTCGCCGAGATCCAGGTCGTCGAGACCGACCAGGTCGTGGCCCATGCGATCGCGCTTGGTCCGCAGATAGTGCAGGTTCTCGGCGTTGGCGCGCAACGGCATCGGCACCCGCTCGGTGATCCGCAGCCCGTACCCGTCGAGACCCACCCGCTTGGCCGGGTTGTTCGTCAGCAGCCGCATCGACCGGATGCCGAGATCCACCAGGATCTGCGCGCCCGTGCCGTAGTCGCGGGCGTCGGCGGGCAGGCCGAGGTCGAGGTTGGCGTCGACGGTGTCGCGCCCGGTGTCCTGCAACTGGTAGGCCTGCAGCTTGTGCATCAGGCCGATGCCACGACCCTCGTGCCCGCGCATGTACAGCACCACGCCGCGACCCTCTGTGTCGACCATTTCCAGTGCCGCGTCGAGCTGTGGGCCGCAATCGCAGCGCAGCGAACCGAACACGTCACCGGTCAGGCACTCCGAGTGCACCCGGACCAGCACGTCCTCGCCGTCGCCGATGTCGCCGCGCACCAGCGCCACGTGCTCGGCCTCGTCGAAGATGCTCTGGTAGCCGACGGCCTTGAAATCGCCGTGCGCCGTCGGGATGCGCGCCTCGGCGACCCGGACGACGTGCTTCTCGTGCTTGCGCCGCCAGGCGATCATGTCGGCGATCGAGATCATCGCCAGGTCGTGCTCGTCGGCGAACACCCGCAGCTCGTCGGTGCGGGCCATGTGCCCGTCGTCCTTCTGGCTGACGATCTCGCAGATCACGCCCGCCGGCCGCAACCCGGCCATGCGGGCCAGATCCACCGCGGCCTCGGTATGACCGGGCCTGCGCAACACCCCGCCGTCCTTGGCGCGCAACGGCACCACATGACCCGGACGGGTGAAATCGTCGGCCTTGGCCTCGGCGCTGGCCAGCAGCCGCATGGTGACGGCCCGGTCGGCGCCGGAGATACCGGTGGTGATGCCCTCGCGCGCGTCGACCGACACGGTGTAGGCGGTGCCGTGCTTGTCCTGATTCATCGCGTACGCGGGCGGCAGACCGAGGCGGTCGCAGTCGTCGGCGGTCAACGGCACACAGATGTAGCCGGAGGTGTAGCGGATCATGAACGCGACCAGCTCCGGGGTGGCCTTCTCGGCCGCGAAGATGAGATCGCCCTCGTTCTCACGGTCCTCGTCGTCGATGACGACAACAGCCTTGCCGGCCGCGATATCGGCGATCGCGCGCTCGATGCTGTCCAACCTGGTCACGTCTGCTTGCTCCGTAATTTTGGCGGCCGGGGCCGCGGTGTTTCTCGGCCCTGGGGGCCTCGATCTTCCCTCCCGGCGGGCACTCCTTCGTCGCACCCTCTGGTCAGTCCAGATCGAGGCGGCCGAGAAACTGACAATGACTACTACAGTACGGCGTGCTTCGAGAGGGTTCCGGGGTGCCCGCGCCGGGTGTGTCAGCCTCGCTGTGCCAGGCGCTCCACGTACTTCGCGATGACGTCGACCTCGAGGTTCACGGTCGTGCCGACCGGCGCGGTGCCGAGTACGGTCAGTGCGAGGGTGGTGGGGATCAGCGAGACCTCGAACCAGTCGCGGTTGCCGTCGGCGGCGGGTTCGTCCTCGATGCCGAGGTTCGACACGGTGAGCGAGACGCCGTCGACGGTGATCGAGCCTTTCTGGACGACGTAGCGGGCGATGGCGTCGGGCAGGGAGATGCGGACAACCTCCCAGTTCTCGGACGGGGTGCGGGCCAGCACGGTGCCGGTTCCGTCGACGTGGCCCTGGACGAGATGCCCACCGAGGCGGCTGTTGATCGCGGCGGCGCGTTCGAGGTTCACCCGGGAGCCGGGCACGAGGGCACCGATGCTCGACCGGTCGAGGGTTTCGGCCATCACGTCGACGGTGAAGCTGTCGCCGTCGATCACATCGACGACGGTGAGACACACGCCGTTCACCGCGATCGAATCGCCGTGTCCGGCATCGGAAGTCACCAGCTTGCCGCGGATCGTCAACCGGGCGGCGTCGGCCAGCTGCTCGGTGGCCACGACCTCGCCGAGTTCCTCGACGATCCCTGTGAACATGTCTGACTCCCTTGTCGCGTCATCCGTACCCGTTGGGCCCAACAGCGGGTAGACGACCGCTATTCCCGCTCGACGCACAGCCTAGTGGCGGCACAGGTGAGGGCGGAATCCGACCGCGCGCTGAGCGGGAGACCGCAAAACCCGCAACCGCGCCGGAAAATCGCGGGAAAAGAATCCGGACATAAAGAATCACCGCCGAAAGAGAATGCGGCGGCAATCCTTCGTTCGATTTTCTCCGTGTGCCGGTGCAATAAATTTTCCGGCCACGACCACGCCGCTTTGTACCCCGAGCACCGAAAGAAGAAACACGGAGATCCACGGACTTGCCACGCCCTGGCCACTGACGCAATATTGTTACGTCAACGATTCCCGACGTTCAACGATGCGATACCGGGAGACAACACTGTGAGCTACCCACTGCTCGATTCCACGCTGGAAAGTCGCTGCGTCCATTACCGGCGGGAGCTACACCTGCCCGCGACGGTCGACCCCGACTCCCGGCGCATCCTCCTGCAGATCGGCACCCACTACGGTGCGGTGACCATGCCGGGTGACCTGGGCGAGCGGGTACAGGCGCAGTTGCGTGCCGACGGTATCGCCGGACCGGTCGTCGACCATCCGCGCGCCCATTGCTGGACCTTCCTCACCGGCCCCTGCCACCTCGACACCCTCACGCCGACAGCCGAAGCCGAACTGTTCCGCCTGTACGCGAGCGTCGCGTGCGCGGGCAGCCACATCGTGCTGCCCTCCCCCGACGACGAACGCACCGGCTACCGCACCTGGGTGCGTGCACCGGAGGCGGCCGACAATCGGCCGCCGCTCGAGGCCGTGATCGAGACAGCGCGGGCGCTGGGCAGCCACGCCCTGCACCCGCACTGACCGAACCGGGTTACGGCAACCAGGCGGCGGTCGCCAGACTGCGCAGATTCTGTACGGCCGCGCCGGGGTCGGCGGTGTTGTAGACCGCCGACCCGGCAACGAAACAATCGATGCCCGCCGCGGCGGCCTGCTCGATGGTGTCGGTATTGATGCCACCGTCGATTTCGACGAGCAGCTGCAATTCGCCCGCGTCCACGAGATTGCGCACGATCCGGGCCTTCTCCAGGACCTCCGGAATGAACGACTGTCCGCCGAAGCCGGGTTCCACGCTCATCACCAGCAGGGTGTCGAATTCGCGCAGAATTTCCAGGTACGGCTCGATCGGCGTGTTCGGCTTCACCGACAGCCCGGCCTTGGCACCCGCGGCGCGGATATCGCGCGCCACGGCGATCGGGTCGTCGGTGGCTTCGGCGTGGAAGGTGACGTTGTAGGCGCCCGCCTCGGCGTAGCCGGGCGCCCAGCGGCCCGGGTCCTCGATCATCAGGTGGCAGTCGAACGGGATGTCGGTGGCTTTCAGCAGGCTCTGCACCACCGGCAGGCCGAGTGTGAGGTTCGGCACGAAGTGGGCGTCCATCACGTCCACATGCAGCCAGTCGGAACCTTCGACAGCGGCGGCCTCGGCGGCCAGGTTCGCGAAGTCCGCGGACAGGATGGACGGGGCGATCATCGGCTCGGCCGGGCGGTGGAACGTCGGTGTGGACACAGCGCGCAAGTGTAGCGACCGCGTGGTGATCGGCGGCCGGTTGTGGGTAGCCTACAGAGCGTGACCAACATTTCGGCGGAACAAGAGCTGTTCAGCGATCCGGTGCAGATTCGCGTGGCAGCGTCGGTGACCCAGCTGCCGATCCTGCGTGGATTGGCCGAAACACTGGTCCTGCTCAGCGATTTCACCCTCGACGAGGTGGCCGACGTGCGCCTGGCGGTCGACGAGGTGTGCTCCACGCTTATCGCGATCGCCGCGCCCGGCTCGCAGCTCACCTGCGAGTTCGTCGTCGGTGACACCGAACTCGTCGTGCGGGTGGAGGGTGTCGCGGCCGCGGAGGGCCTGCCCGACCAGCGCAGCTTCGGCTGGCATGTCCTGCGCACGCTGAGCGACGAGGTGAACGCCGACCAGCAAGGATTCGACGCCGCCAGGTCCGGGTATCCGACGAGTGTCCGTATCCGTCGGGTCCGGGGGAAGGCGTAGTGCACGGCGAAACCAACGAAGAGCACAAGCCCGATCCGGAAATTCTCGAACAGCCCGCCGAAGCCGTGCTCGACGAGCCGGTCATCGAGGAGCAGGTCGTCGAGGAGCAGCTGACCGAGCCCGCGCCCGCCGCCCCCTCCGGGTACGACGATGTGAGCGCGCTGTTCGAACGGCTCGCGGCGACCGAACCCGGCAGCGCCGCGCACGCCGTGGCCAGGGACGCGCTGATCAACCGCTGCATCCCGCTGGCCGACCACATCGCCCGCAAGTTCAGCGGTCGCGGTGAGCCGTTCGACGATCTGTCGCAGGTGGCGCGGGTCGGCCTGGTGCACGCGGTGGACCGGTTCGATCTGAGCCGTGGCTCGAACTTCCTGTCGTTCGCGGTGCCGACGATCATGGGCGAGGTGCGGCGGTACTTCCGCGACAACACCTGGGCCATGCGGGTGCCGCGGCGGGTGAAGGAAACCCATCTGCGTATCGGTGCGGCCGTGGACCAGCTCTCCCAGCGGTTGGGTCGTTCGCCGACGGCCAAGGAGATCGCGGCCGAACTCGATGTCGACCCCGACGAGGTGACCCAGGCGGTCATCGCGGGCAACGCCTACCAGCCCACCTCGATCGATGCCGCCTCGGTCGGTCGCGACAGCGACGCCTCGCTGCTCGACACCCTCGGCGAGGAGGAGTCGCAGTTCGACCGGGTCGAGGAGTACATCGCGGTTCGCCCGCTGCTGGCGGGTCTGCCCGAACGGGAGCGGCGGATCCTCACGATGCGCTTCTTCGAGTCGATGACCCAGACCCAGATCGCGAATCAGCTCGGCATCTCGCAGATGCACGTCTCGCGCATCCTCGCGAAAACCCTTGCGCGCCTGCGTGATCTGTCCGAGCGGGACTGAGTCCACCGCGGGGACAACGGTGTCCCCCTACGCGCGTTCGCGCCGCAGTTTCGCAGGTGCGCGCAACCACCACGCGCTGTCGATCAGCTCGGCGAGCTGTCGCCGGTCGACCACTTCCAGATCGATGAGCACATACGGGTGCCCGTCGTAGTGCGGCGTCGTATAGAACGCCGGATCCCCCGAGGCGAGTAGCGCCTCCTTCTCCGACGGCTCGCACAAGAGCACCAGCCCGCCCTCGGCCTCCGACCGCAGCCGCGCGAAGCTCTTCCCGCCGACCGACAGCCCCGGACTGCGCCACCACGTCCCCTCCGCCACCCCCGGCAGCGCGGTCGCGATCTCCACCACCTGTTCCCATGTCATCGCCATACGCGAATTCTCCCCCGGCGAGACACACCACGCCTTGGACGAATGTCACCGCCGCGGCCGAGTTGTGGGAACCACCGAGGATTCCGATCGACGCTGTGGCCGTGCGAGCCGGTTCGGATCGCACCGCCGCATCACGTGGCCGGTGCCCGCTGCTACTTCGTGCGGAGATCTGCCCGATGCTGTGGAGGTGCGAGCAAGGACGGATCGCACCGCCACAGCATGCGGTGGTTTCGGGTCTACTTCTTGCGCAAGGCCGACAGGAACATCGCGTCGGTGCCGTGGCGGTGGGGCCAGAGTTGGGCCGAGGGGCCTTCGCCGAGGTCGGTGACGCCGGGAAGGAGTTCGCGGGTGTCGAGTTGTTCGGCGCCGGTGCGGCGGACGAAATCGGCGACCACCGCGACGGTTTCGGACAGGTGCGGGGAGCAGGTGGAGTACACGACCACGCCGCCGGGGCGCAGGAGATCCCATGCGGCGGTGAGGAGTTCGCGCTGCAGGGTGACCAGTTCCGGGACGTCGGCGGGGGTGCGGCGCCAGCGGGACTCGGGGCGGCGGCGCAGCGCGCCGAGGCCCGTGCACGGGGCGTCGACCAGGATGCGGTCGTAGCCGGGTTCCAGACCGGTGTCGCGGCCGTCCTTCACGTGCACCGTGACGGGCAGGTCGCGGGTGGACTTGCGGACCAGTTCGGCGCGGTGCTCCGACGGCTCAACCGCATCGACGGTGAACAGGTCGATCGCGGCGAGCGCGCCGAGCAGCGCCGCCTTACCGCCGGGTCCGGCGCACAGGTCGAGCCAGCGACCCTGATCGGGACCCTCCAGCGGTGCCCGGCTCAAGGCCAGCGCGACGAGCTGAGAACCTTCGTCCTGTACCGCGGCGATTCCCTCGCGCACCGGTTCGAGCTGACCGGGATCGCCGCCGTCGAGGTACACCGCGTACGGCGACCAGCGACCTTCCTCGCCGCCGGTGACCAGCGCCAATTCCTCGGACGTGATCTCACCGGGACGCGCAACCAGGTGCACCACCGGACGTTCGTCGTCGGCGGCCAGCAGGTCGGACAGTTCGCCCGCCTGCGCACCGAGCGCGTCGGCGAAGGACTGGGCGATCCAGGTGGGGTGCGCGTATTCGAAGGCGAGCTTGCCGACCGGATCGGCCGGTGCCAGCTCCGCGATCCACTGCTCGGCGGTCTTCTCCCCCGCCCGGCGCAGCACCGCGTTCACGAAACCGGCACGGCCCTGGCCGAATTCGGCACGGGCCAGATCGACGGAGGTGTCGACGGCGGCATGCGCGCTGGTCCGCGTGCGCAGCAGCTGGTAGACGCCGAGGCGGAGGATGTCGAGGATCGGCCCGTCGATCTCACCGACCGGACGACCCGCGCACGCCGCGATCACGGCATCGAGCTGCCCCTGCGACCGGCACGCACCATAGGTGAGTTCGGTCGCGAACGCGGCATCACGCCCGCTGATCCTGCGCTCCCGCAACAACTTCGGCAGCACGAGGTTGGCGTAGGCGTCGCGTTCGCGCACCGCCCGCAACACGTCGAGGGCCACCTCCCGCGCCACGTCCACCGGCTCACCGCGCCGCTTGCGCGGACTCGGCACACTCGGATCCGGCCGATCGGCCCGCTGCCGCTCACTCCGCTGCCCGGCCGGCTTGCCACCACCCTGACCCTGCCGTGCGCCACCGGTCCGGTCGCTTCGCTTCCCACCCTGTGGTGCGCGCGAATCGCTGAAACGGCCGCCGTCGCCGCCCCGCTCGGCTGCCTGCCCACCCCGAGCTCCACGCGAATCCCCTTCGCGCCCACTACCGGAACGGCTCGCATCGCCGAAGCGCTCCGCTCCGGCGACCGAACCACGCCGTTCCGCACCGCCGTCTCCCCGCCGCCCGGATCGGTCGGCGGCGTCGGAGCGACCGAAGTCCTTGTCGCGGCCCCGCGGGCGATCATCCACACCACGTGGACCCGCATCATGCGGCCCACGGTCGTCGCGGGCAGCGCCGGAGTCCCGGCGGCGCCCGGCAGCCGGGCGGCGGGTGTCGTCGCCGCGCTCGGGGCCGCGGCGGTTGTAGTCCCACCCTCGGGCGTCGCTGTCGCCACGACGCGGGCGACGGTCGTCCTCGGCACGGGGGGCCTTGTTGTCGCGGCCCTTGGCGGCGCGGGCGGCCCAGCCGCCGTCGACGTTCTTGCCGGTGATCTTGCGGTCGTCGCGTGGTGCGGCGCCGCTGCGCTGGTCGGCTTCGCGCCGACGCCTGCGGTCGGAGGCACTCATGGCCGCACCTCGCTGACGCTCGGCTCCGGCATGATTGCCTGGGCAGCTGTGCTCATCGTTCGCTCGCTGCGCTCGCTCATCCGATCACCGTGCCCGGTGCGAGACGGGCGCCGCGCGCCCAGTCGAGGGCGTTCATCATCTTCTTGCCGGGTGGTTGGACCTGGCCGAGGCGGACCGCGGTGGTCGACGTGCCGACGAAGACGCCGGATTTGCGCACCTCGATCTCGCTTTCGGGCAAGGTTTCCTCCACCAGCTCCACCGGGCCGAGTTTGAGGCGCAGCCCGTTCACCTCGGTCCACGCGCCGGGCGCCGGGGTGACGGCGCGGATGTGGCGGTGGATCGCCAGGGCGGGCTCGTCGAACCGGATGCGGCTCGCTTCGACGGTCACCTTCGGGGCGTAGGACACGCCGTCGTTGGATTGCGGAATCGCTTGCAGCGTCCCGTCTTCCACACCGTCCATGGTCTTCTCGAGCAGTACCGCGCCTGCCTCGGCGAGCCGCGCGAGCAGCTCACCCGAGGTGTCGGTGTGGCCGATCTTCTCGGTCATCACGCCGTAGACGGGCCCGGTGTCGAGCCCTGCCTCGATCTGGAAGGTGCTGGCACCGGTGATCTCGTCACCGGCGAGGATGGCGGCCTGCACCGGCGCCGCGCCACGCCACGCGGGCAGCAGCGAGAAGTGCAGGTTGATCCAGCCGTGCGCGGGAATGTCGAGGATCTGCTGGGGCAGCAGGGCACCGTAGGCCACCACCGGACAGCAGTCCGGGGCGAGCGCGGTGAGCGCCTCGACGAACTCCGGTTCCGACGGTTTGCCCGGAGTGAGCACCGGGATGCCGTGTTCGTCGGCCAGCCGACCGACCGGTGAGCGCATGATCTTGCGCCCGCGACCGGCGACCGCGTCGGGCCGGGTGACCACCGCGACCACCTCGTGGCGCTCGCTGTCGAGCAGCCGCCGCAGCGAGGGAACAGCCGGTTCGGGGGTGCCCGCGAAGACGAGACGCATCAGCGGCCACCGCCGACACCGCTGGATTCACGCACGGTGACACCGGCACGGAACCAGTCGGATTCGCGGATGGTCCGCATCGCTTCCTTGCGGTCGGCCGGCTCGAGCCGGTTCACGAACAGCACACCGTCGAGGTGGTCGTGCTCGTGCTGCACGCACCGCGCGAGCAGCCCGTCGGCGTCGAATTCGACCGGCGCACCGGTCTTGTCGACCCCGGTGACGCGCACCCGCAGCGCCCGGCGCACGTCGTAGCGCACGCCGGGGATCGACAGGCAGCCCTCCGGCCCGACCTGCTCGTCCTCACCGATCGCGGTCCACTCCGGGTTCACCACGTGCCCGGCGGCGTCGCCGGTGTCGTAGACGAAGACCCGCAGCCCCACGCCGATCTGCGGCGCCGCCATCCCGACGCCGCCGTCGTCGTGCATGGTCTCGGTGAGATCGGTGACGAGCTGTGCGAGCTCGGCGCCGAACTCGGTGACCTCGTCGGCACGCGAGCGCAGGATGGGATCGCCGAACAGGCGAACAGGCTGAATGGTCACGGCGGCTCCCGGCTGGACGATGTGCGGTCGTCCCATTCTAGAGACCCGCCGGGGTGGTTCCGACCGGCGCGGCCGTCAGGAGTTGCCTGCGATGATGACCTGCGGGATGCCCGTCCCCAGCGGCACCGGCGTGCAGACCGGCGCGGGCCGGGTCGGGTCGAGCACCCGCAGCAGCAGTTGCTGCACGAACGGGTCGTAGACGAGGTTGAAATGCCCGGTCAGGTCGTCGGGGCACAGGTCCTGGAGGACGAGGTTCTCCGCGCCCGGCCCGCGCAGGGCGATGTTCTCGAACGGCTGGATCATCTCGTCGACTCGGCTGCCGACAGTGACGTAACGGACACCGGGCACGGTGTCGCCGCCCGCGTTCAGTTCGACCATGATCGGCTCGCCCTGCGCCTGTTGGACGGCGGCGGTGGAGGTCACCTTCGCGTACACGTCCATCATGCCCGGCACCGCCTGACCGACCGGAACGAGGCCGTACATGACGCCGCCGTAGCTCGGGGAGGCGAGCCCCACCCAGGTGTTCACCACCTCGGCGCCGCCGAGCTTGTTGACGTAGTACCGGCTGACATTGGCCCCCTGCGAGAAGCCGACGAGGTCGACCTCGGCCGCCCCGGTAGCGGCGCGCACCTGCTCGACGAAGGCGGCGAGCTGGGCGAAGCTGACGCGCATGTCCTCGGTGCCGTAGGTGTCGGCGCCGGGCGCACCACCGTAGTTCAGCGCGAACACACAGAAGCCTGCCGCCACGAGTTGCGGGCCGATACCCGACCAGTCCGAGTAGGCACTCGAATCGGTACCGTGGACGAGCACGACCGGGCGCGGGCGCTCGGCACTCGGCTCACAGCCGAAGTTGTTGACGCCCAGGGGAACCGCGTCGGGATGGTCGCTGATGTAGCGGGCGGCAGCCAGGTGGTCGGACTGTGCCGGACCCGGCTGGCTTGGAACGATTGCCGGACGGTAGCCCGGCGGTTCCGCGGTGGCGACCGGGGCGAGTGCCGCCCCGATCACCGCCGCGCAGGCGAGCGCCGTCCGCGACACCGCCCTTCCCCATTGTGATGATCCCCAACCCCACAGACCTCGCGGTTGTTCCATACCCCAATGATTTACTCCATTGCCTGGGCAAACGCACCTCGAAAGGGGGGTTCACGCCGCCCTCATTTATCGGGGGTTGCGTCACCGGTCGCGGCGATGTCGTCCTCGGCGAGGATCCGGTACAGCGCCCGGCGGGTCTCGGTGAGCACCTCGGCCGCTCGCGCGGCTTGTTCCGGGGTACCGACCTGGGCGACCTGACCGACCGCACCCATCACCTGGCCGACGAGGCCACGCAGATCGAGCGCCTGGGCGCCGACGTCCTGCCGGACCTCGGCCCAGGGGTCGCCGAGCTCGTCACGCTCGGTCTCGACATAGGCCTTGCCCGCCTCGGTGAGTTGCGCGGTTTTGCGCCCGGCCACCTTCTCGATGAGGACCAGTCCCTCGTCCTCGAGCTGGGCCAATGCCGGGTAGATGGAACCCGGGCTCGGACGCCAGATGTCGTCGCTGCGCTCGCGGATCTGCTGGATCAGTTCGTAGCCGTGCATGGGTCGTTCGGCGAGCAGCAACAGGACCGCGGCGCGGACGTCACCGCGCCTGCCACGGCCGCCGCGACCGCGCCCCCGGCCGAAGCCCGGGCCGAAACCGGGACCGAATCCCGGGCCGAAGCCGGGTCCGAATTCCGGGCCGTGACCGTGGCGGCCACCGCGCCGGAAGTGCCTGCGGTCGGGCCCGAATTCCGGGTGCCCCTGACCGCGTCCTCGTTCGAAGTGTCCGAATTCTCTTTGTCGATCGTCGTGCATAACAGCCTCCTCGGCGTGTTCGTTTCATGTTGACGTTATCGACGATATATCGGCAATGCATCTAGCGCAAGGGTGTTCTTGCTGTGCGCCGCCTCACGGCAGCACCGGATCACCCCTGCCCGCGAGTGCGGTGGGGTTGCGGAAAGGTGAGCGAGCTACTCGGCGGCCACCGCGACCGGCTTGCTCTCCGTGGTCGAGGGTGAGCGTCGGCGGTCGTTGCTGATGGCGGTGATCGTGGCGGTGCCGAGTTTGCCCCGGCGGTCGTAGAGGACGGCGCTGCTCACCGCGACGCCTGCCCGAGAGGTGTGATCGAGGGCTTGCAGACCGAGCTCCACCCCCTCGGGGAGGCGCGAGAGACTGAGGGTCATGTCGGCGTTGATGTAGCCGACACCGTGCGAACCCCAGTGGCAGACGAGGTTGGTGAGGTCGCCGCTGGCGGCGGCGCGCTGGAAGGGCGAGAAGGGCTGACCCGCGACGAGGGTCGGCAGGTTGTTCCAGGTGACCTTGCGTTCCGCGTCGCGGGTGGTGCGGAAATCGGTGAGCCAGTCGCCCGCACCGGATTTGAACAGCGGTGCGGCGCCGCCCGGCTCGTCGATGCGCTGCTCGGGGACGGGTAGTTCCAGATCGGGCTGCCAGACGGTGCCGGGCGGGTCGTCGGTGGCCGCGAGGAAGGTGACGGTGGCGCGCGAGCGCGTCTGCCCCTGCTGCACGAGCCGGACATCGGCGACCTTGATGCGGTTGCCGTCGCGCACCACTTCGCTGTGCAGCGAGATCGGGTCGGTCGTCACCTGCTGGAACAGGTCGACAGTGAACCTGGCCGGCACGAAACCTTCGCCAGGACTGTGTTTCTCGGCCTCCACCGCGAGCAGGCCGCACACCGCGACACCGTGCAGCTGATTGGGCGACCAGCGGCTGATCGCCACTTCCGTCGGCACGAACTCACCGTCGGACATCCTGAAGAACTCCACCACGGTCCTCTCCGCAGGCCCGCCGCACGTCATCGGGCAGGGTCATCCGGTCATACCACAGCGCCGTCGCCGCCCCCGACCTCGGTGGCCACGAACCGGACAGAAACGACCGGTCCGCGCCCGGGCCTGATCAGTCCCGACCGGCGACCTCATCGATCCACCGCTTGAGCCGGTCGCCCTCGGTAGCCATGAGGTCAGGATCGCGAAATGTGTTGGTGATCAAGGAAATTCCTTGATAGGCCGCGACGAAGGCCACCGCGAGTTCCGCCGCGTCGGGCCTGCCGAGTTCGGTGAATTGATCGCGCGCCCAGTCGATCAGGAGGCTCATCAGCCGCGCCGGTTCACCCCCGAAACCGTCGGGTCGCTTGTCGAGTTCGGCGGCGAGTGAGCCGGTCGGGCAACCGAAACGGGCGGCGAGGTCACGCTGGTCCACCCACGAGTCGACCATCGCCTTCAACCGCTCGGCCGGTCCGGGCAACGGCGCGAGCTTCGCGACGACCTCGGCCAGCGTGCTCGCATGGGTCTCGATGACGGCGTGGACGAACTGGTCCTTCGTCTTGAAGTAGTAGTAGACGTTGCCGACCGGGACGTCGGCCGCGGTGGCGATATCGGCGATGGTCGTCTTCTCGATGCCCTGCTCGTAGAACACCCGCGCGGCCGCCTCGACGAGGCGTTCCCGCTTCCCCGCTTTCGGCGCAACCCGCGTTTGTGAGTCAGTCATGCAACTAACTATAGACAGGGTGCGGATTCTGGTGCTACGTTCTGTTTAGTCAGTCAACTAACTCAGGAGTGAGCATGATCGTTGTCACCGGTGCGACCGGCAATATCGGACGTCAGCTGGTCGAGGTACTGCACCAGGCGGGAGAGCCGGTTCGTGCGGTCTCGCGTGGCACCTCGCCCGTCGACCTGCCCACGGGCGTCGAGCACGTCGTCGCCGATCTGGGCGACCTCGACAGCCTCTCCCCTGCACTCGCCGGCGCGGACGCGCTGTTCCTGCTCATCACGGGCGCGCAGCTGATGGGCGGACCCGAACCGGAACAGGTGCTGAAAACAGCGTCGGCGGCCGGTGTGCGCCGGGTGGTTTTCGTGTCCTCCCAGGGCGCGGTCACCCGGCCCGAGTCCGCCGGGTACGCGCGAACGATCGCCTTCGAGCGGGCCCTCGCGGCCTCCGACCTCGAATGGACCGCGCTGCGACCGGGCGCGTTCAACTCCAACACCTTCGCCTGGCTCGAATCCGTCCGCACCGCCCGCACGGTCGCGGCTCCCTTCGGCGATGTCGGCCTGCCCTCGGTCGACCCCGCCGATATCGCCGCCGTCGCGGCCGCGGCCCTGCGCGAGGACGGCCACGCCGGACACGCCTACATGCTCACCGGCCCCGCCGTGGTGAGTCCACGGGAACAGGCGGCCGCCCTCGCCGCGGCGGTCGAAGAGCCGATCACCTTCGTCGAACTGACACCCGACCAGGCGAAACAGAACATGCTGCACTTCATGCCCGAACCAGTCGCCGACCACACCCTCACCATCCTCGGCACACCGACCCCCGCGGAGCAGCAGGTCAGCACCGATATCGAACGGGTCCTCGGCCGCCCGGCCACGTCTTACGCCCAGTGGGCGCAGCGGCACGCCGCGATGTTCCGCTGAACCCCGCGCGCAGGGAGCAGGACCTGACCAGCTGATCCCCTCCGCGTCGAGATGGAAAGGCACTGGAATCGGCCCTGACCGCAGCAGACGTCGACCCGGCCGACGCGATCGACGCCCGAAATCGGCCGGGGCGGAACCAGTTGACTTCCTGTCGGGGGCGCCGAGGGCGTGTCGATTTCGACGCGGCGGCCGCGGACCACATCGACTCGGCCGACGGGGAGAGGACCCGGAGTGGGCCTGGCGGATCAGCCGATGTCGACCGGGTCGATCTGGACTCGGAGTGGGGCGTCGGAGCGGTGGGAGCTGCGGACGCCCTGGGCGGCGGTGAGCGCGCGCGACAGGGGGGTTCCGACGGAGCGGGGGGCGCGCAGGAGCATGCGTTCCACTTCGGCGGGTTCGTCGGCGCCGGAGAACGGCTTGCGGGCCGTGGGTGGGAGGGGGACGGGGCCGAGGATCTCCACCTGGTCGGGCAGTTGGGCGGCCTCGAGCAGTTCGGCGATCGACTCGGTGGTTCCGTCGACGGCGGCCATGCGGACGGCCGGGGGGAAGCCCACCTCGGCGCGGGCCTCGAGTTCGGCGGCGGCGTGGTTGACCGGGTCCCAGCGGACCAGGGCCTGCACGGTGGGCAGGGACGGTTCGGCCATCACGATCACCTGGCCACGGGGGCGGACCATGGCGGCGGCGCCCATCCAGCGGCGCAGGGTGTCCTCGGCGGCACGCAGGTCGGCGCGACCGAGCAGGGCCCAGCCGTCGAGGAGCAGGGCCACGCCGTATCCGCCGCGCACCACGGGCTCGGCGCCGACGGTGGCGACCACGACCTGGGCGCCCGGCTCCACGGTGTCGAGCATGTCGCCGCCCCCGGATGTCCGGATCGGCACACCGGGGAAGGCCCGGCCCAGCTCCTCCGCGGTGCGGGCCGCGCCGATCACCATCGCCCGTAGCGCGCGCGCCCCGCACGCCTGGCAGCGGAACGCCGCCTCCGTGATGCCGCACCATTTGCAGTGCGGGCTGGCTGCTTCACCATTGCTCGAATGCGGTAAGGCCAAGGGGCCGTTGCAATGCCGGCACCGGGCGGGGGTTCGACACTTGGCACACGCCAGCGACGGCACGTAT
Source organism: Nocardia sp. NPDC050413 (assembly GCF_040655475.1). NCBI lineage: Bacteria > Bacillati > Actinomycetota > Actinomycetes > Mycobacteriales > Nocardiaceae > Nocardia > Nocardia sp. NPDC050413. The sequence continues at coordinate 475,341 of NZ_JBFAJZ010000002.1, read as the reverse complement.
CCACGCCGCGGCACCTGAACCAGAACCGCGACGTTCTCCTTGATCGCGGCCCGGGCGGCGGTGAAGGCCACGCCGGGGATGCGCACGGCTCTGGCCAGCGCGTCGCGTTCCAGGGCGAAATCGCTGTCGCCGGGCGCGCTGATCCGGGGCATCACCGCGCGCAGGGTCGCGCGTTCGGCGAGAAGGTCGTGGGCCCAACCGGTTTCGACAACCGCCTGGATCTCGGCGGTGCGCGCGAAACCGGCGGCCACGAAGGCGGCGCCGGTCTCGTGGGCGCGCAGCATCGCGACCTCACGGGCGTGCGGATACGGTGCGCGCGGTTCGGCGTAGGTGTCGTCACCGTCGTCCCAGATGGCGATCAACCCGAGGTCACGCACCGGCGCGAACACCGCGGCTCGCGTGCCGACCACGATCCGCGCCTGCCCCCGCAACACCGACAGCCATCGCCGGTACCGCGCCGCAGGGCCCAACCCCGCGGACAACCCGACCGCCGAATCCCCCACCAGCCGAACACATTCCGCGAGCAGCCGATCCAGATCCCGCTGATCCGGCACCATCAACACCACCCCGCGCCCAGCCGCGACCACCGTCGCCGCCAACTCGGCCAACCGAGCCGCCCAGTCCTCCCCCGGCATCGCCTGCCACGCCGCCCGCGGCCCCTTCCCCTGCCGCAACGCCGCCACGAACGCCCCGCCGTGCAGATACCGCTCCCAGGCCGACACATCGACATCCGGTGCCGATTCCGTTGTGGCTGAATCGGATTCGGCCACGTTGGCCGTAGCTCCAGTCGTCCCGCCGCCGAAACCTGCCTCGGTACCGATCGCATCAGCGGAATCGGGAGCGCCGCGGACAGCTACCACCGCCTGACCGGTGCGGTCAGCGGCCGCATCAGCTACGCCGCCGGTGGAAGCCTCTGTTTCAGCAGTACGGTCAGCCCTACCAGCAGAACTGGGTCGGCCGTCGACAGATCCGATCGAGTCGCCGGTGCGGTCGGTAGCGCTGGATGCAGCCGGCCGGCGAGCGGACGCAGCGCTGGATTTCGTTGCGGTAGTGCCAGATTCAGCTACCGGTTCGGAAAGTCCGGTCGCGGTGCCATCGACTCTCAGCGGTGCGGCGGTCTCGTCGGGTGATGTGGCCGTGACGCGGGAAGACCGCGTGGACGCTGTAGAAGAGTCCGCGTCCTCAGTGCGCGTCTCTCCCACGCGGGCGGCGGACTTCTTCGGGGTGGTGGTCGAACCGCTCGCTTCGGTGCGGGCGTGGCGGGGTGGGATGGCCAGGCGAAGGACGTCGGCGCGGGTGCCCGCGTAGCGGGCGGCGACGGTGGTGGCCAGGCGCAGGATTTCCGGGGTGAGGACGCGTTCCGGGGAGACCACGCGCTCGAGCTTCACCATTTTTCCGGTGTGCTCGGTGGACGAAAGGCGTTGCAGGAGATAGCCGTCGACGAGGCGGCCGGCGAAGCGGACGCGCACGCGCACACCGGGCTGGGCGATCTCGTCCAGCTCGGGCGGGACGAGGTAGTCGAAGTCGCGGTCGAGGTGCGCGGGCGACAGCAGCGGGAGCACCCGGGCGATCGGGTGTCCCGATGCTGTCGATGGTTCGTCCGCGGTCACGCGGGCCGTGGGTACTACAGGCCGACGGCCGCGCGCAGCTTGTCGGCGCGGTCCGTGTGCTCCCAGGGCAGGTCGACATCGGTGCGGCCGAAGTGACCGTAGGCCGCGGTCGGCGCGTAGATCGGGCGCAGCAGATCCAGATCGCGGATAATCGCGCCCGGACGCAGGTCGAACACCTCGGAGATGGCGGTCGAGATGCGGGTGGGGTCGACCTTCTCGGTGCCGAAGGTCTCGACGAACAGACCGACCGGCGCCGCCTTGCCGATGGCGTAGGCGACCTGGACCTCGACGCGGTCGGCCAGACCGGCGGCCACCACGTTCTTGGCGACCCAGCGCATGGCGTAGGCGGCCGAACGGTCGACCTTCGACGGGTCCTTGCCGGAGAACGCGCCACCACCGTGGCGGGCCATGCCGCCGTAGGTGTCGACGATGATCTTGCGACCGGTCAGACCGGCGTCACCCATCGGGCCACCGAGCACGAACTTGCCGGTCGGGTTCACCAGCAGGCGGATGTCGGAGGTGTCGAGCGACGGGATCTCCAGATCGGCGATGACCGCCTCGACGACCTTCTCGCGGATATCGGGGGCCAGGAGGTTGTCCAGGTCGATATCGGCGGCGTGCTGGGTGGAGATGACAACCGTGTCGAGGCGGACCGGGCGGTCACCGTCGTATTCGATGGTGACCTGGGTCTTGCCGTCGGGACGCAGGTAGGGCAGCACGCCGGACTTGCGGACCTCGGTGAGCTTGCGCGAGAGCCGGTGCGCGAGCGCGATCGGCAGCGGCATCAGCTCGGGGGTGTCGGTGGTGGCGTAGCCGAACATCAGGCCCTGGTCGCCCGCGCCCTGGCGTTCGATCTCGTCGTCGGACCCGCCGACGCGCGCCTCGTGCGAGGTGTCGACACCCTGGGCGATATCGGGCGACTGCGCGCCGATCGCGATGTTGACACCGCAGGAGTTGCCGTCGAAACCCTTTGCGGAGGAGTCGTACCCGATCTCGAGGACCTTCTCGCGCACGATCCGCGGGATATCGGCGTAGGCCGACGTGGTCACCTCGCCCGCGACATGGACCTGGCCGGTGGTGACCAGGGTTTCCACCGCGACGCGGCTGCCCGGATCCTCGGCGAGCAATGCGTCGAGGATGGAATCGCTGATCGCGTCACAGATCTTGTCCGGATGGCCCTCGGTCACAGACTCACTGGTGAATAGCCGACTACCTGTCGTACGCACAGTTATTCCCTCTCCCTCAACGGGTTACTTCTCTTCAGACTATTCCAAACCACCGACAAGGTGGCGGGTTAGGACAAGCCACACCACGAACACACCCGTGCGCGGTACACTGCGCGAGATCGTTGCGGCGCAACGGTTTTCGCGCACGAACGGCGGTTTTACCCGGTCAGCGCAGCAGCGGGACGAGCGCGTCGAGCACCCTGCTCGCCAGCAGCGCCTTGGAGCCGTGATCGAGTGCCACCTCGGTGCCGTCGGCCCCGAGCAGCCACCCGTCGTTGGTGTCGACCTCGAACGCCTTGCCCTCACCCACCGCGTTGACCACGAGCAGGTCGCAGCCCTTGCGGGCCAGTTTCGCGCGGGCGTGGGTGAGCACGTCACCGTTGTCGTCCCCGGTCTCGGCGGCGAAACCGACGATCGCGGTGCCGTCGAGCCTGCCCTCGGTGCGGGCGTCGACCAGACCGGCGAGGATGTCGGCGTTCTTGGTCAACGGGATCACGTCGGGTTCGTCGGCGCCCTTCTTGATCTTCGCTGCCGCCACGTGGGTCGGACGGAAATCGGCGACCGCGGCGGCCATGACGACCGCATCGGCGCCCACGGCGTGCTTGTCGACGGCCGTCTTGAGCTGTTCGGCGGTGGTGATGTGGACCAGTTCGACCGCGGCGGGCGGGGCGAGCTCGATGGTGTTGCCCGCGATCAGCGTCACCTGGGCGCCACGCTGGGCGGCGACCCTGGCCAGGGCGTAACCCTGTTTACCGGAGCTGCGGTTGCCGAGGAAACGCACCGGGTCGAGAGGTTCCCTCGTCCCACCTGCGGTGATCACCACGCGGCGACCGGTCAGGTCGCGGGGCAGTGCGTCGGCGCGCTCGAGCAGCAGCGAGGCCAGACCGAAGATCTCCTCCGGTTCCGGCAGCCGTCCCGGACCCGTGTCGGTACCGGTGAGCCGGCCCGACGCGGGTTCCATGACGTTGGCGCCGTGCGCGCGCAGCGTCGCGACATTGGCCACCGTCGCCGGATGCTCCCACATCTCGGTGTGCATCGCGGGCGCGAACAACACCGGACATCGGGCCGTCAGCAAGGTGGCGGTGAGCAGATCGTCGGCGCGCCCCTGGGCGGCGCGGGCCATCAGATCCGCGGTGGCGGGGGCGATGACGACGAGATCGGCCTCTTGGCCGATCCGCACATGCGGCACCTCGGGCACGTCGGTGAACACGTCCGTGTGCACCGGCTGACCGGACAGCGCCTCGAAGGTCGCCTTGCCGACGAACTGCAGCGCGGCCTCGGTGGGGATGACCTTCACCTGGTGCCCGGTCTCGGTGAAACGGCGAACGAGGGCACACGCCTTGTAAGCGGCGATGCCCCCGCCGACCCCGACGACGATCCGCATGGTCTTTACGCCTCCCGGCTGGGGATTGTCACTCGCCCTCGGTGTGTTCGAGCAGGTCGGAGTGGATTTCGCGCATGGCGACCGACAGCGGCTTCTCCTGCAGACCCGGCTCGACGAGCGGGCCGACGTACTCGAGGATGCCGTCACCGAGCTGGTTGTAGTAGTCGTTGATCTGCCGGGCGCGCTTGGCCGCGTAGATCACGAGGGCGTACTTGGACGAGGTGCGCTCGAGCAGCTCATCGATCGGCGGGTTGGTCAGGCCGATGGGAGTGTCGTACGCGGGTGCAGCGGTGATGTCCGTGCTCACTAGGGGAGGCTCCTGCGGTTTAGTGGGTCAAGAACTCGAATTTGTGCTAACGAACAAGGATACCAACTGCTCGCAGGCGGTCGTCACCTCGGCGTTCACAATGACCGTGTCGAACTCGTCACGTGCGGCCAATTCGACCCGGGCGGTCTCGAGCCTGCGCTCGATCACCTCGGGGGTCTCGGTACCGCGTGAACGCAGCCGCGAGACCAGTTCTTCCCAGCTCGGCGGGGCGAGAAACACCAGCAGCGCTTCCGGCATCGCCTGCCGGACCGACCGCGCACCGGCCAGGTCGACTTCGAGCAGTACCGATCGTCCGGCGTCCAGTGCCGCACGCACCGGCGCCGCGGGGGTGCCCGATCGCTGCAACCCCCCATGGATGTCCGCCCATTCGAGCAGTTCGTCCGCCTCGATCATGGCGTCGAAATCGGCTCGGGAAACGAAGCGGTAGTCGCGTCCGTCGACCTCGCCGGGGCGCGGGGCCCTGGTGGTGGCCGAGACGCTGAAAACCAGCTCGGGCAGACGTTCCCGCACGCACCGCACGACCGTGGACTTGCCGACGGCCGAGGGGCCGACCAGTACAACCAGTCGGCCCTTCCGCGTGTGTTGTTCGACCACCTGGATCAGGAGTCGAAGTCGAAGCGAGCCAGCAGCGCCTTGCGCTGACGGTCGCCCAGGCCACGGAGACGCCGGGTGGGGGCGATCTCCAGCTCGGTCATGATCTCGGCGGCCTTGACCTTGCCCACCTTCGGCAGAGCCTCGAGCAGCGCCGACACCTTCATCTTGCCGAGGATCTCGTCGGATTCGGCGTCGGTGAGGACCTGCTTCAGGTTGGTGCCGCCTCGCTTCAGGCGCTCCTTGAGCTCTGCCCGAGCGCGGCGAGCGGCAGCCGCCTTCTCCAGAGCAGCGGCGCGCTGCTCGTCAGTCAGCTGGGGAAGGGCCACGGGTTCCTCCGTCTCATCGTTCATTGCTAGATCTACCGCCGGTTACCCGGACGGTCTGTGCGACCGTACCCACGGTGCCCGCCGATTGCGAACCCGACCCCCAGGTCAGGGGCGGATTACGGATGCCGTATGGCGCGCGCGGGCATGATGCGGCGAGGTCGGATTCCCGCCATCCGATCGTACCGCCGAATTTCGGAAACATGCCTGGACCTGCGGTTATACCGTTTTGGGCGATGTTAGCCACCGGGTAGCGTGAGCACGGTCGGCCGGTCCGGCAAACCCGGTGCGGCGCGACCAGCGACTTTCCCGAATTTATGCGCGTGTCGCACGTTTTCGTACCGCGTGTCGTCACTTGCGGGCCCGAAATCGGTCGAGCACGGCCCCCGCGGCGGTCGCGGTCACCTCGTCGATCCAGCCCGGAATCGGGGCGGCGCGGGCGATGTAGTCGCGAACCAATCCGTACGGAATCGCCTTCACCGCCGCCTCGGCGATCGCCAGAAACTCGTCGTCCACGACCCCGAATTCGGTCGACACGGCGGCCAGCAGCGCGGCCTGCATCTCGTCGTTGACGCCCGCGATCGCGGTGCGCAGCTCCTCGGGCCCGACGTCGAGCAATTGTTCCCGATGGAACATCTTCATCGCCCTGGCCTCGGTGGGGTGCTCACGGCAGTAGCGAGGCAGGAAGACGGCCGCCGACAGCAGCGGCTCCGGCCCGCGCAGCGCGGCGACGAAACCCTCGTGGAAGCGCCGGATCGAACGCAGCCACAACCGGGCGAGGAGTTCGTCACGTGAGGCGAAACGCACGTAGATGGAGCCGGAGTGCACGCTCGCGGCTTTGCCGATGGCGGCGATCGACGGCCTGGCGACGGCCGGGTCGGCGAGCAGGTCACGGGCGGCGTCGAGCACCTGATCGTCGGTGAAGAGACGGGGTCTTGCCACCGCGTCAGCCTAGTGGCACAGTTTATGAATATGAATTCAAAAACTCGTTTTCCGCTCGCCGGGGCGTCGTTGATCTTCATCGCGAGCGTGCACACGGTCATGGGCATCGCACTGCTGGCGGCAGGCGATCAGGACACGGAGCTGTCGTTCTGGTTCACCCTGTTCGGCGTGGTCGGCGTCGGCCTGGGGTTGGCCATGATCGACCTGGAACGGGCGCGCGGGTTCGTGCCCGCGCCGGTGCTCGGCACGCTGGCGCTGGTGACTGCGTGCGGGCTGATCTACCAACCGCTGTCGGGGTTCGTCACCTTGCTCGTCCCGGTGGGGGCAGGCGCGTTCGGTTGGTGGCGGGCCAGGAACGCCCTCGTCGCCGCCTGAACGCGTCGATCCACCCGGACCGCCCGGAACGCGAAAACAATTGCGCCAGAGGCCATTTCAGCACCCTTACGGGGGTACGACAACGGAGCCGGAGCGGCTCGCACGCCACTCCGGCTCCGTCACATCAGATATCAGGCCCGCAGGAAGGCGAACTCCTCCTGCAGCTGAGCGGTCTTGTCGCACAGCGCCGTCACCGACGGGCCCGCGTTGAGCACCTCGCGCGACACGTTGGGGACGACCGCCGACAGGTTCGCCTCGGGGACGAGCGCGCGGATCGAGTCCGCTCCCCCGCCCTGGGCGCCCACTCCCGGCATGAGGATGGGCCCGTTGAGCTTCGACAGGTCGGGCGCCTCGGTGAGCGTCGCGCCGACGACCACCCCGACGGAGCCGAATCCGTCGCCCGTGTTGCGTGCGGCGGCCTCGTCGACCATCGTCTGCGCGATCGTTCGCCCGTCGGCCGCCGTGATCCGCTGGAGCTGCGCCCCTTCGGGATTGGAGGTCGCCGCCAGGACGAACACGCCACGGTTGTTGGCCTCGGCCAGGCTCAGTGCCGGGTCGAGCGACCCGAAACCGAGGTACGGCGAGACCGTCACGGCGTCGGAACCGAGCGGCCCGTCACCGAGCCAGGCGTGCGCGTAGGCGTCCATGGTCGAGCCGATGTCGCCGCGCTTGGCGTCGGCGAGCACCAGGGTGCCCGAGGCACGCAGCACCGAGATGGTGCGTTCCAGGACCGCGATGCCGCCGGAGCCGTAGGTCTCGAAGAACGCGACCTGCGGCTTCACCAGGGCGACGCGACCGTCGAAGGCCTCGACACAGATCTCGGCGAACGCCTCCAGCCCGTCGACGTCTTCGCCGAGCCCCCACGCCCGCAGCAGGGCGGGGTGGGGGTCGATGCCGACGCACACCGGACCGAACTGCCGCATGGCGTGCTGCAACCGGTGACCGAATGTCATGTCAGCCACGCAGTTTCGAGTGCAGTTCCTGCAGCGAACGCACCCCGAGACCACCGTTGATGCTCGCCTCGATGCCCTGCACCGCGGCCGCCGCGCCCTGCACGGTGGTGATGCACGGGATGTTCGCGCCCACCGCGGCGGTGCGGATCTCGTAGCCGTCCACGCGGGGGCCCGAGTTGCCGTAGGGGGTGTTGAACACGATGTCGATCTCGCCGTCGCGGATCTGCTCCACGATGGAGGCCTCCGGCATGCCGGTGGCCGGATCGGTGGTCGCCGGGTCGGAGTGCTTGCGCACCTGTTCGCACGGAATGCCGTTGCGGCGCAGGGTTTCAGCGGTGCCCGCCGTGGCGAGGATGCGGAAGCCGAGGTCGTGCAGGCGCTTGATCGGGAACACCATGGCGCGCTTGTCGCGGTTGGCGACCGACACGAACACCGTGCCCTGGGTGGGCAGCGAGCCGTAGGCGGCGGCCTGGCTCTTGGCGAAGGCGGTGCCGAAGTCGGCGTCGATGCCCATGACCTCGCCGGTGGACTTCATCTCCGGGGAGAGCAGCGAGTCCACACCGGAGCCGTCGGCACGACGGAACCGGTGGAAGGGCAGCACGGCTTCCTTGACCGCGACCGGCGCGTCGAGCGGCACGTGGCCGCCGTCGCCCTCGGGCGGCAGCATGCCTTCCTTGCGCAGCTCGGCGATGGTGGCGCCCAGCATCACCCGAGCGCACGCCTTGGCCAGCGGCACCGCGGTGGCCTTGGACACGAACGGCACCGTCCGGCTGGCGCGCGGGTTGGCCTCGAGGACGTAGAGCACGTCGTCCTTGAGGGCGTACTGCACGTTGAGCAGGCCCTTCACGCCGATGCCCTTGGCCAGCGCGATGGTGGAGCGGCGCACGGCCTCGATGTCGCTGCGGCCCAAGGTGATCGGGGGCAGCGCACAGGCGGAGTCACCGGAGTGGATGCCCGCCTCCTCGATGTGTTCCATCACGCCGCCGAGGTAGACCTCCTCGCCGTCGCACAGGGCGTCGACGTCGATCTCGATGGCGTCTTCCAGGAACCGGTCGACGAGCACCGGGTGGTCCGGGTTGAGTTCGGTGGCGCGGGAGATGTAGCCCTCGAGCGACTTCTCGTCGTAGACGATCTCCATGCCGCGCCCGCCGAGCACGTAGGACGGGCGGACCAGCACCGGGTAGCCGATCTCGGCGGCGATCTTCTTGGCCTGCTCGACCGTGGTGGCGGTGCCGTACTTGGGGGCGGGCAGTCCGGCGGCGACGAGCACGTCACCGAATTCGCCGCGGTCCTCGGCCAGGTCGATCGCGGCCGCGGAGGTGCCGACCACCGGGACACCGGCGTCGGTGAGCCGCTGCGCCAGACCGAGGGGGGTCTGGCCGCCGAGCTGCACGATGACACCGGCGACGGTGCCCGATTCCGACTCCGCGTGGTACACCTCGAGCACGTCCTCGAAGGTCAGCGGCTCGAAGTAGAGGCGGTCGGCGGTGTCGTAGTCGGTGGAGACGGTCTCGGGGTTGCAGTTGACCATCACCGTCTCGTACCCGGCGTCCGACAGCGTCTGCGCCGCATGGACACAGGAGTAGTCGAACTCGATGCCCTGACCGATGCGGTTCGGGCCGGAGCCGAGGATGATCACCTTGTCGCGCTCACGCTGCGGCGCGACCTCGGACTCCGCGCCGGGATCCAGCTCGTAGGAGCTGTAGTGGTACGGGGTCTTGGCCTCGAACTCGGCGGCGCAGGTGTCGACGGTCTTGTACACCGGGCGCACACCCAGGCGGTGACGCAGCGAGCGCACGCCCGCCTCACCGGCGAGCTCGGGCCGCAGGGCGGCGAGCTGACGGTCCGACAGGCCGTAGTGCTTGGCCTGACGCAGCAGGTCTTCGTCGAGAACAGGCGCGTCGAGCACCTCCTGGCGCAACTCGACCAGGGCGGCGACCTCGGCGACGAACCAGGGGTCCACACCGGAGGCGGCGGCGACTTCCTCGATCGAGGCGCCGTAGCGCAAGGCCCGTTCCACCTGGTAGATGCGACCTTCGGTAGGCACGCGCAGGTCGGCGAGGATCGCCTCGATCGCCTCGCGCACCGAGGCCGGATCGCTGGGATCCTTGGGCGCCCACTGCCCGTCCTCGGCCGTCCAGAAGCTGGCCGCCTTGGTCTCGAGCGAGCGCAGCACCTTGCCGAGCGCCTCGGAGAAGTTGCGGCCCATCGACATCGCCTCACCCACCGACTTCATGGTGGTGGTCAGCGTGGCGTCGGCGCCGGGGAACTTCTCGAACGCGAACCGCGGCGCCTTCACGACGACGTAGTCCAGGGTCGGCTCGAAGCAGGCCGGGGTCTCGCCGGTGATGTCGTTGACGATCTCGTCGAGGGTGTAGCCGATGGCAAGCTTGGCGGCGATCTTGGCGATCGGGAAGCCGGTGGCCTTCGACGCCAGCGCCGAGGAACGCGAGACGCGCGGGTTCATCTCGATGACGATCAGGCGACCGTCCTTCGGGTCCACCGCGAACTGGATGTTGCAGCCGCCGGTGTCGACGCCGACCTCGCGCAGGATGGCGATGCCCAGGTCGCGCATCTTCTGGTACTCGCGGTCGGTGAGCGTCATCGCGGGGGCGACGGTCATCGAGTCGCCGGTGTGCACGCCCATCGGGTCGACGTTCTCGATGGAGCAGACGATGACCACGTTGTCGCGGCCGTCGCGCATGAGCTCGAGCTCGAATTCCTTCCAGCCGAGGATGGACTCCTCGATCAGGACGTTCGCGGTGGGCGAGGCCGACAGGCCGCCACCGGCGATGCGGTCGAGGTCTTCCTCGTTGTAGGCCATGCCCGAGCCGAGGCCACCCATGGTGAAGGAGGGGCGAACGACCACGGGGTAGCCGAGTTCGGCGACGGTGGCGCGCACCTCGTCCATCGTGTAACAGACGGCGCTGCGGGCACTCTCACCGCCGACCTTGGCGACGATGTCCTTGAACTTCTGCCGGTCCTCGCCGCGCTGGATGGCGTCGAAGTCGGCGCCGATCAGCTCGACGTTGTACTTGGCCAGCACCCCGTTCTCGTGCAGCGCGACCGCGGTGTTGAGCGCGGTCTGCCCGCCGAGGGTCGCCAGGATCGCATCGGGGCGTTCCTTCTCGATGACCTTCTCGACGAATTCCGGGGTGATCGGCTCCACGTAGGTGGAGTCGGCGAACTCGGGGTCGGTCATGATGGTCGCCGGGTTGGAGTTCACCAGCGACACGCGCAGTCCCTCCGACCGCAGCACCCGGCACGCCTGGGTACCGGAGTAGTCGAATTCGCACGCCTGGCCGATCACGATCGGGCCAGAGCCGATCACCAGGATGTGCTTCAGATCCTCGCGGCGAGGCATCAGGCTCCTTCCATGAGACCGGCGAAACGGTCGAACAGATATGCGGCGTCGTGCGGGCCTGCGGCGGCCTCGGGGTGGTACTGCACCGAGAAGGCGCGACCGTCGATCAGTCGCACACCCTCGACGGTGCCGTCGTTGGCGCAGACGTGGGAGACCTCGGCCTTGCCGAAGGGCGTGTCGAATTGCTCGCCCTTCTCGCCCTCCAGGGCGAAGCCGTGGTTCTGCGCGGTGATGGAGATGCGGCCGGTGCCCGCTTCGACGACCGGGATGTTGATCCCCCGGTGGCCGAACTTCATCTTGTAGGTCTCGCGGCCCAGTGCCCGGCCCAGGATCTGGTTGCCGAAGCAGATGCCGAACAGCGGGATCCCGCGCTCGAGCACACCCTGGGTGAGCGCGATCGCGCCGGTCTGGGTGGCCGGGTCGCCGGGGCCGTTCGAGAGGAACACACCGTTGGGGTTCAGCGCCAGGATGTCGTCGAGGGAGGTGTTCGACGGCACCACGTGGGTGCGCACACCGCGTTCGGCGAACATGCGCGGGGTGTTGGTCTTGATGCCGAGGTCGACCGCGACGACGGTGAAGCGGTGATCGCCCACCGGCTCGATGGTGTACATGCCGTCGGTGCTGACCTCTTCGGCCAGGTCCGCGCCGAGCATGGACGGCTGACCGTTCACGCGGGCGAGCAGTTCCTCGTCGCCGGCGAGGGCGGCACCGGAGAAGATGCCCGCCTTCATCGACCCGCGGGTGCGCAGGTGGCGCACGACCGCGCGGGTGTCGATACCGGCGATGCCGACCACGTTCTGCTTGTCGAGCTGATCCTGCAGCGTGCCGGTGGCGCGCCAGTTCGACGAGATCGTCGAAGGGTCGCGCACGGCGTAGCCGGCGACCCAGATCTTGCCGGACTCGTCGTCCTCGTCGTTCCAGCCGGTGTTGCCGATCTGCGGGGCGGTGGCCACCACGATCTGGCGGTCGTAGCTGGGATCGGTGAGGGTCTCCTGGTACCCGGTCATCGCGGTGCAGAACACCGCTTCACCCAGGGTCTGCCCCTCGGCGCCGAAGGCGGTACCGCGGAACACGCGGCCGTCCTCCAGCACAAGGGCTGCCTTAACTTTCGTCATTCGTCTCGTCTCCCGTCGTCACCCTGGTCGCATCCGCGGTCCATGCCGGGTACACCGTCTTGTCGTCGCCCCGGAATCCGGTATCGATCTCGGTTCCGGTCGGCAGTGTCCAGCGAATTACCAGCACACCATTGTCCGTCATCACTTTGCCCGCGTGTCCGCGCTCGGTGCGCACGGCCGTCACGGATTCCTGGGGAATCCAGATCGGCGTCGCCCCGTCGCGTTCGAGCAGGATCCCGCGTTCGAACCGCGTCAGTTCGGCGGTCGCACGGAACCCCAGGTCACCGACCGCGATCCGGTTCTGCCAGCTGGGTGCGAAGGTGCTGCCCAGGTACAGACCGGTGGTCGGCTCCAGCAGTTGCGCACCCAGTTCGGCGGGCACGGTCGGCAGGTCACCGATCCGCGACTGCTGGCTCGCGGCTTTCTTCTGCCAGGCCCGGTACATCAGCCACAGGCACAGTACGAATACCGCCAGCAGCCCGACTACCCACAGCGTTCTCTCCACGTCCTGGCCTCCCTAGATCCCGACCGCCTTGCCCTCGCGGGCAGTTACCCGGCCGCGCAGCACGGTGGCTGTGACCTCGGCCGGGAACGTCATGTCCTCGAACGGCGTGTTGTTCGAGATGCTCGCCAGTTCGGCGCCGCGCACCGTCCACTCGGCGTCGGGGTCGACGAGGGTGAGGTTGGCGGGTTCGCCGACGGCGATCGGGCGGCCGTGGTCGTCGAGTCCGACGATCGCGGCGGGCTTCTCGCTCATCACCTTCGCGACACCGCGCCAGTCGAGCAGACCCGGCTGCACCATCGTCTGCACGATGATCGACAGGGCCGTCTCGAGGCCGAGCATGCCGGGGCGCGCCACCGCGAACTCGCAGCACTTGTCCTGTTCGGCGTGCGGAGCGTGGTCGGTGGCGACGCAGTCGATGATCCCGTCGGCCAGGGCCTGACGCAGCGCGGCGGCGTCGGAGGCCTCGCGCAGCGGCGGGTTCACCTTGTTGACCGCGTCGTAGGTCTCGAGGCGCGAGTCGTCGAGCAGCAGGTGGTGCGGGGTGACCTCGGCGGTGATCGAAATCCCCTGGGACTTGGCCCATTTCACCAGCTCGACGGTGCCCGCGGTGGACGCGTGGCAGATGTGCACGCGGGCACCGGCGTCGCGGGCGAGCAGGGCGTCGCGCGCGACGATCGACTCCTCGGCGGCCCGCGGCCAGCCGGCCAGACCGAGCCGAGCGGCGTTCGGACCCTCGTGCGCGACGGCGCCCTTGGTCAGGCGCGGCTCCTCCGCGTGCTGGGCGATCAGGACACCGAGCGAGTTCGCGTACTCGAGCGCGCGCCGCATGATGAGCGGGTCGTAGACGCAGTGCCCGTCGTCGGAGAACATCCGGACCTGGCCGACACCGGCGGCCATGGTGCCCATCTCCGCGAGCTGCTTGCCTTCCAGGCCGACCGTCACCGCGCCGACGGGGAACACGTCGACCAGGCCGACCTCCTGGCCGCGCCGCCACACATGATCGGTGATGACGTGCGAGTCGGCGACCGGGCTGGTGTTGGCCATCGCGAACACAGCGGTGTACCCGCCGAGAGCGGCCGCGGCGGAACCGGTTTCGATGGTCTCGGTGTCTTCGCGGCCGGGTTCGCGCAGGTGGGTGTGCAGGTCGACGAAGCCGGGCAGCAGGATCTGGCCGTTGCCCTCGATGATCTCGGCGTCGTCGGCGGCCGTGAGACCGGAACCGATCTCGGCGATGACGGTGCCGCGCACGAGCACGTCGACCGGCTCGCCCTCACCGTAGGGCTTGACGTTCTTGATGAGCAGCTCTGTCATACCGTTTCCTCCTGACCGACGAGCAGCCGGAACAGCACGGCCATCCGCATGTGCACACCGTTGGAAACCTGCTGCAGCACAGCGGCTTTCGGTGAGTCCGCGACGGCCGAGGCGATTTCCATGCCGCGCAGCATCGGACCGGGGTGCAGCACCACCGCGTCGTCGTCGAGCAGCGCGAGCCTGCGCTCGGACAATCCGTAGTTGATCGAGTATTCGCGGGCCGACGGGAAGAACCCGCCGTTCATCCGCTCCGCCTGCACGCGCAGCATCATCACCGCGTCGGCGCCGGGCAGTTCGGCATCGAGGGAGGTCGCGACCCGGCAGGGCCAGGCGTCGACCCCGACCGGCAGCAGTGTGCGCGGCGCGACCAGCACCACTTCGGCGCCGAGGGTGTTGAGCAGCACGACGTTGGACCGGGCGACCCGGCTGTGCAGGATGTCGCCGACCAGCACCACCCGCTTGCCCTCGATGTCGCCGAGGCGCTGACGCAGGGTCAGCGCGTCGAGCAGGGCCTGGGTGGGGTGCTGGTGGGTGCCGTCGCCCGCGTTGATGATCGACGGGGCCTGCCGGTTCTCCTCGCGGGCCCACTGTTCCATCCAGCGCGCGATCTGGTGCGCCGCGCCCGAGGCGGGGTGGCGCACGATCAGCGCGTCGGCGCCCGCGGCGTGCAGGGTGAGCGCGGTGTCGCGCAGCGATTCGCCCTTGGAGACCGACGAACTCGACGCGCTCACATTGATCACGTCGGCGCTCATCCACTTACCGGCGACCTCGAAGGAGACGCGGGTGCGGGTGGAGTTCTCGTAGAACACCGTCATCACGGTGCGCCCGCGCAGGGTCGGCAGCTTCTTCACTTCGCGGCCGAGCAGGGCCTGTTCAAAGCGTTCGGCTTCGTCGAGCAGTTCGGTTGCGGCGGCCCGATCCAGGTCGGCGACGGTCAGCAGGTGCTTCATTTCGCCTCCTGATGCAGGTAGACGCCGTCGTGGCCGTCGTGTTCGGTGAGCAGTACCGAGATGTCCTCGGCGCGCGAGGTCGGCACGTTCTTGCCCACGTAGTCGGCGCGGATCGGCAGTTCGCGGTGGCCTCGGTCGACGAGGACCGCCAGTTGCACGGCGCGGGGGCGGCCGAGGTCGCGCAGGCCGTCGAGGGCGCTGCGGACGGTGCGTCCGGAGAACAGCACGTCGTCGACAAGGACGACAAGGGAGTTCTCGATGCCGCCGTCGGGCACCGAGGTGCGTTCCAGCGGACGGTGCGGACGGCTGCGCAGGTCGTCGCGATAGAGGGTGATGTCGAGCGAGCCGAGCGCGGGCCGGACGCCGGAGAACTCCTCGATCTTGTCCGCCAGCCGGTTGGCCAGGGTGGTGCCGCGCGTGGGGATTCCCATGAGAACCACCCGCGGTGCGTCGGCGTCGCCGGAATCCAGGGCGGTCTTCTCGATGATCTGGTGCGCGATGCGCGCGACGGTGCGTTGCACATCCGACGGCGACAACAGCTCCCGCCCGGCCGCCACCCACTCCGGGGTGTGCCGCTGGGATGTTTCGCCCGCGCCGGTTTTGGCCGCCCGTTCGGGCACAGCCATGCCGACCTCCTTCCCCGCCTCACCGGACGGTCCGTTAAAGGATGTCTCACTCGCCCGTCAGCTTATCAGCGCCCGCCGCGCCCTTTGACCAGGTAGGGCCGCCTGTGAGCACGGCCACGACCGGCCACCGCGGCGCACTGCTGCGCCGGCGATCACAGCGGCGCCGAAAGCCCTGCGAGCGAGGGCGTTTCGCGGTGTTCGGCCGGGGCGCGTGCCGGTCCCGTTATCCGTGTCACGCGGGAGCGCTACTCACGCACGGCGTGGACGACGCCGACGTGTGGGTCGTGCACCGCGACCTCTCGCCCGAGCGGAGCGATCATGTCGTCCCAGGCACGGAACTCGGTTCGCCATCCGTGGTCGACGAGCCATTGCCGGCCGGGCCGCTCGCCGTCGGACAGCGGAGCTGCGGCTTCCTCGTCACCGGAAACGAGTCTGCGCAGTTCGACGTAGTGCGGTGCGTCGGCGTCGACGGTGAATCGGCTGAGACCGAACCTGCTGCCCGGTGCCGAGAGGTCCGTGAGCGTGGCGACGGCTCGCCGATGATCGGCCGCGGGAAGATAGGGAAGCGCGCCTTCATCGATCCACACTGTCGGCTGGTCGGGCCGAAAGCCGGTGTCCCGCAACCGTGATGCCCACTCTTCGCGTAGATCGATCGGGAGGATCCGACGGCGGGTCGTCGGTATGGCGCCCGTCGCGCGCAACACAGGTTCCTTGAAGGAGAACAGCGCGGGAAGGTCGAGTTCGTACACGGTGACATCGGCGGGCAGCCCCAGGCGAAAGGCCCGGGTGTCCAGACCGGCGCCGAGCAGGACGAGCTGGCGGCATCCGGCGGCGACCGCGTCGGCGACCTGATCGTCGACGAGACGCACGCCTACCGAGCGGCCCGGGAAGAACTGCTCGGCCAGCGCCTCGACCCGCGACCAGCGCGCGGCACCCCCATCGGTGCCGCGGAAGTCGTCACGTGCTGCCGCTACGAAAGCCGAGGCCAGCGGGTCGTCGTAGAGCCGGTCCGGTCGGCGCGACTCCATTTCCCGGATCAGTGCTACGCCGAGGGCACTCAATGCCACGCCGACAACGGGGGCGTTCACTTCACTCATCGCACTACTCCTCGAACTAACTTGCCGCCCGGCTAGTAATTGCCGATATGTGGCGACGGTAGGCTCCTTCTAGCCGGTCGTCAAGCAAAGGAATTCCGTGGACGGACGTCGTAGCGACACCAAGGACCGCATCCGCGCTGTGGCGATGGAGTTGTTCGCCGAGCGCGGCTACGAGAAGACCTCGCTGCGGGAGATCGCCGAGCGGCTCGGTGTCACGAAAGCCGCACTGTATTACCACTTCCGGACGAAGGAAGACATCGTCGTCAGCCTCTCCGACGACTTGCGCCGCGGCATCGACGACATCGTGACCTGGGCTGAACAAGCCCCGGCCGGCCAGGACCGGGCCGAGCAGATTCTGCGCCGCTACAGCGCCCTGCTGCACAGCCTCGGGCGCGATATGGTGCGGTTCTGGCACGAGAATCAGCCCGCGTTCCGCGATCTCGGATTCGGCGCGGGCCTGCGCTACCAATTCCGCGTGCTCGCCGACCTGATGACCGACCCCGATCGCGAACCGTTGGATGTCTACTACGCCCGACAGGCGCTCCTGGCGATCAGCTGGAGTGTGTCGATGATGGGTGATCTGGCACTGCCCGACGACCAGATGGCCGATGCCGCAACCGATATCGCTCTCGGAATTCTCGACCGCCTCTCCTGACCGCTCGGCGAAAACGCTTTGACGTGGCGCTCCGGGGCCGGTGACCATCGACTATGGGAATCGATTTCGTGGCGACGCCGCCGGAGCGTATCGACCTGGGTGACCTGGTCGTGCGCCGGTGGCGCCTGGAGGACGTGGACAGCCGGTTGGCCGCGCTCGTCGATTCGCACGAGCACCTGCACCGGTGGATGGCGTGGGCGGCCGAACCACCCACGCGCGAGGATCAGCGGCTTTCCATCGAGATCTCGAGCACGCGGTGGCCGACTCCGGGCGGCGGGTACCTGTACGGAATCTTCACTGCGGCAGGCGAAGTCGCCGGTGGGGCCGGGCTGCACGACCGCGTGGCGGCCGGAGCGCTGGAAATCGGGTATTGGTGTCACGTGGCCCATACCGGTCGCGGCGTGATCACCCGGGCGGTGCGCGCGCTCACCGCCGCCGCCCTAGCGCTCACCCACATCGAGCGCGTCGAAATCCGTTGCGACGCTGCCAATGTCCGCAGCGCGGCAGTGCCTCGCAGGCTCGGTTATCGCCTGGTCGAGACCGGTCTGCGCGCGGCCGAGGCTCCCGGGGATTCCGGTCGCTATCAGGTCTGGGCGACCACCGCATAGGGCTCGTGACGCGCGTTCTCGATGAAACTGCGCGCCAAGGCCGAAGCCGTCCGCCGGAATACGACACGTTTACGGAAGTGGTCGCCCGCCTGCACCGGACATGCTTGCACGACTTCAGGTACGAAAAACGGAGGAGTGCAAGGTGGGAGCAGGCATCGTCGCGACGCTGCTGATCGGCGTCGGAATTCTGCACATCGTGCCCGGTGTGGTCGCGTTGTCGCCGCGACGGGCGAGCACCGCCTATGGCACCGACGTCACGGACAGGGATCTGGAACTTCTCCTGCGTCATCGCGCGGTGTTGCTCGCGACGGTGGGGTTCGGGTTGGTCGTCGGCGCGGTGGTTCCTGCCGCAAGAACTGTCACGCTCACGGCCGGAATCGTCAGCACCGCATCGTTTCTCGTACTCACCGCGGTGATCGGGCCGGGCAAACTCAACGCTCGAACCCTTCGGGTGGCCCGTGCCGACGTGATCGCACTCGTGGCGCTGATAGGCGCCGGTCTGGTCGTCCTCGCGAGTTGAACGCCCCACCCTGTGAAGATGGCGGTCAACTCAAGGTCGCAGTGGCTGGGTCGATGCCGTTGGCTCGGGCGTTGGCGTCGATGACGGCGCACAGCCAGCGGGTCAGGCCAGGCGCGAGGGAGTCGTAGAAGGCGGTGTAGCCGGGATCGGTGCGGTAGGTGCGGGCCAGGCAGACGTGCATGGCGTGGGTGCAGTCGAAATAGACCCCGAGGGAGGCGCGGTGGCGTTCGGCGAGGGTGTCGGCTTCCGGACTGCCCGGTGTGACACCGTGGCGCAGGGCCGCGGCGAGGTCGGTGTGCAGGGCGGACAGGTCGTCGGAGGTCTTTCGCCAGTCCTCCGGCGTACGGTTGGCGACGCGTTCGGCGTACTGCGCCCACTGCGGGGTCTCGCCCCAGCGTTCGCGGGCCTGCTCGACCCACGCCGGTTCCCATCCGTCGCCGAAGATCGCGACCTGATCCTCGGCGGGGAGCAGGATGCCCGACTCCCGTGCCTCGATCAGCCGATCCACCGCGTCGGCCATCCCGCGTAGCCGATGGATGCGGGCCTCGAGTTCGGCGCGCTGCTCGCGCAGGGTGGTGAGAGCGTCGGCGGTCGGTGCGTCCAGCAGGCCCGCGATGTCGTCGAGGGGTACGCCGAGTTCGCGGTAGACCAGCACACGGTGGGCGCGCGCCACCTCGGCCGCGCTGTAGAGCCGGTACCCGCCGGGGCTGCGCTCCGACGGGCAGACCAGCCCGATCGCATCCCAGTGATGCAGGGTGCGCGTGGTGACACCGAGCAGCCGCGCCGTGGCGCCGACGGTGCGTGGCGAGGTGGTCACGACCACCATTGTGCCGTCATGGCCCCTCGATCCCCATCGACCGCAGGTGCTCGGCCGCCGGGCTGTCCGGGTCGTACGGGCGGGCGGCGGTCATCACCACACGCATGTGCTCCGGAGTCACCACCTCGAGTTCCATCGAATTCCACGGCATCACCCGTGGGCCGACCGTGCACCCCGGCACCGCCCGCTCGCACGCTTCGGCGATGCCGTCGATCTCATCGAGCACGCAGGAGAAACTCACCGTGAGCCCACCCGGTCCTTCCGCCCGCGCCCCCGGCACGAGAAGCACATCCTGAAACGCCCACCGCCGCAGGTGCGTCACCTGCCCCGGCGCGGTGAAGAAGTCGAAGAACCCGAGCCCCTCCACCCAGAATTCCACCGACTTCGCGATATCGGCACACGGCACGATCACGAACATCGGCATCCCGTAGATACCCCGGAACAGTTGCGGCGCCACGGCATCGGGACCGGGAACGGGCACCGGGCTCATCTCGAAAGCTGGAAAGTTCATACGAGTGATCGTCGAGCCTGACGTTACGTGAGGGTCAAGTCCGCCGCGGCGAGCGCACCGAAGCCTCCGGTCGGACAGTCGCACGAGCGAGTCGGCGATGAATTTCGGGCGGGGTTGTCGTCGGAACATCGTCACATGTCGACAGAAGGGTGTTCGCCGATGGTCAGGAAGTTTCGGTTCGGGGTTGTCGCTCCACTCAGGAGTGAGGCGCAGGTCTGGCGGGAGCGAGTTCGGAGGATCGCCGGACTCGGGTATTCGACCCTGTTGGTGCCGGATTTCCCGCTCACGCAACCGGCGCCGGCGCCCATGCTCGCCACCGCTGCCGCACTGACGGACCTGCGCGTGGGGACCTGGGTGTATGCCTCTCCCCTGCGCCCGCCGTGGATGACCGCCTGGGAAGCGCATTCGCTGTCGCTCCTGACGGACGGGCGGTTCGAGATGGGAATCGGCACCGGACGCGGCGGTATCGAGGACGAGTTGCGGGACAAGGGCCTGCCGATCGTTCCGCCGGGCGAACGACTGGCCCACATCCGGGAAACCGTCGACCGGCTACGCGAACTCGACGGCCCGGACCGGCGCACCCCGGTGGCGATGGCGGTGTACGGCCCCAAGGCGCGGGCCCTGGCGGCCGAGATCGCCGACACGGTCACCTTCCCGCTCGACGATCGACCCCGGAACCAGGTCGAGCAGCTGACCCGCGAATTCCGCACCGCCAACGGCCCCGAGCTGGCCCTGGCCGTCCCGGTGATCGGCGACACCGTCGCACCGCACATGGCCCACCCCGCGACCGATCCCGCCGCACTCCGCGCCGCCGACGCCCTCAGCGTCCTCCCCGACGACCCCGCCGCCGCCATCGACGAAATCCAGCGCCGCCGCGAGGAAGCCGGCTTCTCCTACATCGTCGTCGGCGCCGACGTCGCCGAACGGTTCGCCCCGGTGGTCACCGCGCTCGCCGGGACATAAGCACAGGAATACGAACATACGTTCGAATGCGCGCTAGAATGGCGGTCATGTCGATGCCCCTGCAAGGTTCACTGTTCGACGGTGAGGCGATTGCGCTGGGTTCGCTGGACGCTCTCCGGCGGACCCAGCTCGACGCCACCGCCTGGGTCGATGTCGCGCCCGGATGGCTGAGCGGGGCGAGCGAGGTGTTCGATCGACTCGCCGAGCGGGTGCCCTGGCACGCCGAACGCAGGCCGATGTACGACCGGGTGGTCGACGTGCCGCGCCTGATCTCCTTCTTCGGGGAGCACGATCCCCTGCCGGATCGGGTGCTGGTCGAGGCGCGCGACGCCCTTACCGAGCACTACCTGCCCGAACTGGGCGAACCCTTCCGGACCGCGGGGCTGTGCTTCTACCGCGACGGTCGCGACAGTGTCGCCTGGCACGGCGACACCATCGGCCGTGGCGCCACCCACGACACCATAGTGGCGATCGTCTCCGTCGGCGCCCCGCGCGCCCTGCTCCTACGGCCCCGAGGTGGCGGCGCCAGCGTCCGCTTCACCGCAGGTCACGGCGATCTGCTCGTCATGGGCGGCGCCTGTCAGCGCACCTGGGAACACGCCGTCCCCAAGACCGCACGTCCGGTCGGTCCACGCATCAGCATCCAGTTCCGCCCCCGCGGCGTCCGCTGAACCGCCGCCGACGGCTCGTCACCGTGGCGTGTTCAGCACCGAGCGGGCCATGTCCTGAACGGCCGCCCGGAGCCGCGCGACCTCCCCTGCCCTGGCCATCTGCTGGGCGAGATCGCCACCGATCGACGAAAGCAGCAGTGCACCAACGGTTTCGGCGTCGAGATCAGGCCTTACCTCCCGGAGGAGCGTGCTGATGTGCTCGGCCCAGAAGGTGTGGAACTCCTCGGTGCGCGGATGCGGCGGCATCGCGCGGTACGCGGCGATCAGCTCGACATGGTCGGTGACCAGGCAGGTCATCGCATCGAAGAACGCGAGCAACCGGTCACCGGCGGGTGCGCCGGGTCCCAGCGGCGGCGGGCCGTCGAGCACTCGCGTCATGAGCTCGGTCGCCCCCTCCGCGATGAGTTCGTAGAGCAGGCCCGAGCGGCTGCCGAAGCGATGGAAGATGGTGCCCTTCCCGACCCCCGCCGCCGCCGCGACCCGGTCCATGGTCACCCCGGCGGCCCCGTGTTCGTCGAGCAGCGCCATGGTCGCCTCGAGAATTGCCCGCCGGTTGCGCGCGGCATCGGCTCGTTCGACCCGACGACCCTCGCCCATCGCACTCATTTCCTCGGCACACTGCCGATCCGTTGACAAAGTTGACCGACGGTCCATATCGTCTCCCATCGAGAGAACTGGACCGTCAGTCAACTTATGGAGTTCCGTTGCAAGCAATCGTAATGACCACCGTCGGCGCACCCGAAGTCCTGGTCGTCGAGGAAGTCGACACCCCACGAGCAGCGGCGGGTGAGGTACTCGTCCGGATCGAGGCCATCCCGGTGCTCTACCCGGAGACCCTGATGCGGTCGGGAGCCTTCCCGTTTCCCGCGCGACTTCCCGCGGTGTTCGGGTTCCAAGCAGCGGGCACCGTGGTCGAGGTCGGTGCCGACGTAGATCAAGGGCTCCTCGGCTCACGGGTCGTCTTGTCCACACCGGGATACGGGTCGTATGCCGAATTTGTCGCGGTGTCGGCGGATTCGGTCACCACCGTCCCGACCGGTCTCGATCCGGACGCCGCCGCGGCGATCCTGATGGCCGGGTCGGTGGCGACCGCGCTGTTCGACACCGCGGCGCCGAGCGCAGGTGAGACCGTGCTCGTCGAGGCAGCGGCGACCGGAGTCGGTGCGAGCCTCACCCGATTGTGCGCCGCGGCCCGACTGCGGGTGATCGCCACCGCGGGCGGCCCCGCGAAAGCCGAACTGGCCCGCGCCAACGGTGCGCACGAGGTCGTCGACCACAACGCACCCGACTGGGCGCGGCAACTACCGGCACTGCTCGGCGACGACACCCTCGGCGTCGTCTTCGATTCGATCGGCGGCGATTCGCTGACACCCGTGCTCGACTTCGTCACCCCGCTGCGCGGCCGAATCCTCAGCTACGGGTGGCTCGCCGGAGCCCCGGCGCAGGTCACGGCCGCGGAGCTGATACTGCGTGGGCTCACGCTCACCGGGTGCGCGGGTCCGGCGTGGTTGGGCACGGTGGCCGCACACGGCGCGGCGGCACTGGACGCCGCGGCGCAGGGGCGGCTGGTTCCGGTGGTGGACGCGGTACTCCCGATGGCCGACGCCGCGAAGGCGCATCGGATGCTCGAGGATCGTGTCGCGATGGGCAGTGTGTTGTTGCGTCCGTGAATCAGCGCTCGGCAATCCGACCGGTCGGGTGTGGGCCCACGGTCCCCTGTTGATCCGAAATGCGTTCTGTTGCTTGGGTATCGGACGATACTGGAGGGGCGTTGGAGTGCGCGGAACAGTGGGGTGGCGTGATGGTTTCCAGTAATGATCATGAGGTTCTGCGGGTACGGGCCGAGGAGGCGCTGGCCGAGACCGTCGAGGAAATGCCGGGGCGGTCGCGTGGCGTCTACACGTCGGTGCTGCTGGCGGGACGGCAGCGGTGGCGGCTGCTGCTGCATCGTCGGCAGCCCGCGCCCGCGGGGCGCTGTGATGCGGTGATCGTCGGTCCCGGTGGGGTTTTCGCGGTCAACGTGGTGGACGAACTGCCCGGTGAGGCGCAGATCCGGCGGTTGCGCGCACAAGCCGAGCAGATGTTCACCGGTGTGAAGATCGGGCCGAACGGCAACGAATTCGTGCGCGAGACCGTCGAATTGGTGTTCGTGCTGCCACCGGGCAGGCACACCGGCGCGGACGGACGGTTCGTGGTGTGCACCGATGCCACCGTTCGAGCGTTGCTGAGTCGCAAGCCCGTGATGCCCGCCCAGCTGGCCGGTGCGCTCGCCGAACACACCGCGCGACGCAACTCCGACTACCGTGCGGTGCCCCGCGTGGAACCGGAGCAGGCACTCACCGAGTCCGACGGCCTGCTCGACGTGGAGTCGCTGCGCACCGACCATCTGACCGGCGCGCTGCGCAAACCGTTCCCGACCTGGTTGTCGTTCCTCGATCCCGCCCAACTCGCCCTGGTGACCCGCAACCACAACGGGCCTGCCCGCATCGTCGGCCCGGCCGGATCCGGCAAAACAGTGCTGGCGCTGCACCGCATGGCGCACCGGGCGCGCCGCAGCACGGGACCGCTGCTGTTCACCACGCTGGTCAAGAACCTGCCGCCGTGCCAGGAATCCGCCTTCGCCCGCCTGCTGCCGACGGTTGGCCGCGCGGAATTCACCAACCTGCACTCCTGGGCGCAGGACTTCCTCGCCGAACGCGGTATCCACCGCAAGATGGAACTGCGCCGCACCGAGACCGCGTTCAATCGCGCGTGGGCCAAGGTCGGCCGCTCGAGCCCGCTCACGAACGCCGCTCCAGATCCCCGCTACTGGCGCGAGGAGATCGATCGGGTGATCAAAGGCCGTGGCCTACCACCCACCGAGGCGGGTTTCGACGCCTACGACGGGCTGGACCGCCGGGGCAGGCGCGTCGCGTTGCGCACCAGCCAGCGCGTACACGTGTGGAATCTGTACGTGGAATACGAGCGGATCCGCACCGAACGCCAGTGCTACGACGGCAACGACGTCATCACCGCCGCGCTCGACGAACTGCGCACCAACCCGTTGCCGCGGCCGTACGCGATGGTCGTCGTCGACGAAATGCAGGACATGACCCTGCAGGGAGTGCGCCTGGTGCACGCGCTCACCGGCGACGAACCGAATTCGCTGCTGTTCGTCGGGGACCGCCAGCAGCAGATCTACGCGGGCGGCTGGCGTTTCATCGATGCCGACATCAATATCGTCGGTCGCAGCGAGAAGCTCACCAAGAACTACCGCAACCGGCACGCGATTCTGAAACTGGCCGCGAGCCTGGACGGTGCCTGCCCGGTCGACGATATCGATACCCCGGACCGGCACAGCCTCGACCTCACCGATGCCGCCCTGCCCGACGGATACGCCGAACAGATCACCTGCACCAGCGCCGAACTGCCCGTCCACCTTCGGCGCCAGCTCGATCGCATTGTTGCCGAGGGGATCTCGCTGTCGGACACCGCCGTCATCACGATCACCAACGCAGAGGCCGACGCCGTCCTGCGGACGCTGCGCGCATGGGGCATCGCGGCACAGGAGCTCGTCGACTACCGCTGCGCCGATACCGACAGCGGCGTCAAGGTGGGCACCGTGTATCGGGCGAAGGGCCTGGACTTCCAGGCGGTGATCCACCCGTTCACCCAACCCACCCCACCACCGCGTACCGATGCCGAGCAGGAACGCTACGACCTGCTGATGCGTCAGCAGTTCGTCGCGGTGACCCGGGCCAGGGACTATGTCTGGCTGGGGATCGTGCGCGACTGATCGGCTGTGCCGCCGTGGGAAGACGGCGAGATGTCGGTGGTTGGTCGTAAGATCGGCGCCCATGGGGAGTTTGCTGATGCCACACGTCCGCTCGGCCAACGAGCTCACGGCGCGGTGGTGCACCACCTTCGGGGGCGCGAACACGGCGGTGTCGGCGGCCGGGCTGTGGCCGTTGCTCGCCGTACTCGCGGGTGCGGCGCAGGGACCGGCCAGGACCGAATTGGCCGCTGCCCTGGGAATTCCGGCCGACGAGGCGCATGCGGCCGGGCTGGCGATGCTGAAATCCCTCGACGATTCCCGGGAGGTGTCGACCGCGATCGGCGCATGGGCGAAGGCAGGCCTGCCGTTGCGCCCGGAATGGATCGCGAGTATGCCCGCCGGAACCGTCGGCGAACTGGGTGATCCTGCGGCACTGGATGCTTGGGCACGGGAGCAGACCGGCGGGCTGATCGAGAAATTTCCGGTGCCGATCTCGCCGATGACCGTATTCGCCCTGGCCACAGCGCTGTTAGCGCGCACGAAGTGGGTCATGCCGTTCGACGAGATCCGGTGGACGCCCGAAACGGGGCCGTGGCAGGGGCATCGCGGCACCGGCTTGTACCGGACCGCCTATCCCGACGGAAGCGTGTCCGTCCTCGGTTCGGATGTCACCAGGGTGATCGTCGCCGGTCGTGGCGAGCTCGATGTCCACCTGCTGATCGGTAGCGACCCGCGCAGTGCCGTGGCGGCGGGAATCGCGGCACTCGACGGAACCCTGTCCGTCACGTCCGACCTACCTCTGGGCACGATTGCCCCCTGTCTGACCGTCGAGCGGCGTGAGACCGTCGACGGCGACTCCGTCGTCCTGACGCTCCCGCCCTTCGACATCGCCGCACACCACAATCTTCTCGACCACGCCGCCCTGTTCGGCCTCTCCGCCGCCCGTGACTCGTCGCAAGGGCATTTCCCGGGCATCAGCTCGTTCCCGCTCGCCGTCGAAGCCGCGGCGCAGAATGTGATCGCACGGTTCGACGCCGCGGGTTTCGAGGCGGCCGCGGTCACCGCTGCCGCCGTGACCCTCGGCTGGATGCCGCAGATGGACTGGGCGACCATCACCTCGGTGAATATCGATCGGCCCTTCGGATTCCTCGCCGTCGATCGGCCGACCGGGCTGGTGCTCGTCGCGGGTCAGGTCACCACACCCCCACTCACCTGGGAACGTCCGGCGGGCGACGACCCACGGCCACCCGGAAGCGCGCCGTGGTGAAATGGGTAATCATTCTTACCGAACTCGTTGCTCGGCAACAGGATTCGGAACGGCACGGGGAGGCCGTATTCTGGTAGGGGTCCGCAGTCGGGTGCTCAGGGGGTCGTGGTGATCGTCGTTGTCGCGGACGAGACCGAACTCGAAGGCGCGGAACAGATAGTCGGTGCGGCGATCCGCGACGAGGCATTCCGGGCCGGTGGCGTCGCGGTCTTCCGTTGCCATGTGCCGGAGAACCGGGGCGGATCGGTCGAGGTCGACGCGCTGGTGTGCACCCCGCAGACCGTGACCATCCTGGAGGTCAAGGGTTTCACCACCCGCCAGGAAGGCACCCTCGCCACCCCACCGAACGGACCGTGGACCATCGACGGCGCCCCGGCGGCGCTGTATCACGCCGCGCGCGTGCCGAATCCGTTCGTGCAGGTGCGCAGGCAGGTCTTCGCGGCGAAAAGCCTGCTGCAGCAGTCCGGGATCTTCGGCTGGGTGAACGCGGTCATCGCACTGGTCCCCCAGCCGGGCGCCCAGATCACCATCGAAGAGACACGCATCGCCGACGGGTACCGCGCGGTGATCGTCGACCGCGACGACTTCACCGCGTTGCACGACTATTTCGAAGCCGAGATCGGGCGAACCGTTCGGCTCAGCGTCGAGGACGTCGCGCGGGTTTTCACGGCCCTCAATCTCGGCCACCTGCTGCCCTCGACCGACGACCTGACGGCGCAGGGGTTCCCGGACGAACTCGAAGCGGCAGCCACCAGCAGGCCCGCGGCGCCCGCGTCTCCGGCGGAGCTCGGTTCACTGTCCGCCTCGGCGGCAACGCGTTCCGAGGACGAGAGGGCCGAGCCGACTCGTCATGATCCGGTGGGGGCGGGTCAGTCGCCTACGCCCGCGTTCTTGGCGGCGATCGACCGGCTGGCGAACCGGCCGCATCGGTCGGCGCCCGCATCGACCTCCGCCGCGACCGAGACCACCCCTGCCGAAAAGGAATCGGCACCGGTCGGTGCGGGGCCACCCGATGACGTGGTGACGAGCGCTCAGGTGCCGAATTCGACTGAGGTAGCAGCTGATCCGGTGTCCCCGGACCACACCACGGCACGCTCCAGTGCACCGCCACTCCACGGCGAAACCGAGGAACCTGCCGACGGGCGGCGGGAAGACGATGTCGACGATCGCGAGTCCGGCGACGTCATCTCGCTGAGCAAGAGCGACAGCGGTGAACCGGAGCGCCTTCCTCCCGCGCCCGAGCCGATGCACGATTCGAGCACGGCCGTGGAACCTGATGAGCGACACGATGATTCCCGCACGGCCGACTCCCACCTGCCGCGCGGCGAAAGGTTGTCGTCCGGTGCGGCCGCCGCTTCTTGGAGCACTCCGTCGAGCACTGATAGCCACTCGTCGAGTTCAGGTAGCTGGACCGATTGGGTCGGCCACGAGCAACCCGGGCGGCGTCCGTCGCTGCGCCGTCGCCGGCGCGACTTCCGGCGCACCGGATCGCGCCAGCGCACCGGGCCGAGCGGACCGTCGCTGCGTGAGCGCTGGCAGAACCGCCCTGTCCGCGAGCGTGCGGAACGCGGCAGGAGTCTGCCGAAGATCGGGGCGGGGCTCGGCTTGATCCTGTTCATCTTCTTGTTCGGGGCCGGTTTCTTCGCCATCACGGCGGTACAGGCGAGCCGCTTCGAGATGTCGGACTACGACCGCATGTGCGGGCCGGACAAGAAGCCGTTCCCGAACGCCGCCCCCTACCAGCGCGGCGATGTGGCGCCGATCTATCTCTCGGGCCATCTCACCAGCATGGTCCGACCGGAGGATTCGAGCGCGTGGCGCCCGACCGACCCGTCATCGGTACAGCTCATCGCCTGTATGAAGCAGCTGGAACTGCGCGACCTCGTCCAGACCTGCCAGTACGCGCCCTCGCCCGGCGCACCGGTGGGCCGCACGGTCAACCTGTTCCGCGCCACCTACGAGGTGACCGTCTACGAGCTGCGCACCGGACGCGAAGTCGCCAAGGCGACCATGCTCGGCGAGCGCTACTCCAACGACCCGGCCAACACCGACCCCGACCGCTGCCGTGCCGCAGGCGACGCACCGGACTATCTGGGCAGGCGTCTCGGTCAACCGTCGGGCGCACAGATCGAAAGCTTCCTCGCCCCCCTCGTCCACGCCCGCCGCTGACCCTCTTGACCTCGAGCCCACTCGAGGTTGCAGGATCATCGGGTGCCCACGCACACCCGACACCGCGCTACCCGGCGCGGCCGCGCCTCCGCCGGTTTCCTCGTACACCCACCGGCGGAGGCCGTCGGACCACGGCCCGAACGGCGAACAGCCGCACGCTCGTTCGAGCGCGCGGCTGTGGGCGGAACGGGATCACGCGGAGACGGTGATCGTCCATTCGTGAACGGTCAGTTCCGAAGCACCCATGGTGTGCAGTGGATCGGAGTGCACGATTGTTGTTGCGGCGTCGAGGTTTTCGGCCAGCACCACATAGGCGCCGCCGGTGCCGTCGCTGAATCCACCGCTCTCCTGCAGCTGCCCTTTCGCGAGCAGATCACGCAGGAATTCGCGGTGCGGTTCGATGACCGAGGCGTCGAACCCGGGTGTGCGCCGGGCCATCACCAGGTACTTGGCCACGCTCAGGCCTCCGGTTCCTGCCGAGGTGCCCGTGTCGCGGCCGCGGCGGCCCGCACCTGCGGCGCCACCTGCACGACCTGGCCGAGCACACCGTTCACGAACGACGGGGAATCGTCGGTGGACAGCTCCTTGGCCAGCTCCACCGCCTCGTCGACCGCGACGACCGGGGGCACGTCGGTGGCGTGGAACAGCTCCCACACCGCGATCCGCAGGATGGCCCGGTCCACGGCGGGCAGCCGCGTCAGGGTCCAGTCCTGCAGGTAGGACTCGATGGTGCCGTCCACCCGGTCGAGGTCGTCGGCGACGCCCTCGACGAGGGTGTTGGTGTACGGGTGTACAGGGGCCACGCTCTGATCGCGGGTCGCGAGCTCGGCTCGCTCGGCCAGCAGATCGGAGACGTCGACGTCACGCGCCTCCGCCTCGAACAGCATGTCCACGGCACGGCGACGCGCCTTGTGGCGCGCACCGAGCTTCTTGTACGAGCCCTTCTTGTCTGCCGGGGAGTCCGCCACGATCAGGCGTTGACGCGGCCGAGGTAGCTGCCGTCGCGCGAGTCGATTTTCAGCTTGTCACCGGTGTTGATGAACAGCGGGACCTGCACCTCGGCGCCGGTTTCCAGGGTGGCGGGCTTGGTGCCGCCGGTGGAGCGGTCACCCTGCAGGCCGATGTCGGTGTGCTGCACCAGCAGCTCGATGGTCACCGGGAGCTCCACGAACAGCGGCGCGTCCTCGTGCACGGCGACCTGCACGCCCATGTTCTCCAGCAGGAAGCGCGCACCCTGACCGATGGTGGCCTCCGGGATGGAGATCTGGTCGTAGGTCTCGCCGTCCATGAAGATGTAGTCGGAGCCGTCGTGGTACAGGTAGGTCATGTCGCGACGGTCGACGGTGGCGGTCTCGACCTTGACACCCGCGTTGAAGGTCTTGTCGACGACCTTGCCGGACACGACGTTCTTCAGCTTGGTCCGCACGAAGGCGGGGCCCTTACCCGGCTTCACGTGCTGGAATTCGACGATCTGCTGAAGCTGACCGTCGATCTTCAGCACAAGGCCGTTCTTGAAGTCGCTGGTGTCCGCCACTGTCTTCGGATCTCCTCGTTCGTTACTGCGTGTCTCTGGGGGCGCCGTCGTCACTCGACGACGGTCAGGTTCTTGCTGGTGAGGGTGAGCAGTTCCGGGCCCCCTTCGCGCACCACGAGCGTGTCCTCGATCCGGACCCCGCCGCGGCCGGGAAGGTACACACCTGGTTCGACGGTCACCGCCACGCCTGCCAGAAGTGTACCGGTACTCGTTTTGGCCACTCCGGGCGCTTCGTGGATCTGCAGCCCGACGCCGTGTCCGAGGCCGTGTACGAACTGCGGGCCGTAGCCCGCGTCCTCGATGACCACGCGGGCGGCGGCATCGACCTCGGCGGTCTTGGCACCGGGTTTCAGTGCTTCCCGTCCCGCCTGCTGGGAGCGGGCGACCAGCTCGTAGATCTCGCGCTGCCAGCCGGCCGGTTCACCGAGGACGAGCGTGCGCGTCATGTCGGAGTGGTAGCCGTCGACGACCGCGCCGAAGTCGAGTTTCACGAAGTCGCCCGTGGCGAGGACCGCGCCGGTGGGCCGGTGGTGCGGCACGGCCGAATTGACGCCCGCGGCCACGATGGTCTCGAACGAGACGGCATCGGCGCCGTGCTCGAACATCGCCCATTCGAGATCTCTCGCCACCTGACGCTCGGTGCGGCCGGGTCGCAGCAGGCCACGCTCGAGCAGGGACGCAAGGCCGGCATCGGCGGCGGCGCACGCGGCCCGCAACTGCTCGACCTCGTAGTCGTCCTTGACCATGCGCAGCTGCTCGACCAGGCCGGAGGTCGGCACGAGCTGCAGCCCGGTGCGCAGCTCCCCGTACGACTCGTGCTCGGCGACGGTCACCACGTGGCTTTCGAAGCCGACGCGGCCGAGTTGCCACTCGCCCGCCAGCTCGAGGATGCGCCGGGTGGTGGCGCGTGAGATCTCGGCACGGAGATCGGGGGTCTGCTCGGTCACCTGGGCGGCGTAGCGGCCGTCGGTGCCGATGACGGTGCGGTCCTCGGCGCCACGCATGTCCCACGAGTGCACGAGCAGGACGGCGTTGGAGCCGGTGAAGCCGGTGAGATAGCGGATATTGACCAGATCGGTCACGAGCAGCGCGTCGACGCCGTTCTCCACCAGCAGGCTCCGCAGGGCGCCACGCCGTGCCGCGTGGTCGGGACCCGTGTAGTCAGCACACATGAGTCAACGCTACCGCCGAACCACGGACACGTGGGCATCGAGTGCGCCATGTTCGGTTCCGGGCGTGGCACCGGATTTTCCTGCGCCGACCTCGGCGTAGTCCGTGTGCGACAGCAGTTCTGGAGATCGGGCTGTCCACATGTGCGAAAGTTGTCCACATTCGGTGCAGAGGCCTCGATCGCCGCCGCTCGGGCCAGCACGATCGACACATGACTACTGCCGCGTTCTGCCTGCTCATCGCCTGGTGTCTGCTCCTCGCCGTGATCGACGTCCATGCCCGCCGCCTGCCCAACGCGCTCACCGGCGCGGGTGCGGTCGCCGTCTTCGGATTCGCCTGGTACACCGGGCAATTGACCACGGCACTGATCGGCGCCGCCCTGCTGACCATGCCTTACCTGGTCACCCATCTGATCGCGCCCGCCGCGCTCGGCGCCGGTGATGTGAAGCTGGCGATCGCGCTCGGCGCGGCGGCCGCGCTGGCCGGCCCACCCGCGTGGACGTGGGCGGCCGTCGCGGCGCCACTGCTCACGGCAGTGGCGGCGGCTGTTGTGCTGGGTAGGCACTGGTTGCGGTCGGTATCGGGACGCGCCGTCGACAGCGCGCGGCAGGTGACTTCACGCAGGGTGATACCCCACGGTCCGGCGATGTGTCTGGCCACGGTGACGGCGATGGCACTGGCATGACAACGACGCCGACGCGCCGAATCGCGGCACCGTCCGCGCGCCACCGGCACGACGGTCCGGTGAGCGTGCGAGCAGGCACACCGCCGACGTGCCGCTCGTCACTGCGGACCACGTGCCCGACCACGGGCGCCGACATGGGAAGATGGTCGGCGTGTTGCGCTGGATAACTGCCGGAGAATCCCATGGTCCCGCTCTCGTCGCCCTCCTGGAAGGGATGGTCGCCGGAGTCGAGGTGACATCGGACGATGTCTCCGCACAGCTCGCGCGCCGTCGGCTCGGCTACGGGCGCGGCGCCCGGATGAAGTTCGAGGCCGACAAGGTCACCCTGGTCGGTGGCGTGCGCCACGGGCGGACCATGGGTGGTCCGGTCGCGATCGAGGTCGCCAATTCCGAGTGGCCCAAGTGGACCGAGGTGATGTCGGCCGATCCCGTCGACGCGGCAGCGCTGGAAGGCATGGCGCGCAACGCCCCCCTCACCCGTCCGCGCCCCGGGCACGCCGACTACTCCGGCATGCTCAAGTACGGCTTCGACGACGCGCGCCCGGTGCTCGAGCGGGCCAGCGCCCGGGAGACCGCCGCTCGCGTGGCGGCGGGCACCGTTGCCCGTAACTTCCTGCGCCAGGCCTTCGGCGTCGAGGTGATCTCGCACGTCGTGTCGATCGGTGCCGCCGCGAACACCACCGGCGTCGTGCCCGGCCCCCAGGATCTCGATGCCGTCGACGCCAGCCCGGTGCGCGCGTTCGACGCCGCAGCCGAGGCGGCGATGATCGCCGAGATCGAGGCGGCCAAGAAGGACGGCGACACCCTCGGTGGGGTCGTCGAGGTGATCATCGACGGGCTGCCCATCGGACTCGGCTCGTTCACCAGTGGTGAGCAGCGGCTCGACTCGCGACTCGCCGCCGCGCTCATGGGTATTCAGGCGATCAAGGGTGTCGAGGTCGGCGACGGTTTCGAGACCGCGCGCCGGCGCGGCAGCCAGGCCCACGACGAGATGCGTCCCGGTCCCGACGGTGTGCTGCGCTCGACCAATCGCGCGGGCGGTCTGGAAGGCGGCATGACCAACGGTGAGGCGCTGCGCGTGCGTGCGGCGATGAAGCCGATCTCGACGGTGCCGCGTGCGCTGTCGACCGTCGACATGTCCACCGGCGAGGAGGCAGTCGCCATCCACCAGCGCTCCGATGTGTGTGCGGTGCCCGCCGCCGCCGTCGTCGCCGAATCGATGGTGGCGCTGGTAGTGGCGCAGGCCGCGCTGGAGAAGTTCGGTGGCGATTCGCTGGCCGAGACCGTCGACAACATCACCAGCTACATCAAGCGGATCAGCAGCCGTCCCCACGTGCCCGCGGACAGCCGCACGTCGTGACCACGCCGGGCCAGGAGGGGACCGCGCGCCATACCGACGCGGGCCCCTCATCGACGACCGCCGCACCCGGCACGGAGACCAGCGGCGACAACCCGAGCACGGCCCCCACCGCAGCAGGCGGGGATGACCCGACCACAGCAGACGCCGGGGACGCGCCCCTGACCACGCCTCCCGCTGCGGACATCGAAGCCGACCACGCCACGGCTTTCGCCGCAGCGGCCGAGGACGACAATCCGGCCACGGCACCCGGCCACGGTGCAGGGACGGGGGACACCGACTCGACCACGGCAGCCGATCCGGAGGCCGGGGACGACGCCTTCGCCCCTCCCCCCAGCGCGAAGGCCGGGGGGAACATTGCGCATCCTGCTCCGGGTACGCCCTCCGGTGGCGAAAACGCGCCCGCAGCAGCGGGTGCGGACACGGTCG
This sequence comes from Nocardia sp. NPDC050413, assembly GCF_040655475.1. NCBI lineage: Bacteria > Bacillati > Actinomycetota > Actinomycetes > Mycobacteriales > Nocardiaceae > Nocardia > Nocardia sp. NPDC050413. The sequence continues at coordinate 441,528 of NZ_JBFAJZ010000002.1, read as the reverse complement.
GCGACAATGTGCGCACGGCACCGAGTGCGGAGGACGGCGGCGAGGACGGGATCGTCGCGCGTGCTCAGGTGGTGCTGGTCGGTCCGCCCGGTTCCGGGAAGTCGACGATCGGCCGCAAGCTGGCCAGGGAACTGGGTGTCGAGCTGTTCGACACCGATGCGGGGATCGAGGCGGAAACCGGGCGGAGCATTCCCGAGATCTTCGCCGCAGACGGTGAGCCGGAGTTTCGCCGTATCGAGGAGCAGGTGGTGCGGCGGGCCGTGCTCGAGCACGAGGGCGTGGTGTCGCTCGGCGGCGGATCGGTGCTGTCGGCGCGCACGCGCGAGGTGCTGCGCGGCGCCACCGTGGTGTACCTGGAAATCAGTGTGGGCGAAGGACTTCGGCGCACCGGGTCGAGCAATGCCCGTCCCCTGCTGAACGGTGCCGACCCCGCCGCGAAGTACCGCGAGCTGATGAAGCAGCGCCGCCCTCTCTACCGAGAAGTGGCCACGGTGCGCGTGCGCACCGACGGTCGCAGTCCGGGCCGGGTGGTGCGGATGATCCTGGCACGGTTGGGACTCGAATCGGTGCGCACCGACATCGTGCGTACCACCGACACCACGAAGCCCACTCCCCCTTCACCTTCCACACCGGGCTCCGGCAGCAACCGTTCCAAAGCGCGCAGACGGTCCCGCGCGAGGGCAGCAGCCGCCCGGCGCGGCGAGATCCTTCCCGCACCCACCGCCAAGGCCGACAACGACGGAACCACTTCCGCCGCGGCACGACCCGCGCCGGGACGATCCGCGTCCGGTGAAACACCGCCCGGTGAGGGCAGGCGCTCGCGCCGCAACCGCTTGCGCCGCCGCGGCAGCCGGTCCCGTGCCGGCCGCGCGACCGACTCCACCCGGACCGGCGAGCCCACCGCCGCCGCGGCCTCACCTGCCGACGAAGCACGCGCCGAAACTCCGGCCGGACCCACCGACAACGCCAGGACCACCCGCCCGAACCGACGCGGCCGCAAGTCCCAGCCGAGCACCCGTTCCGACACCGCCCAAGGTTCCCCTGCCGACAGCGCCGACGACTCCCCGACGGCCACCGGTCGCAGATCCGGCACGGAATCGTCCGGCAACCGCAGCAGACGTGGCAGCCGCGGTAGGCGTGGTGGCGCGAAACAAGCAGCGGGCGGACGCCGGAGTTCGGCCACCGATCCCGGTGCCGAAACACCCGCAGGCCCCACCGACCAGCGCGGGGCTCAGCAACCCGCTGATCGAGGGCCGGGGGAACCGGCGCCGGGTTCCTGGCGGGCGCGGCCGCGACGGCGAGCGACAAGACGTATGACCAACGACCCGAGAGAATCGGAGCAGCGCACGTGACAGAGCCGACCACCATCCAGGTCCGTACCGCCGATCCCTACCCGGTGATCATCGGTCGCGGGTTGCTCGGCGACCTCGTCGAGGCGGTGACCGCGGGCAATGCGGTGCGGACCGTGGCGATCTTCCACCAGCCGCCGCTGGCCGAGACCGCCGAGGCGGTGCGAAAGGCACTGGCCGACACCGGGATCGACGCGCACCGCATCGAGATCCCCGATGCCGAGGACGGCAAGGACCTGGCCGTGGCCGGGTTCTGCTGGGAGGTGCTCGGCCGCATCGGCCTCACCCGCAACGACGCCGTGGTGAGCCTCGGCGGCGGCGCGGCCACCGATCTCGCGGGCTTCGTGGCGGCCACCTGGATGCGCGGGGTGCGCATCGTGCACGTGCCGACCACGCTGCTGGCCATGGTCGACGCCGCGGTCGGCGGCAAGACCGGCATCAACACCGAGGCGGGCAAGAACCTGGTCGGCAGTTTCCACGAGCCGAGCGCCGTCCTCGTCGACCTGGTGACCCTGGAAACGGTGCCGCGCAACGAGATCGTCGCGGGCATGGCCGAGATCATCAAGGCCGGTTTCATCGCCGACCCGGTGATCCTCGACCTCATCGAGGCCGATCCGGAGGCCGCGCTCGACCCCACCGGTGAGGTGCTGCCCGAACTGGTCCGCCGCGCCATCCAGGTGAAGGCCGACGTGGTCGCCGCCGACCTCAAGGAATCGAGCCTGCGCGAGATCCTCAACTACGGCCACACCCTCGGCCACGCGGTGGAGCGGCGCGAGCGGTACCGCTGGCGTCACGGCGCGGCCGTGTCGGTCGGCCTGGTGTTCGCCGCCGAGCTGGGCCGCCTCGCCGGCCGCCTGGACGACGCGACCGCCGACCGTCACCGCACGATCCTGGAAAGCGTCGGCCTGCCGGTGAGCTACGACGCCGACGCGCTGCCGCAGCTGATGGACGCGATGCAGACCGACAAGAAGACCCGCTCCGGCGTGCTCCGCTTCGTGGTGCTCGACGGCCTGGCCAAGCCCGGCCGCCTCGAAGGCCCGGACCCGAGCCTGCTCGCGGCGGCCTACTCGGCCATCGCTCGCGAAACCCCGACGAGCGGCGCGATCCTGCTCTGAGCACGGGCCGCACCTCCACCACGTGTGGACGAGCGACGCGCTCGGAGACGCCGCCTGCCTACCCCGCGTAGGCAGGCGGCACGCCACGCGGCGAGTCGACGCAGCCGCCCAGAGCGCACAGGCGGCGTCGACCGCTGGACCACACCTCCAGCTCTTCGCCGTCCGCCTATCCCGCGTAAGCGGGGACCGGCTCCGGGGCGGCTTGGGGCTTCGCGGCTGATCTGCGCGCCCGGGCACGGCCGTAGCCCACGCCGATCATCGCGGGCAGGAACACCAGCAGCATGATGAACGACGCCGCGGAGGTGAGTTCGAACAGCGCGCCCGCGTCGCCGAGTTCGATTCCGGGCACCTGGTCGAGGATCCAGCACACCGCGCCGCTGCCGAGCCCGGCGACCATGCCCGCCAGCAGCCAGCGGACGGTGAGGTCGGTGCCGTCGGCGGAACGGGCGTCGCGCGCGCCCCAGGCGATGGCGGCGCCGACGATCACGATCAGGCAGGCGGCCCGCCAGAGGATGCCGTAGGTCGGCAGGGCCGCCATGGCGAATCCGAGCAGAACCCGCAGGGCGACCACTGTCGCCCCGAGTGCGATGGCACGCAACAGCCAAGTGGTCATGGGCATCACCCTAATCGGACAAAACTAGAACCGGTACCAATTCGAGGATCAGCGCGGCAACGGATCGATCAGAGGTCGAGCGCCGCCGCCATCGCCACGCGGGGCGCGGGCTGCCCGGTGAACAGCTCGACCTGACCGTAGGCCTGGTTCAGCAGCATCCGCAGCCCGCTGACCACCGTGTGCCCGGCCGCGCCGACGGCGGTCGCCAGCGGTGTCGGCCACGGGTTGTAGATCGCGTCGAGCACCACCGGCGCCGTCGCCACCGATTCCGCGACCGCGCCCGCCGCCTCCGCGGGCACCGTGCTGACCACCGCGGAGGCCCGCGCGCAGATCGCGGCGAGGGATTCGGCATCGAACGACGCGGTGGCAGCCGACATCCCGAGCCGCTCGGCCAGGTCGAGCGCACCACGCGCCCGGCTCGCGTCGCGGACGACGATCGTCACCGATCGAGCGCCGAGCTGCGACAGCGCGAGCAGAGCGGGCCGCGCGGTACCGCCCGCGCCGAGCACCACCGCCTCCTCGACCCGTTCCACACCGCCGTCGCGCAGCGCGCCGAACACGCCGTCGACGTCGGTGCAGTCGGCCAGCCAGCCGTCGTCGGTGCGGAGCAGGGTGTTGGCCGAGCCGACCAGTTCCGCCCGGTCGGTGCGCCGGTCCGCGTACGCGAGCGCCGCTTCCTTGCCCGGCATCGTCACCGACAGTCCCACCCACTCGGGGCCGAGTCCGTCGACCAGACCGGGCAGTTGCTCGGCGGAGCATTCGATGCGTTCGTAGGTCCAGGGCAGGCCGAGCGCGCGGTAGGCGGCCGTGTGCAGTTGCGGCGATCGTGAGTGCCCGATCGGCTGCCCGAGCACCGCCGCCTTGCGCGGCTCAGCCACCGGTCCGCGAGCTGTCGAGAATGCCGCTGCGCTGTGCCTGGGTGACCAGCCGCAGGTGCTCCTGGTAGGAGTCGGTGAACTTCGTGGTGCCCTGCTTGTCGACGGTCACGAAGTACAGCCACGGTCCCGGCTCGGGCTTCTCGACGGCTCGCAACGCGGCCACCGACGGTGCGGCGATCGGGGTCTTGGGCAGGCCTTCCATCGCGTAGGTGTTCCAGGCGGTCACGGCGGCGCGGTCGGCGTCGGTCGTGGCGACCTCGGTGGTCTCGAGGGTGTAGTTCACCGTGGAGTCGAACTGCAGCATCTGGCCGACCTCGAGACGGTTCACGATCACCCGGGCTACCTTGCCCATGTCCTCGGGCTTGGCCTCGCGTTCCACCAGCGACGCGGCGATCAACATCTCGTAGGGCGACAGTTTCGTGTCGGCCCCGGACTGCAGCAGTCCGGTGGCCTCGTAGGCCTGCACGCTCGCGGTGATCAGTTGCTTCAAGATCTGCTGCGGTGTGCCGCTGGGATCGAAGTCCCAGGTGCCCGCCGCGATGAGTCCTTCGAGCTGCCTGGCCCGGTCGGGGCAGTCCTTGACCGCCTGCATCGCCCACTGCGGGACACCGAGGGCGGCCAGGTCGAGGCTCGCACCCGCCGCGTCGAGCTGCTCGTAGGTCACGCACTTGCGTTCGGGACCAACGCAGCTGGCGTCGGCGATCTTGCGGTAGATGCCGTCGTAGCGGCCACCGGTGCTCACGTCGTGCTTGTCGTGCAGCAGCCTGCCCTCGGACACGACCACATTGCCCACGCGGGACTTACCACCGACCAGCGCGGCAACGGCGTCGGCGGCGGGGCTGCGTTCACCGATCGCGTAGAAGCCGGGCTGCACGCTGTTCATCCCGGCGTTCTGCACGGCCGCCTCGTAGAAGGCCTCGGAACTGGCGACGATGCCACGCTCGTGCATCGCTTCGGCGATCTGGGTGGCGGTGTCGCCCGGATGCACCTGGACGACAACGGGTTTGCCTGCGGGCCCCGCGAAATCCTCGGCGGGAGCGAGGCTTCCCATCAGTTTGTAGCCCGCGAAGCCCGCCGCCGAGACGAACAGCAGCGCGAAGACGGCGGCCACCACCCACATGTTGCGGCGCCGGCGCTTGCGTTCGGCCGCCTTGCGGGAGGCGATCCGCGACCGTTTACCGCGTCCCGCACCGGATCTGGCGCGGCCGCGTCCGGCGGGTGTGGCGCGCGGTGGGCGCTGACCCACCCGGCGCGGCGGTTCGGGTTCCGGTTCGGGGAACTCGTCCTCGTAGCGCGGGATGACGTTCGTGTCGTCGTCGAAGTCGTCCCATTCGGGGACCTCGGGCTCCTCGCGCGACGCACGGGGGTCGAGACCCCAGTCGTCGCGGCGCGGGTAACGCCGGTCCGCCTCACGCGCCCGGTACCGCTCCTCTGCCCTGGTCCATCGGTCGGTCATGCATCATCTCCGACCGCTGTGTCTGCTGCGTCCTTCACCATCGAACTCCGCTCGTCCAACCATCCTTGCAGAATCGACACTGCTGCCGCCTGGTCGATCATCTGCCGCTGGCCACGTGCGCGAACTCCACTCTCGCGCAACGCACGTGCAGCAGACACCGTAGTCAAACGTTCGTCGGAAAGGCGCACCGGAATCGGGTCGATCACCCGGCGCAACTGCTTGGCAAACTTGCGGGCGATGCCCGCGGCGGTGCCGTTTTCGCCGCGCAGCGTCCGGGGCAGGCCGACGATCACCTCGACGGCCTCGTACTCCCGCACAATCTCGGCAATTCTTGCGATGTCGGCGGGTGGACCGCCCTGACGGCTGGATTTGGCGCGCGCGACGGTCTCCACCGGCGTGGCGAGCACCCCATCGGGGTCACACGACGCCACACCGATGCGGACGCTGCCGACATCGACCGCGATCCGGCGGCCGCGACCGGGGTCGGTCGCCGGATCGGGTCGATCGGCCGGGGCCTCGTCCGAGGCGGGGGTGCTCATCAGCCGGCGAGTTCGGCCACCCGGGCGCGGACCGAGGTCAAACCGTTCGGGATACCCGACGGGTCCGAGCCGGAGCCCTGCGCCATCTCCGGCTTGCCGCCGCCGCGTCCGGCGATGCTCGGCCCGAAGCTGGCGACGAGATCGCCCGCCTTGAAGCCGAGGTCCTGGGCGGCCTTGTTGACGGTCACCACGAACGGCGCCTTGCCGTCGACGTTGCCGAGCAGCACGACGATCGCCGGATCGGTGCCGAGGCGGCCACGGATATCGGTGGCCAGGGTGCGCAGGTCACCGGCCGAGGCACCCTCGGGCGCGGCGGCGGCGACCAGGCGCACGGAACCCACGCGCTCGGCCTGCTCGGCGAACGTGCCCGCCGAGGCGAGCACGGCGGCGATCTTGGTGCGCTCGAGTTCCTTCTCGGCCACCTTGAGCCGCTCCACGAGCTGCTCGACGCGACCGGGCACCTCTTCCGACGGCACCTTCAGCGACGACGCGACACCGGCGAGCAGGGCACGTTCCTTGGCCAGGTACTTGTAGGAATCCAGGCCGACGAACGCCTCGACGCGCCGCACACCCGAACCGACCGACGACTCACCGAGGACGGTGATCGGGCCGATCTGCGAGGAGTGCTCCACATGGGTGCCACCGCACAGCTCCATCGAGAACGGGCCGCCGATCTCGACGACACGCACCTCGTCGCCGTAGTTCTCGCCGAACAGTGCCATCGCCCCCATGGCCTTGGCCTTGGGCAGGTCGGTGACGAAGGTGTTCACCGGGAAGTCGGCACCGACCGCGTCGTTGGACACGGCCTCGATGTCGGCCTTCTGCTGCTCGGACAGCGCGCCCTGCCAGTTGAAGTCGAAGCGCAGGTAGCCGGGCTTGTTCAGCGAACCGGCCTGCACGGCGTTGGGGCCGAGCACCTGGCGCAGCGCGGCGTGCACCATGTGCGTGCCGGAGTGGCCCTGGGTGGCGCCGCGACGCCAGGACGGATCGGCCTGGGCGAGAACCACATCGCCCTCGGTGATCTGGCCCTGCTTCACGGTGGCCTTGTGCACCCACAGCTTCTTGGCGATCTTCTGCACGTCGTTGACGCGCAGCTTCAACCCCGAGGCGGTGATCGCGCCGCGGTCGGCGATCTGACCACCCGACTCGGCGTACATCGGGCTGCGATCGAGGATCACCTCGACGTCCTCACCGGCCTGGGCGGCGGGCACCCGCACACCGCCGGAGATCAGGGCGAGCACGTTGGCCTCGGAGGTGAGTTCGTCGAAACCGGTGAACTCGGTGGCGCCGCGGTCGACCAGTTCCTTGTAGACGGTCAGGTCGGCGTGGGCGTGCTTGCGGGCCTGAGCGTCGTCCTTGGCGCGCTGACGCTGCTCGGCCATCAGCGAACGGAACCCCGCCTCGTCCACGGAAAGGCCCGCCTCGGCGGCCATTTCGAGGGTGAGGTCGATCGGGAAACCGTAAGTGTCGTGCAGGGCGAAGGCGTCCGAACCGGCGATCTGCTTGCCGCCCTTGGACTTCACCGCCGACGCGGCGTTCTCGAACAGGGTCTCGCCGGTGTTCAGGGTCTTCAGGAAGGCCGTTTCCTCGCCGACCGCGACGGTCTCGATGCGGGAGAAGTCGGTGGCCAGCTCGGGGTAGGACGGCGACATCAGGTCGGAGACGACCTTCATCAGCTCGGCCATCACCGGCTTCTCGGCGCCGAGCAGGCGGGCCGAGCGCACAATGCGGCGCAGCAGGCGGCGCAGCACGTAGCCGCGGCCGTCGTTGCCGGGGTTCACCCCGTCGGCGATGAGCATGGCCGAGCTGCGCACGTGATCGGCGATCACGCGGAAGCGCACGTCGTCGGCGTGCTCGACACCGTAGGAGCGGCCGGTCAGCTGCTCGGCCTTGTCGATGATGGGGCGCAGCAGGTCGGTCTCGTAGACGTTCTCCACGCCTTGGAGCAGCATGGCGACGCGCTCGACGCCCATGCCGGTATCGATGTTCTTGCGCGGCAACGATCCGACCGGCGGGAAGCCCAGCTTCGGGCTGTCCTCACCGCGGATGTCCTGCATGAACACCAGGTTCCAGATCTCGAGGTAGCGGTCCTCGTCGGCGACCGGGCCGCCTTCCTTGCCGTAGGCGGGGCCGCGGTCGTAGTAGATCTCCGAGCAGGGGCCACCCGGGCCGGGCACGCCCATGTCCCAGTAGTTGTCCTTGCCGTCACGGAACTGGATGCGCTCGTAGGGAATTCCGGCGACGCGGTGCCAGATCTCGGCGGCTTCCGGGTCGGATTCGTAGGCGGTGACCCAGATGCGTTCGGGGTCGAAACCGAAACCGCCGTCCTCCTGGGACTTGGAGATGAGCTCCCAGGCCAGGGTGATGGCGCCTTCCTTGAAGTAGTCGCCGAAGGAGAAGTTGCCCGCCATCTGGAAGAAGGTGTTGTGCCGGGTGGTGACGCCGACCTCGTCGATGTCACCGGTGCGCACGCACTTCTGCACGCTGGTAGCTCGCGCGTACGGCGCCGCTTCCTGACCCAGGAAATACGGCTTGAACTGGACCATGCCCGCATTGACGAACAGCAGGTTGGGGTCGGCCAGGATCAGCGAGGCACTGGGTACCTCGGTGTGTCCGGCACGGACGAAATGGTCCAGGAAACGCCGTCTAATCTCGTGGGTCTGCACAGCTGACCAGCCTACCGTCTGCGATCCACCGGTTTTCCGCCGGAGTCGGTGGTCTCGGCGACAATCCGGACGTGGCTTGCTCAGTTGCCCCGGATGATGCGGCGCAACTTGCTCACCCGGGAACCGACCTCGCGTTCGAAGCCGTGGTCGGTCGGTTCGTAGTAGTCGGTGCCGACGATCTCGTCGGGCGGGTATTGCTGGGCGACCACACCGCCGCGGTGGTTGTGCGGAAATTTGTAGCCCTTGGCATGGCCCAGGGCCTTGGCGCCCGCGTAGTGCCCGTCGCGTAGGTGCGGTGGCACCGCGCCCGCCTTGCCCGCGGTGATGTCGGACATGGCCGCGGCCAGCGCCGACGTGACCGCACCGGATTTCGGCGCGGTGGCCAGGTGGATGGTCGCCTGCGCCAGCGCCAGTTTCGCTTCGGGCAGGCCGACGAGCTGCACGACCTGGGCGGCGGCGGTCGCGGTCTGCAGCGCCATCGGGTCGGCCATGCCGACATCCTCACTGGCGTGGATCATCAGGCGCCGGGCGATGAAGCGCGGGTCCTCGCCCGCGGTGAGCATGCGGGCCAGATAGTGCAGGGCCGCGTCCACATCGGAGCCGCGGATGGATTTGATGAAGGCGCTGATGACGTCGTAGTGCTGGTCGCCCGCGCGGTCGTAGCGCACGGCGGCCTTGTCGACGCTCGCCTCGACCAGTTCGAGGTCGACGGTGCCGTCGAGCGAGGATTCGGCCGAGGCCTCGAGCGCGGTGAGCGCCCGGCGCGCATCCCCGCCTGCGACCCGCACGATGTGGTCGAGCGCCTCCTCGGTGACGGTGTACTCCCCCGCCAGTCCCCGCTCGTCGACGATCGCGCGTTCCAGCACCGCCCGGATGTCGTCGGTGGTGAGCGACTGCAACTGCAGCACCAGCGAGCGCGACAGCAAGGGCGACACCACCGAGAACGACGGATTCTCGGTGGTCGCGCCGACGAGCAGCACGATCCGGTTCTCCACGGCCGCGAGCAGCGCGTCCTGCTGGGTCTTGGAGAACCGGTGCACCTCGTCGATGAAGAGCACGGTCTGTTCGCCCACGGCCAGCCGTTTGCGCGCGAGGTCGATGACCGCGCGCACCTCCTTGACACCCGCCGACAGTGCCGACAACGCCTCGAACCGGCGCCCGGTGGCCTGCGACAACAACGATGCGAGGGTGGTCTTGCCGGTGCCGGGCGGGCCGTAGAGCAGCACCGATGCGGCGCCGGACCCCTCGACGAGCCTGCGCAGCGGCGAACCTGGACCGAGTAGATGCTGCTGGCCGATCACTTCGTCCAGCGAGCGCGGCCGCATCCGGACCGCCAGCGGCGCCCCGGGATCGCGCCGCACCACGGCGTCGAGTCCACGCTCGGGCTCGGCGGGTTCGCCCGGCACGTCGAACAGCTGATCACTCACGTCGTGCAGGGTACCGAGACCCTCGGACACATCCGCTCGATCGGCCGGTCCGAGCCGCGAACCTGAACAGATGACCAAATTCTGCGTGTCCGACTTGCGCGCCGGGCCGCGCTGGGATGAGATCGCTGATCGTGGTCGAAAACACCGAGGTCGTGCCCGCGGGGCTGTTCGCCCGCCGCACCCTGTTCAAAGGCAGCACAGCGGCCGCGGCGGCGGTGCTGATCGGTTCGGCGCAGGCACACGCGACCGGAGCGGTGTTCCGGCACGGCGTGGCCTCGGGCGATCCGCTGCCCGACGCGGTGATCCTGTGGACGCGCGTGAGCGTCGACGACGACGCGACCCCCGGCTCGGGTCTCGGCGACGCGACCTCGGTGCGCTGGGAGATCGCCACCGACGAGACCTTCACCCAGGTGGCCGCCTCCGGCACCGTGACAGCGACCGCCGACACCGACCACACCGTCAAGATCGACGCGAAAGGCCTGTCGGCGGGCACCGGCTACTGCTACCGCTTCCACGCGCTCGGCCAGACCTCCCCGATCGGACGCACCAGCACCGCACCGGCCGCCGACAGCTCCCTCGACCGGCTGCGCCTGGGCCTGGTGTCGTGCTCGAACTGGGAAGCGGGCTGGTTCGGCGCCTACCGGCACCTGGCCGCGCGCGGCGACCTCGACGCCATCGTCCACCTCGGCGACTACATCTACGAATACGGTCGCGGGGAGTACGTCGGCCGCGCCGGAGCGGTGCGCGCGCACGATCCGGCGCACGAGATCGTCACCCTCGCCGACTACCGGATCCGTCACGGCCAGTACAAGACCGATCCGGACCTGATGGCGTTGCACGCCGTGCTGCCCTTCATCTGCACCTGGGACGACCACGAGTCGGCCGACAATTCCTGGCGCGAGGGCTCCGAGGACCACGACCCAGCCACCCAGGGCGCCTGGGCCGACCGTCGGGCGGCCTCGGCCAAGGCCTACCTCGAGTGGATGCCGGTGCGTGCCACCCGGACCGACGGGGCGGTACAGATCTACCGGCGGCTGCGGTTCGGCACCCTGGCCGAGCTGTCGATGCTCGACCTGCGCAGCTACCGCGACGAGGAGGCGGGACCGGTCGCGGGCTGGCGGCACGCCGACGACCCGGCGCGCACCATCACCGGCCGGGCCCAGATGGATTGGCTCACAGCGGGATTGGTCTCGTCGCCGACCCAGTGGAAGCTCGTCGGCAATTCGGTGATGATCGCGCCGGTGGTGTTCCCGCCGCTGGAACCGGCGACCACCGAGGCCATCACCGCCGCCCTCGGCATCCCGCAGGGCGGCATCACCGTCAACGGCGACCAGTGGGACGGCTACACCGCCGACCGCCACACCCTGTTCGAGACCATCGCGGGCGATCAGGTCGGCGATGTCGTGTTCCTGACCGGCGACATCCACACCTCCTGGGCCGCCGACCTGCCACTGAACGCCGCGAACTACCCGGGCGGACCGACGGTCGGCGCGGAGTTCGTCATCCCGTCGGTCACCTCGGCCAGCGTCACCGACATGACGAAAACCCCACCGCGCACCACCTCGATCGCCGCCGAGGAAGCCATCAAGGCGGCCAACCACCACCTGCGATACGTGGAACTGGACTCACACGGTTTCGGCGTCCTCGACGTGACCCCCGAGGCAACCCAGATGGACTGGTTCTACGCCTTCGACGTCACCGACCCGGCCACCGGAATCCGCCACGGCACCTCGTTCGCCGTGCGCTCCGGCGGCCGCCTCGAACCCCGAACCACACCGGTGCACTAGATCGGGCGCGGCTTCTCGGGAATCGGCGCAGAATTCTCACCAGCGGCTGTCGATCACCACCGCGGTCGTTCGTCGGATCAGTACGGCCACCCGACGAACGGGCGACCACGATCCGAAGGAGCCCCCCCATGAGCCAGTACCTGGTCCTGATCTACGGCGACGAGGCGACCTATGCCGCCATGTCCCCCGCCGAACTCGACGACATGCTCACCGCGCATCGCACCTTCCAGCAGCTCACCGGCGCGGCCAACCTCGGCGGTCACGCGTTGCAGCCCACCGCGACCGCCACCTCGATCCGCCACGACGCGTCGGGTGAGGTGGTGGTGACGGACGGCCCGTTCGCCGAGGCGAAGGAGGCGCTCGGCGGCTACTACCTGATCGAGGCGCCCGATCTCGACGCCGCGATCGCGATCGCCGCGCAGGTGCCTGCCCCGACGGGTGGGGTGGAAGTGCGCCCGATCAAGGTCTTCCCGCAGCCGTGACGACGGCGGCCGCGGCCGTCGAGCAGGCGCACCGTCGCGAGTGGGCTTTCGTGCTCGCCGCGACGGTGCGGCTGGTCCGGGATTTCGATCTGGCCGAGGAATGCGTGCAGGACGCCTACGCGACCGCGCTGACCGTGTGGGCGGCCGATGGTGTCCCGGCGCGGCAGGGCGCCTGGCTGACGACCGTCGCCAGGCGGCGCGGCCTCGACCTGATGCGCCGCGACACCATTTTCCGCAGGTCGCTGCCCGAGTTGGTCGTCGACGAACCTGTGCCCGACACCGCCGACCTGGCCCTGGCCGAGTGCGACGATCCGGTGATCCCGGACGACCGGCTCCGGCTGATCAGCACCTGCTGCCATCCGGCGCTGTCCCCGCAGGCACAGGTCGCCCTCACCCTGCGGTTGGTCTGCGGAGTCACCACCGCCGAGGTGGCGCGGGCGTTCCTGGTGAGCGAGTCGACCATGGCGGCGCGCATCACCCGGGCGAAGAAGAAGATCGCCGTGGCGGGCATCCCGTATCGGGTGCCGTCGATTCGTGAGCTGCCGCAGCGGCTCGACGCGATCTGCGCGGTGATCCATCTGCTGTTCACCACCGGTCACACCGCACCCGCCGGTGACGATCTCGTCCGCGCGGATCTGGTCGACCGCGCGCTCCAGCTCGCCAGGATGATGCACGCGCTGGTACCCGGTGATCCGTCGGTGACCGGCCTGCTGGCACTCATCGTGCTCACCGACGCACGGCGAGCCGCCCGCGTGGACGCGGCGGGCGAGCTGTGCACGCTCGAACACCAGGACCGCACCCACTGGGATCACGCGGCGATCACCGAGGGCATCAGCCTGGTGAAACAGGCTCTGCCACACACCGATCGGTACACCCTGCAGGCGGCGATCGCCGCCGTCCACGACGAGGCGCCCAGCTGGGCCGACACCGATTGGCCCGAGATCATCGGCCTGTACCGGTTGTTGCTGCGGGTCTGGCCGTCACCGGTCGCCCAGCTCAATCACGCCGTCGCGGTCGGTTTGGCGGGTGATCCGGCACGGGCGCTGGAATTGCTGCGTCCGCTCGGCGCGGAACCGGCCCTGGCCACATACGGCTATCTGCACGCCGCCCGGGCGGCCTTCCTCACCGAGCTCGGTCGGGTCGAGGAGGCGGTCGCCGCCTACGAGGACGCGCTGCTGCTCACCGACAACGCGGTGGAACGCGCACATCTTCGAGGCAAGCTGACCGCTCTGTCCGGGTGACGGACCGGCTGGTCAGGCGACGACCGCCGTCTCGGTTCCGGCAGGCGCGGTCGCGCTCAGGCGTTCTCGGCGGCGAGCTCGCGCTTCCATTCGCGGAAGCCCTCCTCGGTGCGGCCGCGTCGCCAGTAGCCCGAGACGGACAACCATTTCGGTGCGACGCCGCGTTCCTTGCGCAGGTAGGGGCGCAGGTTGCGCATGACGGCGTCGGCCTCTCCGTGCACGAATGCCTGGACCTGGCCGGGTAGCCAGTCGGCCGCGCGCACCGCGGCGACCAGCGGCGCGTTCGCGCCGGCGAGCTCGTCTGGCACTGCGTCCGAGGACACGCCGCGATGCACCCAGTGCACCTGGACGTCGGCGGCCGAGGCCAGCGAGATCTCGTCCTCGGCGCCGCCGACCTCGACGAACACCTGGGCCGGTGCGCCCGCGGGCAAGGCCTCGACGGCGGCGGCGATGGCGGGCAGCGCAGATTCGTCGCCGACCAGGAGATACCAGTCGGCGGCCGGGTCGGGGGCGAAGGCACCACCGGGGCCGAACAGGCGGAATTCCTCGCCCGGTTCGACCGCGGCCGCCCAGGGGCCCGCGATGCCCTCGTCACCGTGCACGACGAAGTCGATGCTGATCTCGCGGCGCGACGCGTCGTAGGAGCGCACGGTGTAGGTGCGCAGTACGGGCTGGCTCGCGGCGTCCATCGTCTCGCGCACCGTGTCCAGATCGAACGGCTCGGGGTAGTCGACGCCGGGCACGGGGAAGATCAATTTCACGTAGGCGTCGGTGAAGGCGTTCGGGGTGAACGCACCGTCGGCGACAGTGCCGACGACCCGCACCAGGTGCGGTGTCAGCCACTGTTTGCCGACGACGGTGACGGTGATCGACTGCGGCACGTCTGCTCCCAACTCTCGGATCCCCGCCGACGCTACTCCGCGTCGGGGACCATGTGGGGAGCTACGTTCTCACTCCGACCAGCGTTCCTCGAGCATCGCCGACACCTGTTCGGCGAAGTCGCCGACCGCGTCGTCGCCGGTGACGCGCGCGTCCTCGGCCAGCGCCGACCAGCGGTTGATCAGTGCTTCCGATCGCGGCACGGACAGACCGTGCTCGCGGGCCGTGGCGATGCGGGTGTGGTCGGCGGGCAGGAACCAGTAGGTCGACAGCCACACCCAGATCAGGCGGGCCTCGAGGATCCGTTCGGCGAGCACCCTGTCGTCGGCCAGCGAGGGCCACACGCCGACCACGGCCGAACGCCACGCCTCGACCATCTCCTTGGCCCGGCCGCGCGACAGTTCGAAGTCGCACAGGCACCCGGGGAACGACACCAGCGCGTACGCGATGTCGAGGGTCGCGTCGCGGAAACCGCCCCACTCGTAGTCGAGGAACCGGGCGCCCTCGTCGTTCATGATGACGTTGTCCGGGCACAGGTCCGAGGGGCTGAACGCGCGGTAGCGGCCCGCGGTGAACAACCGGTTGCCGTGCACGATGCGTTCGGCGATCTCACCCGGGACCTCGATGCCGAGCTCCGCCTCGAGCAGACCGGGCACCTCCGCGATCGCGGCCTGCGCCTGCTGGGCGATGCCGTCGACGCGATGTGCGGAGTCGACCCGGCGCATCAGCGCGATGAAGTCGGGTTCGCGGCCGACGGTCGCGGCGTGCATGCGGCCGAGTGCCTGCGCGAACGCCATCAGCGCGTTGCGGGTGCCCGGTTCGGCGCGCGCGGCGAGCACCGAGGTGAGCAGCGCGTTGTCGCCGAGGTCCGAGAGCACGAGGATGCGGTCGGGCACGCTGTGCGCGATGAGGTAGGCGCCGGGGCGCTGTTCGCGGCTCAGGGCGGTGGTGAACTGGTAGGACACCGCCTCGCGCAGGAATGCCGCGTCGATGCTGGCGACACCCGGTGCCATGCCGCCGGTGACGCGGTCCTGCGCGGAGCCACGCACCTGCTTCACGATCAGCGTGCGCGGAAGCGAGAACGCGTTCTCCGCGACACGCACCCGCAGGACAGTGGTCCTGCCACTACCACTGAGCTCCACTGGATCACTCAGCTTCACCGCAGCACCCATTCGCTTTGTGAGCAACTGTTGTGCTGCGGACACGACGTCGGCGGCGCGTTCGGCCAATAGTGCGGTCATCGCCTCTCAAGCTACTCGTACCTGGTCACTTCTAGCGAGCGGTTACGCAACCTTTCCGCGTCGCCCGGCGTGTTGGCACCGCGGTTGCGCGAGTGTGCCTGTTCGCTTGACACATCTGTCGCTCGTCGGGTTTTCTCGACGTCAACTGCAGTGCGCCACACCGCAAACCGGTTGAGTCGAAAGGTCTACCACAGTGACCGACACACCGTCCGCCGCATCGAGCGATTCACCGGGTGGGTCGCCTGCGCCCGGCGGTAGCGGGCAATTCGCCCACGGCACCGGACGCCACGAAGGACCCGGCCACCCGGCCGCCCCGAGCTCCGGAACGGGCAGGCACGGAATGGCCGGTGGCGCAGGCTATCCGCAGTTCGAAGGGCCGGGGGCCGCCCAGTACGGCAGCGAGCCGGTCGAGCCCCCGCCGTCGGTTGCCGGATCGGGAACGGGCGCGCCGCACTACGGTCAGCCGGGCACCGGCCCGGGTTATGCGGTGCCACAGGAGAAACCGGAAACTTCGGGTTTCGCCACGACCCCCGCCGGTGGCGTGTCGCCGGGACAGCCCGGGCAGCCGTCGGGTTACCTCCATTCGGGAGCACAGGCGCTCGATATCGGGCAGTCCCTGAGCTACGGCGTGGAACGCTTCCGCACCAATCCCGGACCGTGGCTCGGCATCATCGGCGTGGGTGTGCTCATCTATCTCGGCGCGCTCGCGATCGTCCAGATCGTGAACCCCACCTCGCCGTTGAGCGTGCTGTTCCTGTTCCTGGTCGTGCTGGTTGCGCTGTGGTTGCTGCAGGCGGCGATGGTGCGTGGTGCGCTGTACGAAACAGACGGGTACCCACCGGCTTTCGGGTCGTTCTTCCGTTTCGTGAACGCGGGCAACGTGTTGCTCACCGCACTGCTGGCGTTCAGCGCGACCCTGCTCGCGTCCGCGCTGTGCCTGGCGCCCGGGGTGATCGTCGGGTTCCTGTGCATGTTCTCGCTGCACTTCGTGATCGACCAGGACTACGGCCCGGTCGAGGCGATCAAGGCGAGCGGCATGCTGGTGCTGGCCAATCTGTGGGCTTGCGTACTGCTGTTCCTCACCATCATGCTCGTCACCTTCGTCGGTGTACTCGCCTGCGGGATCGGCTTGTTCGTCGCGGGGCCGGTGTGTGCCATCGCGGTCACCTACGCCTACCGGATGCTCACCGCGGGACCGGTCGCCCGCGTCTAGTGCTCGAGCGGGGTGCGCATGCCGATCGCCCGCTTGAAGCGGCCGATCGGGCCTGATTCGTCGCCCGCGCGCGGCCGCAGTTCCAGCACGAGCACACCGGCCACCACGATGCCGATCAGGTTCACCGCGAGCTGCCCCGCCGATTCGAACGCCCGATGCCACTGACCGAGCGTCGCGGCCACCACCGCGTAGCCTGCCGCGGGCACGGTGGTCACCGAGATGAACACCCCGATCAGGGCCGCCGATTTCGCGGTGACCAGCGACAGCATGCCTGCCGCCCCGGCCAGCAGAGCCACGACCAGGGAGAACGGTCCGACCTGGTAGATGAAGTCGACATTGTGCGCGTCCATCACGCCCTCGACGGTGATCCAGCCCATCCGCTCCCACAGCATGGTGGCGAACAACGTGATCGTCATCGCGACGGGGAACGCCACGGCCAGCGCGATCATCGACCGCCGGGCCAGCCGCCAATTGCGGCGAACGAGCGCGACCGACAGCGCGGCCAGCGGCCCGAACTCCGGGCCGACCACCATCGCGCCGACGATGGTGACGGGCGAATTCGTCGCCACCCCGATCGAGGCGAGCAGGCACGCGATGGTCAAGAACGCGAGGAAGGTGGAGTTGAGCGAGGACTCCTCGTGGGTTTCCACGAGCAGTTGCTCCCAGACCACGGCGTCGCTCGGATCGCCGGGTGCCGCCCGCACCGCACGATCGGCGGCATCGGAGAGCACCGCCTCCACCGGTCCCAGCGTGATGCCACCGGTGTGGACCAGTCCGAGCGACTTCACGTCGTCGAGGATCTTGTTGGCCGCCTCGCGGGCGATGTCGGCCTGGACGAGGTCGCCGCCGGGGTCGACCGCGATGCCGGGCGCCACCGTCAGATGGGTGACGCCCGCGTCGGCTTCGAGGAGGCGGACCAGTTCAGCGGTCTGCTCGGGTGGACTGATTATGCGCAGATGCAGCACCGATAGCCTCCTGGTCACCGGTCCCCCACGGGACCACACCAGAAGCTACCGGTGCTGCTATCCGGTCGCTACTTCTGCGCGGCAACAGCTTTCGGCGCGTCGCCGCCCTTGACCTCGGGCTTGGCGTCGATGCCCGCTTCCTTACGCTGCTGGGCGGTGATCGGCGCCGGCGCGTCGGTGAGCGGGTCGACGCCACCACCGGTCTTCGGGAACGCGATCACCTCGCGGATCGAGTCCTCGCCGGCCAGCAGGGCGGTGATGCGGTCCCAGCCGAAGGCGATTCCGCCCATGGGCGGGGCGCCGTAGGAGAAGGCGTCGAGCAGGAAGCCGAACTTCTCCTGGGCTTCCTCGTTGTCGATGCCCATCACCGCGAACACCCGTTCCTGCACGTCACGGCGGTGGATACGGATGGAACCGCCACCGATCTCGTTGCCGTTGCAGACGATGTCGTAGGCGTAGGCCAGCGCCGAACCCGGGTCGGTGTCGAAGGTGTCCATCGACTCCGGCTTGGGCGAGGTGAAGGCGTGGTGCACCGCGGTCCAGGACGAGTGGCCCAGGGCCACGTCGCCGCTCGCGGTGGCCTCGGCGGCCGGTTCGAACATCGGTGCGTCGACGATCCACACGAAAGCCCAGGCGTTCGGGTCGATGAGGTCGCACTTGCGGGCGATCTCGCCACGCGCGGCACCGAGCAGGGCACGGCTGGACTTGGTCGCGCCCGCCGCGAAGAACACGCAGTCGCCCGGCTCGGCGCCGACCTGCTTGGCCAGCCCCTCGCGCTCGGCGTCCGACAGGTTCTTGGCGACCGGGCCGCCGAGGGTGCCGTCCTCGTTGATCAGGATGTACGCGAGACCCTTGGCGCCGCGCTGCTTGGCCCACTCCTGCCAGGCGTCGAGCTGACGGCGCGGCTGGCTCGCGCCACCGGGCATCACGACCGCACCGACGTATTCGGACTGGAACACCCGGAACGGGGTGTCCTTGAAGTAGTCGGTGAGCTCGGTGATCTCCACACCGAAGCGCAGGTCGGGCTTGTCGGAACCGAAGCGGCGCATCGCCTCCGCGTAGGTCATGTGCGGGATCGGGGTGACGATGTCGTGGCCGACCAGCTTCCACAGCGCGGTGAGGATGTCCTCGGCCAGCAGGATCACGTCCTCCTGGCGCACGAAGCTCATCTCGATGTCGAGCTGGGTGAACTCCGGCTGACGGTCGGCGCGGAAGTCCTCGTCGCGGTAGCAGCGCGCGATCTGGTAGTAGCGCTCGATACCGCCGACCATCAGCAGCTGCTTGAACAGCTGCGGGCTCTGCGGCAGTGCGTAGAAACTGCCCGGCTGCAGGCGGGCCGGGACCAGGAAGTCGCGGGCGCCTTCGGGGGTGGAGCGGGTGAGCGTCGGGGTCTCGACCTCGATGAACTCGTGGGCGCCGAGCACCTCGCGGGCGGCAGCGTTGACCTTGGACCGCAGGCGGATGGCGCGGCCGGGGCCCTCGCGGCGCAGGTCGAGGTAGCGGTACTTGAGGCGGGCCTCGTCGCCGGGGGTCTCGTCGAGCTGGAACGGCAGCGGCGCGCTCTCGTTGAGCACGACCAGTTCGCGGACGTCGACCTCGATCTGGCCGGTCGGCAGTTCGGGGTTCTCGTTGCCGTCGGGACGCTGCTCCACCACACCGGTGATCTGCACGCAGTACTCCGCGCGCAGCTTGTGGGCCTGCTCGGCCGCCTCGCCTTCGCGGAACACCGCCTGCGCGACTCCCGAGGCGTCACGCAGATCGATGAAGATCACGCCACCGTGGTCACGCCGCCGGGCCACCCAGCCGGTGAGGGTGACGGTCTGACCGGCGTGCTCGCTTCGCAGCGAACCAGCCAAGTGGGTGCGCAGCACGGTATTCCTTTCGACGATTTTTCGCACCGTGGAGAACACCCGGCGCACGCCCATCGTAGTGAGACACGATGGGCGAGGGAAAACCGATATCTTCCGCGCCGTGTCAAGCTTGTCGCGCGCCCTGCGCGACGGCTGCGCGCGCGGTGGCCAATGGTGCTGCAGGGCAGTGGACAACCGAGCGAAGGCGAGTACCGCGATGACCTTCAACGAGGGTATGCAGATCGATCCGGGCCGGGCATCCTCGGGCGGCGGACCGGGGATGGGCGGCAAGCTGGCCGTCGGTGGTGGCGCGGGTGGGCTGATCCTGCTGGTGGTCGGCCTGCTGTTCGGCGTCGACCTGACCGGGTCCGGCAACGGAACCGGCCTGTCCGGCGGTCAGTATCAGGGCGGCGATGTCACCGCCGGGACGCCTGAACACTGCAAGACCGGTGCCGATGCGAACAAGTACGTCGACTGCCGGGTGGTGCTCACCGCGCAGAGCCTGGACGCGGTGTGGGGTGCGGAGCTGCCCAAGCAGACCGGTCAGCGGTACGTGCGGCCCGAACTCGTCCTGTTCACGGGGGCGGTGAACACCGGGTGCGGTAACGCGACCAGCGATGTCGGCCCGTTCTACTGCCCCGCCGATCGCACCGCCTACTTCGACACCAGCTTCTTCCAGGAACTCGTCGACCGGTTCGGCGCGAGCGCCGGGCCGCTGGCCCAGGAGTACGTGGTCGCCCACGAGGTCGGCCATCACATCCAGAACCAGCTCGGCGACATCGGCCGCGCGCAGCAGGATCCGCGCGGACCCGAATCCGGTGCGGTGCGTACCGAACTGCAGGCCGACTGCTATGCGGGCATGTGGGCGCATTTCGCCGACAAGCAGAATGCGCCGGGCAGCACGCAGCCGTTCCTGAAGCCGCTGTCGGACAACGACATCCGTGACGCGCTGTCGGCCGCCAACGCCGTGGGCGACGACCGCATCCAGCGTGCCGCGGGCCGTGGCGTGAATCCGGAATCGTGGACGCACGGGTCATCGGATCAGCGGCAGAAGTGGTTCCTCGCCGGTTACCGCAGCGGTTCGGTGCAGTCCTGCGATACCTATTCCGCCACCGACCTGAACAATCCCCCCGGGTTACGCTGACCCTCGAACCCGATCCGACACAGCGTTTTTCATCGAGGGGAAACCATGCGCCTGCCCATCATCGGTCTGCTCGTCTGCGCGCTCGCTCTGCCCGGTGCGGGCGCGCTCGCCCATGCCGAACCGGGGCCGCTACCCCTGATCAGTGTCACCACCATCCCCGCCGGGTGGTCGACGCGCACGGACCTGCGGCCGGTGCTGCAGGTGTTCGACGACGGTACAGCCGTCTACCGGCCCGACGCGGTGAGCAAGGACCGCAAGGCCGAAACCGCGCCGAAGGAAGAGCGGGGAAAGGTTGCCGCCGACGTGATCTCGGCCGCGCGCGAGGAGATCGAGGCGCTGCAGGAGATCGACTTCGGCATCCCCGCCGGTGAGGGCAAGGGCGCCCAGATCGTCGACCTGCTCACCGAGGATCCGGCCGAGGACGCCCACCTGGTGGTCTACTCCCCCGACGCGGCCGACGGCCTCAACCCTGAGCAGCAGGCCGCGCGTAAGCGTTTCACCGACCTCACCAAGAAGCTGGTCGACGCCTTCGAGAAGTGAGTCGACGGTTCGCCCGCGGCACCGGGCCGCGGGCGAACCTCGATCAGAACCGGTCTTCGTCGGCGGTGCGTTCGTCCTCGTGGACGGCGCCGATGACCTCGGGCGTGGCTTCGCCGAGGAGACCGGTGAGGTCTTCGTTGCCGGTGCGGCTCTGGTAGGGCTGCACCGTGCGGCCGTGTTCCTCGTCGTTGGCGCGCTGGCCCGCGCCCGCCGCACCCGGGCTGCCGCCCATGAACCCGGACCCCGCGCTCGCGGGCGTGGTGCTCGCACCACCCATGCCGGTGCCGAGTCCCGTCGCCATCACGCGACCGGCAGCGGGCATCGCGGAGCCGGGCAGTGCCGTCGACTTCGGCGAGCCGGTGCTCGGAGTGCCGCTCGAGCTGCCGCCACCGCCTCCGCCACCGCCGCCACCGCGCGCGGTACCGAGGGCGCCGAGCGCGGCACTCGAGCCACCGCCGCCGCCCGTGCCACCGGTGCCCGCCGGGCTGGTGCCCGCCGGGGACGTGGTGGTTCCGCCGGTGCCGCCGGTGCTGGCCGCACTGGTCTCGGTGGCGCTGCTCAGCGCGTCTTCGGCCTGGGTGAGCAGCGGTTCGCCGATGTTCTCCGACGCGGCGGAGAGCACCTCTTCCGGCGAGGGCAGTCCGCTCTGGCTCGCGAGCTGACCGACCACACCGCTGAGTTCGCCGGTGTACCCGGCCAATTGGCCGCGCGTAGCGTTGACGACCGTGACCGCCTCGCCCAGGTGGGTCGTCGCCAGGCCGATGAGTGTGGCCTGGGTGGGCGGCAGCATGATGGTCGGGGCGAGCGCCGTCGCCTGCGCGGCGAAGGTGGTGGCGATAGAGGTGAGCTGGGCGTTGCCCGTCTGCACGACCGCGGCCGCCTGCTGGGTGAGCGCGGAGATGTCGATGCCGCGCTGACTGGTCTCCTGCCCCTGGGCCTGCGCCTGCTGGCTCGCGGTGGTCGCGGCGTCGGCGGCCTGGCCCTCCCACAGTTGCTGCACGGTTTTCACGCCGCCCTGAGCCAGGGTCATGGCCTGTTCGATGACGGCCGAGGAGTTGCTCAGGATGGAGGTGGGGTCGAGCGAGCCGAACACGCCGGTACCGAAGCTGCTGAGCAGGTCGAGGAACGGCTGGAACAGCGTCTCGATCCCGGGCAGCGCGGGCAGCGACAGGCCGTTCATCAAGGCCGCGACCGGGTCTTCGGTGAGGGTGGTCGCGGCGGCCGAGTTGCCACCGGCCCCGGTGTTCGAGGCACCGCCCGCACCACCCGCGCCGCCCGTCGCCCCGGTGACGGCGCTCTTCGCCTGGTTCATCAGGGTCTCGGCGGTGCCGAACGGATCGATCGTGGCCTGGCTCAGCGCGCCCTGCACGTCGGTGAGCGCCGAGGACGCGTCGTCCGAGATACCGGTCAGGATGTCCTGGGCGTCCGTGCCCGCACCGAGCCCGGACAGGCCGGGCAGTCCGGTCGGCATGCCGACCTGCTGGGTTTCCTCGGTGATCTTCTGGGCGAGGGTGAAGACCGGTTCCTCGACGTCCTCGGGCAGCTGCACCAGCGGCACGTCGAGAATGGCCTGACCGGCCAGCTCCTGCGGCACGGCGCCGAGCGCGGACTGCGTCTCGGTCTCGGCGGTGGCCAGCGACGCTTCCGGGCTGATCACGCCGGTGTCCGCGCTCAGCGGCTTCATGCCGCGCCCCCGATCCCGGCGGCCTGGCGCGCGATCTGCGCCGCGTTGTCGATGTCGGTGGCGTCGAAGGTCACCGACGAGCGGAACGCCGCGTCCGACAGCGACCCGAACTTGGCGGACAGCTCATTGATGTCCTTGGCCTGCAACACCTGCGCGGCCGCGAACATCGCCAGGTAGTCGGCGCCGATGAGCCCGAACACGGGTGTCATCGCGGAGACATTGGCGACCAGGTCGAAATTGCCCGCCGCCGCGATCTGCCCCGCCACCCCGGCATTGGTCGTCGCGAACGCGTTGACACCTTCGGTTTGCACCGAGAGATCGGTCATGCGAATCCCCCACTCGTCGTGAAAAGTCGGTCTGGAGACCACGATCGGGTAGCCGCGCAACTCCCGACGCGACCGCCCGATTGCGCAGTGCGCCAAATATAGCCGAATACCCCGACCGGTTTCGACTCGCGACGGACCCGATCTGCGGCATTCGATGGCAAAACTAGAACATGTTCTATATCCTCGGCCCCATGAAGGTCGCAGTGACCGGCGCAGCCGGCTACCTCGGTTCCAACCTGATCCCTCAGCTCGTGGAGCGCGGACACGAGGTGGTTGCCATCGACCGCGTCGTCCCCGCCACCACCGACCCGGCCGTCACCTGGGTCGAGGGTGACGTGCTCGACGCGGCGTCGATGCGCACGGCGCTGGACGGCGCCGAGGTGGTGTACCACCTGGTCGCCCTCATCACGCTGGCCAAGAACAACGATCTGGCCTGGCGGGTGAACACCGAGGGCGTGCGGGTCACGGCCGAGGCCGCGCTCGAGGTAGGCGCGCGCCGGTTCGTGCACACCAGTTCCATCCACGCCTTCGACCAGTACCGCGCGGGTGGGCACATCGACGAGAACTCCCAACGCTCCGACAATCCCGAACTGCCCGTGTACGACCGTTCCAAATGGACCGGCGAGCTCTCGCTGCGGCCCGCCATCGAACGGGGTCTCGACGCGGTGATCGTCAACCCGACCGGCGTCTTCGGCCCGATCGACAACCTGCGCCAGCTCTCCCGTGTCAACCGCACCACGGTGGACTGCGCGCGCGGTCGCGTCCCGGTGATGATCGGCGGCGGCTTCGACATGGTCGATGTCCGCGATGTGGCGCACGGCCTGATCCTGGCAGGCGAGAAGGGCCGCACCGGCGAGAACTACCTGCTGGGCGGGCACATGATCACCCTGCTCGAGTTGTGCCGGATCGCCGCCCGGCACGCGGGTGCCACCGGACCGCGTTTCGCCATCCCGGCGGGTCTCATCGGCGCCCTCATGCCGGTACTCGAGCCGATCGGCAAGCGCCTCGGTTCGGACGTGCTCTCCAAAGCCGCTCTCGGCGCGATCATCTCGGCCCCCGTCGTCGACCACGGCAAAGCCGAACGCGAACTGGGCTACCACCCGCGCCCGATCCAGCAGAGCATCCACGACCTCGTCGACTTCGCGCTCGCCCCGCAGCACGCTTGACACCTGATCGAACGCATGTTCGACTCAAAGGGTGCGGTGGCAGTCCCAAACCCTCGATGCCGATGACGGTGCCCTGCCCGGTTTGAGCCGGGCGGGGCTCGTTCGCACCGTCCGCACGCCCGAGTTCGACGGCATCACCTTTCACGAGGTGTTGTGCAAGAGCGCGCTGAACAAGATGCCCGAGAGCAGCGCGTTGCCGTTCCGGTGGACTATCAATCCGATGCGCGGGTGTTCGCATGCGTGCCGGTACTGTTTCGCGCGCGGCAGTCACGAATATCTCGGGTTGGACGCCGGGCGTGATTTCGATTCCGAGATCGTGGTGAAAACCAATGTGGCGGCGGTGTTGCGGCGGGAATTGGGTCGCCGGTCGTGGCAGCGCGAGGCGGTGGCGCTCGGTACCAATACCGATCCGTATCAGCGGGCCGAGGGGCGATACCGGTTGATGCCGGGGATCATTCGCGCGCTCACCGATTCCGGGACGCCGTTCTCGATTCTCACCAAGGGTCCGCTGCTGCGCCGGGATCTGCCGCTGCTCACCGAGGCGGCGCGGCGGGTGGAGGTGAGTGTGGCGGTGTCGATCGCGATTCTCGATCCCGACCTGCATCACAATCTCGAACCGGGCACCCCGGAGCCCCGTGCCCGCCTGGACCTGGTGCGCGCGCTGGCCGACGCGGGCTTCTCCGTGCATGTGATGGCGGCCCCGATCATTCCGTGCCTCACCGACAGCCGCGCCCACCTCGACGCCCTGTTCGCCGCGATCGCCGACGCGGGCGCCACCAGCGCCATGGCCTTCCCCATGCACCTGCGTGGCCCCACCCGCGATTGGTTCCTGGCCTGGCTCGACACCGAACACCCCGCCCTGATGCGTCGCTACCGCCAGCTCTACAACCGGGGCGCCAATGTCACCCCCACCTACCGCGACTGGTTGCGCGACCGAGTGAATCCCCTGCTCACCGCTCACGGTCTCCGCCGCGAGCAGGGCCCGACGACTCCGCCGACCGTCGCGCCCGCGCCGACGAACCCGCAACTCGCCTTGTTCGGCTGAGCGTGCGGCGTGAGTTCAGGCGCCGTCGAGCACCTCCTCGCGAGAAACACTGGCAGCGGCTGCCTCGCGCTGCTCTCGCCCCGGCATCGCCAAGGTCAGCGCGGCGAGAAGCAAAGCGACACCGCAGATGGCACCCATCATCATGACGGCGCCGCCGAGGCTGTGTGAGCTGAAGAACACCGTGGTCAACACCGCCAATCCGACCGCGTTGCCGACCTGTTCGATGGTCGGCAGCACCCCGGACGCCTCGGCCATCCGGTCGGCGTCCAACCCCGACAGCATCATCGGTTGCAGCTGCACGCCGAACACCCCCACACCGAAACCGGCCGCGAACACCGGTCCCGCGCACAGCAGCGCACTGGCCACGCCGTCGACCAGGTACAGGTACACCCCACCCGCGCCGATGCATCCACCGAACAGCGCTATCCCACCCGCGAGCGCCCAGATGTCGAAGCGCGGCACCAGGATCAGCGAACCGATGGCACCCGCACCGGCACCGAGGGCGAACAGGGTCATCACCATGCCGGTGAGCAGCGGCGAGTAACCGAGCACGTCCTGCATCGTGATCGATGCGGCGAACACGAACGCCGTGAACAGCCCGAAGAAGGCGCCGACCAACACCGAGCCGACCCGAAAACCGTTGTTGCCGAACAGTTCCAGGTGCACGAGTGGTGACGCACCGCGTGCGGTCCGTCGACGTTGCTGGGCGAGGAACACCGCCGTGAGGGCCAGGCCGGCACCGACGACCGCGACCAGGTCGAGGCGCCAGCCGTGCTGCTGGATCTGCGCCATGCCCGCGATCAGGGCGAACAGCCCGAGCCCGGACAATCCGGCACCGACCAGGTCGAGGCGGTGTCGCCCTTCGGGTCTGTTGCGGTCCAGGAACTTCCAGGCCAGCGCGAACGCGAACAGCCCGATCGGCAGGTTGATCAGAAACACCGACCGCCAGCCCCAGCCACCGATGTCGAGGGTGAGCAGGACACCGCCGACGATCGGACCGAGCATCCCGGCGAATCCCGCGACGCCCCCGTACAGCGCGAAGACCAGCGGGTGGCGTTCGCGCGGGAATCCAGCGGTGAGAATCGCGATGGTCTGCGCGGCCATCCCCGCCCCGGCCGCGCCTTGCACCACTCGTGCGATCACCAATTCCGTCGCACCGTCGGCCGACCCGCACCAGACCGATGCCGCGGTGAAGGCCGCGACCGACACCAGGAACATCGTGCGCCGCCCGACCATCGCACCGATCCGGGCGGCGGTGAGCAGGGTGCAGGCGAAGGCCAGCGCGTACCCGGAGATCACCAGCAGCTGCGCCGAACGCGACGCGCCGAGGTCGGCGGTCAGGTTCGGCAGCGCGGTGTTCACGATCGTCACGTCGATCATCTGCATGAACACCGCGATCAGACAGGCACCGAACGCCAGCCAGGCACCGAGCTCCGGCGTTCGCGACTGTTCGGTGACGGTCACGACACCAACTCCATCGTCGCGCGCGGAGCCGACATCGACATCTGCGTCGGGAAACTCAGCTGCACCAGCCGGTGTGGCGCCGCCACCTCGAAATGGGCGAGGAACGGCGGCACCACGGACCCGACCATCTTGTCGAGCATCCCGTTCACGTGCTCGAAGCCCGGCCGCAACCGCACCTGCCAGCAGGAGAACACCCCGGCGGGCCCGGTGAGCACCACCTGTTTCTCCACCCGCACGAGCAGTGGCCAGTGCACCGAGAACGCCAGCCACACATCGACGGTCTCCATCAGCCCTTCGGCGAATTCCAGACCGCGCAGCAGGGTGAGCCCGGCGGCGATCGGCATCACGTTCGCCGGGTAGGGCGCGGGCAGGCCACCGGGTTGCAGATGCACGGTGTCGACGAAGTTCGCCTCCTCCCGCGACACCAGCGTCGATCCCGAGAAGGTCTGCGCGCGATAGGTTTCCGCGTGCAGGCGCCCATCGATGCGGCCGATGCGCTGCTCGATCGTCATCACCGGCTCGCGCCCGTCACGATGCCGCTGAGCGGGGCCGACCTCCAGCGTCGTGTGGTAGCCGCCCCGGTTGTGCACGACCACCTGGGATACCTCCATCCCGCCGGGCTGACCGGTGATGCCGACGTGATAGGTCGACTTCTCGCCGTCGGGGATGAACGGGTCACGGAAGATGGAGGGGACGAATTCTTCTCGGATCACGGGATCTCCGCGGCGCTGTCGATGATGGCTCCGAACACGGACTTCATGGTGTCGAGGTAGCGGCTCACGTTCTCCTGGGCGATCGCGGTGTCGGGGAAGATGACGCTCAGCGAGGTCTGTCCCGGCAACCGGTTGATCCAGATCAGCGCTTCCTCCGATGCGGCGCGGTTGGCGAACACACCGGCGTGCAGGCTGTCGAACAGCTCGTTGCCGAGGAAGTCCCTGGCGTCGATGAAGGAGATCATCGGGGTCACCCAGCCGGGTTCGGCCTTGATCTCCGAATCGGCGGGCAGCAGTTCGAGGACGCGATGAAACGACGTGGGCGCCAACAGGAGTCCGCTGTCGTAGGCGCGCTGGGCGGTCCTGATCGCGCGCCCGATCGTCAGCCGTTGTGGGAGCGGGAAGGCGACCGGAACCAGCGTCACATACCAGCCGACCGAATTGTTCTCCGCCGCCGAGGTTCTGGTGCTCACCGGGGTCATGCCGAAGTAGTAGTCCGACCCGACCAGTTCGCGTTCGGCCAGCGCGGCCGCGGCGAACACGCCGCCGGCGAAATCGGCGCTGTTGGCCCGGCAGACCTCCTCGAAGCGCTCACCCTGGTCCTCGTCGAGCAGCACGATGCTGCGGTGGGCGCTGCGGTGGTATCCGTCGGTCTTCTCGCCGAGGTCGAGCGGGAAGCTCGGCAGCCGGTTGTCGTTGCCGCGCAACAACGCCAGCCACTTCTTCACCCCGGCCGAGGCCAATGTCTGCTGATCGCTGAGGAACCGTTCGTTGCGGCAGTAGTCCAGGTAGCTCGCCGCGCGGGCGAGCGGTTCGGCGTCGGGCCACAGTTCGGCGGCGTAGAGCTGGGCGAAGTCGGCGGCCGAGAGGTACTGGCCGAGACCGTCGGTGTGCAGGTGGTCCACGGCCAGGTAGACGGTGGTCGAGTCCTCGTGCTCGATGGCGCCGAAGGTGAAGCAATCCCATTGGAACGGACCGGGTGTGGTCTTCTCGACGTGCCGGCAGATCGCCTCGGCGTCGTCGATGTAGCCGTAGTCGACCGGGAGGAACTCCACATCGGCCTCGGGAACGAGGTGGCGGCGCACCGTGCCACCCGGTTCGACGGCGAACCAGGTGCGGAACGTGTCGTGGCGCAGCAGGAACTTGTGGATGGCCCGGGTGATGGCGTCGCGATCCAGTTCGGTGGTGGGAATTCGCGCGGTCACCAGGCACAGGCCCGAGAAACGGAAGTCCGCGCCCGCGTGCCGGGCGGCCAGGCGCAGATACTGTTCCTGTTGCAGCGACGGCGGCGCCGGGTGGGCCGGGGCCCGCGCCGCGCGCGCGACCGAGTCCGCCGAGGCGAACCAGGTCACGAGCCGTCCCGGCGCGGGCCGCCACTCATCGATCAGACCGAACTCGACCATCAGTGCGATCCCGCCATCGAGACCTCGGAGGCGCGGTCGACGGTCCACTGCTCCGGCACCTCGGTCGGTGCGGTGTCCTCCCCTGGTACCGGCACGACCTCCGGAAGTGGCGGTGTGGCGGCGGGTTCCGAGGCCAGGATCAACTCGGCGACCTTCGGTCCGGCCTGTTCCAGGCTGAACGAGCGGCCCATCTGCATCGACATCAGGTCGATGCCGAGCGTCTTGGTGACGCGCGCGCCCAGCTCGACCGCCATCAGCGAGTCCAGCCCGAGTTCGGGCACCGGCACGGTCATGTCGATCGACTCCACGGGCACGCCCATGACGACCGCGAGTTCCTCGGCCATCTTCCTGGCGATCGCGGGCCCACGCTTGGCCTCCTCCATCGCGGCCAGTTCGGCTCGCAGCCTGGCCAATTCGGAGGTGTCCTTGGCGGAGGACTTCGCGAGTCCGGCGGTGCGGCCGGTGCGGATGAGCTGGGGGAAGGTGCCGGTCAGCTTCACCCAGTCGGTGGGGATGATCGCGGCGTTGGTCGCGCCCAGACGCAAGGTCTGTTCGAGGTAGGCGGTGGCGTCGGCCATGTCGATCGGGCCGAAACCGACCAGGTCCAGGTACTTTTCGGCGGTCTCGTCCGACGCCATGCCGCCCGAGGCGCCGGACAGGTGGCCCCAGCCGATGCACAGGGCCCGCTCCCCCGCCGCCGCCCAGCGCCGGGCCAGGGTTTCCACCGCCACATTGGCGGCGCAGTAGTTGTACTGGCCGTAGATCCCGTACATGGAACCGCCCGAGGAGCACAGCACGAACATGTCCAGGGTGATGCCCGCGTCGGCGACCGCCTGGTGGATCACCTGCGCGCCTTGGACTTTGGGCCGGTAGACGCGGTCGAGTTCGGCCAGTTCCATCTTGGCCAACCGGTTGTCGGCCACCGCTCCCGCCGCGTGGAACACCCCGCGCAACGGGTGCTCGTCGCTGTGCGCGCGGGCGATGATCGCCGCGACGGCGGCCGCGTCGGTGACGTCGGCGAGTTCCTCCACCACCTCGATGCCGATCGAACGCCACACCTCGAGCTGACGCTTGGCGGTGTCGGTGCTCGCACCACTACGCCCGACCAGCACGAGGCGGCGCGCGCCGCGCATGGCCAGCCACCGGCCGATCGCCATCCCGAACCCACCGAACCCGCCGGTGATGAGATAGCCGGCGTCCCCGTCGATTTCGAGGGGCGGCAGGTAGGGGCGCACAGGTGGTTGCGGGTCGTCCATGCGCAGCGCGACGCGACCGACTCGCGAGGATCGCAGCGTCTCCTCGAAGGCCTGGCTCACTTCGTGCGTCTCGAACAGCTGGTACGGCAGCGGGGTGTACACGCCCTCGGTGACCTTCTCGAACACCCGCTGCAGCAGCCGCGACAGGCGTTGCGGGCGCACCGCGACCAGGCGGTCCAGGTCCATCGAGTAGTAGGCGAGGTTCTTGTCGAAGTTGGCCAGTTCCAGCAGCCCACCGGTGTAGATGTCGGCCTTGCCGACCTCGACGATGCGGCCGAATTCGGCGGCGGCGTTGAAGTTCTGGCGCAGGATCTCGCCGGGGGCACTGCTGATGATCACGTCGGCGCCCGCGCCGCCGGTCAAGGCGAGCACGTCGTCGACGAAGTTGAGCGAGCGCGAGTTCACCGCGAAGTCGGCACCCATCGCCAGCACGTGCTCACGGCGCTCGGGCGAGCTCGCCGTGCCGATGATGCGGGCGCCGATCGACTTGGCCACCTGGATGGCCGCGGTGCCGACACCGCCCGCGGCGCCGTGGATGAGCACCGTCTCCCCCGGCTCCAGCCTGGCCAGGTCGTGCAGGGCGTATTCGGCCGTGCCGAAGGCGATGGTGCTGGTGCAGTAGGCGGGATCGGTGTCGGGGGGAACCACCACGGCCAGTTCCCGGTCGACCGTGGCGAACCGGCGCATCATGCCCTTGGAGGCCACCGCGACCTTGTCGCCCACCGCCACATCGGTGACACCCGCACCGACGCGCACGACGGTACCCATGCCCTCCATACCGGGCACGGTGCCGAAATAGGTCGGGGCGAGTTCACGCTCACCGAGCAGACCGATGATCTTGAGCGGGTCCTTGTAGTTCAACCCGATCACCGCCATCGCGACCTCGATCTCCCCGGTACCCGGAGCCACGCGTGGGCACTGCCGCCAGGCCACCTGCGACAGCAGGCGGGTGCGCGGCATGTCCAGTTCGAAGTTGGCCTCCGGGTCGGTGAGCGGGTGCGCTGTCTCGAGTTCCTCGATGCGCTCGGGCAGCGGTTTGGTCACCACCGGGGCGAGACGGACTCCGCCACGCAGCAGTACCTCGTCGCTGTTGTCGAGCGAGAACGCCCCCGGCACACCGAGTTCGGTGACCAGATCGGCGATCGGCGTGCCCGGTTCGGTGTCGATCAGGCGCCAGCGCAGCGGGGTCTGCTCATTGAGCAGCACGCGTCGCGCACCGGCGAACGCGGCCTGTCTCGGGTCGGGCGCGACGTCGCTACCGGGCGTGGCGAAGGCGGATTCGGTGACCAAGGTGGCGTGGACGGTGCCGTCGCCGAAATGGATCTGCGGTGCGGCGCCTTCGACGGTGGGGGTGACGTATTCCGAGATCGCGACCGCGATGCGCTTGAGCGTCCACAGGTCGGCGACATCGTCGGTGCCCGCACCGGCCACGACGCAGACGTGCACGCGCTGCTTGTCCTCGGCCTTGGCGGCGGTCAGGAGCGCGACCAGATCCGCTTCGAGCTGCTCGCTCGCCGGATCGACGACATACACGTGCGAATCGGGGATGGCCGCGGCGAGTCGCGCGGTGCGCGGGCTCTCGCCGAGGCCGACGATCACCGTCGACACCGATCCGGCTTCGGCCAGCGCCGCCGGGTCGAGCGCCTCGCGTTCCTCGAGGGTCTCGGTGTAGTAGAAGTCGGCCATCCGGTGCAGTGGGTCGTCGCCGGGTTTGAGCGCGCCGATCTGCAGTCCGGTCAAGCGCGCCACCAGCTTCCGGTCCTGATCGAGCAGGTCGACATCGGCACGCAGCCGGGCCTTCGGGTCGCGGCGGGCGATGACGGTGATCCGCGCGGGCAGGTCCGCGAGCAGGCGTACCGCCGTCACTCCGACGGGCACCATGACGCCCTCGTTGATCCGTTCGTCGGTGAACAGCATGGCCGCACACTGCATGGCGGCATCGACCACGGCCGGATGCGCCAGGTGCCCCGAGTCGGCGGCGATGCTGCCGTCGACGGTGGCCAGCACGATATCGCGGCCGACGCGCACCGAGGTCACCCGCTGGAAGGACGGACCGTACTGCAGCCCCGCCGAGGCGAGTCCCGCGTAGAACATGGCCGGGTCGACATCGACGCCGACGTCGATCGAAGGCAGTTCGACCTCGGTCTGTTCGTGCGCGCCGGTCAGGGTGCGCCCGGTCGAGTGCACCGTCCAGGCCGTTCCGGTGGCGCTGCGGGAGCGGATCAGGAACCGGCCGCTGGCCTCCTCCACACTCATCGCGACCAGCGGCACATCGGGGGCGCCCATGACGAGCGGCGCGACGAACCGGACCCCTTCGAGCGCGACCTGCTTGCTGCCGATCCGCTGCGCGGTGGCACTGAGCGCGGCATCGAGATAGGCCGCGCCCGGCATGATCTTGACGCCGTTGACCACGTGGTCGGCCAGCCAGGGCAGCAACTGGGTGCCGACCTGGAGCAGCCATTCGGGGCGGCCCTCCACGTCGGGATCGCCGAGCATGGCGTACGTGCCGGGCGTGCCGAGGCGGGCCTGTTCGAACAGCGGCAGCGCCGAGTGCAGGCGGGTGCGCTGCCACGGGTAGCGCGGCAGCGGCACGTGCGCGGTCGGAACAGCCGGGAACAGCCGTTCGCGGTCGAGGACACCGGCCGCGTGCAGGCCGATGAGGGTGCGCCGGAGGCTGTGCGAGTCGGACTGTTCGCGGTCGAGGGTCGGTACCGTGGTGCCGTTGACGTCCGCGTCGACCATGGCCTCGCGGATATTGCCCGACAGCACCGGGTGCGGGCCCACCTCGAGGAACACCCGGTTGCCCGCGGCGAGCAGTGTGCCGATCGCGGCGTGGAACCGCACGGGCTCACGGACATTGGACCACCAGTACTCGGCGTCCCAGGCGCCCTCGGTGACGAGTTCGCCGGTCACCGACGAGTACAGCGGCACGGTGGGCGCCTGCGGGGCCAGGTCGGCGAGTACCTCGCACAGTTCGTCGTGGATCGAGTCCATCAGGCGGCTGTGGTAGGGCACCTCCACCCGCAGCCTGCGGGCGAAGATCCCGTCCTCGGTGAGTTTCTCGGCGATCTCGTCGAGGCGGTCGACATCGCCGGACAGGGTGAGCGAGGTGGGGCTGTTGATCGCGGCGATGTCGACGCTCGGGTCGTCGCCGATCAGCGCGGTCACCTGGTCGGTGCTCATCCCGACCGCCAGCATGCCGCCGGTGCCCGCGGTGGTGGCCTGCAGACGGGCGCGGTGATAGGCCACCCGCACCGCGTCTTTCAGCGAGAGCATGCCGCTGACGTAGGCCGCCGACACCTCGCCCACACTGTGTCCGACGATGGCGGCCGGGGTGATGCCGTATTCGGCCAGCTCACGCACCAGACCGACCTGCACGAGGAAGTTCGCGGGCTGGGCGACCTCGGTGCGGGTGACGCGCGACTCGTCCTCGGGCCGGTTCAGCTCCTCGATGATCGACCATCCGGACAGTGCCCGGAACTCGGCGTCGATCTCGCGGGCGGTTTCGGCGAACACACCACCGGCGGCGAGCAGTTCGCGGGCCATCTTCCAGTGCTGCGGTCCCATGCCGGAGAACACGAACACCGGTTCGGCGGCGGCCGAGGACACCGTGCGGGTCGCGTCGCGGCCGCCGCCCGCGGCGTATTCGTGCAGTTCGCGAACCAGCTCGCCGGTGTCGCCGTCGAGCAGCACTCCGGTGCGGAAGGGGTGCTGTGCCATGCGGGTCCAGGCCGCCTCGGCCAGCCGCTGCGGGTCGGCACCCGAGGTGATGAGGTCGGCGAACCGGCCGGCCAAGGCTCGCGCCGCGCCGGTGCTGCGCGCCGAGATGGGCAGAATGCCGAGGTGCCGTGGCGGTTCGGCCTGCGCCTGCGCCGGGGCGCGGAACTCCTGCAGGATGGCGTGCGCGTTGGTGCCGCCGTAACCGAAACCGTTGACCGCCACGGACATCGGTTCCCCGTCGGCGGGCAGGGGCTGTGCCTCGGTCTGTACGTGCAGGCCGAGTTCGTCGAAGGGGATGTCGGGGTTGGGGTTCTCGAGCCAGCCCTGCGGCGGCAGCGTGCGATGGCGAAGGGCCAGCGCCGCTTTGATCACGCTGGCCACGCCCGCGGCGGCCTCGGTGTGGCCGATCGTCGCCTTCACCGAACCGACACCGATGGTGCCCGAGCGGCCCGAAGGTGCGCCGAAAACCCTTCCCAGCGCACGCAATTCGACCGGGTCGCCGACGAGGGTTCCGGTGCCGTGCGCCTCCAGATAGGTGATCCGGTCGGGGGCGATGCCCGAGCGCTCGCACACGGTGCGCGCCAGCGCCTCCTGGGAGTCGACATTGGGCACGGTGATCGCGGTGGTCCGCCCGTCCTGATTCGAGCCCGTCGCCTTGATGACCGCGTACACGCGGTCACCGTCGCGCACGGCGTCGTCGAGCTTCTTGAGCACCACCATGCCCGCGCCCTCCCCTCGGCCGTAGCCGTCGGCGGTGGCGTCGAAGGACTTGCACCGGCCGTCGGCGGCCAGGAAGCCGCCCTTGCACATCAGGACGAAGGTCTCGGGCTGCAACATCACGTTGACCCCGCCCGCCACGGCGACCCGGCAGTCGTCGTTGTCGAGCGCCTGGCAGGCCAGGTGCAGCGCGACCAGCGACGACGAGCACGCGGTGTCGACCGTGATCGCCGGGCCGACCAGGTTCAGCGCGTAGGCGATGCGGTTGGACAGCATCGTGTAGGAGGCACTGGCCGGGGTGTGCATGTCGGTGTGGAACAGCGCCGGTCCGACCACGCCGATCACCGACTGGTCGACCACGAAGCCGCCGACGTACACGCCGACCCGCTCGCCGGCGACCTGCCCGGCGATGCCCGCGTCGTCGAGCGCCTCCCAGGTCACCTCGAGCATCAACCGCTGCTGCGGGTCGAGCACGGTGGCCTCGCGCGGGGAGATCCCGAAGAAGTCGGGATCGAACTGCCAGGGATCGATGGTCATGAAGGCGCCGTGCTTGGTGTAGCTGCGCCCCGGCGTGCGTGGCTCGGGGTCGTAGTAGCGGCGCCAGTCCCAGCGATCGGCAGGCATCTCCACCACACCGTCACGCTTGTCGACGACGAAGTCCCAGAACGATTCCGGCGAATCGATTCCGCCCGCGAACCGGCA
Source organism: Nocardia sp. NPDC050413 (assembly GCF_040655475.1). NCBI lineage: Bacteria > Bacillati > Actinomycetota > Actinomycetes > Mycobacteriales > Nocardiaceae > Nocardia > Nocardia sp. NPDC050413. The sequence continues at coordinate 405,947 of NZ_JBFAJZ010000002.1, read as the reverse complement.
ACCGATTCCGACAATGGCAATATCCGACACGCAATTTCCTCCGGTTTCGACCGGTCTGTGGCAACTGACCGTTTGATGTCAACGTAGAAGCCCGGCACCGCGCCGATCGTTCGATAACCGACGTCTGACATTTCTGACTGACACTCGCGCGTACTCCTGTGATCTGCCCCAGCAGGCGAGGTCACGGCTCACAGCGAAATTCCGGGATCGATTGTGACCGACCGCAATATCGATGTTTCACGACCGAAAAGTCGCTCGACAATGACAAGTTCGACGCCATCGAGAAATGTCGTTGGGAGCCGGATGTGTACGCCGAATTGAGGCAGTGGGGCGATACCGTCGTGCGGCGCAGGTACGCCGTCATCGTGACGGTGGTCGCGGGATTGCTGGCGCTGGGAGCCTACGGTCTCGGCCTCGGCGCCGACCTGAGCTCGAGCGGCTTCGACGATCCTTCGTCGGAGGCGGTGCGCGCGGCGCACGTGCGCGACAACGCCTTCGGGCGCGATCACAGCTCGGATCTGCTGCTGGTGTTCCGCGCACCGGACGGCACGACCATCGACGACCCCGCCTTCGCCGCCACCGTCGTGGCGGGGCTCAACGACCTGCCGCAGCGGTTCCCCGACCGGATCGACCGGGTCAACGGCGCGTACTGGCCGACCGATACCGGGATGGCGTTGCCCGAGGTGTTCGGCTCGCCGGCGCGCGACAAGGCCTTCGCCTCGATCGCGATCAAGGGCCTGAACCCCACCGAGCAGGGCCGCAACTATCGGGAGATCGCCGACGAGCTCACGATTCCCGGGGTCCGGATGGAGGTGGCGGGCGGGCAGCCGGTCGCCGCGGCGTTGAACGACACGATGGTCGAAGACCAGCGGCGGGTGGAGCTGTTCGCCGTGCCCGTCGTGGCGGTGCTGCTGTTCTTCGTGTTCGGTGGTGTGGTCGCCGCCGCGCTGCCGCTGATCGTCGGCGGGCTGACCATGCTCGGCGCCTGGGGTCTGCTGCGCCTGCTCACCACGGTGACCGAGGTGAATTCCTTTGTGTCGCCGGTGGTCTCGATGATCGGGCTCGGACTGGCCATCGACTACGGGCTGTTCGTGCTCAGCCGGTTCCGGGAGGAACTGGCCGAGGGCCGGTCGGTGGAGGACGCGGTGCGCAACAGTGTGTCCACCGCGGGACGCACGGTGCTGTTCTCGGCGCTGATCGTGGTGGTCGCGGCGGCGGGCATTCTGGTGTTCCCCCAGGGCCTGCTCCGCTCGTTCGCCTACGGCGCGATGATCACCATCACGCTGGCCGCGCTGACCTCCATCTCGCTGCTGCCCGCGATGCTCGCCGTGCTCGGCAGGCGGGTCGACCGGTTCGGTGTCGACTGGTTCCGCAAGCCGGTCGCCCGCGACCCCGGCAACGCCTGGGGCAGGCTGGCCGCCGCGGTGATGAGGCGCCCGCTCGCGGTGGCGGTTCCGGTCTGTCTCGGCCTGCTGGTGCTGATCTTCCCGATCCAGCACCTGGCCTTCGGATCCATCAACGAGAAGTTCCTGCCACCGACCCATCCCACCCGGCTGGCCCAGCAGCATTTCGACGAATCGTTCCCACTGCGCCAGATCGACCCGATCGACCTGGTCATCGTCACCTTCGATCCCGGAACCGCCGATGTCGTGCGCGCCGACGCGAACCGGGCCCCCGGCCTGGCCGCGCCGTTCGCCGAACCGATGCGGTCACCGTTCCAGCCCCAGGTGCTCACCACCGGCACCGTGCTGGCCGAAGCCGCCGACGCCGAGGCGACGATCGAGTACCTGCGGTCGATGCCGCTGCCGCCGGGCACCACGCTGCTGGTCGGTGGTCAGCCCGCCGTCGAGAAAGACAGCATCGACGCGCTGGTGACGCGGATGCCGCTGATGATCGCGTTCGTCTTCCTGGCCAGCACGCTGCTGCTGGCGCTGACTTTCGGCTCGGTGGTGTTGCCGTTGAAGGCCGCGGCGCTGAACCTGCTCGGGCTCGGTGCCACCCTCGGTGTCCTCACCTGGGTGTTCATCGAGGGTCACGGTGCGGGGGTGTTCGGTTTCACGCCACAACCCGTCATGGCGCTGGTTCTGGTGATCATCGTGTCGGTGATCTACGGCCTGTCCACCGATTACGAGGTGTTCCTGCTCTCGCGCATCGTCGAGGCCAGGGCGGCGGGCGCGTCCACCACCGAGGCGGTGCGGGCCGGGGTCGCCGGAACCGGGCGGATCATCACCGCCGCCGCGCTGATCCTGCTGGTGGTGACCGGCGCGTTCGCGCTGTCGGAACTGCTGATGATGCAGTACATCGCCTTCGGGATGGTCACCGCGCTGCTGATCGACGCGACCGTGCTGCGGTTGGTGCTGGTACCCGCGTCCATGCGGTTGCTCGGTGACGCCTGTTGGTGGGCGCCGCGCTGGTTGACCCGGCACCGACCCCTACCCGAATCCGATTCCGCCACATCCGTTCCCGCACCGGTTGTCGTCCGCGAACGGGACTGACATGAACCTCCGCAGCCTCGACGCACCCGCGCCGACCGTCGGCGCACTGCCTGCCTTCGCCTGGCGGGAGGTGTCGGTGGTCGCGGCCGTGGCGGGGACCCTGTTCCTGATCCGTCTCGACCGCTACGGCATCGGCGGTGACGAGCTGTATTTCCTTGCGGCCGGGCGGCATCCGTCGGTGAGTTATGCCGATCAGGGGCCGCTGGTTCCGTTGCTGGCCGCACTGTCGGATCAGCTGGCGCCGGGTTCGGTCGTGGCATTGCGCTTGCCCGCGTTGCTGTTCACGGTGGCCGCCGTCGTCCTCAGTGCGGTGATGGTCCGGGAGTTCGGTGGCGGACGGCTCCCCCAGACCGTTGCCGCGCTGGCCTACGCGACCACCCCGATGGCGGTGATGCAGTCGGCGATGCTGAGCACCTTCGCCCTCGACATCACGCTCACGGCGGTGCTCGCGTGGCTGCTGATCCGGTGGGTGCGCACGCGCGCGGACGGGCTGTTGATCGCGGCGGGGGCCGTGGCCGCGCTCGACTTCCAGGTGAAGTGGCTGATTCCGATCATCTGGGCGGTGCTCGCGTTCGGTGTCGCGATGTTCGGTCCGCGCGAGATGTTGCGGCGGCCCGCGTACTGGGTCGGCTCGGCGCTGTTGGTCGGCTCGGCGGTGCCGATTCTGTGGTGGCAGTACGGCAACGGCTGGCCGCAGCTGGCCATGGGCGCGGTCGTGCGCGACGAACAGCTCGCCACCGCCGACGTGCTCGCGGCGCCCTGGACGATGATCCAGGTCACCGGGGCGGGTGGGTTGCTGCTGCTCGCGGGGATGTGGACGGGGCTGCGCTCGCCACGATTCCGGCCGTATCGGTTTCTGATCCCGATGATCGTGATCGGGCTGAGCGGGGTGGTGCTCGCGGGTCTGCGGCCCTACTTCGTGGCCGGGGCCTTTCCCGGTCTCTTCGCCGCGGGCGCGGTATATCTGGCGGACCGGGGGCTGTCACGCCGGGAACTGGTGTTCGGCGGTGCGGTCGCCGGGCTGGCGACGACCATCTGTGTCGCACTCGTGCTCGCCCTGCCCCGACCGGAATCGGCGCTGCGGACGGCCACCGAGGACTACGCCCAGATCCATTCGCGCAGTGTGCTGTTCGGGCCGAGCGGGTGGGACGACCTGGTCGGCTCGGTGCGGCGGACCTATGAGCAACTGACGCCACAGCAGCGCGCCGGGCTGGTGATCGTGACCCAGAACTATTGGCAGGCAGCGGCACTCGAGCACTACGGCCCCGCGGCCGGTCTGCCCGAGGTGTACAGCCCCAATCGGGGCTACGGCTACTTCGGCGCACCACCGGACAGCGCGACCACGGTGCTGTACGTCGGGGTGGACGGCCCGGAGGCGGGTCTGCGCACCGGTTTCGCGCACACCGTCCCACTCGCCCGACTCGACGAACCGCTGGGCTTTCCCGGTGTGAACCGCGGTGTAGCGGTGTGGTTGTGCACCGGACCGAGCCGGGCCTGGTCGGCGCTGTGGCCAGACGCCAAAGAGCTGCGCCTCGTCGACGGAACGACAAGACACGCGCGATGAACGGAGCGATGACAGTGCTGCATTCGATGCTGCGAAGGCTCGTCCTGTCGGTGGTGCTGGCCGCCGCGGGTCTCCCCGTCGCCGTGGCCGCGCAGGCGGCCCCGGACCTCGTGGCCGCCCGGGCCATGGACGCGGCCCGCCCCGCCCCGAACGGGTCGTTCGCGGTGGCCGCCGCGGCGAACGGCCCGGGCCGGGTGATCGACCTGACGGTGCACTCGGCGGCCATGAACCGCCCGGTCACCGTCGCGGTGATTCCGGCGACCGATCCCGAAGCGCCCGCCGGTGCGCTGTATCTGATCAACGGTGTCGACGGCGGCACCGACACCCCGGACTGGCGCGAGGGCAGCAACTGGTTCACCAAAACCGATGCCCTGGACTTCTTCGTCGGCAAGCAGGCCACCGTCGTGATGCCGATCGGCGGCGCGGGCACCTTCTACACCGACTGGCAGTCCGACGACCCCGGCACCGGACGCAACCGATGGCTCACCTTCCTCACCACCGAACTGCCACCGATCATCGACTCCGCCTTCCACGGCACCGGCCGCGACGCCGTCGCGGGGCTGTCGATGGCCAGCTCGGCGGTGTTCCGGATGGCACAGGAAGCCCCGCGACGTTTCCGGATGGTCGGCTCCTTCAGCGGGTGCGTGCAGACCAGCAATCCGGCAGGTCAGGCGATGGTCGCCTCGATCGTCACCGCGCGCCGCGGCAATCCGCTGAACATGTGGGGACCGCCCACCGACCCGGCCTGGGTCGCCAACGACGTGGCACTCAATGCCGAGCGGCTGCGCGGGGTGGGGGTGTATGTGAGCACGGGCAACGGCATGCCCGGCCCGCTGGACACCCTCGACGGCCCTGGCATCGGGAACAGTCCGCTCAAACTGATCGATCAGCTGGTGATCGGCGGCGTGCTCGACGGGATCACCGTGGTGTGCACCAAGCTGCTGCGTGACCGGCTCGCCGCGCTCGGCATCCCCGCCGACTTCGACTTCCGTCCGGCGGGCACGCATTCCTGGGGTTACTGGGAACAGGACATGCACACCTACTGGGAGCGGGTCGCCCCGCTGCTCGAGCCGTAGGGCTCAGACCAGTTCGGCCACTTGCGAATCCGACAACACCACCGGCGACACGGCATCCTGAGCGCGGACCAGGCGGACGCCGCGGTACAGCGGTCGTTCGTCGAGCCCGGCGTCGCGTGCCTCGGCCCGCAACTGGGCGACCAGCACTTCGGAGATGGCGACCGCGGCCACCAGTGGCGCCGCGGCCAGCGCGTCCGCCAGTTTGCGCAGGCCGAGCAGGTGCAGCTCGCGGCCGCTGCCCGCATCGGTGTACATGGCCAGCGGCACCAGCTGGGTTTCCTGGCCCGCCGTCACGCGCAGCACGATGCGGCTGAGCCGACCGGGGAACACCAGCAGTTGCGCACCCGAGGTGTCGGCGAGGTCGATCCGACGCTCACCGACGAGGCGATGAGCGTGGATCATGGTGCCGTCCAACCACATCCGCCTGCGCTTGAACGCCATCGCGTACGCGAGTGTGGGGACCGCGACGATCAGGCCGAGCAGGACGGCGTAGGCCCAGCTCAACCAGATCGAGGTCACCAGCATGACCACGACGCCGACGGCGAACGCGCCGAGCGAGAGTTTGCGCAACATCGGGGCGAAAACCTCGGGTGCGACCAGGTCGATGCCGATCGGTTCCGTCGCCGGTCGCCCGGAATCCCCGCTCACCACAGTCCCTCTCACCGCCGCCGGCCCGCCCGGCGTGGGGCGCGGTCAGATTACCGCGCCCCGTGCACGTCGTCTGCTAGCGGCCGAGGCCCGCTCGCAGAACCCCGACGACCTCGCCGAGCGGCACCTGGCGTTGGTCGCCGGTGGCCATCTCCTTGACGCCGATCTCGTTGTTCTCGAGATCGCGGTCGCCCAGGACCAGCGTGAACTTCGCGCCGGACCGGTCGGCACCCTTCATCGCGCCCTTCATGCCGCGCCCACCGTAGGCCAGGTCGACGCTGATGCCCGCGCCACGCAGCTCACCGGCCAGCGTGACCATCCGCGCCTTGGCCGCGTCACCGAGGGCGACGCCGTAGACCTGGCAGCGCGCCGGATCGGCGGCCGACTTGCCCTCGGCCGCCAGCGCGAGCACGGTCCGGTCGACACCGATACCGAAGCCGATACCCGACAGGGGCTGCCCGCCGAGCTCGGCCATCAGCCCGTCGTAGCGCCCGCCACCACCGATGCCCGACTGGGCGCCGAGCTGGTCGTGCACGAACTCGAAGGTGGTCTTGGTGTAGTAGTCCAGGCCGCGGACCATGCGCGGGTTCACCACGTAGGGCACGCCGAGGGCGTCGAGGTGGGCGAGCACCTGCTCGAAGTGCGCCTTGGCCGACTCCGACAGGTGGTCGATCATCAGCGGCGCGTCGGCGGTGAGTTCGCGGACCTCCGGGCGCTTGTCGTCGAGCACGCGCAGCGGGTTGATCTCGGCGCGGCGGCGGGTCTCCTCGTCCAACGGCAGGTTGAACAGGAACTGCTGCAACAACTCCCGGTACTGCGGGCGGCAGGTCTCGTCGCCGAGGGAGGTGATCTCCAGGCGGAACCCGTCCAGGCCGAGCGCCCGGAAACCGGCGTCGGCGACGGCGATCACCTCGGCGTCGAGCGCCGGATCGTCGACGCCGATCGCCTCGATACCCACCTGCTGCAGCTGCCGGTACCGACCGGCCTGCGGCCGCTCGTACCGGAAGAACGGTCCCGCGTAGCACAGCTTGATCGGCAGCTGACCGCTCTTGTCGAGCCCGTGCTCGATCACCGCCCGCATCACGCCCGCGGTGCCCTCGGGCCGCAGGGTGAAGCTCTCCCCCTTGCGGTCGGCGAAGGTCCACATCTCCTTGCTGACCACGTCGGTCGACTCGCCGACACCCCGCGCGAACAGGGCGGTCAGCTCGAATATCGGCAGCTCGATGTGCCCGTACCCGGCCAGTCGGGCGGCATGGACCAACCCGTCGCGCACGGCGACGAACTCGGCCGAACCGGGCGGCACGTAATCCGGAACCCCCTTCGGGGCACTGAAGCTGCTGGTCTTGGTCACGATCACCCAGTTTTCCCCACGGGCGCCCTCCACGTCCAACCGGTTACCCTCTAGGCGAACCTGACGACACGGGAGGAACGCGGTAGTGCCGAGTAACGAACAGCGACGGGCGGCGGCCAAGCGCAAGCTGGAGCGCCAGCTGGCACGACGGGCCGAGCAGGAGAAGAAGCGTAAGCGCCTGACGATCGCCGGGTCGGTGCTCGGCGTGATCGTGGTCGCGGCCGCGGGCGTCGGGGTGTACTTCCTCACCAAGGGCGACGACTCTCCCTCGGCGAACGCCGAGTCGTCGTCGGCGGTGCCGACGACCACGTTCGTCAACACGCCGCTCGACCTACCCGCACCGCCGCCGCCCGCCCCCAAGCCGGCGACGGTCGACTGCTCGTACCCGGCCGACGCCGAGCCGCCCGCCAAGCCGGTGACGGCGCCCGCGGTCACCTCGGTGGCCACCGATGGTCCCGAGGTGAAACTGTCGATCGACTCCACCCAGGGCCCGATCGGCCTGTCACTGAACAGCGCACAGGCGCCGTGCTCGGTGAACTCGCTCGTGAGCCTGGCCCAGCAGGGCTACTTCGACAAGACCAGCTGCCACCGCATCGTGGCCAGCCCCGGTTTCGGCATCCTGCAGTGCGGTGACCCGACGGCCACCGGCTCGGGCGGCCCCGGCTACAGCTTCGACAACGAGTACCCCACCGATCTGTACCCGAACGGCGACCCGGCGCTGAGCCAGCCGGTGAACTACAAGCGCGGCGTGATCGCCATGGCCAACGCGGGTATCTCCCCCGAGGGCAAGGGCACCAACGGCAGCCAGTTCTTCCTCGTCTTCGGCGACACCGAACTGCCACCGAAGTACACCATTCTCGGCACCATCGACGAGGCGGGCCTGGCCACCTTGGACAAGGTCGCTGGCGCGGGCGTCGAGGGCGGCGCCCAGGACGGCGGCCCGGCGATGCCGATCTCGTTCAACACCGTCAAGGTGGGCTGACACCCCAGCTACCACGACACGGGCCGGACGCCTCGCGTGTCCGGCCCGTTCGTCGTTTTCAGGGTAGGCTCAGATGTCCACTTCCACAGCGGCATCGGGGAGCAGTCATGGCGGAACTCGACGACATCGGCAGCGAAACGGCGGCGATGATGCGCACCATGCTGCAGATGGCAACCCTGGTCGCCCTCAAGTCGCGCGAACACGGTCAGAAAGAGGCCGAGTCCCGCGCCAAGGCGATCGAGGCGAAGATGAAGGAAGCGCGCGAACTGCAGATTCGCGAGGCGCGCGATCTCAAGGCCAAGGACCCGCGCAATATCGAGCTCAAGCAGATGATGACGGTCGGCGCGCGCTCGGTGGAGACCCGCGGTCTCGAATCGCGCGGACTCGAATCACGGACCACGGAGTCACGCGGCGTCAGCCTCGTCAAGGACGCCACCTCACCGTTCGCGGGCGCCACCCCGAACTACGACTCGACGGAACGGCGAGCGGCGATCGCCGCGCATCTGCAACGTGCCGGTGTCGCACCGGAATTGAGTCAGGTGCGCATGCTGGTCGAAATGGGGCACGGTATCTCCCCGGACGAGGCGATCCGGCTGCGCGACGCGGCCGCACGGACACCGCAGGTGCGCGCACGGGGCCTGGAACGCGGGCTCGAGCTGGGCATCGAACGCGGCATCGAACGCGGACGCTGAGCCGGACGGTGCCACGGTGCCATCGAGCACCATGGCACCGCGACACCCTCAGGCCGGGTAGTTGCTGCCCTTGTTCCAGAGCCCGTTGTTGGGCTCGGACCACTGATCCTCTTCCGGCTTCTTCAGCGGCAACGAGGAGAGCATTTCCTTGTGCCCGTTACGGACGCTGCAGTATTTGAACGGACCACGCGGGTCGAACAGCTTGGTCATGTGCGGGTCGGCGTGCTCGAGGAACCACACGCTGATGCCGGGGCCGCCCTTCATCCGGAAGTGCTCCCACGCCTGCCACACCGCGTCGAGACGCACCGCGGCCTCCGGGTGGCGCCACCATTCCGGGCACCACACCGTGTCGCTGATATCGGTGACCTGACGTTGGTAGAGCTTGCTCAGGTACTCGCCGACGAATTCCGTCACCCCGGCGTAGACCCTTCCCTGCGCCTGCACGTTCGAAATATCTTCGCTCACAGCGGCTTGACCTCCTCGACTTCACCGATCTCATCCGGCGGAACTGACTTCGCCAGCGCAGGCGACCCGAACAGATCGTCGATGCGCGTCTTGCGGGTGGGGTCGTTGTTCTCGATCGACCTCTTCACCGCGTCGGCGTATTTGGACTCCCACCACGGGACCGTGCGCACGAGCACGGCGGGCTGGCCCGAGGTGAACACCACGGCGCGACCGCGCGGCAAGGTCGCCAGCCCCTGCGGGGTGAACGTCACCGACGAACTGAGTGAGCGGGAATAGCTCTTGCTGTTTCCCGACTGCGACACCGACGCCGAGATCGAGTCGTACTCACCGATCGCCTCGGAACGGTCCCGCAGGAAGGCCATGTCGTCGACGCCACTGCCGAGCACCTTGATGTTGGCCGCCGACCACAGGGCGTTCATCCCGTCCTCACCCCAGCAGCGCGCGCCCTGGGCCCACGACTGCAGCACCGTCATCACGACGATCCCGCGCGAACCGAAGTGGCTGTACTGCTTGGGCAGATCCTTCCACCGCACCACGTTGGCGGCCTCGTCGAGCACCGCGAGCAGCGGGATCGGCAAGCGGCCGCCGGACGACATCGACGCCTTGCGCATCGCCACATCGACGACCGCCTCGGTGAGGGCACTGACCAGCGGGGCCGCCGAGCCGCGTCCCTCCAGAGACAGGCAGTACAGCGTGCCGTTGCGTTCGATGAACTCGAGCTCGTCGAATTGCGGCCGTGCCTCGCTGCCCGGCGTAACCCAGGCGTGCACGTTGGACAGCTGCAGGCAGCGGATCATCTTCTTGGCGTACCCGAAGATGCCTGCTTTGGTTCGCTGTTCGGCGTTGTACTGCATCGCCAGGCCGGAGGCGATGAAGTGTTGGCCGACATCGCGCAGATGCTGAATCGGTTCGGGATCCTGGGGATTGGTCACCCATTCCCACACCTGCGTGATCGGCTTCCCGGCGATCGCGGCGGCGAGAAACAGCGCCGCGAGCAGATCTTCGGCCTCCGGGCCGAAGTAGCTGTCGCCGTCGTCGGAGCTGGAGCTGGTCTCGGCGTCGGCGAAATGGCCCGCCAGGCGCGCGGCACGCATCTCGCAGCCTTCGGTGCGTGGGTTGACCCACGAAAGCGGGTCCCAGTACCAGGTCGCCCGTTCGCCCGCGACACCCTGCGGGTCGAAGACGAAGGTCTTGCTGCCCTTGGCTTCCTGCACATCGCGGGTCGCGTCGACCACGTCTCGTTTGTTCGAGGTGGCGAGCACCGGCCCGATCGCGGACAGGATCGCCGGGATCACCCGGGAGGTGGACTTGCCCTGCCGCGGTCCCCAGATGTCGAGGTGCAGATCCTCGTAGGAGCCGTACAGCGGGGTGCCGTCGGCGACGGCGATCCCGATCGGAACACCGGGCGCGTCTTCGGTGCCGAGTCGCATACCGAGGTCCTTGGCCTTCTGCCGCACCCCCTCCTCGGTGATCGAGGCGATCGCACTCCCACTACCCATGTAGTCGGCCTTGTCGTCGATCGCCAGCCGTCCCGCGCCCGCCCGCTTCTTCATCTGCTTGCGGATGTAGAAGTAGGCGAAGATCGCCGCGATCACCAGCAGTACGATCACCGTCGACGCGCGCGGCCAGTGCAGTTTGCCCCGGGCGAGGTCGGCCACCACCGCGATCGGGTTGGCGGGCACGTTCTGCGGCTGCACCGACAGGGCGTTGCCCAGGTGCAGGGCGGCGGCGAGAACGCCGAGCGTCGCGAAGCCGAACACGATCAGGATGAGCGTCGTGTCGGGCCCGACCGCGGCCGGGTCCTTCACCTTTTTCTTCGCCACGTGTGCCTCCTCGAGGACCTTGTCGGATATGGATCTCAGCGGAACCCGTCGAGGCGCCAGCCTTGCGGCGTCTGCACCACGGTCGCGATGACCGTGCTCGGCGGTAGGTCTTCGGTGCGCCCGTCCGGGTAGACGACGGTCTGCTCGATGCCGATCTTGAACTGCGTCACGGCCGGGTCGGCGCTCGGCGGTGCCTTCTCCCCCGAGGCGAAGGTGAAGGCCGTCACCTCCGCTTTCGCCTTCGCCCAATCGGCCCATTGCAGCGACGGTTTCGGAGCCGCCGTGCCGGTCGGCGCGTCAAGCATACGTAACATGCTCGGCCCCAGCCATTTTCGCGCGCGCGCCAGCGAATCACCGGGTTCCTCGGTGACCGGGTGCCAGGTGTACACCTCGCGCAACGCCACCACCGCTACCCCGTCGGGAGTGGTCGGGTCGACGGTGGCCGCGGCCTCGAGCAGCCGGGTGGTCGAACTCGCCTGCGGGCGCGCGGGATCGGCGTCGCCACCGCAGGCGACGAGCGCCGTACTCAGAAACGCCACGAGCATCACCGCCGGGGTCGTGCGGATTCGTGTTGTCTTCCACCAGGTTATCCCTGGTCGGGCCGCCCGTGTGGTCACACAACCCTCCTCGCCCGCGCGTCACCGGGCATCGCCACCTCGACGACGCCGCCGCCACTGCGTCCGCTCGGAGCGACCGCCTGGATCACCTGGCCGTTGCCGGCGTAGATCCCCACCTGCGCCGGTCCCTGCGGGCCGAAATCACTGAACACCAGGTCGCCCACCGAGATTCGCCCGAGCGGTACCTCCGTGCCCGCCTCCCACTGCTGTTCGGCGGTGCGCGGCAGATCCACCTCGCCCGCCGTCGCCGCGAACACCGCCGCGGCCGTCAGACCGGGACCGTCGAATCCACCACCGCTGGGTCCCTGCGGACCGCCACCGCCCCACACGTACGGCACTCCGAGCCAGTCGTGGGCGGCCTCGGCGATCTGCGGTCCCTCGGCGCCGGGTTCGCGGGTGAACCGGCCCTGCGCGCCCGGTGCCCGGTATTGCGGTTCCATGGCCAGGATGTTGGTGACGTACGGCCGGGTCTCGGAGTAATGCGCCGCGTACCGATTCGGCATGCCGCCCGAGGCCAGCACCGCGCCCTCACCGGCGTTGTAGCCGGCGAGGGTGAGGGCGGCCAGGTCGCCGGAGACCTTGCCCTGCGCGATCCAGCCCGCGATCTTGTGGGCGATGGCGCACATGTAGCGGGCCTGGCCGATGATGGCGTCGCCGTCGTCCCACACGCTGGCGGTGCCGTTGCCGTCGGCGTCGATGATGTAGGGCTGCCCGTCGTCGGGGTTGATACTCACCGCCGTGCCGGGCAGGAACTGGGCCAGGCCCTGCGCGCCTGCCGGTGAGGTGAGCCCGCGCCGGAAGCCCGACTCCTGCTTGGCCTGCGCGGCCAGCAGCGAGGAGGAGATCTCCGGGCAGACGGTGCCCGCGCGCCGGTACCAGATCTCCAGCTCGGCGGGAACTTTCCCGTCGGCGAGCAGACCGCCCGCGCTGCCGAATCCACGCACACAGCTCGGGTCGTTCGAAAAGGCGCGTGCCCCACCGACATCGGGGGTCGGCGCGCCGTCGAGCCACGGCATCGGGTCGATCTGGCGGCCACCGGTGAAGCGACCACCGGGCACGATCTCGAAATGCAGGTGGGGACCGCTCGACTCGCCCGCCGAACCGACCATGCCGATGGGCTGACCGGCGGTGACGGTGTCGCCGGTGCGCACCTTCACGCCGTGATCCCACATGTGGCCGTAGACCGCGGAGTAGGCGCGCCCGTTGTAGTCGACCGAGTCGACGACGATCCAGTTGCCGAATCCCGACGCGGGACCGGCGGCGACGACGCGGCCGTCGGACACCGAGTAGATCGTTGTCCCGTCGGTGGCGGCCATGTCGATGCCCTTGTGCCCGCCGCCGCGCGAACCGAACACATCGGAGATCGTGAAGGTGCCGACCTCCATCGGCAGCGTGCGCCGCAACGGTCCGACCCCGGCGGCCAGCGACGGTGTGCCGGTGACGGCCGCGTTCGTGGTCGTCGCCGTGGTGGTGGCACCCGCGCGGGTGTCGGCGCCGAGTTCGGGCAGCGTCGGCGCCGAGGAGCCGACCAGCACGTCACCGGTCTCGCAGGTCTCGTCCGAGGACGGCAACACGATCACCAGCACCATGGCCACCAGTCCGATGACCGCGCCGAAGACACCGATGATCATCGAGCGGGCGTTCATCGGCCACCGCCCCGGGTTGCGCGCCGGGCGGCGAGGACAGGCTCGTCCGCCGCGGCGGTGTTCACGTGCGGCGCCGGGTTTCGTTGAGCGTGTCGGCGAGGGTGCGGTTCATCTCGGCGGCCGCGGCCAGCTGTTGTTGCAGCAGCACCACTTTGCGGCGCAACGCGGTGGCGTCCATCCGGTCCAGGCTCGGTCCCTCGGCCGCCCGCACCCAGTTGCGCACCGAGTTCGCGTGCACGCCGATCTGTTCGGCGACCACCCGGCACGCCTCGGACTCGCTGCGCAGCTTGTCGGTGAGCGCGATGACCTGTTCGACGGCGGCGTTGCGCACCTCGGGCGAGACGCGGCGGTAGGACCGGTGCGGCATCATGGCTGGTCCTCCTCCGGTGCCTGGCCTCTCGGGTGGTCGCCGAACTCGCTGAACCGCTGGTTCGTGTCGTGGATTCCGCTTTCTTTCTCCGACACCGTGAACTCCATGTGGAAGGGGATGCCGGGACGGCGATCCTCACCGATCTTCAGCAGAAACTTGCCGGTACCCGGCGGCGACGGCCGCTGCTGGCCCGGTTTGAGCGCCTCACCGGTGAGCGCCTGCGGCGCCGACCATCCGGTGACCATCTCCTGTTCGGCGGCCGTGAACGGCACCGTCGAATCCAGTCGCGAGATCTCCTCGGCGGGCAGGGCGCCGAAGATCTTGGCGCGGGCGCGTTCCAGGAAGCCGATGGCCTTGGCGATGGCGGCATCCGAACCCAGCGCCTGCAGGTCCTTGATGGTGTGGCTGATCATGATCAGCGCGGTGGCCAGACCACGCTGCAGACGGGTCAGCTCGTCGACGCGGTCGACCATGAAGTCGCCGAGCCCGAGCACCTGCCACAGCTCGTCCATCACCACCTGGAAGTAGCGCTGCGGGCCGAGTTTCGCGTCGGCGAGCACGTGCGCCGCCTCCACCGAGGCGAATCCGTCGGCCCAGCAGGCCAGCATCACGGCGGCTTTGAGCTTCTTGTCGCCGGTCGGGATGTGGGACACGTCGATACACACCGCGACGGCGCCGGTGTCGATGGGCACGCTGGTCTGGCCGTTGAAGATGGCGCCGAAGGGCCCCTGGGTGAGCGCGCGCAGCGAGCGGCGCAGATGCTTGATGGCGTGGGCGTATTCGTCCGCGTCGTCGGCGCCCGCGTCGAGCATGAGTTCCGGTCCGCCCGCGACGATCACCTCGAGCAGGTTCTCCATGATCGGCGGTTTGTCGGGGGCGTAGCCGCTGCCCGGCTGGTACAGGATGCGCAGGGCGGTGGCGATGAGCGTTTCCTCGAAGTCCGCCACCCGGGCGCCGCGGACCAGTTCCACGAGACCCGCGATCAGGGTGACCTGCCGGGCGCGCAGATCCTGGAGCACCTGCAGTTGCAGCGCCGGGAACTCCTCGAGCCGTGGCACCACCGAGCCGAGCACACCGGCGGCGAGCGGGTTGAGCTTGCCGTGCCCGTAGCCGAGGTCGATGACCTGACCGCCGACGAGTTCGACCATCTTGCGATAGTCGGGTTTCACGTCGGCCAGGATCAGCGGGGTGATGCCCTGGGCGATGCCGCCGAGCACGATCCGGCGCACCAGCGAGGACTTACCGAAACCGTTGAGTCCCAAGACGAAAAGGCTCGGCGCGGTGATGAAACTGCCGCGCATGAACCAGTTCATCGGGTCGAAGCACACCGGCGCGCCGGTGTGCAGATGCGAACCGAGCGGGGTGCCGATCAGCGGTGCGCCCGCGCCGACGGACCACGGCCACAGACCCGCGACCTGCGCGGTGGTCGCCCGGTACTCCACGGGGCGGCCGACCACGTTCATCTTGCCGCCGCCCGCGCCCGAGTAGCCCCGGTCGGTCAATTCGGCGGTTGTACGATCGAATCCGTCCTTGACGACGGCCTCGTTGCGAGCCTGGGCATTGTTGCGGCGCAGGTCGTCGGTGTGGATGCGGAAGGTGGCCCAAGCCGCGCGCAGACCGGACTGTTCGCGCGCGATCATCTCGTAGCGGGCGCGGGTGGCGTCGTCTAGCAGCGGGGGGCCTTGGCGGCGTTCGGGTTTGGCCTTCGACCGCGCCGAACGCCCCGCGCCCATAGCCCGGTCGGCGGCCTCGTCGGGGCGGATCGGGCGCGCTGCCTTGGTGGGGCGCGCGACCTTGGCAGGCCGCTGTTTCTTCAGCTTCGGGGGCTGCTTCGCCTTTCGCGGCGAATCCGGTTGTGGGCGTTCGTGTTCCAGTCGAGGCCCGTGGTCCTCGTCGCGCAGACCGCTGATCCGACGCCGCTCGGCGTCGCGACGCGGGTCACGGCCCCGCCGTTCCCCCGCTCCGCGCCGCCGCTCGCCGCGATCCCGGTCGCCGCCGCGCGTGCCCTCACGCATACGCACCTCGTCACCGCGCACACGCGGATCCGCACCGTGCCCACGCGGGTCGTCCCCGCGCCCACGGGCATCGTCGCCGCGGCCACGGATCTCGTCATCGCGCCGCCCGCGCCCATCGTCGGGGCGCTGTCGGCGCTGATCCGCGCCACGGGCTCGTTCGCGGTCCGATCGTGTCGGATCCTCGCGCGACCTGCGCTCCCCCGCCGAACGTTCCTCACCCGTACGGGAACCCCGCGACGGGTCGTCGCGGTCGGTGCGCTCGTCGAGGCCGAGCACGTCGTCGCTCACGCGCGACGTGCTCCCCGCGGGGCGTGGCTCGCGTTCGCCGCGGATGCGTGGTGGCCGGTGGACCGGGCGCAACGCGATGTCGTCGCGGTCGCGCACCGGGGGTTCGTAGTCGCGTCCCATGATCGCCTCACCCCGCCAATGCCTTCGGAATGGTCGCGTGTTCGGGCAGGATCACACCGCAACCGAGAGAGGCCGCGAACGCCGCGGACTGGTACCGGTAGCACCGGCGGATCTTGAGGCGGGCCTGCGTCGACAGGTCACGCGTGATGGCCTCGATGCGCGGCAGGTCACCGCGCAGCGGTTCGGTGATGGTCACCAGGGCGCCGAAACGGGTGACACCGTGACCGCGCGCCTGTTCCTCGCGCGCCTGCTGAGTCGCGCCGACGCGCAGCGTGGCCGCCGCCGACACCACACCGCGTTCGCTCTGCTGGGCGACGAGCGCGTTCTTGAAGTCGTCGTCGACGATCTCGGCGGCGTCGGCGGCCGAATGCGGCCGGTAGACGATCGCGATGCGTTTGCGTGGCACTTCGGGATTCGGGGCGAGCAGCCGCTGCAGCACCCTTTCGTCCACCGCGCCTTCCGGGGCGGCGTCCATCTCCCAGGTCACCGAGCGGCCGCCGTCGTGGATGAAGTGGTCCCACTTCTCGTCGTAGGACACCGGGCCCGCGTCGTCCCAGCCGAGGCCGTGCCCGCCGGGATCGGCGGCGGCCACCTCGAGGTCGGCCTGGGATGCCGGGTCGTAGCTGCGTCGGATGAAGGAGATGACCTCCTCGGCCGACATCGGCTGTGCCCGCACGCCCGCCTCGGCCAGCGCGGCGCAGATACCGGGTAGCCGTCGCCCGATCTCCACGGCCTCCTCGGCCGGGTTCTTGCGGCGTTCGGCCGTGGTCGCCTTGAACGTGATCGCCACGCGCGGCAGCAATTGCACACGCTCCTGCGGCAATTCGGTGGCCAGCTCGTACATCACCTGCTGGGCAAGATCCGGCGCTTCGGGGCGAGTGATCGTGGAGACCTCGTTGAGCAGGCGGTTACCGGTCTCGGGCACGGTGTCGATCACCGGGACCACCGCGACGATGTCGCTGGTCTGGCCCACCGACGCCAGGAATGTGCCCCAGGCGGCGACCCAGCGGTCGATCACCGGCTGGTCGACGGCCTCGTGGCCCTGCGGCCAGGCACGCAGCACCACCGTGTACTGCGCGAACGCGGGCAGGTGGATCATCCCGAAGTGATAGCCGCCCGCGTCGATGCCCTCGTAGAGCTTCGACGGGGCGAGCAGCCCCGGTAATTTCGTGACGCCGCCGGGGATCCGGGAGAACCGGCCACCGCGGTACACGTGCTCGCCGTTGCGGCGCGAGCGCATCCAGTTGAACATCATCAGTCCCGTCTCATAGCCCGAACGGCCCCCCGTCCGCCACACCAGCGGCACCATCACCAGCGCGCCGAGGCCGCCGACGATGAAACCCCATTTGAATCCGCCGACCATCGCACAGACCAGTGCCGTGATCACCACGACGAAACCGATGACGGTCTCTTCCCAGCGCAGGCCGAAAAGACCGGCGCTGCGCGGTTTCTGCCACAG
This sequence comes from Nocardia sp. NPDC050413, assembly GCF_040655475.1. Lineage (NCBI taxonomy): Bacteria > Bacillati > Actinomycetota > Actinomycetes > Mycobacteriales > Nocardiaceae > Nocardia > Nocardia sp. NPDC050413. The sequence goes on along the minus strand of NZ_JBFAJZ010000002.1, from coordinate 388,336 downwards.
GCCGTAGGAGCGGCGCTCGTAGGTGTCGGTCGCGGAGGTGCTCATCGCGGAATCGTGCTCCTGCCGAGGTCGGGTGAACGGTTGGCCCAGCGGTCACCGGCCACGTCGCCCGCCCGTTCGTCGGCGCGGGCGGTGGAGGCCGCCGCAGCCCGGGCGGCGGCCATGTTGCGGGCCGCGCCCGAGGGTACCGAGCCCGAACTGGCCGGTGGCGGTGCGGAACCGCCGCCGCGTGGCGGTGGCGTCGGTCGTGGCGCGCCGCCGCGCTGAGCCGCCGCGCCACCGGTGCCGCCCGCCTGGTTGCCGAAATAGCCCGCCGTGCCGGGCGCCGCGACGGGCCGCGCGGCGACGGCCTTGGTGCCAACGGCCCCGAGCGCCATCGCACCGAGGGCCACACCGCCGGTGGCGATCAGACCCGAGCCGCCGGTACCGACGGTGGCCACGGCGGGCGCGACCAGACGCATCAGCGCGGGCAGCACGAACGCCACGCTGCACAGCAGCACCAGCGCGACCAGCATCCGCTGGGCGTCCTCACCGCTGGGCAGCCCGCCCGAGGCGGTGGTCTCGTCGGCATGCCCCGCCGTGGTGAACGCGATCATGTACACGATCGCCGCCACCGGTTTGAACAGCATGAACGCGATGATCCAGCCGACCAGTTTCTGATACGACTGCTTGCCGGTACTGGTCGCCGACGCCGCCGCGGCCAGCGGCAGCACACCCGCCGCGACCACGAGCAGACCTTGACGCACGATGGCGAGCACGATCTGGGCGAGCGCGCCGAGCAGGCCGACGATCGCGATGATCAGCACCAGACCCGGCGAAAACGCTTGCAGCTTCGAGGTTTTCACCATCAGCTCGGCCATGTTCTTGGCGTTGCCGCCGGTGGCGTCGGCGATGATCCACTCGGAGAACTTGTCCGAGGCGCGCGTACCGGCCACGATCACCGCGCCGAGCATCCACGAACTGAACACCACGCGGGCGAACAGCCGGAACGACTCGGCGGCCTCGCTCACGGCCGCCCCGCGTCTGGCCTCGGCCAATCTGCCACCGGTGATGATGACCGAGGCGATCAACAGCAATATCTGGATCTGATACGTGTAGTCGTTGATCTTGGTGAACAACGCGCCCGAGTCGCTCACCGCCTCGTTGGGCACCTTCATCCAGAAGGTCAGGGCCAGGATCAGCGCCTCACCGAGACCCTTCATCAGCGAGTCGACCACCTTGCCGAAGGTGGAGTCCCACGCCTTGTCCTTGACCGCCGTCGCGGCATCGCCCGGGTGCGTGGCGGCATTGCCCGCCTTGCAGACCGCCGACGCGGCATCACCCAGCGAGACACCGGGAATGGCAACGCTGTCGAGCGTGTCGTGCAGCTCGTTGCACGCCTCGTCGAAGCCGTAGGTCTGACCGTAGGCCACGGTCGGGGTCGCGATCATCACGGTGAAGATCACCGCGAATATTGTGACTATCCGCCTCAGCATTGTCGGCACCCCTCGATGGTTGGTCACCATGTCGTCCACCCCGCCAGCGATTCCACGTATTCGGTCCGGTTGTTGGTGGTGGTCGACGGTTTCAGCCGCCAATCACCGTCGTCCCACACCACGATCAGCCGCATGGCCGCGTACAGCTGTTTACCGTCGACCACCGGACCGCGCGAGGCCAGTCGCACGATCGCCATGTCGTCGGCGTAGTCATCGATGCGGAAGGCGTCGGAGGCGACGAAGTAGCGCGTCACCTTCTCCGGCTGCTGCTCGGGCAGTTTGTCGGCGGCCAGTGCCGAGTCGTAGGCGGCCAGCTGGGTGGAGCTCACCCGCAGCTGCGTCACGTACAGGTCGCGATCGGCGGGCCTGGCGTTGAGCCGGTAGGTGATCTGCGCGGCGGCCAGCGCGGCGCCCTGCGGGGTGTGCGCGTAACCGACGGCAAGTCCGGCCTCGATCCGTGACGGTCCGTCGGAGGTGGAGAACGGCACCGACGCGCCGTAGACCCGCTGCCACCCGTGCGGTTTCGTGGTGCCCGCCGGGGCGGCGGTGAGCCAGTCCGGGTCGTCGGGTGTGCGCCGCGTGCTCGGGTCCTGGGCCAGCGGTTGCCCGGCCGGGTTGTTGGGGACGTCGACGCGCCTGCCGAACAGGTCGACCTCCGGTTCGGCGAAGCCCGTGCCGCCCGCCGCCTGCGGTGGCGGCGGTCCGGCGTCGATCTCCCCCTCGCCGCTGCTGGTGAAGTACACGACCGCGCCGACGACCAGGATGAGGGCGAGCAGGGCACCGGAGGCGATCATGCCGAACGACGCGCGGTCGCGCGTCGACGCCTCCTTCTCGCTCACTGCGGTGCCTCCAATGTCACGATGTCGGGTGGTAATTCGTCGATCGCGTCGACGGGTCGGGTGGTGGACTCCGGGTCGGGTAAGCGCAGTCGCCAGTCTTGTCCGTACCAGCTCACCGCGGTGTGGTTCACCGCGCGGGAACTGTCCGAGTACTCGGTGTAGACGTCCACACGGGCTTGCTCGTCACGGTATTCGGTGATTTTGTAACCCAACAATTTCGGCGCGTACTCGGGCGCGGCGGGCCCGGTGATCGACAGCTGCACCCGGTTGATCGCCCACTCGTCGCGTGCCGGTCCGGGGACGAGGCCTTGGTTGACGACGGTGGCCCAGTCGTCGTCGGGTGCCACCGACAGCCGGATTGTGTGGGTGAGTGCGGCCAGCCCCGCCCCGCGCGGCGAGTGCTCGAATCCGGTTGCGGCGCCCTGCTGTAGCCGGGCGGGCCCCTGATCGGCGTGGGGCAGGGCGATGCCCTGGTAGTGCTGCCAGCGCACGCCGGTCGGTGCCGAGGACAGGTCGGGGCCCGCGTCCTGCTCACCGCAACCCGCTGCGGCGGTGAGCAGGGCGATACCGACCAGCACCGGTCGTGTCACTGTGGAATTCATGGTCGTGCCTTCGTCGTCCGCTGCCTCACGCCGGCAGGAATGCCAGCGCGATCGCCGACGCGGTGCTGGCGACCGCGGCGCCGATCAGGCTCATGAGCACACCGTGTGAGGCGTCGTTGACGGCGAGGTCGCTGCGGAACGCGATCCACAGCCGACCCGCCGACAGGATCATCCAGGCCAGGCACGACAGCAGCACGAACCACAGCAGCCAGTTGAGCAACTGCATCAGCGGCGCGAGCACGTCGGCCGGGATCTGTTTGTAGGCGAGCACGGCGATCACTAACCGATGACCGCATTCATGATCGTGCCCGCGCTGGTGGCGACGACACCGCCGATCATCGCGCCCGCGACCATCTTCGGCGACTCGAGGCCGCCACCGGTCCAGCGCTCCCACGCGAACTTGCCGCCCGCGTAGGTGATGCCGCAGATACCCGACAGCAGCACGAACCAGGTGAGGTATCGCACCAGCTGCAGGATTTTCTCCGAGCCGGGGGGAGCTTCCGGGGTCGGGTTACCGACCTGGGCAAGCACGGTGCCGTACGTGTCCTGCACGGCGAGGAGGAGCATGCTCATCGGGTGCCTTTCTCCCACTGTAAAGGTGTTGTGCCACAAACACTTCGACGCCGACACACGTTTGTACACCACAGACGGCCGACGCGCCCGGCCGTCATGATCGACCCCGCTGCGCCGCCGAGGAGATCGGCGAACCGAGGCTCGTCCTGATGGCGGCGACCAGATCGGTTCCCAGCTCACCGATCTCGACCGGGACCTCTTCGAGCGGGTCCGGCCTGCGCTTGCGGGCCACCACCTCGTCGCCCGGGGACCACACCGGCAGCGCCTCGGATTCGACGAGAGTCCATTCCTCGAACCACGGCACCTGCCAGACGTGCCCGGCCAGCGAACCGACCACATCGCGGTAGCGGCGGATCTCGGCGGGCATCCGCCCGGGCCGCGCGGCGACGGTGATCAAGCCGAGCACCAGCGACGGTCCGGCCAGCCCCGCGTGATGCTGGCGCAGCAGATCGTGGGCACGGGTGAGTCCCGAGATGGTCTCGCGCGCAACGAGCACCACATAGGGCGATTCCCGGTCGAAGACACCCGGCCAGCGGCCTCGGGCGTCCGCGGCGGGCGCGAGGACATGCGCGAGCGTGGTGGCGCCTGCCCCGCCGTGCACGCCGAGCAGCCAGACCAGCGGCGCCCGTCCCACCCCGGGGACCGGGCGCTCCCAGATCTTGGCGCGCAACGATTCAGGCGGCGCGACGACACCGGCGGGCGCGTCCGGTTCACGACGACGACGTAGATTCATAGCTGCCGTCATGATGCCACTCCCGCGAGCAAGCTCCCATATGCCGCACGCGTCGCCTCGGCGAGCTCGCTGTGGCGAACCAGTTCGCCGCGCGCCAGATGCGGGTCGTACGGGATCTCGACGACCTCACGCACCCACCCCGACAGGTGTTCGCGCAAATGCTCCGCAACGCGCGAATCGTCCTGCGAATACTGGTGGGAGACAACGATGGTGGTGTCGGCCACGACGCCCGCGCCGTCGTCGCCGTAGTGGTCGTCGAGCCATTCCAGGGTCACCCGCAGCCGGTTGGCGGCGTCGACCCGGGCCGGAATCGTCAGGACGAGCGCGATATCGGCGTCGTCGAGCAGGGGGCGCAGTTGCCGTCCGGCAATCGGGTTGCCGCCGTCGTAGACGGCGGTGTAGCCACCGGCGTCCAATGCCCTGGCGACAGTGAGATATGTCGCGCGCCGCCGCAGCGGGGTCGCGTCGCGCCAGAGCAGCCCGAATCCGGAGGTGGACCGCGACAGGCAGTCCTCGATCGGGGCCGGTTCGTCGTCGCCGCGCCCGTAGACCCACGACTGCAGGTTCACCGGGTGCAGGTGTTTGTCGGCGCCGCGCAGGGCGAGGTCGCTGCCCGCGGCGGTGGCGTCGACGGCGACGGTCACCGCACCGTCGATCGCCGAGGCGGCGGCCAGGCCGAGAGTGGTTGTCGTGGTGCCCGCGCCGCCGCAGCCGCCGACGACGAGGATCGGCCTGCGTGCCCCGCCGGAACGTGCGCCGCCCCTGCGCCGCAATCGCACCACCGGAGCCGGATCACGCGCGAGGTCGTCCGACGGGTCCCCCTCGGGGGCCTCGTCGAGCCATCGGCTCCAGTCGTCTGTCATCGCCTTGCTCCTTACCCTGCCGCGATGCCCGCGATGAGCGTGCGATCGCCGACGCGCGTCGTTCGCACCAACTGCTTGGTGTAGGTGGCCGGCGCCCCCGCGGGCCGGAATTCGGTGACCTCAACGGTGTACCGGTCGGGGGCGACGGTGGTGATCCGCACGCAGTGCGTCGTGCCGACCGGAATGGAATCGATGCCGCGCTGGATCACCGCGGCCGAGGACACCTCGGCGTCGGGGGTGACCACCGCGCGCGCCTCGGCACCCGATCGGGTCACGTAGTAGGCGTGCTGGAAGGCGAGCACCGCGTCGGGGCCGGAACCCGTGCCACCGGGTTCGGCGCTGCGGACCACGAGTTCGGTGCGCTCGGTCGGGCAGGCGCCGCCGGCGTCGGCGGTGAGGTTGCCCGCCGTGAAGTGCAGCGGGGTGGCCGGTTGCGCGGCGTGGGTGCTGCCGCGTCCGAACAGCAGGAACATCACACCGGTCGCGGCGACCACCAGCACCAGCACGGCGATCGCGAGCACGACCCACGAGCGGTTGCGCTGCCGGGCCCGGCGTTCACGCAGGGCGCCGGAGGGTTCGAGCACATGCGCTTCGTCGTAGTCGTCGGCGGTGTCGGCCCACGGGAACTGGACGAGTTCGGCGTCGTAGTCGTCGTCGGGACCCGGTGCGTGTTCCACCCAGTCCGACCAGCCGCCGGTGAATTCGCTGCGCCGCGCGGCGTGTTCGGCCAGCGGCACGGGTTCGGGAATGTAGGGCCGCGCTTCCATGATCGGCGCCGGCTCGCGCTCGTCCGCGTAGTAGTCGACGGCCGGTTCGCTGCGAGGTGTCCTTTCGTCCACGGGCGATTCGGAATCGTCCTCGGCGAAGCGCGCCTGGTCCCGATCGGCGACGACGAACGAGTCGCGCTCGCGCGTCCGGAATTCGGCGATCGGGGCGGGATGGTGCTCAGCGTGCCGATCCGGAGCGGGATCGTGCCCCTGCTGCCGGTCCTCGGTACGGAGCGTGGGGTCGAACCCGGCTCGGCGGTCCTCGGCACGCACCGGTGTTTCCTGCTCTGCCGAGCGCGGCGCCGGATCGGCACCCGGGTCCGGTTTGGTGAAGTCGCGGTCGGCGAAGTCCTCGGCGGAGGCTTCGTCGACTTCGGGGGCAGGCTTGGTCCAGGGCTGTCCGGAGCGCTCGACGGGCGTGGCCGGGTGGTCGGCCGTCGGGATGCGCTCGGGGCGCTGCGAATATCGGGCGGGGGCCTCGTCGTCGCCCGCCACCTGCTCGGTGGTGTCCTGGCGCGCAGGGTCGGCCGTGTCGGTTTCCGGCTCCAGCGCCGAGTACCAGCGCGACAGTTCGTTGTACGACTTCAACATTCCCCCCTTTCCGCTACGCCGGGCACATGGATTCGCATCGATACCTCTCGGTACTCAGTTCACTGAGAACAGGCTGGTAGGTGATGGTTCGGGTGTCGCGGCAGGCGGAGTCGTCGCGCCGCCGGATGAGGCGCCATCGGCTCCTGTCCCGAACGGAAATTGTCCCCCATGACCGGGTTTCGATGGCGTAGGCTCGCCGGTTCGGCTGGTGAACAGGCCGGGGTCGGGCGTGTCGGGCCCACCGAGCGGTGTCGCGCCGCGCCCGGAGGTTGCCGCGGCGTCGCGGGCGATCGCGGCGAACCAGTCGGCCACGTACTGGGTGGGCGTCGCGCCCTGGGCACCGACCCCGATCTGGGAGTAGGCGACGTGACGCTGCATGGAGTCCCAGTAGCGCACCCAGGTGGTCACGTCCAGCAGTTCCCGGTTGTCGGTGATGTTCTGCGCCACCGCCGTGAAGGCCTCGTTCACCAGGCGTACACCGGTGGTCGGCGGGATCAGTTGCGCGACGGCGCCGACGAGCTTCGTCCCGAGCAGCGTGAGCCCGGCCAGCGGGTTGGACAATGCCGCCGTGGCCAGTTCGGCGATGCTCGCCGGCGTGAGCACGGTCTTCACCACGGTCGCGACGGAGTTGAGGCCGATCATGCCCACCTTCAGCAGCGCCTGGAACGCGGCGTTCACGTCGAGGGCGGCGCGCGGGTCGGCGGCGTCGGCGAGACGCTGGGAGATCGACTTCTTCGGCGAGAGCGAGACATCGGCCGGCGTGCTGCCCGCGATGTCCTCGTTCACCACGGTCGAGGCGGTTTTTATCGAGGTGAAGGCCAGCGCCTGCGCGATCGAGACCAGCGAACCGATGGGGTCACCGCCGGACAGCTTCACCTGACTCACCAGGCTGGTGACCGCCCGCATGAGTGGCGCGTTCTGCGGTGCGTCGCACGCGAGATCGCCTGTGGCACAGAAGCTTGCGACGCGACCCGTGAGTTTGCCGTAGTCGCCCGCCCGGTCGTGGCGGGAACCGAGCCCGCCGCCGGGGGCCGGGGCCTGACGAACCTCGCCGAGGTCGGCGACAGCGGTGCCCTCAGTACCGGGTGCGGCGAGCGGGGTGGCGCGGTCGGGTGCGCCCGGGAACAGCGGCGCGTTCTCGCCCCGGGTCGGATCGGCGAACAGCGCGACCGCGGCGACCTTGTCGGCGGGCAGCACACCGGTGCCGGAACCGACCTCCTGCGCGAACAGCGAAGCCACATGGGCGCCTTGCGAATACCCCACCACGGCGATGCGCGAGTCCGGGCACCGCTGAGCTACCTGGGTGGCCATCGACCGCAAGCGTTCGAGGCCGCCGTCGACCGATTCGGTGTAGGGCACGGCTCCGCCGGGAACGGCACCGCCGAAGCCCGCCTCGTAGGGGACGTAGGCGCGGTCGACGAGTCCCGGTTCGGCGGCCGCGGCGAACAACGGCCGGAAGACGGTGCTCAGCATGCCGGTGTCGGTGCTCGGCGCGGCATCGGGCGAGGACTCCCCCGTGCCCTGAATTCCCAAGGCGTACAACGCAGGACAGGCATCGATGGCCACGCGTGTCGACGGTGCGACGGGGGTGACCTCTTCCGCGGCGGCCACCCCCGCCGACACCGACGCCGAGGCAACGGTGATCGCGATCATCGTCACCGTGAGTCGTGTCGTGCACCGAGCCATATCGATCCGCATCACAGTCCGTTTCGGCTGACCAGTGGAACGTTGAAACGCAGTAAACCGTAACAGATTCCGGGTATCCGAACCCCTGCCCAAACAGGCCCTTCCGCTGCCCCAGCAAACCCTCGCCCGCCAGCTAATCTTCAGCCATCCGGCCTGCGAGACCCCGCCGATGAGCTGGTCAGGCCATGTCGGTAACCCGTGACCTCGCGAGCACATGGGTAACTCACCGGGTACGGGCCAATTCCTCACGCACCCGAGTCTGGCCGCCGACGCGACGCCAGGCGCACCTGAGTCCGGCCAGAAGTCGCGGGGAGGCGGGACAGCGTCAGGCGGCTGAGGTTACCCGGTAGACGTCGTACACCCCTTCGACATTGCGCACCACATTGAGCAGATGACCCAAGTGCTTGGGGTCACCCATCTCGAAGGTGAATTTGCTGATCGCCACCCGGTCGCCGTGGGTGGCCACCGACGCCGACAGGATGTTGACCTTCTCGTCGGCGAGCACCTTGGTGACGTCGGAGAGCAACCGGGTGCGATCCAGCGCCTCGATCTGGATCGCCACGAGGAACACCGACGACGGCGACGGCGCCCACTCCACGTCGATGATCCGCTCGGACTGCGACTGCAGCGAGCCCGCGTTGGTGCAGTCGGTGCGGTGCACGCTCACCGCACCACCACGGGTCACGAAGCCCATGATCTCGTCACCTGGTACGGGCGTGCAGCATTTCGCGAGCTTGGCGACGGTGCCGGGGGCGCCGGGGATGAGTACGCCCGCGTCGCCGGTGACCCGCTGTCTGCTCGGCGTGGTCGACGGCGTTGACCGTTCGGCCAGCTCGTTCTCCACATCGCCGATGCCACCGAGCTGGGCCATGAGCCGCTGCACCACGTGGTGCGCCGACACCTGGTGTTCGCCGACGGCGGTGTAGAGGGTGGAGATGTCGGTGTAGTGCAGTTCGTGCGCCACCGCGGTCATCGCGTCGACGCTCATCAGCCGTTGCAGCGGCAGTCCGACGCGGCGGACCTCCTTGGAGATCTGCTCCTTGCCGCTCTCGAGCGCCTCCTCGCGCCGTTCCTTGGCAAACCACTGGCGAATCTTCGCCTTCGCGCGGGGCGAGACCACGAAGTTCTGCCAGTCGCGGCTGGGGCCGGCGTTCTGCGCCTTGGAGGTGAAGACCTCCACGACCTCGCCGTTCTCGAGCTGACGTTCCAGCGCGACGAGCCTGCCGTTCACGCGTGCGCCGATGCACTTGTGGCCCACCTCGGTGTGCACCGCGTAGGCGAAGTCGACCGGCGTCGACTTCTGCGGGAGCGTGATCACGTCACCCTTGGGGGTGAACACGAAGATCTCCGGCGACTTCAGGTCGAAGCGCAACGACTCGAGGAACTCGGCCGGGTCGGCGGCCTCACGCTGCCAGTCGAGCAGCTGACGCATCCACGCCATGTCGTCGACCTCGGCGGCGTCACCGGAGTGCTTGCCCTTGGTCTCCTTGTAGCGCCAGTGCGCGGCGATGCCGAACTCGGCGGTCCGGTGCATGTCGTGGGTGCGGATCTGCACCTCGAGCGGCTTGCCGTCGGGGCCGACGACGGTGGTGTGCAGCGACTGGTAGACGCCGTAGCGCGGTTGGGCGATGTAGTCCTTGAACCGGCCCGCCATCGGCTGCCACAGCGAGTGCACCACGCCGACGGCGGCGTAGCAGTCGCGGACCTCCTCGCACAGGATGCGCATGCCGACCAGGTCGTGGATGTCGTCGAAGTCTTTGCCCTTGACGATCATCTTCTGATAGATCGACCAGTAGTGCTTGGGCCGTCCCTCGACGACGGCGTTGATCCGCGACGCGGCGAGAGTGTTGACGATCTCGGCGCGCACCTTCGCCAGGTAGGTGTCGCGCGACGGGGCACGGTCAGCGACCAGGCGGACGATCTCGTCGTACTTCTTGGGGTGCAGGATCGCGAACGCGAGGTCCTCGAGCTCCCACTTGACCGTGGCCATCCCGAGCCGATGCGCCAGCGGCGCAATGACTTCGAGGGTTTCCTTGGCCTTCTTGGCCTGCTTCTCCGGCGGCAGGAAACGCATGGTCCGCATGTTGTGCAGGCGGTCGGCCACCTTGATCACCAGCACGCGCGGGTCGCGGGCCATCGCGATGATCATCTTGCGGATGGTCTCGGCCTCGGCGGCCGCGCCGAGGTTGACCTTGTCGAGCTTGGTCACGCCGTCGACGAGATGGGCGACTTCCTGGCCGAATTCCTCTTTGAGCTGGTCCAGCGAATAGCCGGTGTCCTCGACGGTGTCGTGCAGCAGGGCCGCGACCAGGGTCGTGGTGTCCATGCCGAGCTCGGCGAGGATGTTGGCGACCGCGAGCGGATGGGTGATGTACGGGTCGCCCGACTTGCGGAACTGCTTGGCATGGCGTTCGTCGGCCACGTCGAAGGCGCGCTGCAACAGCGCGAGGTTGGCCTTCGGGTACAGCTCCCGGTGCACCGTCGCGAGGGGTTCGAGCACGGGCTTGACCGCCGCGATCCCGCGCTGACCGGTCATCCGCCTGGCCAGCCGGGCACGCACGCGCCGTGATGCCGAACTGGGCACCGAGGCGGTGGGCGACTGCTTCGCGGGTTCGGGCTTGCCCTGGGCACCACCGGTTGGCGCGGCGTCGGTGGACCCCTGCCCAACCTTCGCCTCGCCGAGTTGTCGAGTCATGCCACCACCTCTCACGCCGCATTCGACCTTCTCAGCCGACTGCTGCAACCGCCCGGACCACCAACTTTAGTCCCCACACCGACCTGGTGTTCGATTCCCCGGGGTCACAGACACGCGACGGTAGTACGACGCTCCGACACGAACCGATCCGAGCACCCACCACGCGCCCTCCCACGGGTGATCCGCCGCGCTGTTGACAGCGGCGATCCGCTGTGGCCATCTCGGTGGGTGGGGAACAATGCACCGGTCCGTATCGCCGCCACCGCCGATCTGCACATGCGTCCGGCCGTCGCGGGAAAGTTCCGATCCGACCTCCTCGAGCTGGGGAACAAGGCCGATCTGCTGTTGCTGGCCGGTGACCTCACCGACGGTGGCACCGTGGCCGAGGCCGAGCTGCTCTGCGCCGAACTCGCGGGGCTGTCGGTGCCGGTCGTGGCGGTGCTCGGCAATCACGATCACGACGCAGGCGCGGGCGACGTGATCGCTGGCATGCTCACCGGCATCGGGGTGCGGGTGCTCGACGGCGAGGCGATTGTCCGCACTGTGCGCGGGCACCGAATCGGTATCGCCGGGGTGATGGGTGGCTCCGGCGGCTTCCCGGCGTATCCCGGCGACCCGGACTCCGGCAGCGAGGAGCACCGGACCCTGATGCGACGTGGGGCCGTCGACGCGCGGCGGCTCCGGTCGGCGCTCGAAGCGCTGGACACACCGACGCGGATCGCCCTCACCCACTTCTCCCCGACCGTCGAGACCCTGGCAGGCGAACCGGTCTCGATCTATCCCGGTCTCGGTTGTCAGGCGCTGGGCGACGCGATCGACGCCGCGGGCGCCACGCTCGCGCTGCACGGACACGCACACGCGGGCACCGAAGACGGCCGGACCACGGGAAACATTGCGGTGCACAACGTTTCGTATCCGGTGCTGCGCCGCACGTACGCGCTCTACGACTTGGCGACCACCGCCGCTTCCGGCTGAACACACGCATGCGTCGGCGGCGACGGCCGTATCCGACCGAACGTCGAGCATGCGCTCTGCGACCAGGCTGCCATTGCCCTCCGAGACTGAACGCACGTATGCGCCCGGCGGCAATCGATCTTCCGGCTGAATACGCGCGTGCTCGGCGCCATGACGCGGATCAGTCGTCGAAGGCCCAGACAACAGCCGGGCGACCGGTGGCCCGGACCCGGCGGCGTTCGCCGGTGCGGTGCAGGCCGGGGATGGTGGCGAGGGTGCGGTTGAGGTTGGCGGGGTCGGGGCGCGTGCCGTGCAGGGCGGTGGTGAGGTCGACGGCGCGGGTGGCGGGGAATTCGGCGCCTGCCAGGGCGCGGGTGAAGGCTGGGTCTTTCCAGAGGAGGGCGGCGAGCGCGGGCCGGGTGGTGTCGATGATGTGGTTGTGGTCGAAGGCCAGCGGGGGCACCTCGTCGAAATCGACCCATTCGGCGGGGCCCTCGTGTTCGGCGACAACCGCCCACATGGCGATCGCGAGGGTGGGGCCACGGGGGTCGCGGTGTGGTTCGTCGAAGGTGCGCAGCTGGCCGACCGCGACGATCGCGGTGTCGGGCACGCCGAGTTTGCCCAGGACCGCGCGGCGGGCGGCCTCGACCAGGCGCTCGCCCCGCCCCAGCAGGACACCCGGCAGGGCCAGCTGCCCGGTGAAGGGTTCGAATTCGCGGGCCGCGATGCCCACGCGCACGCCGGTGTCGCCCTCCCAGCATCGCAACGTCACCACGTCGATCGACACAACGGACTGCTCCACGTCACCCCATCTGTTCGTCGTCCCCGGGCGAACGCCGCGGGTATCGGTCGTCCCCGATCATGCCCCTGCCTACTCGACCAGCCCGTCGGGGGTGAGTTCGAGGGTCCGGGTGACGCCGATGTCGTCCAGGAACCGCTGATCGTGGCTCACCACGATCAGCGCACCCTCGAAGCTTGCCAGGGCCTGGGTGAGATGCGCCAGGCTCGGCAGATCCAGATTGTTGGTCGGTTCGTCGAGCATCAGCAGCTTGGGCGCGGGTTCGGCGAGCAGCAGCGTCGCCAGCGCGGCCCGCAGCCGTTCCCCGCCCGACAGCGCCGACGCCGGGATGTCGGCGTCGGCACCGCGGAACAGGAAGCGCGCCAGCTGTCCCCGGATCTGCTCGGCCGAGGCGTGCGGTGCGGCATCGGCCACGTTCTCGAATACCGATCGCGCGTCGTCGAACACGTCGAGCCGCTGGGGCAGCAACCGCCACGCCACCTTCGGGCCCTCCGCGACGATCCGCCGCAGCAGGGTGGTCTTGCCCGCGCCGTTGCGTCCGGTGAGCGCGATCCGTTCCGGCCCGCTCACCCGCAGGTCGACGACGGGGCCGTTGGCCAGTCGCACCTGGTCGAGGGCGATCACGTCCTGTCCCGGGTACAGCCGGGTGCCGGGCAGTTCGATCCGGATCTCCCGGTCGGCGCGCACCGACTCCTCGGCCTGGTCGAGGGTTTCGCGAGCGGTGTCGAGTTTGTCGATGTGGGAGTTGCGCAGCTTGCCCGCCGACACCTCGGCACTGCGCTTGCGGTTGCCCATCACGATCTTCGGCTCACGCTTGGTGTCGAACATCTTCTGCCCGTAGCGCTTTCGGCGGTCGAGTTTGATCCTGGCCGCTTCCAGTTCACGTGCCTGTTTGCGGACGTCGCTGCGCGCGTCGCGCACGGCGGCGAGCGCGGCCTGCTGTTCGGCCTCGACGACGCGTTCGTAGTCGGTGAAATTGCCGCCGAACAACCGGATTTCACCCGCCCGGAGTTCGGCGATACCGTCCATCCGGTCGAGCAGTTCGCGGTCGTGGCTGACCACGATCACCGTGCCGGTGAACTGGCGGATCACCGTGTAGAGCCGTGCCCGCGCGACCGAGTCGAGGTTGTTGGTCGGTTCGTCGAGCAGCAGCACATCCGGTTCGCGCAGCAGTTCGGCGACCAGGCCGAGCAGCACCGTCTCCCCGCCGGAGAGGGTGTCGAGGGTGCGGTCGAGGTCGGCGACGGATCCGGCCACGTAGTCGAGGCCGAGTTTGCCGAGCAGCGCGACAGCCTCGTCCTCCACCTGCCACTGATTGCCGACGGTGTCGAAGTCGGCGGCATCGGCCGAGCCGTTCTCGATACGGTGCAGTGCCGCCCGGAGCGTGTCGATCCCGAGCACGGCATCGACGCGCTGACCGGTGCGCATGCCGAGATCCTGACGCAGATACCCGAGATCACCCGGCACGGTGATCGATCCGCGCGTCGGGCGCAGTTCACCGGCGATAAGCCGCAGCAGCGTGGACTTCCCGGCGCCGTTGGCACCGACCAGACCGATCTGGCCGGGCCCCATGGTGGCATCGAGGCCGTCGAAGACGACGGTGCCGTCGGGCCAGTGGAAAGTGAGATCGGAAAAAGACAGCGTAGACATGCGGACCACCTCGAGGTGCGACGGATACGCGGTGCGCACAGTGCGGACCGCCCGAAAGCGCTACCTCAAGAAATCAACGCATGACTCCGATCGCCGGGAACAAGACCCTTCATTGATAACACCGGTCCCCCGGACCACGCCACCCTATTTTTCGCGCGTGAGCCCGCTCACCTGCACACCCTCGGTGCGCGACAGGTCACTATCGTGAAAGACGAACGTGGACAGAGGGGGTCGTAGATGAAGGCCGACGTGGTTGTCCTCGGTGGCGGGTACGCCGGGATCAGCGCCGCCAAGCGCCTGGCCCGCCATCCCGGCGTCCAGGTGACGCTGCTGAATCCGGGCACCGACTTCGTGGAACGCATCCGGTTGCACCAGTACATCGCGGGCACGCACCGAGCCCATCGGCCGCTGTGCAGTGTCCTGCCCGACGCCGTATGCATCGTCACCGCCACCGCGCAGGTCATCGACGCCCGGCACCACCACGTGCGGACCGATTCCGGCGACGAGATCGGCTACGACCACCTCGTCTACGCCCCGGGCAGCCACACCGACGACACCGGTATCGCGGGTGCGGCCGAGCATGCCGTCTCGGTCGGCACCCGCGCCGAAGCCGACCGCGCCCGCCTGCGGCTGGCCGACCTGCCCGCCGGCGCCACGGTGACGGTGATCGGTGGTGGCCTCACCGGCATCGAAACCGCCGCCGAACTCGCCGAAACCGGTGCTGTGCGAGTGCGATTGGTGACCGGCGAACTCGGCCACAGCCTGTCCGCGCGAGGGCGTGTCCGCGCGCGCACCGCATTGACGGCACTAGGAGTGACAGTGGTCGACCAGGTGGCCGTCACGGCGATCGCCCAGGACAAGATCACCCTCGTCGACGGCACGGTCCTCGACACCGACCTCGCGATCACCACCACCGCCTTCGCGCCCTCGGACCTGGCCAGGTCGAGCGGGCTGGAAGTGGACGCGGCCGGGGCCATGCTCGTCGACGACACCCTGGTCAGCACAACGAGTCCGAACATCGTCGGCGCCGGTGACGCGGTCGCCCTCGGCACGAACCCGCTGCGGATGAGCTGTCAGGCCGCGGTGCCCTGCGGCGTGCACGCCGCCGAGACCGTCCTGCGAGTTCTCGCAGGTCGTGAGCCGAAACCCTTGCGCCGCAAGTACATCGGCCAGTCCGTGAGCCTGGGGCGCCGCGACGCGCTCATCCAGTTCTCCGACCTCACCGACCGCCCGCTCCCCGCGGTCCTCACCGGCCGCACGGCCGCACTGCTGAAGGAACAGGTCTGCCGTGCGACGCTGCGCGGTGGGCAGCTCGGGCCGCTGCGGACGAGCTGGACATGGTGAACACGGACGGGCGATCGACAACCGGCGGGCGAGCAGCGCCCACCGTCAGTGGAAGGTGACAGATGTGTTGACCACAGTGCGCGCGGCGAAACAGGCCGACGTGGGGGCGCTGGCCGAAACCTTGGCCTCGGCGTTCCAGCACGACCCGGTGATGAGCTGGATCCTGCCGGACCCGCAGCGCCGGGCCGCCGGCCTGCCCTGGTTCTTCGGTGCGATGGCCAGGCACTACTTCGTTCCGCTCGGCGCCTGCGAACTCGCGACCCGACCCGACGGCACCATCGGCGGTGCGACCCTGTGGGCACCGCCGGGACCATACGGTTCCTTCGGCGCCGACCTGCGTGCCATGCCCGGGCTGTGGCGGGCGTTCGGCCGCCGGATCCTGGCGGGCAAAACGGTCGGTGACCTGCTGAAGAAGCACCATCCGAGCCGACCGCACTGGTACCTGTCGGTGATCGGCACCGCCCCCGACGTGCGTGGCGGCGGCTACGGCGGGGCGCTGCTGCGCTCACGCCTGGACCGCTGCGACACCGAGGGCAGCGCCGCCTACCTCGAATCGAGCAACGCCGACAACATCGCCTACTACGAACGTTTCGGCTTCGTCGTCACCGGCGAACTGCACCTGCCCGACGGGCCGTCGGTGTGGCCGATGTGGCGCGAACCTAGAGCTTGACGATCGAGGTCACCGGGTAGTCACCCTGGTGCTCGCGGCCCTTCAGGAATTCGAGTTCCAGCACGACGGCCGCCGCGACCACCTCGGCACCGACCTCGGTGAACAGGCCCGCCGCCGCGGCGAGGGTGCCGCCGGTGGCGAGGACGTCGTCGAGCAGCAGGATGCGCTTGCCCGCGAGCTCCACCCCGTCGGCGGGAATCTCCAGTGCGGCACTGCCGTATTCGAGCTGGTACTCGCGCGAGACGACCGGCGGGGGCAGCTTGCCGCCCTTGCGGATGGCCAGCACCCCGGTGCCGAGGGTGGCGGCCACCCCGGCGCCGAGCAGGAAGCCGCGCGCGTCCACCCCGGCGACCAGGTCCACGTCGGTGGCGACGGCGGCGAAGCAGTCGATGACCGCGCGGAAGCCCTCGGCATCGGCGAAGACGGGGGTGAGATCGGCGAAACGCACGCCGGGAGTGGGGAAGTCGTCGTGCCAGCGGGTGAGCCGGGCGACCGCGTCGGCGGCCTTGGCGGTCCGCTCGCCGACCTGATCGGCGGATTCGACCACCGCGTGCTTACTCATCGCCACCTCTGTCTCACGTCCACGACTCACCGCTGCAACACCCAGCGGTCCATATTCCACCCGGTGCCCGCCTGCGTCGGCCCGGGGATCCCGTTCTGCATGCCGTTACCGAACGCGATGGTGCGCGGAGTGGCGAACAACGGGATGCTCGGCAGCTGCGCCCACAGCAGGTTCTCGGCCTCGGTCAGCAGATTCAGCGTCGCGGTCGAATCGGTCTCGCCCGCAAGCTGATCGGTGATGGCATCGTAGCGAGCGTTCCCGAAACCTCCCGCATCGAGCCCGTTACCCGCCCGCAAAGCGGCGAACGCGGCGACACCGGTCGCCGATCCGGCCGGTCCCGGCACCGCCGCCGTACTGCCGAGCACCGCGTCCACCGCGCCCTCGCCGAGCTTGGCCGGCGTGAAATCCGGTGCGCCCGCGTCGACGACGGTGATGCCCGCCCCACGGCAGGATTCCGCGATCATCGCCACGGTCTTCGCCCGGCGGGCATCGGGGGTCAGGTAGCCGATCCGGATGGTCGGCTGGGCGGTACCCGCCGAGGCGAGTGTCGCTGTGGCACCGGGGATATCGGTGCCGCGATAGCGGTCGCCGGACCCGGACACGGCGCCGTAGTACAGCGAATCCTGTTGCACCACCCGCGAATTCAACGTCCCCGAGCCGAGGCCGCTCGGGGGCACCTCACCGGCTTTGCCGAGGGTGTCGAACAGGGCCTGGCGCGGGACGCACTGGGCGAAGGCACGCCGCGTCTCCACCCGCGCGAACACCCCGTCCGTGCCGAGCACGAGCTGTTCGGCGCCGCGGCCGGGGACGGTCTGCTCGTCGAATCCCTCCAGGGCCAGGTCGGTCACCGAGCCCGCGCCGAGGTCGACCACGCCGAGCGCGTTCTCCGCGGCCTTGGCCGCGTAGTCGGTGCCCCTGGGCCAGACCACGATGCGGCTGGTCTCGGGCGGCGATCCCCACCACTTCTCGTTGGCGACGAGCACCAAACCGTCTTCGGCGGTGAAGGATTCGATGCGGTACGGACCCGACGACGGGAACTTGGTGAGATCCAGTTCGCCCGGTGCCATGGTCCAGCCCGAGTTCCAGAAGTCGGCGATCCGGCCGATCACCGCGCCGTCACCGGACTGCAACGCGTCGACCACGTTCGGTACACCGACCGCCTGGGCCACCACGTGGGCAGGCATCAGCTCGGCTGCGGTGAACAGGGTGCGCCACGGCAGGTAGTGCCTGCCGGGACGGAACACCACGGTGGCGTCCTTGGACCCCGGCTGGCAGTCCACCCGCTCGATGTCGTCGTAGCCGTCGGTGCTCGCGGCGTCGAACATCGGTGCCTGGCCGCGATCACCCGGCCGGGTGAACCGGCCCGACCGGGCCGACCAGGCGAGCACCAGATCGTCACAGGAGGTCGCGACCCCGTCGGAGTACACCCCGTCGGGATTGAGCCGGTACTGCACGGTCTGGGTCTCGCCCGGCACCTCCTTGGCGGTGCCCGCGTCGGTGTCGGCGACCTGCTGACCATCGGGTCCGGTGTAGAAGAACCCGGTGAGCACGCGGCCGAACACCGCCGCCGCGCCGCTGCTCGCGCCGAGGGTGCTGCCGCCGTTGTAGCTGGCGACCGCCGCGTCGACGGCGTAACCGATCGAGGGCACCTGGTTCTTGGTCGAACACCCGGTCACCAGACCGGCGCCGACGCCTGCCGCGGCGAGGACGGTGATCAGCCGAATCGTGCTGCGTCGCATGATGAGACCCCTGCTCGTGCCGTCAGTGCCTGCCCTTGTGCCGCTTTCCGCTCGGCCGCGCGCCGGGCCTGGGCGCACCCGCGTCGGTGGGCCGGGGACCGCGCGCCGCGCGGGCTCCCGCCGTCACCGGCACACGCGTGGTGCCGCCACCGGCACGCTTGTCGAGCACCTTCCTGGTGTGCGCGGCGATCGGGCCCCAGCGTTCCTTGATCGACACCAGCACCGGAACGGCGAGGAAGATCGAGGAGTAGGCGCCGACGATCATGCCGACCAGCTGTACCAGCGCGAGGTCCTTCAGCGTGCCGACACCGAGCATCCACACCGCGATCACCAGCATGCCGATGATCGGCAGGATGCCGATGACGGTGGTGCTGATCGAGCGCATCAGGGTCTGGTTGGCGGCCAGGTTGGCCTGTTCGGCGTAGGTGCGCTTGTGCAGGTGCAGGACGCCGCGGGTGTTCTCCTCGACCTTGTCGAAGACGACCACGTTGTCGTAGAGCACGTAACCGAGGATCGTGAGCAGACCGATCACCGCGGCCGGGGTCACCTCGAACCCGACCAGCGAATAGATGCCCGCCGTGACGATGAGGTTGAAGAACAGCGACACGATCGCCGCGATCGACATGTCGCGTTCGAAGCGGATCGCGATGTAGATCATCGTCAGCGCCACGAACACCGCGAGCGCGATCAGCGCCTTCTGGGTGATCTGGCCACCCCAGGTCTCGCTGATCTCGGCGATGCTGATGGCTTCCAGGCCGACCGAGGTGCCCGACTCCTGCTCGAGCATCGCGCGCAACGCGCCCTGCAGCTGGTCGGTCTGGTCCTTGTCGAGGGTCTCCGAGCGCACCTGGATGGTCGCGGCGGAACCGGAACCGACCTCCTGCACCGTCACCGGGCCGTGGCCGAGGGTCTCGGCGTAGACGTCCTCCACCTCCTGGGTGGTGACATTCGCGAGCGCCGGCACCTGGATGCGCGAGCCGCCCTCGAAGTCGATACCGAGGGTGAACCCGCGCACCGCGATGCTCAGCAGCGAGATCAGCAGCAGCACCGCCGACATCGTGTAGAAGAACTTGCGCCTGCTGACGATCGGGAAGCCACCGGTACCGGTGTAGAGCCGTTCGAAGAACCCGTGCTGCGGGGACGCGGTGGGCTCGGCCTTGTCCAGGTTCAGCGATTCAGTCGTCGGATCGGCATTTCTCATCGTGACATCTCCTTCGGCCGGACCTGGCCCGCGCCACGTTCCCTGGCGATCTGCTGCACCGAACCCAAGCCGTTCACCGACGGCTTCGCCCAGAACGGCGAGCGCGCGGCGAGCATCAGCAGCGGGGCGGTGACCAGGTAGAGCACGATCACGTCGAGCACGGTGGTGACACCGAGGGTGAACGCGAAGCCCTTCACCTGACCGGCGGCGAGCAGGTACAGCACGACCGAGGCGATCAGGCTGACCGTCTTACCCGAGAGGTTGGTCCGCTGCGCGCGGGCCCAGCCGCGCGGCACGGCCGAACGGAAGCTGCGGCCCTCACGCATCTCGTCCTTGATGCGTTCGAAGAACACGACGAACGAGTCGGCCGTCAGACCGATACCGATGATCAGACCGGCGATACCGGCCAGGTCGAGGGTGAACCCGATCCAGCGCCCGAGCAGCACGATGATGCCGTACACGGCGAAACCGGCGGCGATCAGCGAGAACCCGGCGAGGAAGCCGAGCATCCGGTACACGAACAGGCAGTACAGCAGCACCGCGAGCAGACCGACCGCACCGGCGAGCAGACCGGCCTTGAGTGCGGCCAGGCCGAGCGTGGCCGACACCGTCTCCGCCTCGGAGGTGGTGAACGACAGCGGCAGCGAACCGTACTTGAGAGTGTTGGCCAGCTCGCTCGCGCTGTCGGCGGTGAAGCTGCCCGAGATGGAGGTGCTGCCGCCGAGCTGCGGGCCCTGCTGCACCTGCGGGGCGCTCACGACCTTCGAGTCGAGCACGAACGCGACCCGCTTGTTGACGTACTCGCCGGTGAGCGCGGCCCAGGCGTCCGTACCGGTGGAACGGAACTCGAGGTTCACCTCGTGGCGGGCCTGCTGGGCGTTGAAGCCCGAGGTGGCGTCGGCGATCTCCTGGCCGTCGATGCGGCTCGGGCCGAGCAGGAACACCTCGGTGCCGTCCTGCGAGCAGGTGACCAGCGGCAGGGCCGGGTCGTCGTTGCCCGCGAGCGGGTCGGGCTTGGTGCAGTCCATGCTCATGACCGCGACCTGCTGCATGTTCTGGTCGGTGCTCTGCCGCAGCGCCTTGGCGTCGGCGATCTCCTTGGCCTGCTGCTGGGCGGGCGTGAGATCGGCGGGCGGCGGGGTCGGCGTCGGCGGGGCCTGGGCCGGGAACACACGCGACTGCGGCGCCGGGGTGGTCGCCTCGGGCGCGGGGGTCGCGGGATCGCCGGTCGCGGGCGCGTTCGGGTCGCCGGTCGTGGGAGCCTGACCAGGTGCGGGCGCGTTCGGGTCGGCGGACGGCGCACCGGGCACCGGCTGCTGCGGTGCGGCTCCACCGGTCTGCGGCTGGGTCGCACCGAGCACCGGACGGATGTAGAGCTTGGCGGTGGTGGCCAGGGCGCGTGCCTGCTGGCTTTCCTCACCCGGCACCGTGATCACGAGGTTGGTGCCGTCGATGACCACCTCGGAGCCCGAGACGCCGAGACCGTTCACACGGTTCTCGATGATCTCCTGCGCCTTCTGCAGGCTCTCGCGGCTCGGTTCGTTGCCGTCGGGGGTACGCGCGGTCAGCGTGACGCGGGTGCCGCCCTGCAGGTCGATACCGAGCTTGGGCTTGGGCGAATGGTCACCGGTGAAGAACACCAGCGCGTAGATCACGGCCAGCAGCGCGGCGTAGACGCCGAGCAACCGGAACGGATGCGCCGATCCTTGGGAAGGTGGCACAGCAGGTCATCTCCTAGGCGGAAGTCGAGGCCGAATCGGTGGGCACAACAGTGCCCGGCCGGGCGCGCTCGTACGTCGCCCGGCGGGGGAAGGGAACTGCTCAGGAGTCCTTGGTCAGCCGGGTCTCGGTCTGATCGACGGCCTCTTCGACGGGGGCGTCGGTCGCGTCGGCGGCCTCGGCGGCCACCGGCTCCTCGATGCGCACCTCACGGATGGCCTGACGCAGCCACGTGGTGACGACGTCCTCGGCGATCTCCAGGTCGACCGTCGAATCGTCGATATCGACGACGGTGCCGTACAGGCCCGACGTGGTGACCACCTGGTCACCGACCTTCAGGCTCTCCTGCATGCTCGCGACCTTCTCGGCCTCCCGCTTCTGTTTACGGATACCGAAGAACATCGGCACGAGCAGGGCCAGGATCAGCAGCGGAAACAGGAAGTCCATCGTCGAAGTCAGTCCCTAGTCAGTGGTGGACGGTGCAGGTACGCCTGACAGTCTGCCAGTTCCCCGCCGCGCCGACACACCGGACACCGCCGCGCGCGGCGAAACCACGGTCACGCACCGCACCCGTAGGTGTAGTCGTCCAGCGGGAAACCGACCGCCTCGCGGTGCGCCGACAGCGTGCTGGTGGGGCGCAGCAGCGCGGCCTCACCGTGCTGGTTGAAGTAGTAGCTGCGCGCACCGGAGCAGTCGCCGCCGTAGAACACCGACGAATCGAGGTCGGCGGTCACCCGGTCGAGGAAGCGGGCGTTGGCCGCCTCGGTGACCTCGAAGGTGTGTTCCCCGCGCCGGAACAGCTCGGTGAACAGCCTGCCCATGTGCTTCATCTGGGTCTCGATGGTGGTGAAGTACGACAGCCCACTGTAGGAATAGGGGCTGTTCAGCGAAAGGAAGTTCGGGAACTTCGGCACCGTGATGCCCTCGTAGGCCTGAAAGCGATTGTCGCGCCAGAACTTTCCGAGATTTCGCCCGTCGCGCCCGATCACCTCGATGGCGGGGAAGTTCGCGTCCCACAGGTTGAAGCCGGTCGCCAGGACCAAGGTGTCGACAACCGTCTTGTGCCCGTCGGCGGTGACGATGCCGTCGGGTTCGACGTGGTCGATCGACTCGGTTTCCAGGCGCACGTGTGGCTGGTTGAAGGTCGCGAAGTAGGCATTGGAGAAGGTCGGCCGCTTGCAGCCGAAGTCGTAGTGCGGGGTGAGCTTGGCCCGGGTGTCCGCGTCGCGTACCTGGGCGAACAGGTGCGCCTTGGCCAGCAGGGCGGCGGCGGTGTTGAGCGGTTTGGCCTGCTTGTAGTGCAGCACCCCCACCAGCATGATCGCCTCGAGCAGGGCGGTGTTGGCCAGCCGCGCCGCCTTCTGGGTGAGCGGGACCGCCGCGAACGCACGCTGGACCACGGCGGGAATCGGGCCGTCGATCTTGGGAACTACCCAGATGGGAGTGCGCTGGAAAACCGTCAGTGACGCCACCTTCGCGGCCAGCTCGGGGACCAGCTGCACCGCCGTGGCACCGGTGCCGATCACGGCGGCGCGGCGGTCGGTGAGATCGTAGCCGTCGTCCCAGTCGGTGGAGTGGATGATCTTGCCCGCGAAGGACTCGATGCCGGGGAACGGCGGCGTGTAGGGCTGGGACAGGAAGCCGGTGGCGGTGATCAGGTACCGCGCGGTGAGGGGTTCGCCGCCCGCGATGCTCACCACCCATTGTTCGTTGTCGTCGTCCCAGCGCGCGCTCCGCACCTCGGTGCCGAACCGCATCCGCCCGCGCAGCCCGTATTTGTCGGCGACGTGTTCGGCGTACTTCTTCAGCTCGGCGCCGGGCGCGAACAACCTGCTCCAGTACGGATTGGGTTCGAACGAATAGGAGTAGGTCACCGAGGCGATGTCCACCGCGAGGCCCGGATACCGGTTCACATGCCAGGTGCCGCCGAGGTCGTCCTCGCGTTCGAGAACGACGAAATCGCGCAGCCCGAGCCGGTCGAGTTCGATGGCGGCACCCATGCCGCCGAAACCCGCCCCGATGATGACCGCATCCCGCTGAGGCGCCACGTCGAACCTCCACACACCGATGTATGTGTTACATCATGACACATAATTCTGTGGCCCGCGACCGGCCGCTGCGCCGGTGTACAGTCGCGATGCGCTGCCGTCGAAAACCTCTGGGATAGAAGGGCACTCCTGACACAATGACCGCTGTGACGCCCGACGATGTGAGCCGCACCCACTTCGCCATGCCCACCCTCGGCCATCGTGGCTACCACGCCGACGAGGTCGACGCTTTCCTGGAGAAGGTGTCGGCGACCCTGCACGGACACGGTGGTCTCACCGCCGACGACGTCCGCCATGTCCACTTCGGCGCGCCCCGTTTCGGTGGTCGCGGTTACCAGGCCGACCAGGTCGACGATTTCCTCGACCGGGTCAGGACCGAGCTGGAACACCGCCAGAAGGGCGCCTCCCCCGTGCCCGCGCCCCGCCCCGGGGAGGAGATCGCCGCGATGCTCACCCCCGACGACGTGCACCGCATGCGGTTCAGCCAGTCCGCGGTCGGCCGTCGCGGCTATCACGAGGAGGAGGTCGACGCCTTCCTCGATCTGGTCGCGGCCACCCTGGCCCACAACGGCCCGGGCAGCCTCACCGCCGCCGACGTGCGCGGTGTCCGTTTCACGGACAGCCGTCTCGGCACGCGTGGTTACTCCCGCGAAGAGGTCGACGCCTTCGTCGACCTCGTCATCGCCGCCCTGGAAAACCTCGAACGGTCACATTAACCCTGGATACTGTGCAGTTCCGCTTCGCGCAGATCGTCCGGGAAGACGTAGCGGCGGAAGGCCCAGAAGCGGAACGCCATGGCCAGCAGCACGCCGAGGATCTGGCCGGAGATGAAGTTCGCGACCATCTGCACCATCGGATCCACGTGCGGCACACGCAGATTCAGCACGTACAGCGACAGCGCCTGCGGGATCATGGTGACCACGATGCCCAGCGCGCTGACCGTGAAGAACAGGGCCGCCTCGTGGCTGCGCTGCCTGCCGCCACGGGTGCGGAAGGACCATTCGCGGTTGAGGATGTAGGAGGCGATGGTCGCGATCAACGCGCCGAGCAGACGCGCGGTGAGCGGCTTGTCGCCGAGCACGGTGAGTTTCACCGCGTAGACCACGCCGGTGTCGATGAACCAGGTGACGGCGCCGACCATGGCGAACTTCAGCAGCTCCCGGTGCTGGAGCAACAGGGAGCGTAACGGTTCGGGGACGCGTTGGACCACCGCATGGACTGCCACCCAGCCGACATTAGACGACGTATCGACGACGCGCCCGTCCGGCAGGCGCCGCTACCGGTCGAACAGGTCGAGGCTCGGCTGTGGTTCGCGCCCACGCACTTCGATGGCGCCGAACACCAGATCCGGTGGTGGCACCAGGCCGAGATGCTCCCACGCGGCGGCGGTGGCGACCCGTCCGCGCGGGGTGCGCGCGACGAGTCCGGCGCGCACCAGGAACGGTTCGCACACCTCTTCCACCGTCGCGGCTTCCTCGCCGACGGCGACCGCCAGCGTCGACACCCCGACCGGTCCGCCGCCGAAGCCGCGGACCAGCGCGCCGAGCACGGCCCGGTCGAGCCGGTCGAGGCCGAGTACGTCGACGTCGTAGACCTCGAGCGCGGACTGGGCGATCTCGCGGGTGATGAGGCCGTCGGCGCGGACCTCGGCGAAGTCGCGCACTCGGCGCAGCAGCCGGTTGGCGATGCGCGGCGTGCCCCGGGAGCGGCCCGCGACCTCGGCGGCGGCGTCGTGTTCGATGTGGACGCCGAGGATGCGGGCCGAGCGCAGCAGGATCTGCAGCAGTTCGTCGGTGTCGTAGAAGTCCATGTGGCCGGTGAAGCCGAACCGGTCGCGCAGCGGGCCGGTGAGCGCGCCCGACCGGGTGGTCGCCCCGACCAGGGTGAACGGTGCGATGTCGAGCGGGATGGAGGTGGCGCCGGGGCCTTTGCCGACCACCACGTCGACCCGGAAGTCCTCCATGGCCAGGTACAGCATTTCCTCGGCGGGGCGCGCCATGCGGTGGATCTCGTCGATGAACAGCACATCGCCTTCGACCAGGTTCGACAGCATGGCGGCCAGGTCGCCCGCGCGCTCCAGGGCGGGCCCGGAGGTGATGCGAAGGGCGGTGCCGAGTTCGCCTGCGATGATCATCGCCATGCTGGTCTTGCCGAGACCGGGTGGGCCGGACAGCAGGACGTGGTCGGGGGTGGCGCCGCGTTGCCGGGCGCCGCGCAGGACGAGGGCGAGCTGTTCGCGCACGCGTGGCTGGCCGATGAAGTCGTCGAGCGAAGTGGGGCGCAGGCCGGTCTCGGTGTCGCCGTCGGTGCTGAGATACCGGGCGGCGAGGGCGGATTCGTCGGTGTCGAACTCGTCGTCCATGGGTTACCTGTTCTTGCCGAGCAGACCGAGGGCGGCGCGCAGGGCCACGGAGGTGGTGGCGGCGGGCTGGTCGGCCAGGACGGTGTCGACGGCCTGTTCGGCCTGCTTTGCCGGGAAGCCGAGGCCGATGAGCGCTTCGACGACCTGCTCGCGTACCGGGGTGACCGGGGTTTCGGCGCCGGGCGGTCCGGCCGGGACGGGCACCAGGTTCACCTTGTCGCGCAGTTCGACGACCATGCGTTCGGCACCGCGTTTGCCGATGCCCGGTACCCGGGTGAGGGCGGCGACATTGCTCTCCGCCAACGCTTTTCGCAGTGCTTCGGGTTCGAGGACGGCCAGGACCGCCATGGCGAGGCGCGGGCCGACGCCGGACACGGTTTGTAGGAGGCCGAACAGGTCGCGGGCTTCGGTGTCGGCGAACCCGAACAGGGTCATCGAGTCCTCGCGCACGATCATGGCCGTGAAGAGGCGGGCTTCCTCGCCGCGGGTGAGCCCGGCCAGGGTGGCCGGGGTGACGTTGAGGCGGTAGCCGACGCCCGCGGCCTCGATCACCACATGGTCGAGCGCGATCTCGAGGACCTCACCGCGTACCGACGCGATCACCCGCGTACCACCTTCCGTTGTTCGGCGAGCCGTTGTTCGTAGCGGCGACGCACCTCGTCGGCCTTCGCCTGTGCGGCCGCCATCCGGTCGAGCAGCGGCGCCCGCCAACAATGACAGATCGCCAGGGCGAGCGCATCGGCGGCATCGGCCGGTTTCGGTGCGACCTGCAGGCCGAGGATTCTGGTCACCATGGCGGTGACCTGCGCCTTGTCGGCCGAACCATTGCCCGTGACAGCCGCTTTCACTTCGCTGGGGGTATGGAACGCCACCCGGATGCCCCGCCGGGCCGCCGCCAGCGCGATCACCCCACCGGCCTGCGCGGTTCCCATCGCGGTGCGCACATTGTGCTGCGCGAACACCCGCTCGATCGCCACCGCCTCCGGTCGATGGGTGTCCATCCACTCCTCGGCGGCGTCGGCCACCGCCATCAACCGCAGGGCCAGCTCGGCCTCCGGCGGTGTCCGCACCACGCCCACGTCGAGGGCGACGACCTTACGGCCGGGACCGCTGTCCACCATGCTGAGCCCGCACCGGGTGAGCCCGGGATCGACGCCCATCACCCGCACCGGCAGCCCCTTCGAAGACACGAACAGTTGTTCGAAAGTCTAAAGCATTGCGGCACACCGCCCGACCAGCGACACGAGGCGGTCGTCGCACTCAGGGCAGACCGAGTAATGCGGGCTCGATCGCCCGTTCGGCCCAGATGCGTCTCGGTTCGTGCAGGAGTTTGCGCTCGGTCAGGTCGAGCATGCCGCTCAGGTACGACACGGTGGCGGCGAGTTCGCCGTCGTCGCGGCGCAGTTCGTGTTCGACCCGGTAGGTCTTGCCGGTCCCCCACTCCCAGCGGCAGTCGACCTCGACGGTGTCGCCGGCGCGCAGCTCGCGCAGGTAGCGCACGGTGAGTTCGAGGTTCACCGGCCCGATGCCGTCGGCCAGCATGTCGGCAACCGACACACCGGCCGCGCCCACGCACGCGAATCGTGCGTGGTCGGCGAACTGCTGATAGGCCGCTCCCGTCACGTGTTGTTGCAGATCGAGATCGGACACTCGCACCGGGATCCGTACCCGAAACGGCAGCGCATTTTCCGTCATGCGCGCCAGTGTGGCAGCGGGGTCCGACACGGTCGTCAGCCCGCGCGGTCCATCCGCAGGAATTCGGTGATGCGCAGGACGGCGGGCGGTCGGGTGACCTCCGTCGGCAGGACGCGGGCGGCTTCCTCGCGGCCGATCACGCGTGGGGAGGTGAGATCCACTTCGGTGCCGTCGACGCGCAGGCGAGCGCTGCCCGCGGCGAGGACATTGCGGACCCAGTCCGAACGGGAGCCGTAGACCAGGACGAACAGGTACCCGCCCTCGATCGGATGGGCGTCCAGCGGGGTGTGGTGGGTGACTCCGGAGACGCGACCGGTGTGGATGAGCACCGGCCATTTGCCGCTCGCGAGGGCTCGCGGGTTGAACACCCGCTTGTTCACCTGACCCCACCATCTCGGCATCGGCATCAGCGGCCTCCTTCGCTCGTTCTTACATATGTAAGGCTGACTTACGACTGTAAGATTGTCAATATGCCGACTCCCTCGACACGTCGACCGCTGAGCCGCGAACGGATACTGGAAGGCGCGATCCGGGTGGCCGATCGCGGCGGCGTCGAGGCGATCACCATGCGCCGGATCGCGCAGGAACTCGGGGTGGAGGCGATGTCGCTGTATCACCACCTGCCGAACAAGGACGCTGTTCTCGACGGCGTGGTCGACGCCGTCTTCGCCGAGATCGAACTACCGACCGGGGACTTCGAGGATTGGCGAGCGGCGATCCGTTCGCGCGCGCATTCCGCTCGCGCGGTGCTGTCCCGGCACAGCTGGGCACTCGGTCTCATGGATTCGCGGCGCAACCCGGGCCCGGCGACCCTGCGGCACCACGACGCCGTCCTCGGTGTCCTGCGGCGAGCGGGCTTCTCGCTCTCGATGGCGGCCCACGCGATCTCGCTCATCGACAGCTACGTCGACGGGTATGTGCTGCAGGAGGCGAATCTGCCGATCACCACCCCCGACGACCTGGAGGAGGTGGCGGGCGGCATCCTCGACCAGTTGCCGACCGCGGAACTGCCCTACCTCACCGAGATGATCGTCGACCACGCCCTGCGACCCGGCTACGACCACACCGCCGAGTTCGATTTCGGCCTCGACCTGATCCTCGACGGCCTCGAATCACGTCGAGTCACGCAGTAGGCCCAGCCTGCCTGCGGCACAGAGGTTTTCACGGACAGGCGCAGATACAGCCCGGGCGGTACCCACCGATGCCGTCCGTAGCAGCCGCTCAACTGCCCGCACTCAGCTGGTCGACAGGGCCGCGGTGAATTCGGTGAGGGCGCGGTCGTCGAACAGCACGAACCGCACCTCGTCGACGGCCGTGTCGGTGGCGCGCACCGTTTCCACGGCGATGCGGGCGCCGTCGTCCATCGGCCAGCCGTAGATGCCGGTGGAGATCGCCGGGAACGCCACCGTGCGAGCGCCCAATTCGTCTGCTACCCGTAAGGATTCGCGGTAGCAGGAAGCCAGCAGGGCCGAGCGGTCCTCGGTCGCCGACCACACCGGGCCGACGGTGTGGATCACCCAGCGGGCGGGAAGGTTGCCCGCGGTGGTGGCGACAGCCTGGCCGGTCGGCAGCCCTCGCCCGTATTTCGCGGCGCGTAGGTCGCGGCATTCGGACAGGATCTGGGGGCCACCTTTGCGGTGGATGGCGCCATCGACTCCCCCACCGCCGAGCAGTGAGGAGTTCGCGGCGTTCACGACCGCATCCACGTGCTGTTCGGTGATGTCTGCGCGTACCGCCTCGATCCGAGTCATACCGACATTGTGCTGGTCACGCGAATATCCCCGCTCGGAGATTACCGGCGGCGTACCGTCGATGTCGACCTGTTGTCCGAGGCGTTCGAGCGAGGGAGAACCGCGTCATGCCGATGCCGACCGGCGAGATCGTACCGACCGAAAACGGGCGCGACCTGGTGATCACCCGGTCACTGGCCTTACCGATCGAACAGGTGTGGGGACGGTTGACCGATCCCGACCTGACCGCGGGCTGGTACGGCACCTGGGAGGGGGAACCCGGCGCCGGGAACATGATCCAGGTGCAGTTGCGGTTCGAGGACGGGCAGCCCTGGACCGAGATGCGCATCGACGACTGCACCCCGCCGGTGCGTCTTGCCGTGTCCTCGGCCGATCAGATCGGGCTGTGGCGCATGGAGGTGACCCTGCTCGACACCGGCACCGCTACCCAGGTGCGGCTGGTCCACCACCTCACCTCGGAGTACCAGCTGGCCGAGACCTCGCAGATCGGCCCGGGCTGGGAGTACTACGCGGACATGTTCGTCGCCGCCTGCACCAACACCGAACGACCCGACTTCGCCGACTACTACCCGG
Source organism: Nocardia sp. NPDC050413 (assembly GCF_040655475.1). Lineage (NCBI taxonomy): Bacteria > Bacillati > Actinomycetota > Actinomycetes > Mycobacteriales > Nocardiaceae > Nocardia > Nocardia sp. NPDC050413. The sequence continues at coordinate 358,445 of NZ_JBFAJZ010000002.1, read as the reverse complement.
CGCTGGCCGACCACTACCGGGAGTAGAGACACGAACCGCCCCAGCCGAATTCACGGCCGGGGCGGCACGGGGGAAGGTCTACTCGTCGTCGAGCTCGGCGGCGACCTCGTCGGAGATGTCGACGTTGGTGTACACGTTCTGCACGTCGTCGCTGTCTTCGAGGGCGTCGATCAGCTTGAGCACCTTGCGGGCACCCTCGGCGTCGACCGCCACCGACACCGAAGCCTGGAAACCGGACTCGGCCGAGTCGTAGTCGATGCCCTTGGCCTGCAGCGCGGTTCGCACCGCGATCAGATCGCCGGGCTCGCTGATGATCTCGAAGGCGTCGCCGTGGTCGTTGACCTCTTCGGCGCCGGCGTCGAGGACCGCGTCGAGGACGTCGTCCTCGGTGAGGCCGTTCTTCTCGAGGGTCACCACACCCTTGCGGGCGAACAGGTAGGCCACCGAACCCGGGTCGGCCATGTTGCCGCCGTTGCGGGTCATCGCGACGCGCACCTCACCGGCGGCGCGGTTGCGGTTGTCGGTGAGGCACTCGATCAGCACGGCGACACCGTTGGGCCCGTAGCCCTCGTACATGATGGTCTGCCAGTCGGCGCCGCCGGCTTCCTCGCCGCCGCCACGCTTGCGGGCGCGCTCGATGTTGTCGTTGGGGACCGACGACTTCTTGGCCTTCTGGATGGCGTCGTACAGCGTCGGGTTGCCCGCCGGGTCACTGCCACCCGTGCGAGCCGCCACCTCGATGTTCTTGATCAGCTTGGCGAAGAGTTTGCCGCGCTTGGCGTCGATTCCCGCCTTCTTGTGCTTGGTGGTGGCCCATTTGGAGTGGCCGCTCATGCCCTACTTCCTTCAGGTCGGTTGCGCGTCTGCCCGGGCGGACAAGCTCGAACCAGCCTACTCGTGCCCGCCACGCCGGTGGACGCGGAGGTTCACCCTGCCTTGCGCACGAGGTCGACGAACAGCTCGTGCACCCGAAGATCACCCGTGACCTCGGGATGGAACGAGGTCGCCACGACATTGCCCTGCCTGGCGGCCACGATCCGGCCCTGCGCCGGGCCGTGCGGCACCCGCGCCAGCACCTCGACGCCGTCACCGACCCGTTCCACCCACGGCGCGCGGATGAACACCGCGCGCACGGGCGTGTCGAGGCCGCTGAAGTCGAGGTCGGTCTCGAACGAGTCGACCTGGCGACCGAAAGCGTTGCGGCGCACCGTCATATCGATGCCGGACAGGTGCTGGGCGTCGGGGCGGGTGTCGAGCACCTCGGAGGCGAGCAGGATCATGCCCGCGCACGAACCGAACGCGGGCAACCCCTCGCGCAGCCGCGCACGCAACGGTTCGAGCAGGTCGAAGGCCTGCAGCAGCTTGGAGATGGCGGTCGACTCACCACCGGGCAGCACCAGCCCGTCGACGGCGGCCAGCTCGGACTCGCGGCGCACCAGCACCGGTGCGGCGCCGCAGTGGCGCAGCGCGGCAACGTGTTCGCGCACGTCGCCCTGGAGTGCGAGGACACCGATCGTCGGCGTGGATGTTGCGTTCACAGCCGCTGAGCTTACGAGCCCGGCCGGTGTGGGCGCGCTCACGCCTCACGCGGCGTGCGGATGAGGCCTTCCTGCACGACGGCGGCGACCAGGTTGCCCTCGCGATCCCAGATCCGGCCGCCGGTGAGGGCGCGGCCGAAGCCCGCCGAGGGCGAGGACTGGTCGTAGAGCAGCCATTCGTCGGCGCGGAACGGGCGCAGGAACCACATGGCGTGGTCGAGGGACGCGTCCTGGGTCGGCACGCCGGGGTGGGTCACCTTCGACGAGCCGAGCAGCGTCATATCGCTCATGTAGGCGAGGGTGCAGACGTGGAACATCGGGTCGTCGGGCAACGGGTGCCGGTAGCGGAACCACACCTGTTGCGGGGAGACGGTGCCTTCCCGGCGGGCGACCTGATCCTGCGGGACCGTGCGGATGTCCCAGTGCTCCCATTCGCGCATGGCCCACAACCGTTCCGGGCTCAGCGTGGTCTTGGCGTCGGGCAGGTTCTCCGGGCCCTCGATGACCGGCATCACGTCCTGGTGCTCCGGGCCGACGTCGCCGCGGTGGAAGGAGGCGGCCATGGTGAAGATCGCCTCGCCGTCCTGCACACCGGTGACTCGGCGGGTGCAGAACGAGCGCCCGTCGCGGATGCGTTCCACCTGGTAGATGGTGGGAGCTTCCGGGTTGCCCGGGCGCAGGAAATAGCCGTGTAGCGAATGCACCTGGTAGGCGGGGTCGACCGTGCGCACCGCCGAGACCAGCGCGCGGCCCGCGACCTGACCGCCGAAGGTCCGCGTCAGCTGGGATTCCGTGGCCGCCCCACGGAAGATGTCGCGTTCCAGCCGCTCGACCTCGAGCGCCTCTTCGATTGTCGCCATGCGGACGAGATTATCGCTAGGCGGACCGCGCGGTTTGTCCGGCTCGGCGGCGCGAAGCGGGAATTTGCTGAAATGGGGTGGTGCCGTCGTTCACCCCCGTCTCCCCCACCACCCTGGCCCGCCTGGTCGCCGAGCGGGTCTCCGAGCTGCCCGGTCGCCGGGTGGTTGCGGTCGACGCGGCCGATGCCGCCGAACCGGTCGCCTTCGCCCAGTTGGTCGCCGACACCCTGAACGGGCGGGGCCGGTCTGCCGAGGTGGTGTCACTGCACGCCTTCGTCCGGCCCGCATCGCTGCGGATGGAGTACGGCCGAACCGACGAATGGTCTTATCGCACAGCCTGGTTCGACTACGACGCGCTACGCCGGGAGATTCTGGTTCCGCTGCGGACCGCAGGGCGCTGGCTGCCCGCGCTCTGGGACGAGGCAGGCGACCGGTCGGCGCGGGCGGGCATCCGGGCAGCTCCGGCCGATCTCGTGCTGTTCGTGGCCGGGCCGATGCTGCTCGGTCGCGGACTCGACGTCGACCTGTCCGTACGGCTCGAGCTCAGCGCGCAGGCGGCACTGCGCCGCACCCCACCCGAGCACCAGTGGACCCTGCCCGCGCAGCGCGACCACGACGCCGAACATCCCGAGACCGCTACCTGGACGGTGCGCTGGGATCATCCGGATCGCGCGGCCCTGCGCACCGACTGAAACACGCGAAAGCCCCGGCCGCAAACGCGACCGGGGCTTCACGTGGCGCTATCAGGCGCAGGCGACCGACTGCTGGCCCAGGTTTGTGAGCATGGTGCAGGCCCACGACTTCTGGACCTTCCACTTGCCGTCCTCGGCGACGAACGGCACGTCGACCACATTGGTCTGGCCGTTGACGGTGAAGTTCGCCTTGGCGTTCACGCTGTCACCGAAGGAGGTCACCTCGGTGACCTGCACCTGCGCACCGGCGTCGCGGGCGGCGACGGCCAGGCGGTTCGGCAGCTCGGGATCGGCCTCGCCGCCCTGCACGAAGTCCAGCTTCTGCTCGTTGGGCACCTCGGGGTCCAGCGCGGTGTTGAGCTGGGCGTTGAGCTCCTCCACCGTCGGCACGGGGGGCAGGTCCGCGGCAGCGGCCGTGGTCGTGGCCGGAGCACTGGTCGTGGACTTGGCGGCGGGCTTGTCGCCCTTGTCGTCACTGCACGCACTCATTCCCAGTGCGGCGACCACGGCCAGGCCTGCGATCGCCACACGTCCGGTCCTACGAAGCTTCATCCACTCGTCCTTTGCGTCGGGTCAACGGTTTTCGCCCTGTGGGCGCCAACGGCACGGTACCGGCGCCACACGACGCAGGCCACGGTGCCTCGGCCAGGACGCTACCCAGCGTTTTTGAGGAAAGTCTGAGACGTGCCGGTACCGCGCCTGTGAAGGCCCCTTTCAGCGTAGGGCGAGCATCGCGTCGACGAGGCGGGAGTGGGTGTCGGCATCGGCGGCGGCGATGAGCCCGTGCGGGGCGGAATATAGTGGTTGACCTGCGATTCCAGTGACGACGCAGCCCGCCGCGCGGCAGATTTCCACCGCGCTGGTGAAGTGGACATTGTCGCGGAGGTCGCCGCCGGTGACATAGGCGGCGCGCCTGCCCGCGGCGACCCAGACCAGGGCGAGCGAGGTGGACAGCACGCGCGGGTGGAAGTCGGCGGCGACGCTGTCGAGCAGACGGGTGGGCCTGGACCAGGGCAGCGGGTTGTCGAGGTCGATGTCGATCAGGCGGCTGCCCGCGTCGGGGATCAGGACGGTGTCGTGGCCGTCGTGGCGGCGGTACGCGTTCTCGCACGAGGTCCAGAACACCTCACCGGTGAACGGGGCGCCGACTGCGGCGGCGCGGACGGTGTCCCTGATGCGCAAGGCGACGTTCACCGCGACGAGCTGTGTGCCGACCGCGAAGTTCCTTGTGCCGCAGAGCGGGTCGACGAACCAGGTGCGGTCGCCGCCCGGCGACCCCGTGGTGCCGGACTCCTCGGCGACGAACCGGTCGTGCGGACGGGCTGCGGTGAGGACCTCGAGGATCGCGCGTTCGGCGGCCAGGTCGGTCTGGGTGGCGAAGTCGTCGCCCTCTTTGGCGTAGCGGGTGACGGGTGCGTGGAACGACGACCGGATCACCTGTGACGCGAGTTCTATTGCGTGAATTGCGATTTCGACATCGGAGTGGTGCACCGTTCTCAGGCTACGGAGTCCGGTGTCGCCCGGAGCGGGTTCAGCGCGCCAGGTACACCGCGAGCCCGAGTCCGAGTACGCCGACGGTCACCCGCAGCAGGTTCGGCGGGATCACCTTCACCACCGGCGGCCCGCACCACCCACCGACGAGCGCCCCCATCGCCAGCCCGAGCGCCGCGAACCAGTGCACCGGCCCGAACATCGCGAAGCCGAGAGCCGCGACCAGATTGGCGATGCCGAGCAGGAAGCTCTTGAGAACCGATGCGCTCCATACGGATTCGGAGGTGCACAGCAGCATCATCGACAGATAGATCACACCCGCACCGGCCCCGAAGTACCCGCCGTACACCGAGATCAGCAGGATCCCCAACGGCACGATCCACGGCGCGCTGAGCTCCCCCACATGCTTGCGAACCACCGGCTGCACCAGCAACGCGATCGACGCCGCCGCCACCAGGAACGGCACCACCACCTCGAAGGTCCCCTCGGGCGCCACCAGCAACGCCAGCGCACCGAGCAACCCACCCAGCGCCGACAACCCCGCCCACCACACGAGCGTGCGCCCCCGCCCCGTGAGTTCGCGCCCCGAATTGGCGGTGGCCCCCACCCCGACGGCCACCATCGCCACGGTATTGGTCACATTCGCCGTCACCGGCGGCAACCCCACAGCCAGCAACGCCGGATAAGAAACGATCGACGCCATCCCGGTGACGAACCCGATCAACCCGGTGAAGAATCCCGCGACGACCAGCAAGAAGAAGTCGAGCACGGTCACAGACCGACTGTACGGTACGCCCATTCGGCAGTGCCTCAGGGGCAGCGGGGTCAGGCGCCCGTTCCCTCACCAGCGGGGCGATCCAGGACGAGTGCCACGAAGACGATCACGGGCACGACCATCAACACAGCGTTGGAAATCCACCACCCTGGGTTGAAATCTCCGTAGAACGCCCAGAACGAGAGCGCCATGAAGCCGGCACAGAATGTGAGCGTCAGCCCGATCGTGAGCACCAGCGAGCCGTGGCGATGGCCGACCCGCATCAGATACACACCCGCGAACCCGAACAGCACGGCGGCGAGGTCGAGAGGAAGGAAGGACCAGTTCCAGGCCTGCATCATCGGCTCGGAGTAGTCGCGGAATGCCGACTCCTCGGGGATCGCCTCCACGGCGACGGCAACCCAATAGAGCAGCAACAGCGTATCGGTGATCAGCAACAGCGACTTGCCGGCCTTCAGGCTCACGAAGGTCCCCTCCCGACCGAATTCATCAGAGCCAGAATCTCTTACGCCCGACCCACGTCGATCCTAACTGTCGTTACAGCCGGCGACTTCGGGCGCTCAGCCCCGATTGGACGGTCGACGCTCACGCGGTGTCATGACTACAGGACGGCGGGCGTCGCGTGATGCGACGCCCGCCGTGGCAATCTGCGAGTCCCGAAGGGATTACCAGCCGCGCTCGGCGAGGCGGTGGGGCTGGGGGATTTCTTCGACGTTGATGCCGACCATGGCTTCGCCGAGGCCGCGGGAGACCTTGGCCAGGACGTCGGGGTCGTCGTAGAAGGTGGTGGCCTTGACGATGGCGGCGGCGCGCTGTTCGGGGTTGCCGGACTTGAAGATGCCGGAGCCGACGAAGACGCCCTCGGCGCCGAGCTGCATCATCATGGCGGCGTCGGCGGGGGTGGCGATGCCGCCCGCGGTGAACATGACGACGGGCAGCTTGCCGGTCTTGGCGACCTCGCGGACCAGCTCGTAGGGGGCCTGGAGTTCCTTGGCCGCGACGAAGAGCTCGTCTTCGGACAGGGAGGTCAGGCGGCGGATCTCGGCGCGGATGGTGCGCATGTGGGTGGTGGCGTTGGAGACGTCACCGGTGCCCGCCTCGCCCTTGGAGCGGATCATGGCCGCGCCCTCGGTGATGCGGCGCAGGGCCTCACCGAGGTTGGTGGCGCCACAGACGAAGGGGACGGTGAAGTTCCACTTGTCGATGTGGTTGGCGTAGTCGGCGGGGGTGAGGACCTCGGACTCGTCGATGTAGTCCACGCCCAGGCTCTGCAGGATCTGCGCCTCGACGAAGTGGCCGATGCGGGCCTTGGCCATCACGGGGATGGAGACCGCGGAGATGATGCCGTCGATCATGTCCGGGTCGCTCATCCGCGACACGCCACCCTGGGCGCGGATGTCGGCGGGCACCCGCTCGAGCGCCATGACCGCGACGGCGCCCGCGTCCTCGGCGATCTTGGCCTGCTCCGGGGTGACCACGTCCATGATCACACCGCCCTTGAGCATCTCGGCCATGCCGCGCTTCACGCGGGCGGTGCCGACGGTTGATGTGGTCTCGGGCGTAGTCACGGCATTCTCCTGGGTCATGTGCACCTAACGGGCAGACTGTGTGGTCTCCTGCGATTCTAGGTGGCCGCCGAATCAGGGTTCATAGCCAGTCGGAGCCCACTGGACTGGTCGCGACCTGGGCCGATGCCGTCGACCGCCGCATCTGGACCGGCTGCGGACCGCGCGGCGTGAGGCGACACACACGGTCCGGATCAGCGAATGGACCGGACCACCGGTTCGGTGTCGTCGGCGGCGGCGCCGATCGCCTCGGCGAGCAACTCGTCGAGGTGGTACGGGTACACCGCCTCGCCGGTGGCGTCGAGGGCGCGGATGTCGGCGGGCGTGCACCAGCGGTGGTCGGTGATGGTGCGCCGTTCCAGCGCGGTGAGGTCGGCGGGCCGCCAGGCGAAACTGGGGGCGCGCAGGACGAAGAACAGTTCTTCGGAGCGGATGAGTTCACCGTTGAACGGGAACACCGCGACCCGCCGCCACAGCGGACCACGCAACGCGGCCGGGTCGATCCGCTGCCCGGTCTCCTCGTACACCTCGCGCACCGCCGTTTCGCGCAGGGTCTCCCCCGGCTCTACGCCGCCGCCGACGGTGAACCAGAACGCCACCTCGGGAACCATCGGGTCGTGCCCGCGCAGCAGCAGCACCCGGTCCTGTTCGTCGAGCAGCACCACGCGCGCCGAGGTGCGGGTGGTGTGCACCTCGAGCCCGGTGGACGCGGCCGGTGTCGCGCGTTCGGTGATCTCGAAATAGGTCGGCAGCGGCGCGGTACCGCCGAGGTGCAGCCAGCGCACGGGCCGACGGGTGCGCAGGGCGAGGGTGTCGCGTACGGCGTCGTTGTGGAATCGGCGCGCGATGAGCACCCGCGCCTCGGCGTCGGCGAGTTCGGCGACGAGCTGGGGTCGTAGCTGACCGATGTCGATCGTCGACAGCGCGGCCGAGAGCTGGTTCTCGATGGTCTCGCGATCGCCCCGATCGGCGCGTTCGGCCCAGTCGGCCAGGGCGGCGAGCTGTCCGGCCCGCTCGGATCGCAGCGGGTCGGTACTCGCCGGGCCCGCGATGGCCATGGCGACCGCGCGCGCGACCACCGCGCGCCGGGCAAGTGCCGCGTCGAGGGCCTGCCAGGACCGGTCCGAGCGCACGTGCAGCCGGTCGAGCCGGTTGGCGGTGGACGCCGCCCACACACCGAGCGCGAGCACGAACAGGGCGACCAGGCCGAGAACGAGAATCGCGGTCGCTGAGAAGGTGATCATCCGGCGGCCCGCACCCCGTTGTCGCCGACGGTGACGGTCTCGTACACGCGCAGGATCTGTTCGGCGACCACCGGCCAGTCGTAGGCGGCGACCACCTGGGTGGCGGTGCGCACCAACCGGTCGCGGGTGTCGTCGTCGGTGAGCAGGGTGTCGATGGCCTCGGCCAGCGCCACCGCGTCACCCACGGGGGTGAGCAGACCGGCGCTGCCGTCGCGCAGTACACGGCGGAAGGCGTCGAGTTCGCTGGCCACGACCGGCGTGCCCGCCGCCATGGCCTCGATGAGGATGATGCCGAAGCTCTCCCCGCCCAGGTTCGGCGCCACGTACACGTCGGCGCTGCGCAGCGCGGCGGCCTTCTCCGCGTCGGAGACCTGGCCGAGGAAGCGCAGGTGCCCGGCGTGGGGGCCCGCCTCGCGGCGCAGCCTGTCCTCGTCGCCGCGCCCGACGATCAGGATCTCCACGTCGGGATGTCGTTCGACGAGCGCGGGCAGGGCGGCGAGCAGCACGTCCATGCCCTTGCGCGGTTCGTCGTAGCGGCCGAGGAACAGCACCGTCTTGCCCGCGCGCGGGTAGCCGTCGAGCAGTGGGCCGCGCGCGAACGCCGACACATCGACCCCGTTGGGGATCTCCACCGCATCCGACCCGAGCGCCTCCACCTGCCAGCGCCTGGCCAGCTCCGACACGGCGATCCGCCCGCTGATCTTCTCGTGGTACGGGCGGAGCACACCCTGAAAAGTGCTGAGCACCAACGACTTCGTGGTCGAGGTGTGGAAGGTCGCCACGATGGGGCCCTCGGCGATCTTGAGCGCGAGCATCGACAGGCTCGGCGCGTTGGGTTCGTGGATGTGCAGCACGTCGAAGTCGTTGCTGTCGATCCAGCGGCGGATGCGCGTGTAGGCCATCGGCCCGAACGACAGTCGCGCCACCGACCCGTTGTAGGGAATGGCGACGGCACGACCGGCCGAGACGACGAAGTCGGGCAACGGCGTGTCGTCGGATGCGGGCGCGAGCACGCTCACCCGGTGCCCACGCTCGATGAACACCCGTGCCAGCTCGACCACGTGCGCCTGCACGCCGCCTGGCACGTCGAAGGAGTACGGGCAGACCATGCCGATCTTCACAGCACGTCACCTGCCTTGGCCGCGGCGATCCGGGCCAGTCGTTCCGGCGACAGATCGGCTTCCCACAGGGGCTGGAGCATGTGCCAGTCGGCCGGGTGGCGGGCGATGTTCGCCGCGAATTCGTCGGCGAGCAGCTGGGTCGTCGCGGCCACACCACCCGAGACATCCAGCGGCGCACCGGCTTTCAAGCCCCAACCCTCGGTGCCGTCGGCCTCGGTGGTGAACCAGGCGTGCACCGGCATCAGCGCGGCGCCGGTCTCGATGGCGAGTTTGGCCGCACCCGCGGGCATCCAGGTGCGTTCGCCGAAGAAGTTCACCGGCACACCGCGGCCGGTGAGGTCACGTTCCCCCATCAGGCACACGATCCGGTTCTGCCGCAACCGTTCGGTCAGCGGCACGAAGGGTGGCTGTTCTCCGCCGGTCAGCGGGAACACCTCGAAGCCGAGGCTCTCGCGGTAGGCCACGAACCGTTCGAACAGCGATTCGGGCTTCAGCCGTTCGGCGACGGTGGTGAAGGTGTCGTAGTGCTGGACCAGCCATACCCCGGCCATGTCCCAGTTGCCGGAATGCGGCAGGACGAAGATGACGCCGCGCCCGGCTTCGAGGCCGGCGTCGACGTTTTCCAGGCCGTGGACGTAGTAGTCGATGGTGCTGTGGTCCATGCTCGGCAGCCGGAACGCCTCACGCCAGTACCGGGCGTAGGAACGCATGCTCGCCCGCATCAGGTCGTCGGGAACCTCGGCCGGTGCTACGCCGAGCACGCGGGCCAGGTTGCGGCGCAGCTGCCGCGGTCCGCCGTCCTTGGTCGCCCGGTCGGCACCGAAGTCGAAAGCCTTGCGCACCAAGGGTTCCGGCGCCGAACGGACCAGCCGCCACCCCGCCGCGTAGCCCCAGTCGCTGAGCCGTTCGCTGATGGTCACGACGCCGTCTCCCCTGCCTGTTGTCGCGGCGCGGGCGGGATCACCGTGCGCGCGCCCGGCGAGTTGCGCACCGCGAGCACCCGCTGGAACACGGTGACGGTGCTGAGCACCGCCAGCACCCACATGGCCACATACACCGCCCAGGTGAGCCAGCCGATGCCCCAGTGCCCGCCGATTCCGGTGAGCCCGGCGCCGACGAGCACGATCACCAGCCGGTCGGGCCGTTCGATGATCCCGCCGTCGGCCGACAGACCACTGGCCTCGGCCCGCGCCTTGGCGTACGAGATCACCTGCGAGGTGACCAGCACGATCAGCGTGGCGACGAACAGCTGCTTGCTGTGCTCGTGGTAGACCGCCCACCATGCCAGACCGGCGAAGATCGCGCCGTCGGCCAGCCGATCACAGGTGGCGTCGAGGACCGCGCCGTACTTCGTGCCGCCGCCGCGGGCGCGCGCCATCGCACCGTCGAGCATGTCGAACATGACGAACAACCAGATGACCATCGTTCCCCAGAAGAGGTGACCGCTGGGAAACAGCGTCACCGCCGCGACGATTGTCGCGGCGGTGCCGATGAGGGTCATCGTGTCGGGGGTGAGCCCGGTCTTGACGAGCGCTTTGCCCAGCGGCGCAGTCGCTTTGGCAAACGTCTGCCGCCCGAAGAAGCTGAGCACGGTGTCCTATTCCTCCTGTGCCATGCGGGGCACCCGCACCCGATCGGCTGCGATGTGCGCGGCTCCGCGATGATCACACATCTACGCCTCCCATGCCTCCGCCAGCAATTGCCGCGTCTCACGCAACAACTGAGGCATCACCTTCACCCCGCCGACCACGGTGATGAAGTTCGCATCCCCGCCCCAGCGCGGAACGATGTGCTGGTGCAAGTGGTCGGCGAGCGAACCACCGGCCACTCCGCCCAGGTTGAGGCCCACGTTGAATCCGGCGGGCCGGGAGACCCGTTTCATCACGCGGATGGCCTGCTGGGTGAACGACATCAGTTCCGCGCTCTCGGCGGATGTGAGGTCCTCCAGGTCGGCTACCCGGCGGTACGGCACCACCATCATGTGCCCTGGGTTGTACGGGTACAAGTTGAGCACGGCGTACACCTGCTCGCCGCGGGCGATGATGAGCCCGTCCTCGTCCGACATCTTGGGGATGTCGGTGAACGGGTGCCCGGTGGCGTCCTTGGGCTTCACCTCGCCGGTGATGTAGGACATCCGATACGGCGTCCAGATCCGCTGCAACCGGTCGGGCCTGCCCGCCCCGGCGTCGACGATGGAGCCCGCCGACGCCTCGGCCTGCTCGCTCATGAGCTCGCCTCGACGATCTCGAAGCCCTCCGCGGTCGGCGAGGCGTTCTCCCGGTTGCCGACCCAGGCCACGATGGTGGCCACCGCATCGTCGACAGGCACGCCGTTGACCTGGGTGCCGTCGCGGAACCGGAAGCTCACCGCGCCGGACTCCACGTCGCGGGCGCCGGCCAGCAGCATGAACGGCACCTTCTGTGCGGTCTGGTTGAAGATCTTCTTCTGCATGCGGTCGTCGCTGCGGTCGACCTGCGCACGCACACCGGCGTCGGCCAGCCGCTCGATCACCGAATCCAGGTGGGGCACAAAGTTTTCCGCCACGGGAATGCCGACCACCTGCACGGGCGACAGCCACGCGGGGAACGCACCGGCGTAGTGCTCGGTGAGCACACCGAAGAACCGCTCGATGGAACCGAAGAGGGCACGGTGGATCATCACCGGACGCTGCTTGGTGCCGTCGGAGGCGGTGTATTCGAGGTTGAACCGTTCGGGCAGGTTGAAGTCGAGCTGGATGGTCGACATCTGCCAGGTACGGCCCAGCGCGTCCTTGGCCTGCACGGAGATCTTCGGGCCGTAGAACGCGGCGCCGCCCGGGTCGGGGATCAGCTCGAGACCCGAGGCCGACGCCACCTTCGACAGGGTTTCGGTGGCCTCTTCCCACAGCTCGTCGGAGCCGACGAACTTCTTCGGGTCCTTGGTCGACAGCTCCAGGTAGAAGTCGTCGAGGCCGTAGTCCTTGAGCAGCGACAGCACGAAGTTCAAGGTGGTGGTGAGCTCGCCGTGCATCTGCTCTTTGGTGCAGTAGATGTGGGCGTCGTCCTGGGTCATGCCGCGCACGCGGGTCAGGCCGTGGATCACGCCGGACTTCTCGTAGCGGTACACCGACCCGAACTCGAACATCCGCAACGGCAGTTCACGGTAGGAACGGCCACGCGCGCGGAAGATCAGGTTGTGCATCGGGCAGTTCATCGGCTTGACGTAGTAGTCCTGGCCGGGCTTGCGCACGGTGCCGTCGTCGTTGAGTTCGGCGTCCAGGTGCATGGCCGGGAACATGCCGTCGCGGTACCAGTCCAGGTGGCCGGAGGTCTCGAACAGCGCGCCCTTGGTGATGTGCGGGGTGTTGACGAACTCGTAGCCCGCGTCGATGTGGCGCTGCCGCGAGTACTCCTCCATCTCCTTGCGGATGATGCCGCCCTTGGGGTGGAACACCGGCAGGCCCGAGCCGAGCTCGTCGGGGAAGGAGAACAGGTCGAGTTCCAGGCCCAGCTTGCGGTGGTCGCGGCGCTCGGCCTCGGCCAGCAGGTGCAGGTACTCGTCCATCGCCTCGGTCGATTCCCAGGCGGTGCCGTAGATGCGCTGCAGGTCCTCTCGGTCCTGGTCGCCGCGCCAGTACGCGGCCGAGGAGCGGGTGAGCTTGAAGGCGGGGATGAACTTGGTGGTGGGGATGTGCGGGCCGCGGCACAGGTCGCCCCACAGCTTCTCGCCGGTGCGCGGGTCGAGGTTGTCGTAGATGGTCAGCTCGTTGCCGCCGACCTCCATGATCTCCGGGTCGTCGATGCCGGACTTGTCGCTGATGAGTTCGAGCTTGAACGGCTCACCGGCCAGCTCGACGCGGGCCTCGTCGACCTCGACCACCCGGCGCGAAAACCGTTGCGCGCCTTTGATGATCTTCTTCATCCGGGATTCCAGCTTGGCCAGATCCTCGGGGGTGAACGGCCGCTCGACGCGGAAGTCGTAGTAGAAGCCGTCCTTGATCGGCGGGCCGATGCCCAGCTTGGCCTCGGGGAACTCCTGCTGCACCGCCTGGGCGAGCACATGCGCGGCCGAGTGCCGGATCACGCTGCGCCCGTCCTCGGTGTTCGCGGCGACGGGCTCGACCTCGGCGTCTTCCTCGGGAACCCAGGACAGGTCCTTGAGGGCGCCCTCGGCGTCGCGCACGACGACGACGGTGTCGGGGCCCTTGGTCGGCAGACCCGCTTCCCGCACCGCCGCGCCCGCGGTAGTCCCGGCCGGCACGGTGACGAGCGCGACTGGGCTGATCGGTGCAGAGGTGGTCACGGGAATGCTCTCCTTGACGTCGCGTTCTGTGGGGCGGACCCCACAGCGGTGCGGGCCATCCCCGCACCGCGCCCAACTCTACTGGGGGTGGGATGGATCCCGGGGATCAGGCTTGCGACAGCAAGGCCGTGCGCTCGGCGGGTGGGCGTTTGGGGCAACTGGTGCACATGGTGCAGGTGGGGACCTCGTAGACCAGGCAGCACGAGATCCGCTTGACGAAAGTGCGGTCGGCGAGGGTGACGAAGCGTGGGGCGGGTAGCCGGGAACCGATCTCGGCCGCGAGCTGTTCGCCCGCGGCCCGGGCGCCCGCGTCGAGGGCCCGGTTGCCGATGGCGTCGGTGACGATCGCCCACAGGGCAGGCACCGCCGCCCCGGAAACCGCCGCTACCTGCGGGATCACGACTGTCAGCGTCTCGCGCAAGGCGGCACCGACAACAGCGTCGCCAGAGGATGTAGGTTGCACGGCCTCGCAGGCCACGCCCGACGCGGCGGGAGCGAAGGCGCGGAACCGCACTCGCTCCACTCCCCCGTCCGGGCGGATCTCGCACTCGAATTCGTCGAGGGCGGCCAGCGGGGCGGGATAGCCCTTCGCGTAGGCGGAGGTGATGGGCGCGACCAGCGCCGAGGCGACCATGCACCACCACAGGGTGCCGCCGACGCGCCGGGTCTCGGTGCCCCACGAGCGGCTCATCTCGGTGATCCTGGCCGATAGCCAGGCGGGGTCGGTGAGCGCCCGGCCGGGGGCCGTGCTCACGACATCAGGGGACTGCGCAACCATGGCCAATCGACTCCGATCCACCCGCCGACCATCGAGTATGTGCCGAGCAGCCACAACGTCACGACGACGAGGGCGAAGGTGGCGACCGCGCCGAGTGTCTTGATCACCCAGCCGCGTGAGGTGTACCAGTCCATGACGATCCGGTACTTGCCACGCACCCAGGTGAGGGTGTGGTGCGCCCACATGAACTCGGTGGCCAGGATGCCGAAGCCCGCGAACACGAGCGCCCAGCCAGGTCCCGGGTACGGGATCGTGATGATCCCGACGATCAGCACCAACCCACCGATCACGCCGACGGCGACGCGGTAGCCGGCGTTCAGGATAGGGCGGGCGGCAATGCCTTCCCGGAAGGCGCGCCCGCGATCCTTGATCGCGTCCCATCGTCCGGGCGAGCCGGAGGCGGTGGCCACGGTGTCGGGTTCGGCGCGGTCGGCGGTCGGCTCGCTGGTCATTGTCTCAGCCTAACGAGCCGACCGCCGGCCGGTCACAGTCCGACGCCGAGGTCACCGTCGATGGTTCGGACGCCGTCGGCGGTCACCTCGAGCACCCGGGCACCGGCGATGTCGAAGAACAGCCCCGACACGACCAGCCCACGCTCCTCGACGGCACGCCGCACCGCGGGATGTCGACCCAGCGTTTCGACCTGTACGGCCACGTTCACCATGCTGAGCTGGTCGATCTCGTCGAAGCCCGCCGCCCTGGCCGCCCGGACCACCGGGTGACCGGCACGGAACCGCTCCAGGCTGGCCTCGGCGTGCGCGAGCCAGGAACTGAGCCCACCCTCGGCGTCGGCGCCGGTGTAGACCGCCTTCATCGCCCCGCAGGCGGAGTGCCCGCACACCACCACCGAGCGCACCGCGAGTTCGTCCAGCGCGAACGCCAGTGCCGCCTCGACGGAGTGATCGCCGGTGATCGGCACCAGATTGCCCACATTGCGCACGGTGAACAGGTCACCGGGACCGCTCGAGGTGATCACGTTGGGCACGATCCGTGAATCGGCGCAGGTGAGGAAGAACGAGTCGGGGTCCTGCCGGTCGCGCAGCCCGTCCAGGTGCGGCCGCACCACGTGGGCGTGGCTGCGATGGAAGGCCGACACACCGGCCCGCAGCGCGTCGCCGCCGGAGGCGCGGTGGCGCCACGGTCCGAGGAACTCGTCCCACACCTGCCGCCCGAAGCCGCGGGCGGGCGGCGCCGCGTCGGCACCGGCCATCCGCGCACTGCCGATCTCCACGAAATCGACACGGCCGCCGGAACTTTCCAGCTGACGCTGCCAGTCCTCGATGGCCTCGAAGGCGGCGTGGTCGAGGAAGTCGACGGTCATCTCCACCGTCACCTCGGCACCGGCGGGCACCTTGGCCAGTTCGGAGGACAGCTTGGGCAGCGCGAGGAAGGTGCACGATCCGTCGATGCGGACCAGCCAGCGCGCCCCCACCGGCACCGCGCTCACCTGCACACGCACCACCCGCCACAGCAGCAGTGCGAAGGCGAGCCCGAGCCCGAGCAGCACGCCCTCCAGCAGGTTCAGGAATACGACGCCGAGCACCGTGACGAGGTAGATCAGCAGGTCGCCGGTACGTTTGGCGGACCGGATGTGAGCGATCTTCACCAGCTGGATGCCGATGACGATGAGCAGACCGGCCAGCGCGGCCATCGGGATCTGCTCGACCAGCCCGACCAGCGCCACGGAGAACACCAGCACCCAGACACCGTGCATGATCGCCGAGGCACGCGAGCGCGCGCCCGCGGCCACATTGGCCGAACTGCGCACGATCACACCGGTGATCGGCAGGCCGCCGACCAGGCCCGAGAGCACGTTCGCCGAACCCTGGCCGACGAGTTCACGGTCGAAATCGGTGCGCGGACCGGTGTGCATCTTGTCGACGGCGACCGCCGAGAGCAGGCTCTCCACGCTGGCGATGAGCGCGATGGTGAGCACCATCATGGCCACGGCAGCCCAGTTACCCGAGGGCAGCTGCGGCAGTTGCAGGGCGTCGAAGATCGAGCCGTCGAGGACGATGCGGTCGATGTCGGTGAACAGGAACGAGATCAGTGTGCCGACGACCACCGCGACGAGCGGGCCGGGCACCGCGCGCAAGGCCGGTGGGACGTACTTCCAGCCGAGCATCACCGCGATCACCACGGCGCCGACGAGGGCGCCGCCGCCGTGCACGGACAGCAGCTGACCGGGCAGTTCGACGAGATTGCGCCATGCGCTGCTGTGCGAGGAACCGCCGAGCAGCACGTGGATCTGCTGTAGCGCGATGGTGATTCCGATGCCCGCGAGCATCGCGTGTACCACGACGGGCGCCACGGCGAGGGCGGCGCGCGCGATCCGGCTCAGCCCGAACAGGATCTGCAGCACACCGGCGGCGGCGACGATGAAACAGGTTGTCCGCCAGCCGAACTGGGTAATAGATTCGGCAACGACGACGGTGAGTCCGGCGGCGGGACCACTGACCTGCAGGACCGAACCGCCGAGCGAACCGGCGACGATACCGCCGATCACGGCGGCAACGAGTCCGGCGGCGACCGGCGCGCCGGAGGCGACCGCGATGCCGAGCGACAACGGCAATGCGACCAGGAAGACGACAATGGAGGCGGGCAGATCGTGACGCACTATGTTCTGCAACCGCGGTGGGCGGGACGGGTTTTCGGGTAGCGGCGCGACCTCGGGCTCGGGCGGAGCGAGATCTTGATCTACGGACATGTCTCTCCTTCGCGCAGGGAACCCCGGTGCGACGGCGAACCGGGAAGGAATGGCATAGGTGATCAATCTATTGGTAAAGATTTGGCAAAACCAGTGTGCCGCAACAACAGTGGGAGTGGCCATAATCTTGCCGCCATCGTGTTGTGGCCCACAGCAATTCGCTATCGGTGAGCCGGGACACACCGCCCCGCCGCCGTGACGCGCCGAATGGCCGTAACAGTGTGCGGCAGCGCAGAATTCACAACATCCGAACCATTGACGGTAGCCATCATTCTCCTTCGCCGGAGCGGTGAGGCGTCCGGTTCATCGGTCGAACATGCACTGGCAACAGACACTGAGCTGCGAGAAGAGCCCTCGGAAACGGGCCGGGATCAATAGTAAAGACTTACCCAAGCTCGCGAAAAGGTTCTGACCCGAATTGCTACGCAACTGTGATGTGCGCCACAGCTGACACTGGGTGTCGAAGCGATCAGGAATCGAGAAGCTCAGGTGATCCAGGCGTGGAAATGTCGTCCCCATGAACACAACCGCCAGGGTTCGCCGGGCGCACCGGCTGATCGCCGTCACTTTTCTCGCCACGCTGGTCGTCACCGTGCTTGTGCTTGCCTTGCGCGGTCCGCAGTGGGTGTCCTACCTGCCGCTGGTCCCGCTCGCCGGGCTCTTCGTTTCCGGTGCGTGGATGTACGTGCGCGGGCGGCGACGCCCGGTCATCGGGCGGGCGCGGCAGGTGCATCGCTGGTCGGGGGTGGTGTTCACGCTCGCCGTGGTCGCCACGATCGTGGCGCTGTCACTGCCCGATCCGATCGTGTGGGTCTCCTACCTCCCGCTGATACCGCTCGCGACCCTGTTGTTCACCGGGCTGTTCATGCTGGTCTCGCCGATCCGGGCTCGCCGCACCGCCTGATCGAGGACTCGTCATGGACGGGCGGGCGGCGATACCGAGCGATGACCTCAGCCGATCTGGACCACTCTGGCCCAAGCGGGCGGGCGGTCGGGCACGTAATACGGATCGTTCTCCGACACAGCGCGTTCCCGGCGGAACAGGCCGACGACGGTTCGGCAGGACGGGCGCGCCGACGGCCACGGTGTCTGGCCGTCGGTCAGTGCGACGAGGACGTCCGGTCGGGTGCGCAGGGCGCGGGTGAATCCGGTCCGCAGGTCGGTGCCGCCGCCTCCGATCAGGGTGATTCCCTCGGCGCGGCACACCGGGTCGGCGATGCGGGCGGCCGCGTCGCACGACCACACGGTGAGCAGGTCGTGGCGGCCGCCGAGGGTGCGGGTGATCGCGGCGACTTCCAGTAGGGCACTGCCCAATTCGTCGTCACTGACCGACCCCGACGTATCGATGATCACCCCCACCCGTGGTGGTGTCCGGCGCAGACTCGGCAGTACCACTCCGGGCAGGCTCGCCGCGCGCCTGGCTGGTCGCCCGTACCGGTAGTCGGCACCCGCGCCCGCCGCGGTCGCCGCCGAGCGCAGGGCCGCGCCGAGCAGATCACGCCACGGCTGCGGTGGGTGCAGCGCGTCCTTCGCCCAGCGCCGCCAGCCCGCGGGTGCGTCGCCTGGTCGGCCGATGATGGCCTGGGCGACGCGGAAGCGCACCGCGTCGCGTTCCTGGGTGTCGAGCCCGTCGGCGCCGTCGGGGCCGAGATCCCAGGGGCGGTCCGCTCCGTCGGCACCGCTGCCGCAGTCGAGCCAGGCCATGTCCTCGGTAAGGCGACCGAGGCGGAACTGCCGCAGATATTCCTCCATCAGTTCGCCCTGCGCCAACCCCAACCGTGCGGGCGTGACCGCGCCCTCGGGCACGACGAGGCCGTCACCGAAGGCGTCGTCGTTGATCTCGACGTCGGCGGCGATATTGCGGCGCAGTTGCTCGGCCGGTCCGTCCAGATTGTGTGCTCGGGCGAAGCGCTCGCCGCGCTCGTGGTGTTCGCGCAACAGGTGCGAGACCTCGTGAACCAGCACCGAGGCCAGTTCCTCGACCGGTGTGCGGTCGACGAAACCCGGTGCGACATAACACCGCCAGTACCGGTCGACGCCCATCGTCGGCACCTGCCGCGATTCGACGAGGTGCAGGGCGAACAGCGCGGTCGCCAGGTAGGGCCGTGCCCGGACCGCGTGCAGGCGGGCGGCGTAGAGCTTGTCGATGTCGAAGCTCATCGGCTCACCTTCGCCGCGACGCGGGCAGCCGCCCGGTCCGCGCGTTGCGAGATCGACACCACACCCGCGAGTTCCTCGATCGCGGCGGGCACCACCCAGTCGTCGCGACGCAGGGTGGCCAAGGTGGTGGCGGGCACGACAACCAGGTCCGGGGCGCCCGTCCGGACGGCCCGCACCAGCAGTGCCCAGGCCGCGTCCCATCGCGCCCGGTTCGGGTGGTTGCGGACGGCGGCGACGACGCCGTCCAGGACTACCTGGCGCAGATCGCCTCGCTCGGGCAGGTCGGCGGCCGCCGGGTCGGCGAGCAGGGTTTCCGGGTCGGGCAGGTCCATCCGGTCCATGCTGGTGAGCAGCTCGAATCCGGGTCCGTCACCGACGGTGCCGCGGATCAGCTGTGCGAGGACCTCGCGGTCGGCGCCCGATGCGGTGGCGAAGGCTATGAGCCGCATCGTCATCTCCCAGCTGCGCGGTGAGGCCCACGCCCCGCCCCGCCGCGTTTCGGTCGTCGGCAGCTGATGTGTGAGCGCGGGGCGTGCGGTGAGGAGCGAACACACCGATCGGCGCGCGAAAGCGACTGCCTCCGGCAGCTTTTCGGAGTCCAGTCGCGGCAGCGTCGCCTTCGGCCAGGTGCCGCCGAGACCGCGTACGACCACCTCCGGGTCGTGGGTCCAGTGCAGATGTACGAAACGGTTGGCCAGTGGCGGGCTGAGTTCCCAGCCGTCGGCGGCGGACGACCGGGGGTTCGCCGCCGCGACGATGCGCACTCCCGGAGGCAGCCGCAACGCACCGACCCGCCGTTCGAGCACCAGCCGCAGCAGCGCCGCTTGCACGGCCGGTGGGGCGGTGGACAATTCGTCCAGGAACAGCAGCCCGCGACCGGCCTGGGCCAGCTGCACCGCCCAGTCCGGCGGTGCCATGGGGACACCGTCGACGGCCGGGTCGGCGCCGGGGATCGGCAGACCCGAGAAGTCCGAAGGCTCGTGCACACTCGCGATGACGGTGGTGAGTGGCAGGTCGAGGGATTCGGCGAGCTGGGTGAGCGCGGCGGTCTTACCGATCCCGGGTTCACCCCACAGCAGCACCGGCAGATCGGCGGCGACGGCCAGGGTGAGCGCCTCGAGTTGCGGATTGCGGCGTGGTTCGATGGTGGTGCGGCCGAGCAGGTTCAGGAGTTCGTCGGCGACATCGAGTTGGGCGGTGTGCGGTCGGGGTGCGGTCGATTCACCTCGGCGGTCGGGTGATGCCGGAGCAGGCATCGGGGCCGGGAAGGTGGCGGCGTACTGCGTGGGCAGATCGGAAAAGTGCACAGTCATGAATCACCTTGGGGGTCTGAGAGTTCGGGTGCCTGATGGGTTCACCGCGCGGCGGTGAGACCGGCGGCACGGTCAGGAAAGGACGTGGCGGTTGTCGTGGCGGGCCAGGCGCTGGAGGAGCTTGCGGTCACGTCCGTGGCGCAGCCCTGCTCGCTGCAGGCGGTCGGCGAGGGTGCGCGGGGCGTCCTTGCCGAGACCCGCAAAGACCTCGGATCGATACAGGCCGTAGGTGATCCGGCGGCGTGCCGCCCGGTCGAGGGCGTCGCGCAACGGTCCGTCCCGCAGCACGGCACCCGCGCCGAGCAGGTCTTCGACGACGGTCAGGGCTCCGGCGGTGTCACCGTGGTCGAGACGTTCACGGACACCGTCGATCCAGTCGGGTCGGCGATGCGCCGCATCGATCACGCGCAGGCACGGCAGGGCGACACCGGTCAAAGCCACCAGGAGTTCCTCCCGCTCGACCTCGGCCGGGTCGTGGTCGAGCGCGCTGAGCGCCCCGTTCACCAAGCCGATCCGATGCGTCTCACCTCGGCATTCGACGAGGTGTGTTCGTGGTGGCGAGGTCCTCGTTCGGGTAGGGGATCTATCCGCCATCGGGACGAGCGCCTCGGCGACCAGCGGGTGGAGCCGGTCGGCTGTGATGGCGCCGGCGCGCAGGAGGTCCAGGTCGGGAAGTGTCCAGGTGGCGGCATCGGGCAGGATCGGCAAGGCAGTCAGGCGGCCGCGCGGGTGGTCCGTCACGATTCGCACGACCGGACCCCACCCCGGCGCCGGTTCTCCCGATGCTGCCGGTGCGGGTTCCACCTCCAGCACCACATGCCGTCGAGCACCGAATCGGACCAGTACCCGCTGGGACGACGCTCGTGCCGCGCCCGCGGAAACCGGCTGCGCCGAAGCCTTCTCGGTGTGCGATGCCATCGGCGACTGCTCGGCGCGAAGCAGCCGGACTGCCTCGGCGGCCCACTGCTCGACCGCGCAATTCGTCGGCACGGTTTCGATCAGCCCTCGATCGGCGGGCGAGGTCGCGCCGGCGACGAATCTCGCCGCGAAACCCGGATCACCCGGTGATGCCCCGCACCGCATCGCCAGTTCCCCGGCTCGGCGGGCGTCCCAGAGGTGGCGGTGCAGGTCGAGTCGGTAGCGCCGGTTCGGTCGCGGGTGCGGGTGCAGGCTCGGCGCGGTGTCCGAGCCGTCCCACACGGCCAGGCTGATGCGCTGTCCGGCATCGGCCCACGCCGGTGCCGTCCGCACCACCAGGTGCACGAATCCGTCTCGGCCACTGGATGTTTCGATCGCGTATCGAGCCAATGTCAGCGTCAGGCCCGGCCGGAGCAATCCGTCGGGTGCGACTCTCGGCAGGTGCCAGCGCAGCAGATCCGGGGCAAGATACCGCAGGTCGGTACGCACCCGTGCGGCGAGTTCGCGGCCGTGTTTCCGGGCCAGCGCACGCAGATCGATATCGGCGTCGACGTGCGCCGCGGCGCAGGCACCCACCCAATCACCGACACCGCGCCGAGCGGTGGCCGCATCGATCATCGTCGGTGGGACGGCGAACTCGCGCACACGTGACCAGAGGGCGAGGCGGGAATCGAGCGAACAGGAAGCCGGTTGCAGGACCGGCGAGGGGCTCAACGGCCCGGGCGGAGGACGCCCTTTCCACTTGTCGTCATCAGCCGAGTATGCACAATCGGCCGCCACTCGACAAGCGGCAGCGACGATCCCAGTTCTCGGCGACCGCCGTGATCGGCCGGGACGGCACCACCCACGCCGACATGCTCGACGTCATGCTTCCCCGGACGTCGCAGCGGCCGGGACTACCCTCGAAAAATGGCCTCTACCTCGCACGACGAGCACGGATCCACGACGCTCACCGTCGTCGGCGACCTGTGGTCACCAGCGTGTGCGGCGGTCCGGACATTCCTCAGCCGCAACGAAATCGCTTGCCGTTGGATACAACCCGCCGACCCGGAGGCGCGGCGACTGCTGGCCGACCACGGGTTCGGTGCCGAGGACACGCCCGTCTTGATCGACTCCGCCGGACGGGCCCTGCGACCGACGGACGAGGCACAGCTGGCGCGATGGGTCGGATTACACACCGAACCCAGCTCCGGCGACTACGACCTGATGATCGTCGGCGGCGGCCCGGCGGGTATGGCGGCCGCCGTCTACGGCGCGTCGGAAGGGTTGCACACCGTCGCGCTCGAGCAGTGGGCGATCGGTGGGCAGGCCGGGCTGAGCTCCCGGATCGAGAACTATCTCGGTTTCCCGGACGGCATCTCCGGCGCCCAGCTCACCGACCGCGCACGGCGTCAGGCGGGCAAGTTCGGCGCCGAGCTGGTGATCAGTTCCCGCGCCGAGCGACTCGACGTCACTCCGAACGGCTTCACCGTGCGGTGCACGGGCGGCCTCGAGGTGTCGGCGAAATCGGTGATCATCGCGACCGGCGCCACCTTCCGCACCCTCGACGCACCCGGCATAGACCGGTTCGCCGGGCGCGGCGTGTACTACTTCTCGGCACTCACCGAGGCGCCGCTGTGCGCGGGGTCCGTGGTGTACATCGTCGGCGGCGCGAACTCGGCCGGGCAGGCGGCGATCTACTTCGCCGAGAGTGCGGCCCGGGTGATCATGCTGATCCGCGGCTCGTCGCCGGCCGCCGAGATGTCGGCCTATCTCATCGAGCAGATCGAGGCGAACCCACGCATCGAGGTCCGCCTCGACACCGAGATCGCGGCCGCCGCAGGCAACACCCACCTCGAACGCCTCACTCTGCGCACTCGCAGCACCGGCGCACTGGAAGAAGTCCCCGCCACCTGGCTGTTCGCCTTCATCGGCGCCGACCCCGCCACCAAGTGGCTCGGCCCGGCTTTCGCCCGCGACGCCAAGGGCTACCTCCTCACCGGCCCCGACATCGCCACCGTCGTCGGCGATTCCTCCCCCTGGCCGCTCCCCCGCCCACCCCTGCACCTGGAAACCACCGTCCCCGGTGTCTTCGCCGCAGGCGATGTCCGCGCCTTCACCGGCCACCGGGTAGCCGCCGCTGTCGGCGAGGGTTCCATGGCCGTGATGCTGGTCCACAAATACCTGCACGACTGACACATCGGCCTTGACCGACCGGTCGGTCATTCCTATGCTGGTGTCGAGCGATCGGAGGGGATCATGCGGGTATCCGTCGAGACCAGATATGGCGCGGTGGCCGTGCATCTGAGTGGGCGCGAGCCGGGTGAGCGGACGGGATTGCTTCTCCTGCATGCCAATCCGGGTGGTCATCGTGATTTCGCCGCCGTCGTGCCTGCGTTGGGTGAGCAGTGGCCGGTGGCCGCGCTCGATTGGCCCGGATTCGGTGATTCGACGGTGTCCGACCCTGCGGCACTGCGAACGCCGGTGCTGCCGATGATCGCGAGCCGCGTTCTCGAAGTACTGCGGGCCGAGCACGGTTTCGGGTCCGTGGTCGTGCTCGGTAACAGTGTCGGCGGGTACGCCGCCGCACGGCTGGCCGAACGCGAACCCGAGCATGTGCGTGCCGCTGTGCTCGTGCAACCGGCCGGATTCGTGCCCCATGGCCTTGCTGTGCGGGCGACGTCGCGGTTCATGTCGGCGCACGCTGTCGCCGCGCGCACGGTGGGGCCCGCCGCACGCCTCTACCTCGGGCCGCCCGGTCGCGGCGCCGTGCGCCCGGTCCTCGAACGCGCACGCCGGGTGCGCGACGACCCGCAGCGGCTGACGGTGTACCGCAGGCTCTGGGCGACCATCGCCGACCCCGATCTCGATCTGGCCGCGAACGGACCGCTGCCGATCCAGGTCCCGGTCCAGGTGGTGTGGGGCCGCAATGATCCGATCAATCCGTGGGTGCTCAACCGGCGCGGTCTCGCGACAGCTCTGCCGCACGCCGAGGTCGCGGTCCTTCCCACCCGGCACGAACCCTTCTGTGAGGCGCCACAGCTGTTCCTCGATACGGTGACACCGTTTCTGTGTGCGCACAGCGAGGTGAACCGATGAGATCTCCGGAGCCCGGGCGTCGCGCCCTGCTCGATGCGGGCCGTGCCCTGCTCGGCAGCGAGAACCTGAGCAAGGTGTCGGTCAGTGCCATCACGGCCGGGGCAGGCATGGCCAAAGGCAGCTTCTACCAGCACTGGCCCAGCCGCGAGGAGTACCTCCTCGCCCTGCACCGCGAGTTCCACGACACCCTCTTCGCCCGTGTCCGGGCCGCCATCGCCGACCTCCCGCCCGGCGCCGAACGCCTGCGCACCGGCATCGATGTCTACCTGGACGGTTGCCTGGCCGACCCGGCCACCAAAGCCCTGCTGGTCCAGGCGCGTACCGATGCGGGCCTGGGCAGCGAAGTCGCCCACCGCAACGCCCTGGCCGCCGACATCGCCACCCAGGACCTGACCGCGATCGGCTGGCCCGACCCCCACCCCGTCGCCGTCCTCCTCATCGCCGCGATCGCCGAAACCGCCCTCCTGGAACTCGACGCCACCGCCCCCCGCCCCGACCTGCGCGCGGCACTGCTCGGATTGGCCGAGCGCTGACCGTGCCGTGTGAACGGTTCACACAGCGCAGTCAGCAGTCCAGTGGTCAGTTGCCCGCGGTCGCGGCCTCGACGATGACCTTCGCTACCGCAGCGGGCTGAGAAACGGCGAGCGCGTGCGAGGCGCCCTGGATCTCGACTACCGCACGGGCGTTCGCGCGCTCGGCCATGAATCGGTGCGCCGCGACCGGGATGTTGTAGTCGGCGTCCGGGAACACGAACCAGGACGGCACGGACTTCCAACTCGGCGAACCGGACTTCCCGTTGAGCGCGCGGTCGTTGAGCGGCCGCTGGGTGGCGGCGTCACGGGCGGCCTGGGCCGCGGGCACATCGGCGGCGAACTGGTGATGGAACTTGCCGGGCTGAATGTAGAGGTCCGTGCTGCCGTCGGGCAGCGCCACCTTGTTCAGCGTTTCCCCGAGCGTGCTGCCGGGAAACCTGCCCGACAACTCCGCAATGGTCTCTCCTTCCTCGGGAGCGAAAGCCGCGACGTAGACCAGACTCTTGATCTTGGGATCGTGAACCTGGGAGATGACCTGGCCGCCGTAGGAGTGCCCGACCAGCACGACCGGCCCGTCGATCGAGGCCACCACACTGCGAACGGTGTCGGCGTCACCGGAAACGCTGCGTAGCGGGTTACCGGCGGCGATGCTGGTGAGCCCCTGCTGATCGAGCGTGTCGATCACGCCGTTCCAGCTGCTGGACTCGGCGAAGGCGCCATGGACGAGGACGACGGTCGGCTTGACGGGGGCAGGCTCCGCGGCGGCGCAACCGGCGCCGGCGACGGTGAGACCCAAGGCGACCGCGGTGAGTTTGAAGACGGTGGTGATTCGCATAACGATTCCTCGAGGAGAGCAGTGCGGGACGAGCGGATGTTGTCTGCGAGCGGTCGGTCGATGACGAACCCTCGGATGGTTCAGTGCGCGAGGAAAGCGAGCAGGTCGGCTTCGAACGCGGTGCGAAATTCGCCGTAAAGCCCATGCGGCGCATTCGGATACACGCGCAGCGTCGCGTTCTTGATCAGTTCGGCAGATCGCATCGCCGAGGCGTGCAGCGGGACGATCTGGTCGTCGTCCCCGTGCGCCACCAGCACCGGCACGTCGATCCCCCGCAGATCGTCGGTGAAGTCGGTCTCGGAGAACTGGGCGACGCACTCGTAGGCGGCGCGGACCCCCACCTGCATGCCGAGCCGCCAGAACGCATGGCGGGCACCGTCGGAACCGATCGCCTCGGGCCGGTCGAAGCCGTAGAAGGTTTCGCTCAGATCCCAGTAGAACTGCGAACGATCGGCGGCGACGCCGGCACGGATACCGTCGAAGACTCCCCGGTCGATACCGTCGGGATTGGTTTCGGACTTGATCATCACCGGGGGCACGGCGCCGAGCAACACCGCCTTGGCAACCCGGCCGCTACCGTGACGGCCCAGATACCGCACGACTTCGCCGCCACCGGTGGAGTGGCCGACCAGCACCGCGTCGTTCAGGTCCAGGTGCTCCATCAGCTCGCCCAGATCGTCGGCGTAGCGGTCCATGGTGTTGCCGTCCCAGGTCTGACTCGATCGACCGTGGCCGCGGCGGTCGTGGGCGATGGCACGGTAGCCGTGCTCGGCCACCAATCGCGCCTGGTCGTCCCAGGCGTCGGCACTCAGTGGCCAACCGTGGCTGAAGACGACCGGGCGGCCGGTCCCCCAGTCCTTGAAGAAGATCTCGGCGCCGTCGGAAGTGGTGAAAGTGTTCGTCATGGGAGAAAAATTACGAGCAGACCCACCCTGGGCGAATCAGTCGAACGACTGCACCGACGACTGAGTCTCGAAGCTGGTCGACGACTCAGTCGTCCTCCGCATTACTGCATCTGCCTGCGACGTCGCATTGTGAAACCGTACGGTTTCTGTCAGAATCTCGCAGTGATCGGTGAGATGTCCCAGTCGGTTTTGATCGGCCGCGACCGGTACTCGGCAGTATTGGGAGATCTGCTGGCTCGAGCTGTCGCCGGAAAAGGCTCGGCGCTGATCCTTCGTGGGCCCGCCGGTATCGGAAAGTCGGCGCTGCTGAACAGGATCCGGGAGGTGGCTACCGACCAGCACCTGACTGTCGTCGCCGCGGTCGGTGTCGAGAACGAAGCGGGACTGCCGTTCGCGGCGTTGCACCAGCTGCTGCGTCCCCTCCACTCGCAGATGGCCAAGCTTCCCGTGTCTCATCAACGCTCGCTGCGCGCGGCGTTCGGCCTGGAAGACGGATCCCCCGACCTGTATGCCGTGGCGCTGGCCGCGCTGCAACTGGTCGGTGAGGCCGCCGCGGTTCATCCGACGATCCTGATCCTCGACGACCTGCAGTGGCTCGACAGCTGCAGCGCCGATGTACTCAGCTTCCTCGCGCGCCGCATCGGCAGCGACGCGGTCCTCGTACTCGGCGCCGCCCGCACCGGGTCGGAGGATTCCGTCCGCCTGGCAGGGTTACCGGAGATCACGGTCGAACCGCTCGACGAACCGGCCGCCGCCGCTCTACTCGAGGCGCAAGCGCCCACGCTGTCGAGCACCGTGCGCCACCGGCTGCTCAGCCAAGCCGCCGGAAATCCGTTGGCGCTCATCGAATTACCCCGCGCGATGCGTCAGACCACCGATCGGCTGACCGAGGATTTCCCGTTGACCGCCCGCCTCGAAGCCGCCTTCGCCACGCGGTCGGCCGAACTCAGCGAGCCTGCCCGGGTCCTGCTCGTCGTCCTGGCCGCCGATGTCGGCTGCGACGCGGGCAGGCTGTTGCGGGCGGCCACCGCTCTCCTCGGTGCCCCGGTCGGTCCGGGACACCTGCAAGAAACCATCGACGCCGGCCTGGTCGAGCTGGCGGGTCCGCTCCTGCGTTTCCGGCATCCGCTGATGCGTTCGGCGACCTATGTCCGGGCACCGCTGACGCAGCGGCTCGGCGCACACTCGATCCTGGCGGAGGTGCTCTCGGACTTCCCCGACAGACAGCTCTGGCATCGTGCCGCCGCCACCCTCGGTACCGACGACGTTATCGCCGCGCAGCTCGAAGACTATGCGCAGCGTTCGCGAGCTCGCGGCGCGATCATGGCCGCGGTCGCCGCCCTGGACCGTGCGGCGGAGATGGCCGAGCGCCCCGAACGCACGACTGCCCTGCTCCTGCAGGCCGCGGAACTCGCGAGCGAGACCGGCGCCCGACGCGAGGCCGTAGACCTGCTGGATCGGGCCGACCTCAGCGCACTCGGGCCGATCGAAAGGGGGCGCTTGGCGGCGGTCGAGGAAGTCGTCAGATTCCAGCGCTACGGCGACTCCGACCGCCGCATCCGGGAGCTCGTCGGCATCGCCGCCGACGTGCACGCGGCGGGAAACACCGATCTGGCAGCGGGGGTCCTGTGGTGTGCCGCCGCGCGCTGCTCGTCCCAGGACGCCGACGAGGTATCGCGTAAAAGGATTGCCGACCGATTGGATTCCCTCGGCTTGCCCGCACACGATCCCCGCGTCCTCGCGGTAGGCGCGCTCAGCATGCCGTGGGAGCGCGGCGCGGGGATCCTCGCGCACCTCGATCAGCTCGACCCCGATCGCACCGATGCGGACGCTCTGCGTTCGCTCGGCTTCACCGCGCTGTTCCTCGGCGATTTCCGCCGCGGCATGGCCTACATCGATGATGCGGCTATGGTCAGCCGCAACCAGGGCCGACTCGGGCTGCTCTCGGGCATTCTCGGCGCGGGGAATTGGACTCGTATCTGGCTCGGCGAATGGGACAGGGTCCGTGCCGAATCCGAGGAGGCATGCACGTTCGCCGAGGAGAACGGCCAGGAGTTCTATGCCGCCACCGGTCGCGCCAATCTGGCCATGGTCGCCGCGTTGCGCGGTGAAACCGAACTGGCCACCGAGCATCTACGCGCGGTCGGCGCCAGTCCGTTGTCCACCGGAATGCGGTGTATCCAGATCGTCGCGCAGCAGACCCGCGCGGTGCTGCTGCTGTTGTCCGGGCGAGCCGAGGACGCGTTCGTGGCGCTGATCCGGGTCTTCGATCCGAACGACCCGGTGAGTCACCCCATGCAATGTTGGTGGGTGGCCCCAGAACTCGCCGACGCCGCCGTATCCTCCGGGAACATCAGTCTCGCGAGGGAGGTACTGGCCGATCTGCCGCGGCTCGCGCAGCGGGTACCCGCCTCGATGCTCCTTGTCGTCGACGAGTACTGCCGCGCCGTACTCGCCGACGACGCCGATGCCGACACCGCCTACACCGCCGCTGTCCACGGTCATGCGGGCACGTGGCCGCTGTACCGCGCCCGGCTGCAACTCCATCACGGTCGCCGATTGCGCCGGCTACGCCGCACCGCCGAAGCCCGTGAACCGCTACGCGAGGCACGCGACACCTTCGACGCCCTCGGCGCCGACCCGTGGGCACAAGCAGCCCGCACCGAACTCCGCGCCGCGGGCGAGGCCAGCGCCCGCCGCTCCCCTTCCGCCCGCGATCAACTCACCGCCCAGGAACTTCAGATCGCCACCTTGGCGGCCGAGGGACTCACCAACCGTCAGATCGCGGAACGACTCTACCTGTCCCACCGCACGGTGGGCTCGCATCTCTACCGCATCTATCCACGGCTGGGGATCGCCAGCCGGGTCGAACTCGTCGCCGCACTCTCCACGATCGGCTGAGCCGCACAGCGAGATCCGTACGCGCTACCTGTGCCGACGGTGCACGACTCGACCTCTGATGGACGACACCAGTCGCACCGTGCCCGCTGTCAGGATCAAATCTGAAATGAAACTGTGCCTGAAAGTGTCGACGTAACCGGCGGCGGGTGGCGAGAATTGGTCACGACGGGTCGGCACGGTTCGGCAGCGTCGCGAATATCCTTCGGCAACAGAGGAATTGGTCGATGAACAAGTTGTCGAGATTCAGTGTGGTTGTGCTGGCCGTCGCGGTTGTCGCGGTCGGGACCGCGGCGGTCGGTGTCGCGCGGGCGGAAACGCCTGGCGCGCAGCCCTGTACCCCGTATACGGCGATTCTGGCGCCGGGGACCTGGGAGACGACGCCGGACGCCGATCCCGAGGTGCCCGTCGGGATGCTGCGGCCGGTCGGCGAGGGCCTGCGACAGCGGTTCGGGCGTGACATCACGGTGCTCTACGTCCCTTATGCCGCAAGCGCTTTCGATCTGGGGTTGAGCTACGCGGAGTCGCTGAGCACCCTGGAATCCCGTTTGGACCGTATGCTGCGCGGCCTGTGCGACTCGACGAGGGTCGTCTTGGCCGGTTACAGCCAGGGCGCGGACGGTGTCGGTGATCTCGCGACCGCGATCGGCCATGGTGACGGTCCCATCGATGCCGATCGAGTGGTCGGTGTGGGGCTGCTCGCCGATCCACATCGCGATCCGGATACCACGCTCTCCCTGGGTGATCCGCAGCCCGGCTACGGTATCGCCGGGGCCCGGGACCGCGATTTCGGCGCGTTGACAGACCGGGTTCGCACTCTGTGCGCGGACGGCGATCTGTACTGTGCCCTCGATTCGGCCACCTCCCCGTTCCTCGCCGTGGTCGGCCGCGTACTCAGTGGCGATCCCGGGCCGATCGCGAACCTCGTTCCCCCTACGGTCGATCCGAACAATCTGATCGCGCAAGCGGTCACGATGGGGGCCGGATGGACTGCCACCGCGGCGAACCTGCCGACCATCACCGACAACCTGACCCGCCTCCCGGAGTTCATCGCGGCGGGCGATATCCGCAGCGCGCGCCGGGCCGCGGATGCCCTGAACGCCGCCCTGTCGCCCTTGGTCCAGGCCGCCGCGGGTGTGGATCGTGTGCTGGTCGCCGAGGTGGTCCGCGCGGCTGCCGCCGTCGACCCCACCGGACGGACGGCGGCTGTCGGTGTCATCGCCGACGCCCTCGCGCACATCGACCTGCTCGGTATTGCCGACAGAGCGGGCCGAACTCAAGAATCTCTCTGGCGTGCGGTCGAATCCCTCGACCGCAACGACCACCTCGGGGCCGCTGCCGAACTGGCGTCCTTGATCGCCGACGGCGCCGACCTCACCGGCTCCGTGTTCGGCCCGGTCGCCGCGGGCATCCGCGCCGACCTGCACGCGACCACCCGAACCCTGCTGAGCCTCACCGACCCTGCCACCACCGAGGAACTCGCCCAACTGGCTCGCCAAGGTGTGGACATGGCCAACTTCTACGCCTCCCGCGCCCACATCGACTACGCCGACGACGTCCCTGTCCTCCTGAGCTACCTGAGCTCACAGGTCGTTTCGTAGCCTGGGGCGAACACCGACCGTTGCGCCGACCCGACCTGCCTCGAGCCGGCGCAACGGCATTCAGATCAGCACGACACCGCGTCTCCGACAGACCTGTCGAGACGCACCCCGAGCACCCTCGACAACTCGCAGACATTGTCGGCACTGGGTGTCACCACACCGCGTTCCCAGCGGCTGATCTGGTTTCCGTCCGCAATTCCGATCCAGTCGGCCAACTCCGCCTGGGTGAATCCGGAGGCCATCCTTGCCGCCCGAATCGCTTTGCCGATCGCCGACATGGTCTCCCCTCTCTCTCGATGCCCTCGGCACGGACCGCATCGGCACGGGTGTCCATCGGCGAACACTCGAACTCCTAATGCGGTCTCGCGCAGCCACATTCGAAAGGTATCGGGGAATCGGCCTGTGAAGGAGTCTGTGACTGCACGGCCACTGACTGTGCACGCACAAACGTACGTGCATTCGGACGCCGAATCCGGCTATTTCGGAGGGTTGTCCGGATCGGTGGCGCTGCGGCGCCAGTCTCGTGGTGTCATGCCGAACGCCTCGCGGAATCGCCGGGCGAAATGCGCGGCGTCGCGGAAGCCGACGGCCCCGGCCACCGCACCGATGGACCGGTGCGCGTAGCCCCTGTCGACCAGCATGTCACGAGCCCGGACCAGGCGTTGCTCGATGATCCACTGCTCGAGGCTGATCCCGGACTGGGCGCACACCTTGTACAGATGCCGCACGGAGATGTTGTTGGCGGCGGCGATCGCGGGGATCTTCAAGGTCGAATCGGACAGGTGTGTCCGCACATACCCGAGGATCTGCTCGATCAGCAGTTGCTCCGGGATGGCGGCACCGTCGCCCGGCCCGCGACCGGCCGCCGAGATCAGCAGCGCCCGAACCATTTCCAGGCACGACTCGCCCACCGAGGCGGCGGCCGGATCGGTTTCGAGCTGGTCGGCGATCCGGACGAGATGCTGGATCTGTGCCGTGACCATGGGATACAGCGGCGATGCCGCCAGCCGCCCGTGGGCCGCGACGACCGTTTCCGGGGAGATGCCGAGGCGTTCTCTCGACAGCTGCAGGCACAGCGTTCCGCCGAGGCCGTGCCAGCCGGAGGCGAAGGTGGTCGCCAGGTCGATCACTTCGCACGCGCCGGGTTCGATCAGCGTTTGCGCGCCGAATTGTTCGTGCCTGCGGACCTGCCCGTTCTGGACGGTGACCGTCAATGTGTCGCTCGGCGTTGTCCGCTCATGCCGCCTGGTCCGCCAGACCTGGTGACCGGATACCTCCGAACGGGTGAGCGCGATCGGGCCGAGCATCCAGGCCTGGTGCCTGCTGACCACTTCGGCGGGCGAATCCCACATCCGCAGGTTCGCCCCGATATCGGCTTCCTGCAGGATGGCGGTGACCGCCTCTCGCCGGTCCGCCGGCGTGAAGTAGTCGGAATCGATCAGCACTGCCATCGGTGATCTCCACTTCGGATCCTCGCCGGCGGTGGAGACCCTCCCGTCGCCGGCCGCTGCGCGCATCGGGTGGTGGCAATTCGGGCAAAGGTGATTGCACGGGGGCCTGTAGTCGGCGATGTTATCGCGCCGACGCGAGTCCGGAGCCCGATTCGGCAGGGTCGCGCAAGGGATTTCAGCGCCCGGCGGCGGCGTGTTCCCTTGTCTCGGCGGGCCGCGATGCGAGGATTCGACGTTCGGCGGCGGTCGCCGTCGCAGCCCATTCCGGTCGCAACGCCGCATAGGTGCACACATCGCGCCACTGGCCCTGGGTGCGATACAGCTGCCGCAGCCGCGCCTCCGGTGTCAAGCCCACTCCCGCCATCACCGTGTCCATCACGGGATGATCGTGCCGATGGCCCGCCCAGACCCGGTGGATGCCGAGCGGCCCGAAGGCGAATGCCGCCATGAGCCGTCCGGCCTCGATACCGCCCGCGCGCAGCGAACCTTCCGGAACGACGACCAGACCGCCGATCATCGCGTTGCTGCCGAAGTCCTCCACCAGCAGGCCGATGGTGCCGACCATGGTGTCGTCGTCCGGCGCGGTGATCGCCAATGTGTACTTGCGCCGCGGAGTTTCGCCCCGGGAGCGCAGGGCGGCGTCGAACGACGCGGCGGCCGCCTGGACGCTCAGGCTGTCGGTGCCCATGTATCGGGTCAGCTGTGGGTCGGTGAAGATCCGTTGGTAGACGTCGAGGTCGTCGGCTCGCAGATCACGCAGTCGCAGCCGCGCGCCGATCAGTTCCACGTTGCGCAGGTCGATGGTCATCGGACTTCCTCCATCGTCCGCACGAATTCCGGCGAGATCCCCTGTCCTAACGCGGGTATGAGTTCGTCGAGGTCGATATAGGTTCGCCCCGAGGGGATCAGCTCGCCGAGCAGGATGCGTCGAGCCGTGTCGGCGACCAGGGCACC
This sequence comes from Nocardia sp. NPDC050413, assembly GCF_040655475.1. Lineage (NCBI taxonomy): Bacteria > Bacillati > Actinomycetota > Actinomycetes > Mycobacteriales > Nocardiaceae > Nocardia > Nocardia sp. NPDC050413. The sequence continues at coordinate 324,747 of NZ_JBFAJZ010000002.1, read as the reverse complement.
GCCGAGCATCACGCCGGAGGCGAGTTGGGGCCAGCTGGACAGGCCGCGGCCGATCTCACCGATGGCGTCGCGCATCGCCGGGCTCAGCCGAGCTTCGTCGACCACCGTGAGCAGGAACGACAGCAGTTCGCCGCGATCCATCCGCGCGACATCGGACGAGGTGGAATCACCGATCCGGCCGTGGAACAGCGGGCGGTGGGGTTCGAGATCGAACCGTTCCACGTCGAGCAGTCCGCGATCGTTGGCGTCCATCAGGACCGGAATCCCTCGGCGCCGCGCGTATTCGCGAGCGGCGACTTTCGCCCACACCGTGTCGCATTCCTCGACCAGCAGATCCAGCGCAGCGGTGCCGTCGACGCCGTCGAAGAACGGCCCGATCGATTCCTCGGTCAGCCCGGTGGTGAACAGCTCGATGTCGAGATAGGGGTCGATCTCGAACATCTGGCGCGCCGCCAGCACGGCTTTGGAAACACCGAGATCACCCACCCCGGCCCGCAGCCGGTTCAGGTTCGACAGCCCGAGACTGTCGAAGTCGGCCAGCCGGAAGGACCCGCCGACTCCTTCCATGGCCAGCGTGACGGCCGCGCTGTTGCCCACCGAAAGGCCGACCACACCGATCCGCCGTCCACGCAGGTCGTGCTGCTGTGCCCGGTCGATCTTGTCGCGGTTGCGATCCGTGCGCAGCCGCTGGAAATCCTCGCGTGGCAACACATGCACCAGTCGGCCGTTCCACGGATAGAACACCCATGTCCCCCACCGCCACAGCGGCGTCTCGCCACTGATCCGGTGACGCGCCGCCGCCAGCGAGTCCGCCGAGTGGGCGACAGCGGGGTCCTCGCTGCGAATCAGTTCGTCGAGCTGATCTTCGATCGTGTCGTGCACCGCGCCGACAGCACTCGATGCCGCCAGCGCTTCCAGGTCACGCAGTCCTTCCCGGCTCGACGCGTCGAGCAGTACGGGACGGAATTGCGATGTCGCAGCGCCGGGCGTGAGTACCGCCGGACGCGGGACCGAGCGTTGCGGAACCATGTGCGCGCAGACCTCCGATTCTCATGAGGCCGAACGGATATCGATCGGCCCTGGCTATCAGGACGCGCAAAGGATACCTACAGCACACTTTCAGCAAACGCATCTCGGATCCCTCGGCATGGCGCGATCACGCCTCGGCCGAATTCGGGCATTCCGTACCGAACTGGCATGGGCTCCCCATGATCGCCGCGACGCCTGGTGAGGCGGGTGATCCGGCGCCCACCGGCCCCATTGATCGCACCGCGCCGCCCTCACCGCCGACCCACACAGTCACCCGACCCCCATCGCGCGCCCATCGGAAAACATAGCGGTCCAGAATGTGGAACGTCCGAATCCGGGTAACGCACGTTCACGGCCCAGGAGGCAGCATCGAGATGGCTACCCGCGAGTTCACTACCGAGCCGATGCGGTGGCCGATGCCAGTTGGGCAGCCACCCCGACCGCACGTCCCGCCTGATGGCGGGCTGCGGCCAGTGCGAACTCCGTCGGCGGGTCGCCGAAGCCGGCGACGTGTCCGGCGCCGTGGGGGTTGCCGGACCGCATCTGTTCGGCGGCAGGCACCGGCGCGGTGAAGCCGGGCGGCACGATGATCCCGCCCCAGTGAGTGAAGATCGTCGTGAAGGAGGCAAGAGTGGTCTCCTGGCCGCCGTGCGTGCTCGCGCTGGAGACGAAGGCTCCGTACACCTTGTCGGCCAGTCGGCCGGTCCGCCAGAGGTCGCCGGTGCCGTCGATGAACGTCTTGAGCCCGGCGGCGATCGTGCCGTAGTGACTGGGTGTCCCGAACAGGACGACATCGGCCCATTCCAGGTCGGCGTTGCCTGCCGCGTCCGCCGGGAGCAAGCGCACCTGGGCGCCCGCACCGGCGGCGCCCTCGGCCGCGGCTTCTGCCAGCTCCTTGATGCTCCCGGTGCGGCTGTAGTAGATCACTGCGACGTTGATCATCGGTACTCCTGTGTTCGAGCGAGGGCTGTCATGGGTAGTGACGGCCTCTCGATGCTGCGGCGCGGCCGGGCGGCGTGACCAATACCGACTGGGTCGGCGGCGATACCGCAGCGGTATCGACGGTGGTGGCGGCTGGTTACGATGCGCTGGTGGAGACCCGGGAGTTGCGCTACTTCGTCGCCGTCGCGGAGGAGTTGCACTTCGGGCGGGCGGCGCGGCGGCTCGCGATCGCGCAACCACCGCTGTCGCGGGCGATCCAGCGGCTCGAACGGCGACTGGGAACGGTTCTGCTGCGGCGCTCCGCTCGCGCGGTCGCGTTGACCGAGGCCGGATCGGTGCTGCTACGGGAGGCCAGGGTCGCGCTCGAGGCGGTCGAAGCCGCTGAGCGCCGTACTCGCCGGGCCGCTGCCGACCGCCCGGGTGTGGTGCTGGCCGCCAAGGCGGGTGCGTCGAGCGAACTGTTGTCGAGGCTGTTGGACGTTTACGCCGCCGAGGTCGGCGCTGTGCCTGTCGAGGTGGTGCTGTGCGGGCCCGGTGAACCGGAAGCCCTGTTGCGCAACGGGTCTGCCGATGTCGCTCTGCTGCATCGGCCGTACGACTCGACGGCTGGGTTCGACACCGAGGATCTGCATACCGAGCCGCAGGTCGTTGTGCTGCCCGCGGGGCACTCTGCGGCCGGCCGATCCCACCTGTCGATGACTGAGATCGGTGCCCTGTCGGATCTGCCCATACCGCGCTGGCTTCGGCGCGATGGAAGTTTCCCGGACGGCCCCGGCCCTGAGGTTCGCAATTACAGCCAGCTGATGCAGCTGATCGCGCTCGGGCGGGCTTGCGCGGTCGTACCCGAGTCGCTTCGGGCTCAGCTGAGCGACACGCTCGCGGTCGTGCCGGTGTCGGATGCGCCGCCTGTCACGACGGTCATCTGCTGGCCGCCGCACAGCAGATCCAAGGCTGTCGCCGACCTCGTCCGTATCGCGACGGGGCTGCGATCGTAAGCCGCCACCCGCAGGATACGAAAAAGCAGGCCCGCACCGAAAAGGTGTTGACCTGCTTCTTTTGTGGTCCTAGCTGGTTTCGAACCAGCGACCTTCCGCGTGTGAGGCGGACGCTCTCCCGCTGAGCTATAGGACCGGGATGGTTGCGAGGGGCTGTTTGTGCGGCCTCTCGAACGAGACGAAACATTAGCACGGGGTACCCGGGAGACACCAAATCGCCTTGTGAACGGGAAGTTCGGGGCGACGGGACCGGTAGACGGGAGGGACCGGAACGTGCGGGCGCGGCGCAGTACCCGAAGTTCGGCCACCCGTCATCGCCGCGCCACCGGACAACACGCATGTAATTCACATTTATGCCGTTTAACCAGGCGATTTGTAGTCTTCGCCGCGCGTCGGCTAATGTTCTCATCGCACCACGGAGAGCAGCAAAGCCCCCGGGACGAGCTCCTCTGGAAGTGTGAATGCGGATGTAGCGCAGTGGTAGCGCATCACCTTGCCAAGGTGAGGGTCGCGGGTTCGAATCCCGTCATCCGCTCGAGAGGTAGGTTAGGCACTAGCAATATGCCATCCTCCTTTGCGCGGTGGAGTGGCCGAGTGGTGAGGCAACGGCCTGCAAAGCCGTGCACACGGGTTCGATTCCCGTCTCCACCTCGCGCGATTAGCTCAGCGGGAGAGCGCTTCCCTGACACGGAAGAGGTCACTGGTTCAATCCCAGTATCGCGCACCACAAGTCAGGCCCCCTTTCGAGGGGGCCTGACTTGTTTGCGTCGCGGACCGGTCAGCCCAGCTCGAGGACGGCCTTGCCGTGCAGCCGGCGGTCCCGCAACGCCGTGACCGCCTCATCCGCGGCGGACCAGTCGCCTCGCCAGACCACCTGCGGGTCGAGAACGCCCGCGGCGACCCGGTCGGCGAGCCAGGTGAGATCACGGCCGAGATCGCGGCAGCCGAGCAGGAAGAACGTGACGATCGATCGGTCGTGCCTGCCCGCATCGCCGAAGAAGGTGCCGAACGGGAACTGCTCCGGCGCACCCGAAGCATGCCCGACCGAGACGAGCGTCCCGCCCTCCGCGAGCGACTCGAAGGCGGCAACCATCTGCGATCCCCCGACGAGGTCGATCACACCGTCGACGCGGCCATCGAGTTCCGTCGGGTCCGCTATCACCTGTCCGGCACCGAGCTCCCGCATGCTGTCGCCATACACATCCGGATTCGAGGTCACCGCGACGACCTCCGCACCACCCAGGCGTGCCAGCTGCACCGCGTAACGGCCGACCGCACCGGACGAACCGGTGACGAGAATCCTGCGCCCCAGCAACGGGCCGAGCCGGTGCAATGCGCGCAACGCCGACGCGCCCGCCACCGGCACTGTACTGAGGGCTGAGAGGTCGGCACCTACCGGTGCTACTCCGACGAATTCGGTATCCACAGTCCGCAATTCGGCCCAAGCACCGGCCGGTCCGAGCGTGACCACCGGCGTGCCCACAGCCGGTCCGGAACCGTCGGCAGCCGCACGCTCGACCACCCCCGACGCATCCCAACCCAGAACCGTGCCCGCGTCGGCGCCGGGAACGAGATGGGTCACCTCGCCGTGGTTCAACGAAGTCGCGGCAACCCGCACCAACACCTGATTCGGGGCCGGATCGGGGTCCGGGACCGATCCGAGGCGGAGTCCGGCGGGCGCGGAACGGTCGACCAGCAGTGCTCGCATATCCAAGGCCTTCTCTTGTGACAACACGGCAGATCAGCCGCGCAGCAAAAATGCCACTGAGTGGCAATTGCTGTCAAGTGGCATTCGCTGTCGGTCATCGCTACGCTGAGACGATGGACGTAGCGATAGACGAGTTGCCGCTGCGCGAACGGAAAAAGCTGCGAACCCGGCACGCGTTGATCGACTCCGCTCTCCGGCTGTTCACCGAGCGCGGGTTCGATGCCGTCACCCTGGACGAGCTGTGCGAGTCCGTCGAGATTTCCAAGCGCACGTTCTTCCGCACCTTTGCAGGCAAGGAAGACGTGGCGATGGCGCCACTGCAGGACATCTGGCTCGCCTTCCTGGAAGAGCTGGAACGCGGCGAGCCACGCGAAACCGAGCTCCTGCGCGTGCTCCGGGACGCGCTACTGGCCGCCGTCGACCGCGTCGCCGTCGGCGACTGGCCACGGCGCGCGGCGCTGAGCCATCGCCTCGTGGGCGTCACCCCGTCGATGGCCGGGCACAATCTGCAATTCTGCGATCGGACGAGCGGCGCGGCAGTCACCCTGCTGCACCGCCAACTGGAAGTGGGCGAGGACCGCACCCTGCATCTACGCCTCGCCGTCGACATCCTGGTCGCCGCGTTCCATTGCGCGCTCGGCGCGTGGACCGCCCACGACGACCGCACCGCCGAAGGATTGGCCACCGAAGTACGCCGCGCCCTCGATGCGGTCCCGGAGGTGCTGACCATGACCGTGCGACCGAAGAGCCTGTAACCCCGATCACTCCCGCGCCGCAACCCGGCGGCCTCCCCTAGGATCGGCACGGCGCCGCCGGGGCCGCAGCGGATGGCGGGACAGGCGGGACGGAGGGGCAATGTGAGACAGATCCTGTTGTCGGCGGGCATCGCCCTGTTCATCACCATCACGCTCACCCCGGTGCTCATCCGGGTGTTCGCGCGGCGCGGTTTCGGGCAGGAGATCCGGATCGACGGGCCCGCCAGCCACCACACCAAACGCGGCACACCGACGATGGGTGGTCTCGCCATCGGTGCTGGCGTGTGGGGCGGCTACCTGGGCTCGCACCTGATCGGAACACTGTGGGTCGCACCGGGTCCCAGCGCGTCGGGCGTTCTGGTGCTGCTGCTCGCCTCGGCGCTCGGCGTGGTCGGTTTTCTCGACGACTCGATCAAACTGCGCAAACACCGCAATCTCGGGCTCACCGCGGCGGGCAAATATCTGGGGCAGATCTCGGCGGCGGTCGTGTTCGCGGTGCTGGTGCTGCGATTCCCCGGCGCCACCGGACTCACTCCGGCGGGCCGCAACCTGTCGTATGTGCGTGACATCCCGACCATCACCTTCGCGTCGCTGTTCTTCGTGCTGTTCGTGGTGCTGCTGGTGGTCGCCTGGTCGAACGCGGTGAACATCACCGACGGGCTCGACGGCCTGGCCGCCGGGTCGATGACCCTGACCCTCGGCGCCTACGTGGTGATCACGCTGTGGCAGTACGACCACTCCTGCGAGATCACCCCCGGCCGCGCCTGCTACACCGTCCGCGACCCGCTGGACCTGGCGATGGTGAGCGCGGCCGGAGCCGCGGCCTGTGTCGGGTTCCTGTGGTGGAACGCCGCGCCCGCCAAGATCTTCATGGGCGACACGGGATCCCTCGGCCTCGGCGGTCTGCTGGCCGGGCTGTCGATCACCAGCCACACCGAACTGCTCGCGGTGGTGCTCGGTGGACTGTTCGTCGCCGAGATCATGTCGGTGGTGCTGCAGATCGTCGTCTTCCGCACCACCCACACCCGGCTGTTCCGGATGGCACCGTTCCACCACCATTTCGAACTCGACAACTGGCCGGAGACGACGGTCATCATCCGGTTCTGGGTGCTGGCGGGCATCGCCTCGGCGACGGGGCTGTGCCTGTTCTACAGCGAGTACCTGACGTCGCTGTGACACAACATTGTCGGTGTTCGCCGCTACGCTGACGCGATCATGAGAGAACCGGGCCACGACATCGCCGCCGACGTCTCGTTCGAGCTCGAGGAGCTCGACGAGCTGGTCGGCGAACTGCTCGTCGACCACGCCGAACGCGCGGCACGCGAGGCGCGGGTGGTCGGGCTGCGCCTGGGCATCGGCGGGCAGCGCCCGGAAACCCTTACCCGCGTCGGCGCCCGCTACGACCTCGCCCGCGACCGGGCCCGTCAGCTCTACACCAAGGCGATCGGGCGCATCCTGCGCGAGGCCACCCGATCCGGACACCGCTCCGCCGAGGTGTTCGCCCACCGATATCCGCGTGAGGCGGGCGATCTGCGCCTGGTGCGCACCCTGCTCACCGAGACCTACGCGACCGACACCGACCTGGTCGCCATGGAGTGGTCGTATCTGAAGTTGCGCCTGGCCGGACACGACCAGACCGACGCGCGGCGGGTCGCCGGTTATGTCATGCAGCGAATCCTGGGCTGGCAGAAGAAGACCGCGAGCATCCTCGCCAAACTGCACGCCCCGGACGACGACATCGACGACCTGGACGCCGTGCTGGCGGGTACCGACTGGCCGGACGGCTCCCCTGCCCCGTTACCCACCGTCTCGGCGCGGGTGGCCGATGCCGACGACGACGGGCGCGGCCGGTTCTACCTGGCCAAGGCCGGACGCGATGTCGCCTACGACTCGGCGCTGGTCGCCCGCCTGCTGCGCACGCTCGACGCCAGCCCGGCCGTCGCGGCATTCCAGGAGGAACCCGCCGCCCTCACCTACACGTTCGCGGGTGAGAACCACGTGCACTACCCCTCGGTCGCCGCCCGGCTCAGCGACGGCCGAACGGTGCTGATCGATGTGGTACCGCTGGGCCGGACCATGTTCCACCACAACAGGCTTCAGGCCGAACTGGTGCGCGCCCACGCCCACGAACGCGGCTGGGGTGCGCTCACCTGGACCGGCAGCGCGATCGGCACCGCACAACTACGCACCCGCCCGGTCGACGCGGCCGCCGAACAGCGCATCGCCGCCGATCTGGCCACCGGCCCCTACGACCGGGTCGCCCTCGCCGCCGTGCTCACCGAGACGGGCCTCGACCTACTCGACCTGGCCACCCTCGTACTGCGCAACGACTGGCAGTTCGACCGGTTGCCGATGCGGCTCAGCGCATCACCATCGCCCCGGCGAGCACCGCGACAACCAGCAGCATCGCGCAGCAGGTGAGCCACTGCCACTGATCGAGGGTGCGATCCATCCGGGTGATGGTGGCGCGCAGGCCCGCCGCGGTCCGCTGCTGGGCGACCAGCTCGCTGCGCAAGCCGGCCAGGGTGATGGCATGGGCGTCGGCGGCTGCGGCCGCGCGTTCGATGCGGTGATGCAGCCTGGTCACCAACCGCTGCTTGTCGCGCACGGCCTGCCGCGACACCGCCAGTTCCACTCGCTGGTCGCGCAATTGATTGCGCTGACGTTCGATCATCGCGGCCTGCGCCGCCGTGTGCTTTTCCCAGGTGCCCATCTCGGCCCACCCTCCGTTCATCACATCCACATGACCCCAGGCGATGTCGTCCGCCACCCAGCCCTCGAGGAACTCCCGCAGCGCCCAGCCCGCCCGCACCGGTGCGGCGAAACCCGACTCACCGGCGGTGAGCATGCCCTGATCGATACGGTATTCGGCACCGGCGGGCGCGAAGTCGGCGATACCGACCGCGGGCACCAGCGGCACCCAGTACCCGCGCGGGACCACCCACAGCACGTCGTCGATGCCCGCTTCGCGCAGGCGTTCGCGGTGCGCGCGGGCGGCGGTGATGTCGAGGGGGCCGCTGCGCACCTCGACCACGCCGCGCCGCTCGCCACGGCGCCAGTAGATGTCGACGGGGATATCGCCCACCCGGGCGTCCACCTGCGCCTCGTCGGCGCCCGCCGCCGTCAGCCTGCCACAGATCCAATGTTCGAGCCGCTGGGTATTCCATTGCTTCGCAACGCAATCGGGGCAACCACAGCCGTATCCGGTGCGTTCGGGCGCCGCGCGACGACCGCCCTCGGAGATCCCGAGTTCGTCGAGCAGCGCCCGCCGTCCGCACACCACCTGGGTGTCGCTTCGCCGCTTCGTCCTCACACCATCACTCCCTCACCAGGGCCTGCCGTACGCGCCGCGCCCACGACCTGCACTCAGGTTCCCGCAGCCGCCGACACGCCGCCAGCCCCCTTGACCCGCACTCGGGTGCGTCGCCGCGTGGTGATCGAGATCACAACGACGACATTGCTTGTATATCAAGCCCTTTCATTGTGCCAACGTCGCACGGACCGGCGAAGATCTTGATCATTTCGATACACAGACCACCCGGGTTGCCGGTCCTTTTCGTCCCGATTACGAAAAGGTTCGGCGCGTCGCCTGGCGCACCGGCCGAGGATCACTACAACGCGTCGGCGGGCACCGGTGGATATGATCGCAGGCGGCCGAGGCGGGCACGCTCGCCGTCCACCGGAAGTAGGGTGTGCATGAACCACGCTGAGCACGACGAAACCATCGGGTCGATGCTGGCGAATATCGCCGCGGCGCTGCGTGAGGTCAGCGAGAAGCTCGATGTCGTCGCCGCGCGCGTCGCCCAGGAGGTCCCCGGCTTCCCCGGTGACGACGAGGACGTGCCCGACCAGCTTCGCATCCGCCGCCTCGAAGCCTGGGCTTTCCATGCGTCACAGGACATTTCCCGGCTCAGTGCCCGGCTCGACGCGCTCGACGGCGGCGACGATCCGGCCCCACCACCCGCCCGTGGGCGCAGCAGACGAGAAGTCCGCGAGGCCGCCGAGCGGGCCGCCGCCCACGAGGAAGCCACCAAGCCGCCGCTGGAGCGCCGTCAGTCGAGCCGCTCGGTCCCCGACCACCTCGGGGATCCCACCTGGCCCATCACCGCTCCCCCGGTTCCCCGCGCGACGACCGAACCGCAGAGCGGTGTCGTTGCGGGCGAACGTGGTCGGGCCGCGTCGCACGAGGAGGGTGAGCCTCGTACCGCCGCGTACGCCGTCCAGTCGTCGGGACTCGGCGATCCTGAACCCCAGGCGGCCCGCGGTGCGCGCGGTAACTCCGCACAGCGACCGAAGGTGAACGGTGCGCATGTGCCGGAAGCGCCTGTGCGGGAAGCCGTCCCGAATGCGCAGCGTGTGAACGGCCGGCTGCCCGCGCAGCCGGATCGGGAGGCACCGGCGCGTGGAGTGGCCGACGACATCGCGGCGCAAGGGGTCGGTCTCGCCGCGAATCGTGCTGTTCCGCTGCCGGATTCGACCGATGAGCTCGGCCGCCACGATGAGGAGGCCGCTGCCGTTTCGGGCGGGTCCGCGAACGTCGAACGCGCCCGGCCGGTCGGCAAGGTTCCCACCGAGACCCGTGGCACCGAACGCCACACCACTTCCGGCAATGTGACCTGGTCGCCCAACGGAGTCGATCCGCAGGCTCAGCGCAACGGATCCGGCCCCCACCGGGCAACCGACCAACGCGCCCCCGTCGAACACGCAGGCGGATCGGAAGACGTGCGGCACAGCTCGTTCGACGCTGGCACGGCGGGCGAGCGGGTCGGCGATTCCGGCGATGCGCGCCGCGCCGCACATGCGTCGGGTCACGTCGACGACCAGCAGGCGAGCTCGGTGCGCGGACCGTTGGCCGGTACGGGTGGGCACTCGGGTCCGGGTGAGCAAGAACGTGCCGGAATCATCCCGGCCGAAGATGCTCACGCGGCCGAAGCCAGGGTCGTGACGAACGGGACGACCTTCAACGGGTTCGCCGATCGGTCGGGTTCCGGGCCGAAGAACGGCAGTGTCAACGGGATCCAGTGGTCCTTCGACGACGACGTGGAGACGACCCTTCCCACCCCGCCGCGAAACGGGCACGCCCGCAACGGCTTCACCACGGACTCCCGCGGCGAGTCCGTCTTCGCCGACTTCACGCCGCGCAACTCGACCAACACCGAGAAACCGGCAGCCCCTGCCCGTTTGGTCGCCCCGCCACCGGCTGATTCGACCCACCAGGTCGAAGCCGGGCACGTGGCGGGCCGAGCCACCGCGCCGTCGGAGCACCTCGACCAGGCATCTCGGTCCGAGCCGTCGGCCGGCGCACCCGACTACCGAACCAGCCCGGCGACGGAATCCGTCGACCGGTCCGGCGGAGCAGCCCTGCCGACGGACTACCCGAACCAGGGCCACTCCACCCAGGCAACGGGCGATCCCGGCCGGACGCACCAGCAGGCCGACCGCATCACCCAGGGCGTTCGACCCGGCCCGTCCGACGAAGCGGCGAACAGCCGATACGAGCAATCCAGCCGACCGCCCGGTCACAGCGCCGAGGAGACCGGCCGCACGTTCGGACAGGACGCGAACACAGGTCCGTTCGCGGCCCAGGCGGCTCACAGCACCGCGCGATTCACCAACTCCGACAACGACACCGGGACCCGGCACGGCCGACCCGCCCCGGCGGTCGACCTGCCCGCCACCCACACCTCGTCGAGCGCCGACGACAACCTCGGCCCTGCCCCCATCCCCACGGCCACCGACCCGGCAGGCATCACGGTGACCGGCACCTATCGCGCCTTCGACCTCGAATCCGCCGCCCACGTGGACAAATTGCAGGCCATGCTCGACGAGCTCAAGCGCTCCGCGGGCCTGCCACCCGGCCGCCGCGACGTCTTCGGCCCACCGACCCAGGACCTCGGCTAGACGGCGACTCCCACCGAGCGCACATCGGGCGCCTCCGGTGCGTCGCGCAGTACCGTCGCGACGAGTTCGCGCACGGCGCGATGACCCGCGTCGGCGGTATTGCGCGGATGCCAGGCCATGGCGACGACGGGGGCGGGCAACGGCAGGGGGATCTCGAAGGTCGCCAGGCCGAGCGCCTGACAGGCCGGGCGGGACAACGCCGCAGGGGCGGGGCAGATCAGCTCGGTGGTCGCCACGGTGAACAACGCGGTCGCCAGGTCGGCGACGGTCGCGACGACGCGGCGGGTGCGGCCGTGCAGGGCGAGACGGTCGTCGATGGGACTGTGGGTGCGGCCGGTGGGTGACACCTCGAGGTGGCGCGCGGAGGCATAGGCGGCGACGGTGGGGCGGTCGGCGGCGAAGGGATGGTCGGCGGCCGCGACACCGACCCAGCGGTCGCTGAACAGCCGCTGCACAACGGTTTCGGGGTCGGTGCGGCCGAGCACGCCCACTTCGATGTCGACCTGTCCGTCGCGCAGGGCCACCGCGCTGTCGGCGGGGTCCGCGGCCAGCAGCCGAACGGTCACGCCGGGCAACTGCGCCCCGACCGCGCCGAGCAGCGGTCCCGCGAGCCGTGCTGCCACCGCATCGCCCACGCGGACCACGAAGTCCCGCTGCCTGCGAACACCGCCGCCCTCGTGTGAGGTGAGCAGCACCCGGCTCGCCTCGACCAGCGCCGCCACGTCCTGGCGTAGTTCCAGGGCGCGCGGGGTGGGCACCAGATGCCTGCCGGAACGCACGAGCAGCGGGTCACCGAACACCTCACGCAACCGGGTGAGGGTGCGGCTCATCGCCGAGGTGGAGGTGTGCAGACGCCGGGCCGCCTCGGTGACGCTGTTGGTGTCCAGCAGCGCGTCCAAGGCGGGCAACAGGTTGAGATCCAGCGCTTCCACGCGAGGATTATCACCAACGCCCGGTTCGCCACCAAGCGGCCGCACCGCGTGTCGGTTATCCCTCGACCACCGCGACCGGTGTCGGCGCCGGGGCGGCGTTGCGGTTGCGCAGCACGCTGCGGTAGGTCGCGGGGCGCACCGGGCGCACCCACTGCCCGAGCCGGGCCGACAGCGGCAGCGGGGTGCCCAGGTCGTCGAGCATCTCGTCGATATTGCCCAGCGAGAACGGGATCACCGACGCACCGTGCGCGTGCGCACCGTTGCTGCGGGCCCGCGACCAGGCGAGGCGTTCGTCGATGTCGTTGTTCATCAGTTCGGCGACCGGCGGCACGAACGCGCCGGTGAGCAGCCCCGCGATCCAGTGCGCGCCGACCTCGGCGCTCAGGGCGCTCACATTGGAGCTGTTGTAGCCGGCGAAACTGAGGTTGGGCACCTCGACGGGCAGGATGTGGCGGTAGAGCCGGAAGTCGCCCGCCTCGTCGGTGAGCGAGCGGCGCACGAACGGGGTGAGGAACGGTACTTCCTGCCGATATCCGGTGGCGCACACCACGATCTCGGCCAGTTTCAGCGTCCCGTCGGACAACCGGACCGCGGGCCCGTGCTGCCCGCCGATGAGTTCGACGATCTCGGCGTCGCGGTGCACGGCGATGCGGCCCGCCTCGATCTGATCGAAGAACCCGTCGGTGGCCAGCGCGGCGCTGCTGGTCGCCATGTCGGCCAGTGGACCGTCGGGGACCAGGCCGAGCTCGCGCAGCCGCAGCTTGCGCGTCACCCGTTCCTGCAGCAGGTCGAGGTTCGCCTCACGCAGGGCTAGCCGGTCGAGCAGGCGTTCGGCGCGGTGGCCGAACCGGGACGGGAAATGCGCCTCGCCCGCGCGGGTGAGGAGCAATCGTTCGTAGTCGGTGCCGAATCCGAACTTGCGCGGCATTTTCCAGGTGAGCCTGCGGGCGACCACGCTGGTCTCGTCGGCGAGATGACTCACCGCCTCGGCCACATCACAGGCCGACTTGCCGTACCCGACGACGACCACCGAACGGTCGCGCGCCAGTTCGGCGTCGTGGAACTGCGAGACATGACACAGCAGCCCACCCGCCGCACGGAAGGCGGCCGCACCGGGCAGGTCCGGCAGCACCGGGTCGCTGTACACACCGTTGGCGACGATCAGGTGATCGCAGGTGCTGCGGTGCACCCCCATCCCGTCGCGGATCTCGAGCAACCAGCCGCTGTCGACCGGGTCGGCAGCGACCACCTCGGTGCCGAGCCGCAGATTCCCGGTGAGACCGAACTTCTGCGCGTACCCGGCGAGGTAGGCCTGCATCTGCTGACCATCGGGCCAGCGCGGGTAGTCCTCCGGCATCGGGTGGTCGCTGAAGTGGTTGGTGTGCTTGCTGTTCTGTGAACGCAGGCCCGGGTAGCGGCGGGTGACGCTCCACACACCGCCCACGTCAGGGGCTCGATCGAAGACTTCGACCGGGAACCCGGCCTGACTCAACACCTTCGCGCAAGCCAATCCCGCAACTCCCGCACCGACGATCCCGATGCGGCTACCGCTAGTCATGGGCAGGAGAGTACTCGGGACCGCCGTCACGGTGCCACCGCCGCGATGCCCACAGTGCTGTCTACCACCGCCACGCCCGTGCTGTACTGGAACGATGACCAACAGCTCCGTCGTCGTCGACCGGGCCGGACTCTGGGACGCCGAAGCCCTCAGCGATGTGGCGACCGCGACGTTCCCGCTGGCCTGTCCCCCGCAGGCCGACCCGGCCGACATCGAGATCTTCCTGACCCAGATGCTCTCGGGCGACCGTTTCGGCGAGTACCTGTCCGACCCGGATCGCACGGTCCTCAAGGCCGTCGACGGTGACCAGATCGTCGGCTACGCCATGTTGATCGCGGGCAGGCCGACCGATCCGGCTATCGACGCACAGGTCAGCCCTGGGTCGGTGGTCGAACTCAGCAAGATGTACGTGCTGCCCGGACACCACGGCACCGGGGTGTCCGCCGCGCTCATGGACGCCGCGGTCGACGCCGCGCGCGACTCGGGCGCCGACGCGGTGTGGCTCGGGGTCAACCAGGACAACGAACGCGCGCAACGTTTCTACGGCAAGCACGGGTTCGTGCGGGTGGGCACCAAGACGATGACCGTCGGCAACCAGGTGCACGACGATTTCGTCTTCGAACGGAAGCTGTGATCCCTATGCGGTAGCGGCCTCGAACCGCGACAGCGCGAGCAGACGCGAGATGGCGCGCAGGTACTTCTTGCGGTACCCGCCGTCGAGCATCTCCTGGGAGAAGATCTCGTCGAGCTTGGCGCCGGACACGGTGACCGGGATGCTCGCGTCGTAGAGGCGGTCGGCGAGGACGACGATGCGCAGCGCGACGGCCTGATCGGTCACCGGGTGCACACCGGAAACGAACACCGAGGTGACGCCGTTGATGAGGGCGCCGTACTTCGAGGGGTGCAGCGTGCTCAGGTGCTTCAGCAGAGCGTCGTAGTCGTCGAGGGTGGAACCCGGTGTGGCGGCAGCCCGTTCGGCCAGCACCTCGGGCGAGGTGGGCTCGGGAGCGGGCGGCAGGTCGCGGTGGCGGTAGTCGGGACCGTCGACGCGCACCGGCTCGAAGATGGCGCCCAGCTTCTTGATCTCGCGCAGGAAGTCCTGTGCGGCGAAACGGCCCTCGCCGAGCTGGCTCGGCAGGGTGTTGGACGTGGCCGCGATCGAGACGCCCGCGGCGGACAGCTCGGTGAGCAGGCGCGAGACCATCGTGGTGTCGCCCGGGTCGTCGAGTTCGAATTCGTCGATGCACAGCAGGCTGTTGGCGGAGAGCCGTTCCACCGCGTTGACGAAACCGAGGGCGCCGACCAGGTTGGTCAGCTCGCCGAAGGTGCCGAACGACTTCGGCGCGGGAGCGCTGTGGAAGATCGAGGCGAGCAGGTGGGTCTTGCCCACACCGAAACCACCGTCGAGGTACAGGCCCGCGCCGGTGACTGCCTTCTTCTTGCCGAAGAGGCTCTTCTTCGACGCGGCCTTGTGGATCTTGGCGACCTGACCGGCGAATTCCTCGGCCTTGCGGACCGCGGCCGCCTGGCTGGGTTCCTTGGGGTCGGGAATGTAGGAAGCGAAGCTGACCTCGTCGAACATGGGCGGGGGCACCATCTGGGCGACGAGCTGGTCGGCCGGGACCTCCGGGTGGCGATCGACGAGGCGTTCTTGCATGTGCGAATCGTACGGACGTGGTTGCATCGGTACCTATGCAGCGTATCCCTAATGTGACCCAGCTCGCAGATCTCGACGCCGACGCACTGGCCAGGAGCTATGCGTACCCGAGGCACCTCGAGCGGCCCTGGGTGCGGGCCAACTTCGTCAGCAGCATCGACGGCGCGCTCGCCGTCGACGGCGTGACGAAGGGACTGGCCACCCCGGCCGACAAGCTGGTGTTCAAGCTGCTGCGTGAGCTCGCCGACGTGATCCTGGTCGGCGCGGGCACCGTGCGCACCGAGAACTACGGCGGCGCCCGCACCGACGACGACCACCGGCGGGCGCATTTCCGGCACGGGATCGGCGGCAGCGAGGACGGCAGCCCACCGCCGATCGCCGTGGTGTCGGGCAGCGCGAATCTCGATCCGGCGGCGCGGCTGTTCACCGACGCGCGGACCCCGCCGCTGATCCTCACCACCGCCCAGGCCGACAAGGACCGCGTCGCGGCGCTCGAGGACGCGGGCGCCGAGGTGGTGGTCGCGGCGGAGTTCGCGATCACGCCCGCCGCGCTGCTGCGGGTGCTCACCGAGCGCGGATTGCCGCGGGTGCTGTGCGAGGGCGGACCGCACCTGTTCGGTCAGCTGGCCGAGGCCGACCTGGTCGACGAACTGTGCCTCACCACGGCGCCGCTGCTGGTCGGCGGGGCGGGCGGGCGAATCTCGCTGTCGGCGAAGCAATTCGGTACCTCGATGACACGTAAGCAGTTGGTGCTCGACGACGACGGCACCGTGCTGGCCCGCTGGGCCCGTCGATGAAACCCGGCGCCGAACCTGGCAGGGTGTAGCCATGCGCTTGACTCGGGCCGCGGTAACGGCCGCGACACTGTCGATCATGCTCGCGGGCTGCGGGGCGGGACCGTCGGATCGGCCCGTCGTCGCGGTGGAACGTCCGGGCGCCGGTGGAGTGGCGACCCAGGAGGTGACAACGGCGGATCTCGGCACGGCCGAGGTCCCCAAATCGGATCTCACCTGGCGTGACTGCACCGAGTCGACCATCAGCTCGCTGGCCTTCGGTGACGTGCCCGCCGGACTCGTGCTCGAGTGCGCCGATTTCTCGACGCCCATCGACACCGCGGGCACCGTGCTCGGCACCTTCCGTGCGGGCGCCCTGCGTGCCCGGCTGCCCGAGACCCCCACCGATGTGGCCCCGCTGGTGCTGACCTCCGGCGCCGACCGGTCCTCGGCCTCCACCCTCGCCGGTCTGGCCATCGGCCCCAACCGGGCGCTGCTCACCGCGCAGCCGATCGTGGCGGTGGATCGGCGCGGCATCGGCGCCTCCCAGCCCATCGACTGCATCCCTGCCCAATTGCGCGCGGTACTGACCGATCTGGGGCAGACCGGGGTGGGCAACGCCGACCAGGTCGGTGCCGTCGCCGGTTTCAGCCAGGATGCGACCATCGCCTGTCGCGACTTCCTGCAGCCCTACGAGGGCACCTTCGACGCGCCGCACGCCGCCGACGACATCGAACAGCTGCGCAAGCAGTGGCAGGTCGAGAAGATCAACCTGCTCGGCGCGGGCAACGGCGGCAAGGTCGCGCTCAGCTACGCACGCCGCTACGGCGACCACCTGGCCCGGCTCGTCCTCGACGCACCGGAACCGGTCGGCGCCGACGCCGCGACCATGGCCGAGGCGCGCGTCACCGGCGCCGAGGCCGCGCTCACCGCGTTCGCACAGCGCTGCAAGGCGGCCAATTGCGCCCTCGGACCCGATCCGCGCGCGGCGGTCGTCGGGTTGATGAACAAGGCGACGTCCGGCGGACTGGGCGAGGTGACGGCCGCCGACCTGGCGACCGCGCTCACCGGTTTCCTGTCGAGCCCGCGTGGGGACCAGAACACCCGGGTCACCGCCCTGGCCGACATCCTCGCCGCGGCCGACCGCGGCGATCGGGGGCCGCTGATCGCACTGGTCGGGCGTGAGGCGGCGGCGATCTCGTCCGACGGCGAGTTCGTGAACCGGTGCACCGACAGCCAGCAACCGCCCACCCCCGATCGGGCCCGCGAACTGGCCGACACCTGGGCGGGCAAATATCCGGTTTTCGGTCGCACCGCCGCGATCGGGCTGATGGTGTGCTCGGCCTGGCCCGTCTCCACCGCCCCGCCGCTGCCCGATGACCTGTCGCTGCCCGTGCTGGTGTTCGCCGGTGCCGCCGACCCCGTCGTCGGCGGTGCCGCGGCCTCGGTCACCGGCGCGCTCGGCGCCGCGGGTGCCCGGCACGCCACCATGACCTGGCAGGGCTGGGGGCATCCCGTGGTCGCGCATTCGGGGTGCGCGCAGCAGGCCGTCAACGCCTACCTCGCGGATGGGAAACTGCCCGCCGACGGTGGCGCCTGCCCCGCCTGATCGGCATCCGACCGGCGCGTCGCGGCGCGTCGGACGGGTCCGGCGACACCATCGCAACCCGATCCGGTGTACCGTGCCCCAGTGTTGTTCCGACAGCTCGAGCCCCGCACCGCTCGCACCGCCGCCGAGGTGATGAAGTTCGCATTGTGGCCGTTCGCGGTCATGACGGTGCTGAACCGTGTCTTCATCAAGGCGATCAACGGTTTCGTCACCGACGACTATCGCCCGGTGTACAACGCCTCGTTCGAGTTCTTGAACGGCAGGCCCGTGTACACGGCCAACTTCGACTCGGTCGACCCCCATTACCTGTACCCGCCCAGCGGAACCCTGGTGATCGCGCCGGTCGCGGTCATCGAGTACGAGCTGTCGCGGTGGCTGTTCATCGCCTTGAACGCCGCGGCGATCCTGCTCGCCTGGTACCTGCTGCTGCGGTTGTTCAAGTTCGGCATCGGTTCGGTGGCCGCGCCCGCGCTGCTGCTGGCGATGTTCGCCTCCGAGACGGTCATCAACACGTTGGTGTTCACCAATGTCAACGGGTGTCTGCTGCTGGCCGAGCTGGCGTTCATCCATCTGCTGCTGCGGCGGCGTGATCTGTGGGCCGGTGCCATTCTCGGCCTCAGTATCGCGGTGAAACCGACGCTTGCGCCGTTGTTGCTGGTCGCGGTCGTGCGCGGCCAATGGAAGGTGCTCATCACCGCCATCGGTGTGCCCGTCGGGCTCACCGCGTTGGCCTGGCCGCTGTCGAAGGACCCCGAACGGTTCTTCACCCATGTGCTGCCGTATCTGGCCAAGACCCGCGACTACTTCAACAGTTCGGTCGGTGGCAACGGTGCCTACTTCGGGCTGCCGCACTGGCTGATCCTGCTGGTGCAGGTGACGATGGGCGCGGTCGTCGCGGTGTCGCTGTGGTTGCTGTGGCGCTACTACCGCCACGACGAGCTGTTCTTCGTGACCACGTTCTCCGGTGTGCTGCTCACCGCGTACTTCCTGCTGCCCTCGCTGGGCCAGATGTACTACTCGATGATGCTGTTCCCGTTCCTGATGACGGTGGTGCTGCGCAATTCCGTGCTGCGCAACTGGCCGGCCTGGCTGGCGATCTTCGGATTCATGACCTACGACAAGTGGTTGTCGGACCGCTGGCAGGACATCGGGCGCACGCTCGAATACCTGCGCGTCACCTTCGGCTGGGGACTGCTGCTCATCGTGGTGTTCTGTGTGCTGGGCGACCGCTACCTGGCCGCCCGCCGCGAAGGCAGGCTGGAGTTCGGCATCGACCCGGCCTGGATGGCGAACGCGCCCGACTCGCGCGACGGCGTCGAGGAGAAACCGGCGCCCGCACCGGCGCCTGACCGCGACGATCCGGTGGCACCGGTCGAGGAACGCGAACCCGCCCTGAAGTAGCGTTTCGGCGCGCGCGGCGCGAAACCATTAGCGTGGAGTGATGAGTTCCGATACCTCGTTGCCCGCGCCGCGCATCCAGCTGACGCCGCAGGAGTGGCGGGCCAAACTGAACCCCGAGGAATACGCCGTGCTGCGTGAGGCCGCCACCGAGCGACCTTTCGTCGGCGAATACACCGACACCAAGACCGACGGCGTCTACACCTGCCGCGCCTGCGGTGCCGAATTGTTCCGCAGCACAGAGAAATTCGACTCGCACTGCGGGTGGCCGTCGTTCTTCGACCCCGCCGATTCCGACGCGGTGATCCTGCGTCCGGACGACTCGCTCGGCATGCGCCGGGTCGAGGTGCTGTGCGCGAACTGCCACAGCCACCTCGGCCACGTCTTCGAGGGCGAGGGCTACCCCACCCCCACCGACCAGCGCTACTGCATCAACTCGATCGCGCTCAAATTGGAGCCGAAAGAGTAGGTCTTACGGCAGGGCGTTGATCAGCTGCTCGACCTCCACGCGGGGGCCGGTGAAGAACGGGATCTCCTCGCGGACGTGCAGGCGGGCCTCGGTGGCGCGCAGGTCGCGCATGAGGTCGACGATGCGGTGCAGTTCGGGGGCCTCGAAGGCGAGGATCCACTCGTAGTCGCCGAGCGCCATCGAGCTCACCGTGTTGGCCCGCACATCCGGGTAGCCGCGGGCGGCCTTGCCGTGGTCGGCGAGCATCTTGCGACGTTCCTCGTCGGGCAGCAGGTACCACTCGTAGGACCGCACGAACGGGTACACGCAGATGTAGTTGCCCGGGTCCTCACCGGCGAGGAACGCCGGGATGTGGCTCTTGTTGAACTCCGCCGGGCGGTGCACGGCCACATTGCTCCACACCGGGGCGCTGGCCTTGCCCAGCTCGGTGGTGCGCCGGAAATCGGCGTAGGCGGCCTGCAGGTCCTCGACCCGTTCGGCGTGAGTCCACAGCATGAAATCGGCGTCGGCACGCAACCCGGCCACGTCGTAGATGCCGCGCAACACCACACCCTTGTCGGCCAGCCCGTCGAAGAAGGTCTGCGCCTCCTTGATCGCCGCCGCCCGGTCGTCACCGAGCACGCCCGGCTGTACCTGGAACACCGAGAACATCAGGTACCGGATGGTGGAATTGAGGGCCTGGTAGTCGAGTCGCGCCATGAATCCATGGTGCCACTGCGCGGATTTCGCGCGGCGCCCGGGATCAGTCCAGGTGGTGCTCGACCGCACGCCACGGCGAGTTTTCGTCGGCGCGGAAGACGGCGGTCACGGTGGTCGCCTCCCCCGCGTGTAGTTCGACGGGACCGAGATCGGGGTCGAGGATCAGGGTCGGTCGGTCAGCGGGACTGGTCACAGCGGGCGATCATGCACGAGCGCTATCACCGATGGTGGTAGCCACGCCGCAATCGGGTATGTGCACTGCGACCCGGGTCGGCTTCGGCCTGCGTTCGCGTCGGGCCAGTGGAGCGCGGGCCCGGACGCAGCGGGCGCAGTTCGCGGTTCGCGTCGACCGGAGTCTTCGGGACGCGTACGGTCGCGCTGACACCGACAACTCTGCACAGGAGGATCTCATGCGCGTCATCAGTGTGGTCGCCGATCTTGCCGTCGGCGATATCGACGCCGCCAGAAGCTTCTACGCGGACTACCTCGGTCTCAGCGACGAGGAGTTCAACCTCGGCTGGGTGGCGCGGTTCACCTCGCCCGAGACGGGTGCGCACCTGCAGGTCGTCACGCGCGACGCGAGCGCACCGGAGAATCCGGTCGTCACGGTCAAAGTCGACGATGTCGAGGCCGCGCTGGCCGAGGCGCAGCGGCGCGGCTTCGAGATCGTCCACCCCCTCACCACCGAACCCTGGGGAATCACGCGATTCTTCGTCCGCGCACCCGACGGGAACGTCATCAACATCGCCCAACACCACTAGCCGCGGGCGTCGTGAACCTGGACGATTGATCACCACGCTCTCAGGTAAGTAACACGCGAGAGGCGAACGCCACCAGAGCGTGATGATCTTGATTCGCTGAAGCTGGTGCGGTCGTGGTGACCGCCGCGTGCCGCCGCAATCCGCAGCCGTGTCAGTGGTGAAGGCTGTGTGCGACCCGTTCCGCGGCGGCGGTGCCTGCGGCGACGCACGCCGGAACTCCGACTCCGCGCAGGTAGGCGCCTGCGACGGCGAGTCCTTCGAGCGGGGCGATCGCGGCTTCGATGGCGTCGATTCGTTCGGTGTGGCCGGGTGCGTATTGGGGCAGGCCGCCGGGCCAACGCTGGACGACGGCGGCGTGCGGGGTGATCGTGGCTCCGGTGACGGTGCTCAGGTCTTCGACGGCGGCGGCGATGAGTTCGTCGTCGGTCCAGGTGAGGGGTTTCTCGTCGCCGAAGCGGCCGAACGAGGCGCGCACGAGGGCGACGTCGCGGGCGGCCAGGTGCGGCCATTTGCGGCTGGACAGGGTGAAAGCCTTGGCGCGCAAGGGCTCTCCGGTGGCGACGAGGATGCCTGAATTGTCCGGCAGGGCGGTGTCTTTCGGCAGTGCCATCGCGACGAGCGCCGACGACGACAGTTCGATGCCCTCGGCCAGGACGGCAGCTTCGGGGGCGACGTAGTGCAACAGCCGGGCGGTGACCGGCGCGGGTGTCGCGAGGACGACCGCGTCGACAACGCCCAGCGGGTCGACCACCCAACCCTGCGGTGACCGAGCCAGCCGCGTCGCGGACAGATCGGTCACCAAGCGGGCCCGCGACGCCTCGATCAGCGCGGCGAGCAGGGCACCGTATCCGTCGCGGAGTCCACCGAAGACCGGCGCGGAGCTGGGGGCGGGCATCGCTTTCCGAACCGCGTCGGTGAGACTCGGTGCGCCTTGATCGAGGGCAGCGGCCAGCGTCGGCAGGGCCGCACGGATGCCGATCGACGCGCTGATCCCCGCGTACACCCCGCCGAGCAGCGGATCGACACTGCGCTCGACGACCTGCCGACCGAACCGTTCGGCGACCAGCGACTGCACGTCCACGTCCGAACCGGGTTCCCAGCGCAGCGGCCGCTCCGGTTCGGTCGCCATCCGGTGCAGGGTTTCGTCGTCGACGAGCCCGCGCAGCGATTCGGCATCGGAGGGAATGCCCATCAAGGTCCGCCCCGGCAGCGGGTGCGCACTCCCCCCTGCCCACACCAGTGGCCGTTTCCCGGCGGGTCGCACCAGCTGATCGTCGAGGCCGAGTTCGCCCATCAACTCGATCACCTCGGGCCTGCGCCCGACGAACGCCTCAGCACCGAGATCCACTGGCTCCCCGGCCAATTCACCGGTGTGCAGCACCCCACCGGCCCGCCCACGCTGCTCGAGCACGACGATGTCGGCGCTCTCACCGAGGTGCTGCCGCAGCCGGTACGCCGCGACGAGCCCGCTGATTCCGCCCCCGACAACCGCGATCCGCATGCTCCGACCGTAGCCGTGCGGCCGACGCACCGATAAGACGCACCCACGCTGTGTCAGCAGTGTCACGTCGAGCTCCGGAGCGCGGATCGTGATCGGCGGCGAACGCCCACTACCCACCCGCGGATCGACGACCATCGAGCGCGGCGGCGGGGGGATTGTCAGACGGCCGCCTCGGCCTGGTGCCTCAGAGCGAATGCACGAGCTCGACCAGCGCCGTCAGCACGCCGGGATCGGTGTCCGGCAGCACCCCGTGCCCCAGGTTGAAGATATGACCGGTCGCGCCGAGCGTGATGGCCTCGTCCGCCTCCGCGACGATGCGCCGCGCTTCCGCCTCGACCGCGTCGAATCCGGCGAACAGGATGGCCGGATCGAGGTTGCCCTGCAGACCCTTTCCGGCGCCGACCCGGCGCACGGCGTCGGTGAGCGGCACCCGCCAGTCGACACCGACCACATCGGCACCGGCCTCACCCATCGCGCCGAGCAGCTCGCCGGTGCCCACACCGAAGTGGATGCGCGGCACGCCCGCGTCGGCGATCTCGGCGAATACGCGCTCAGAGTGCGGCAGCACGAACTCGCGGTAGTCGGCAAGCGACAGCGCGCCCGCCCAGGAATCGAACAGCTGCACCGCGTCGACTCCGGCGGCGAGCTGGGCCTGCAGGAAGGCGATGGTGATGTCGGTGAGGGTGCCGAGCAGCGCGTGCCAGGTCTTCGGGTCGGCGTGCATCATCGCCTTGGTTCGCTCGTGCTGCTTGCTCGGCCCACCCTCCACCAGGTAGGAGGCCAGCGTGAACGGGGCACCGGCGAAACCGATGAGCGGGGTGTTACCGAGCGCGTCGGTGAGCAGCCGCACGCCCGCGGTGACCGCGCCGACCTCTTCCGGACGCAACCTCGGCAGGGCGCGCACATCGGCCTCGGTGCGCACCGGCGAGGCGATCACCGGGCCGACACCGGGCACGATGTCGAGATCGATGCCTGCCGCCTTGAGCGGAACGACGATGTCGGAGAACAGGATTGCCGCGTCCACACCGTGCCGGCGGATCGGCTGCATGGTGATCTCACACACCAGCTCCGGGTCGAAGCACGACTCGAGCATGCCGATGCCCTTGCGCAGCTCCCGGTACTCGGGCAGCGAACGGCCTGCCTGACGCATGAACCAGACCGGTCGCCTGCTCGGCGTCGCGCCGGTGGCGGCGGCCAGGAAAGGGGCATCGGTCAACCGGCGGCGGGTGTAGGTGCTCACCACGATGATCCTAGGCGGCGAGGTGGGCGACTCCGCCCCCACATGGGGGTAGAGTCGCGCGGCCTCTGGCTCACCCGTCCCCGGCTGCGAGCCGGCGACGCTCCCCCACCACGTCGACCGGATTTCGACCTGCTCCTACGCGGCAACGTGTCGGACGGCCTCGCGCCGATGAAGGGGGTGAGGTGCCATTCCGACGAGGAACGTTCGATCGGACGAGCGCGATACGACCGACCGCCCGTCTTATCGCACATCGCGCATCACGAAGCGCTCGAAAATGCACCCTCCGCAACGCACCCCCGACCGGCCCGCCGTAGGCGGCGCGCCTCCGCACGCCCCGCACACCCACCGTCTACGGTTGCCCTCGTGACACCGCTCGACATCCGCGACGGCGCCGCACCGACCGGGGGAACGCCCCGCGAGCCTGCTTCTTTCCGGGCGGCGGTCGATGCGATGGGCACCGCAACCGTGCACCCTCGAATCGAGCTGGCGCCTATCCGCCCCCCACAGCGGTTGGCGCCGTTCTCCTATGCGCTCGGGGCGGAGGTCGTGCACCCCGACACCCCGGTCGTGCCGACCGACTCCGAGGGCGACGCCTTCGGCAGGCTGATCCTGCTCCACGACCCCGACGGGGACGAGGCCTGGCACGGCGTGTTCCGGCTGGTCGCCTACATCCAGGCCGACATCGACGCCGCCCTCGCCGCCGACCCGCTGCTCCCGGAGGTCGCGTGGAGCTGGCTGGTCGACTCCCTCGAGTCACGTGGCGAACCGTTCACCGCCCTCGGCGGCACCGTCACCGCCACCAGTTCGGTGCGGTACGGCGACATCGCCGGCCCACCACGCGCCCACCAGCTGGAGCTACGCGCCTCGTGGACGGCGATGAACACCGAGATGCGCCGTCACGTGGAGGCGTTCTGCGAGGTGCTCGCGTTCGCCGCCGGATTACCCCCCGCCGGAATCACGCATTTACGGCCGGACTCCTATACCCACACCGACAGACCGTGATCGCCACGTAGAGTTCACGTTTATGTCGGTCGCCGAGGAACCAACCGCAGCAGAGCCCCTGCTCGCCCCCGCCGAGGGGGTTCCACCCGTGCTGGCCTCCCCCGACGAGGTCGCCGCGGCCGCCAAATCCATCGCCGCGGGCACCGGCCCGCTCGCCGTCGACGCCGAACGCGCGTCCGGTTTCCGCTACTCCGCGCGCGCCTACCTGATCCAGCTGCGCCGCGAAGGCGCCGGCACCTTCCTGATCGACCCGATCCCCGTCACCGACGCGCTCACCCCGCTGGCCGAGGCGATCAACGACCTCGAATGGGTGCTGCACTCCGCCGACCAGGACCTCCCCGGCCTCGCCGAACTCGGCCTGCGCCCCGCCCGCCTCTTCGACACCGAACTCGGCGGCCGCCTCGCCGGCTACGAGCGCGTCGGCCTGGCCGCCATGGTGGAGAACCTGCTCGGCCGTTCCCTGCGCAAAGGCCACGGCGCCGCCGACTGGTCCACCCGCCCGCTGCCCGACGAGTGGCTCAACTACGCCGCCCTCGACGTGGAGCTCCTCCTGGAACTGCGCGACACCGTCGCCGACGACCTCGCCGCCCAGGGCAAAATGGACTGGGCCGCAGAGGAATTCGAACACGTCCGCACCATGGACCCGCCCGCCCCCAAGGCCGACCGCTGGCGCCGCACCTCCGGCATCCACACCCTGCGCCGCCCCCGCCAGCTCGCCGTCGTCCGCGAACTGTGGACCACCCGCGACGAACTGGCCCGCGCCCGCGACGTCGCCCCCTCCCGCATCCTCCCCGACTCCGCCATCGTCGCCGCCGCGACCAACGACCCACGCACCATCGCCCAACTGCGCACCCTCCCCGTCTTCGGCGGCCCCCGCCAACGCCGCTACTCCCGCGACTGGCTCGCCGCCGTAGACCGCGCCCGCGCCCTCCCCGACAAACAACTCCCACCCCTCACCCTCCCCTTCGACGGCCCACCCCCCGTCAACCGCTGGGAACGCCGCGACCCCATCGCCGCCGCCCGCCTCACCACCGCCCGCAACGCCATGGGCGAACTCTCCACCGCACACTCCATCCCGGTAGAGAACCTCCTCTCCCCCGATCTGGTGCGTCGCCTGTGTTGGGACGGGCTCCCCGACTACAAGAACGTCGGCACCCCCGAAGAGCTCTCCGCCGCGATCGAGGAGTTCCTGCGTGCGGGTGGGGCACGACCGTGGCAACGAACCCTCGCCGTCCCGGCGCTGACCAAAGCGCTGACGCCGAAGGTCGAGTAGCTCAATTCGTCAGACGCAGCCGTGAAACGCCCGAGCCTCGGGTGACGGGATAGTCCACCAAGCTGCGCTCGCGTCCGATCCACCGAATCTCGTCTTTCGACCGCGATTCACTCATAGTTCAGTCCGGCATACAAGAGTAGCGCGAGGAAGTTCCAATCGATTCCGACAGGAATACTTTGACGGTTTTCCACGAACGCCGCGAGAGCTTCCAGAAATCGCGGCATCGTTGCATTCTCGAAAGCATCGGGGTCGCTGATCACCTGCGTACGCAGATTCAGCGCAAATTCCACAAACCGTTCCCGATTCTCGACTCCGGGAAATTCCAATTCTTCCACGTCCCTCGCCCCCTAGATTCTTACTGCTCATGACGCTTCCTCGTCGGACATCCGACATTGCTAACGAGGTTGCGCCAAATATTCCGTAGGCGTTCTCTGTTCATTTCTCGACAAGAAGTAAAGCACTGTGCGAAAAATGGATCGACGGGGCGCTTGTTCGTGGTTAGTGTCGGGTGTCGGCTGTCGAGAGGAAGCGTTGTGTTCGAAGAGGCGATCGCCGCCAATCGGGCGAATTGGGATGAGCGGGCCGAGGTGCATGTGCGGTCGCGGATGTATGACGTGGATGCGTATGTCGCGGATTCGGGGCGGATCTCGGCGGTGGTGCGCAACGACCTGGGGGTGCTTGCGCCGCACTTGCCGGAGTCCGGGATCGTGGGGCGGTC
Organism: Nocardia sp. NPDC050413; assembly: GCF_040655475.1. Taxonomy (NCBI): domain Bacteria; kingdom Bacillati; phylum Actinomycetota; class Actinomycetes; order Mycobacteriales; family Nocardiaceae; genus Nocardia; species Nocardia sp. NPDC050413. The sequence goes on along the minus strand of NZ_JBFAJZ010000002.1, from coordinate 297,827 downwards.
GTTGTTGCATCTGCAGTGTCATATCGGGATCGACACCTTGTCGTGGGTGCGGCTCGGTGCGGTGGATGTGCACGGGCTCGATCTGTCGCCGAATTCGTTGCGGCACGCGGAGCGGATCGCGCGGGACGCGGGGTGTGACATCACCTGGGTCGAAGGGGATGCGCGGCGGGCTTCGGAGCTGGTCGGGCGGCGTTTCGACACCGTGGTGACGAGTGCGGGAACCATTGTGTGGTTGCCGGAGCTCTCGGGTTGGGCGCGGTCGATCCACGATCTGCTGGAGCCGGGTGGGGTGTTCTCGATCCGGGACGATCATCCGATTCTCGGCGCGATGGGGTTCGAGCCGTGGGAGATCTCCGACGACTACCTCGGCGGGGGCGGGACGAGGACGTACACGGATTCGGGCACTTACACCGAGGATTCCGCCGGGCAGATCACCCACACCACCAATCACGAATGGCGACACGATCTCGGTGAGGTGGTGGGAGCACTGCTCGACGCGGGACTGGCGATCGAGGCGGTGCGGGAGCTGCCCTATATGGACTGGCCCGCCTTCCCGGAACTCGTTGCCTGCGAACAAGGTTGGATGTTGCCACCGGGACGGCCGCGAATTCCGTTGAACTTCGCGGTCGTCGCCCGGCGGAGAGGTTAGTGGGCGCCGAGCCAGGCGGTGATGCGCTGGGTGATGGCTTCGGGGGTGAGGCCCAGGTCCTCGAGGATTTCGGGGCGGGAGGCATGGTCGAGGAACTGCTGGGGGACGCCGAGGTCGCGGGTGGGGACGTCGAGGCCGGCGGCGCGCAGGCGAGCGGAGAGGGTGGAGCCGATGCCGCCGTGCAGGCCGCCGTCTTCCAGAGTGACGACCAGGCGGTAGTTCTCGGCGAGTTTGACCAGGGTGTCGGAGATCGGGAGGACCCAGCGGGGGTCGACCACGGTCACCGAGATGCCCTGGGGGGCAAGGTGTTCGGCGACGTGCACGGCGGTGTCGGCGAAGGGGCCGACGGCGACGAGCAGGACGTCACCGTGCTGGGTCTGCACCGTCCCCGCGCCGGGCACGGCCAGGCGGAGGACGTCGAGGCCGTCGAGGCGTTCGACAGCGGTGATGTCTTCGGCGACAGTGCCTTTGGGGAAACGCAGCACGGTGGGGCCGTCGGTGACGGCGAGCGCCTCGGCCAGTTCCTCACGCAGGGTGGCGCCGTCGCGGGGGGCGGCCACGCGGATGCCGGGGATGATGCCGAGCAGCGAGAAGTCCCACATGCCGTTGTGGCTGGCGCCGTCGGGTCCGGTGATGCCCGCCCGGTCCAGAACGACGGTGACGGGCTGTTTCAGCAGCGCCACATCCATCAGCAGCTGGTCGAAAGCGCGGTTGAGGAACGTGGCGTAGATGGCGACCACGGGGTGCATGCCGCCGAGTGCGAGGCCTGCGGCGGAGGTCATCGCGTGCTGTTCGGCGATGCCGACGTCGAACATGCGCTCGGGGAAGCGTTCACCGAACGCGGCCAGACCGGTGGGGCCGGGCATGGCGGCGGTGATGGCGACGATGTCGTCGCGGCGCGCGGCGTGCTCGATGAGTTCCTCGGAGAACACCGCTGTCCAACCCTTGGCCTTCTTGCCCGCCAGGGGGCGGCCGGTGAGCGGGTCGATGGGGTCGCAGGCGTGCATCTGGTCGGCGACATGGTTTTCGGCGTGCTCGTAGCCGTTGCCCTTGCGAGTCACCGCGTGGACCACGACGGGGCCGCCGAAATCCTTGGCGCGGCGCATGGCCGCCTCGAGCGCGACCAGGTCGTGGCCGTCGACGGGGCCGACGTACTTCATGCCGAGGTCGCCGAACAGTTCCTGCGGGCTCACGGCGTCTTTGATCCCGGCCTTGAGCGCGTGCACCATCGAGTAGGCCGAATCCCCCACGGCCGGAATGCTTTTCAGCAGACGTTTCCCGGTGTCGAGGGCATGCTCGTAGGCCGGCTGGGTGCGCAGGGCGGTGAGCCGGTCGGCGAGGCCACCGATGGTCGGGGCATAGGAGCGGCCGTTGTCGTTGACGACGACCACCACCGGGCGGTCGGCACCGGCGATGTTGTTGAGCGCCTCCCAGCACATGCCGCCGGTGAGCGCGCCGTCGCCGACGACGGCGACCACGGTGCGGTTCCGGTCGGTGAGCGAGAACGCCTTGGCCAGGCCGTCGGCGTAGGACAGGGCGGCCGAGGCGTGCGAAGACTCCACCCAGTCGTGTTCGCTCTCGGCGCGGCTCGGGTAGCCGGACAGGCCGTCGCGCATGCGCAGCGTGTCGAAGCGGTCCTTGCGGCCGGTGAGGATCTTGTGCACGTAGGCCTGGTGGCCGGTGTCGAAGATCAACGGGTCGGCCGGGGAATCGAAGATCCGGTGCAGGGCGATGGTCAGCTCGACCACACCGAGGTTGGGACCGAGATGACCACCGGTGGCGGCGACCTTCGCCACGAGGAACTCGCGGATCTCGTCCGCCAGTTCCCGCAGCTGCGGCACGCTCAGCCGGCGCAGATCTTCGGGTGAATCCACCCGCGACAGCACTCCCACCTGAACTCGCTCCCTCCGGACTTCCGATTGATCCGCCCAGTGTATTTGGCCGGGCCGCGGGCGAAAGCCCCCGACCGGTGTCGCGCACTGTCCGACGGTAGCCGGGACGGCCCGCCGACCAGCGGGCGCACCCCCGGCTGACGGGCGCGACGTGTGAGCACAATCTCCCCGCGCGTCAGCCGGGGAACCGTTGTCAATGCCCCCTACAGTGACGCTGTGGCCGAACCGAACAGGATCGATCCCGGGGTGGTCGCGGGCATTCTCGACGAGGTGTACGCGGCCTGCCGAGACGACACCTCCGGCACGCCCGCCGACTACATCCCCGAACTCGCCGCCGTCGCACCGGACTCGTTCGGACTGTGCCTCGCCACCGCCGACGGGCTGGTCTACCGGGTCGGCGACACCGATGTCGGGTTCACCATCCAGTCGATCTCCAAGCCGTTCACCTACGCGCTCGCCCTGGCCGAGCGGGGGCTCGACGAAGTCGCCCGCCACATCGATGTGGAACCGTCGGGTGAGCCGTTCAACGAGATCGCGCTCGAACCCGACACCCAGCGCCCGAGCAACCCGATGATCAACTCCGGGGCGATCACCGCCGCCTCGCTGATCAAGGGTCCCGGCGAGTTCGAGCGGGTGCGGGAGTGCTACTCGCGCTTCGCCGGACGCGAGCTGCGCGTGAACGACGCTGTGTACCAGTCGGAATCGCGCACCGGATACCGCAACCGGGCGATCGGGTACATGCTGCGTTCGGTGGGGGTCATCGACGTGGACCCCGACGCCGTCGTCGACCGCTACTTCCGCCAGTGCTCGATCGAGGTGACCTGTGCCGACCTGGCGGTGATGGCGGCGACGCTGGCCGACAACGGCGTGAACCCGGCCACCCACGAGCGGGCGTTGTCGACGGCACTCACCGAACGGGTGCTGAGTGTGATGACCACCTGCGGCATGTACAACGCGGCGGGCGACTGGGTGACCACGGTGGGGCTGCCCGCCAAGAGTGGGGTGGGCGGCGGGATCATCGCGGTGCTGCCGGGGCAGCTCGGCATCTCGGTGTACTCGCCGCGCCTGGACGGTCAGGGCAACAGTGTGCGCGGGGTGGCGGCATGCCGGGAACTGTCGCGGCGGCTCGAACTGCACTTCTGTCACGTGACCCGGTCCGCGCGCACCGCCATCCGCGCCGAGCACTCGGTGTCGGAGCTGCCGTCGCGGATGCGCCGCTCCCCCGACGACGCCGCCGTGCTCGCCGCGCACGGTGACCGCGCCCGCGTCTACGAACTGCACGGCGACCTGCTGTTCTCCGGCGCCGAACGGGCGGTCCGGGCCATCGAGGCCGCCTCGGGTGAGCTCGACGCGCTGGCGATCGACCTGCGCCGGGTAGGTGAGGTGAGCGTGGTGGCACGCGGGATGCTCGACGCGCTGCAGGCCGAACTCGTACCGGCCGGGGTGCGGGTGGCGCTGGTCGATCCCGATGCCAAGCTCGGCCACGACGTGTCGAGCCTGCGGCCCGACGACCCGCGCGGGCGGGTGTTCATCGATCGCGATACCGCCACCGAATGGTGCGAGGACATCGTGCTCGCCCGGCACCGTCCACCCGGAACACACCCGACCACCTCGATCACCCTCGACGAGCACCCGCTGCTGGCCGAGCTCGATCCCGACGACCGCGCCCGACTGGCCGCCGATTTCGGCGAGCGAACCTTCGCCAGGGGCGAGACGATCGCCGAACGCGGTGATCAGCGCTCGGGGCTGTATCTGATCCTGGACGGGCGGGTGCGGCTCACCTTCCCCGGCACCGAAGGGCGAACCCACCGGCTGGTGACCTTGTCGGCGGGGATGTCGTTCGGCGAGATACCGATGCTGGTCGGCAAACCGTTCGTCAACGCGGTGATCGCCGAAACCCAGGTGCGGGTGGCGGTACTGAGCCCGGCGGTGTTCGACTCGCTCACCGAGGTGCATCCGAAACTCAAACTCGCCCTGCTGCAACGACTCGCGGCCGGTGCGTACGCGCAGATGGAAGCCACGGTCCGCACCATCTCCGGCAGTCACTGACCGGACAAGGAACCCTCCGGCGATGCGAGACGTTGGGCTGCACAACAGCCCTCGACCGACAGGAGCAGCGGTGAGCGAACGATCCCCTCAGCCGAGCACCACCACCTTCGGACGCGGCACGGTGCGCGCGATCCCCGACCTCATCCGCGTCACCCTGACGGTGGAATCGCGCGCCGCCACGGTGGCGGGCGCCTACGACCGGGCGGGTCAGCGGGTGAACGCCGTGGTCGCGGCGTTGCGCACGGCCGGGGTGCGCGACAGCGACCTGGCGACCAGCGGTCTCAGTGTGCGCACCGAGACCGTCTACACCGACAACGGGCGCAACGAGATCGTCGGCTACCTCGCGTCCACGGGACTCAGCATCGCGCTGCGCGAGGGCAGCGGCACCGAACCCGCCGAGACCGTGGCCGCCGCGGTGAACGCGGGCGGCGACGACGTGCGCCTCGGCGGACTCACCCGCGGCATCGCCGACCCCGCCCCACTGCTGGTCCAGGCCCGCGACGCCGCCTACGACGACGCGCTCGCCAAGGCCGAGCAGTACGCGGCGCGCGCGGGTGTGCGCCTGGGTGCGGTGCTACAGATCACCGAGGACACCTCACCCACGCCCCGCGCCTACGACGTGAGCGCCGAGATGGATTCACCGATCATGTTCGCGCGCAGCAGTTCCCCGGTGCCGGTCGTCCCCGGCGAGACCGAGGTCGGCGCGAATGTGCGGGTGACCTGGGCGCTGGAATAGCCGCGGTGGAACCCGGGTCGGTGCGATCGCCGGGTTCTCAGCGGTCGAGCAGCGCGACGCATTCCACGTGGTGGGTGACCGGGAAGGCATCGAAGGCACGCAACTCGGCCAGGTGGTAGCCCGCGTCGAGGTACAAACCGAGGTCGCGCGCGAAAGAGGCCGGGTCGCAACCGATGTGGATGATCCGGCGTGGGTCGGCGTCGGTGACGGCGGCCACGACCTCCTTGCCCGCGCCCGCACGAGGCGGGTCGAGGACGACCACATCGGGGGTGGTCGTGGCCTCGCGAGCCCAGCGTTCGACCCGGCCCGCGTGCAATTGCACCCACGGCAGGTCGCGCAGCGCGGCCGTCCCGTCGGCGACGGCGGACCGAGCCGATTCCACGGCCGACACCGCACCCGTCTGCCCGGTCTGCTCCCCCAGCCGCGCGGCGAAGACACCGACACCGCTGTAGAGATCCCAGCCCGAACCGCCAGGTTCCAGCCCCGACCATTCGGCGACGAGATCCGAATAGCGTTGCGCCGCACCGTGATGCGCCTGCCAGAAACCGGTGGCCGACAGCTCCCAGCGACGGCCCGCGACATACTCGACGGCCCGGCCGCTGCCCGCCATCACCCATTCCTCGCGCGGCGCGTTGGTCGCCGACTTGCGGGCGGCGGCCCGGTCGCGCACCGCACCGCGTTCGTCGGCGGCGGGGCGACCCGATTCGCGGTGCCGCGCGGGTCGCTGCCCACGCCCCCGGGTGCCGCCTCGCGGGGTGGCGGGCCGGGTGCCCGCCCGGTCCGCCTCGGCGGCAGGCGCCAGTTCGACGATATGACGGACGCCGTCACCGTCCACGGCGACCACCAGATCGGCACCCGGCGTCCAGGACCGCTCGGCCACACCGTCGAGTGCGCCCGCCACCGGCTGCGGGCAGCGCAGATCCGGGATCACCTCGGTGCTGCGGTACCGGTGCACGCCCGCGCGACCGGCCGCGTCGACCACCAGGCGCACCCGGGTGCGCCAGCCGCCGACGACCTCGTCACCGATCGTTTCGACCTCGACCTCACGCTCCACCCCGGCCAGCCTGCGCAACTGCTCGGCCACCACGGTCGCCTTGAGCGCGCGTTGCGCGGCGGGGGTGGCGAAGGAGAAATCGCAGCACCCGGCCCCGCCCGGCCCCGAGACCGGACAGGTCGCGGGCACCCGGTCCGCGGAGGCCTCGATGATCTCCACCGCGTCGGCACGGCAGAACGAACCACCACGATCCTCGGTGACCCGGGCGCGCACCAGCTCACCGGGCAGTCCGTGCCGCACGAAGACCACCCGGCCCTCGTGACGGCCCACGCAGAACCCGCCGTGCCCGGGCGCACCGAGACGCACCTCGAATTCCTGTCCGCGCCAATCACTCACAGCCACACCCACTTCCGTTGTCGGCCGGGCACGCTCACTCGCGCCGCTCCGGCCGGTCGAACCCGCGACGCACCGAGCCCGGTGCGTTCACCTCGGCCGCCTGTTTGGCCCGCGTCGAAGACGACAACTGCCACGGCACACTGGTCACCATCACACCCGGTTCGAACAGCAACCGGCCCTTCAACCGCAACGCCGACTGGTTGTGCAGCACCTGCTCCCACCAGTGACCGACCACGTACTCGGGGATGAACACGGTGACCACGTCGCGCGGCGCGTCCTTGCGGACCCGCTTCACATACTCGAGCACCGGTTTGGTGACCTCGCGATACGGCGACTCGACCACCTTGAGCGGCACGTTGATCTCGCTGTTCTCCCATTCGCGCACGAGCTTGCGGGTGTCGGCGTCGTCGACGTTCACCGTCACCGCCTCGAGCGTGTCGGGGCGCGTGGCCCGCGCGTAGGCCAGTGCCCGGCGCGTCGGCAGATGCAGTTTCGACACCAGCACGATGGAGTGGGTGCGGCTGGGCAGCACCCCGTCCCAATCGGATTCGTCGAGTTCGCGGGCCACCGAGTCGTAGTGTTTGTGGATCAGCTTCATCACGATGAAGATCGCGACCATCGTGATGATGGCGATGTAGGCGCCCGCGAAGAACTTGGTGATGAGCACGATCACCAGCACGGTCCCGGTGAGGGTGAGGCCGATGGCGTTGATGACGCGCGAGCGCTTCATCCGCGACCGCTCCTGCGGGTCGGTCTCCTTGCGCAGCAGGCGGGTCCAGTGCCGCAGCATGCCGGTCTGGCTGAGCACGAAGGACACGAACACACCGACGATGTAGAGCTGGATCAGCTTGGTGACCTCGGCGTCGAACAACACCACGAACGCGATGGCGGCACCGGAGAGGAACAGGATGCCGTTGGAGAACGCCAGCCGGTCGCCCCGGGTGTGCAGCTGACGCGGCAGGTAGCGGTCCTGGGCGAGGATCGAACCGAGCACCGGGAAACCGTTGAACGCGGTGTTGGCGGCCAGCACCAGGATCAGGGCGGTGACGATGGTGATGAAGAAGAAGCCGATGGGGAAGCCGTGGAAGACGGTCTCGGCGATCTGGGCGATCAGCGTCTTCTGGTGATAATCGGCGGGCGCGCCGACCAGGTTCGAGGTGTCGTGCGCGTAGACGACCCCGATCTTCTGCGCCAGGATGATGATGCCCATCAGCAGCACGACGGCGATGGTGCCCAGCATCAGCAGGGTCGTCGCGGCATTGCGCGACTTGGGTTTACGGAAGGCGGGCACGCCGTTGCTGATCGCCTCGACACCGGTCAGCGCCGCGCAGCCGGAGGAGAACGCGCGCGCGATCAGGAAGGCGAAGGCCAGGCCGTAGAGGTGTTCGTCCTCGGCCTGGAGCCCGAATCCGGCAGAGACGGCCTGGATGTCGTCACCGAGCACGTAGGTCCGGAACAGGCCCCAGCCGAGCATCACGACCATGCCGAAGATGAAGGCGTAGGTGGGAATCGCGAAGGCCGTGCCCGATTCGCGCACACCACGCAGGTTGATGGCCGTGAGCACCGCGATCGCGACGACCGCGAACAGCACCTTGTGTGTGTTGACGAACGGGATGGCCGAGCCGATGTTCGAGGCGGCCGACGAGATCGACACCGCCACCGTGAGCACGTAGTCGACGAGCAGGGCGCTACCGACCGTGAGCCCGGCGGTCGGGCCGAGATTCACCGTGGCGACCTCGTAGTCGCCACCGCCGGACGGGTAGGCGCGCACGTTCTGCCGGTAACTGGCGACGACCACCGCCATCACCACCGCCACGGCGAGACCGACCCACGGTGCGTACATGTACGCGGAGATGCCCGCCGCCGCCAGCACCAGGAAGATCTCCTCCGGCGCGTAGGCGACCGAGGACATCGCGTCGGAGGCGAACACCGGAAGCGCGATCCGTTTGGGCAACAAGGTATGGCCGAGCGAGTCACTGCGGAAGGGCCTGCCCAGCAGCACGCGTTTGGCCGCCGTCGTCAACTTGGACACCGGGCTGAGCATAGACGGGATCATCGATGTGTTCGCGCTCACGTGACCTGGCCGCCGACCGGGATGTCGAGGTTGTTTGCACCGCCTCGCCAGGGGGAAACTGGGCGGGGGAAGCTCCGGCGGGTACGGTCCAAGCCGGACGCCACGGGTTCGGCAAGGAACGAGGGTGCACGGTGTACGTAGTGATCATGGGGTGTGGGCGCGTCGGGTCGTCGCTGGCCCGCGCCTTGACCCGGGTGGGTCACGAGGTCACGGTGATCGACCGTGATCCCAGCGCCTTCCGCAGGCTCGGTGAGGGCTTCACCGGGCAGGAAGTGATCGGCGTCGGCTTCGACCGTGATGTGCTGACCCGCGCGGGAATCGAACGTGCCGACGCCTTCGCCGCCGTGTCCTCGGGCGACAACTCCAACATCATCTCCGCGCGCGTGGCCAGGGAGATGTTCGGCGTGGAACGCGTCGTCGCCCGGATCTACGACGCCAAACGCGCCGAGGTCTACGAACGGCTCGGCATCCCGACCATCGCCACCGTGCCGTGGACGACCGACCGTTTCCTGCGCACGCTGATCGGTGACAACTCCACGACCACCTGGCGCGAACCCACCGGCGCGGTGGCCGTCACCCAGCTCACGCTGCACGAGGACTGGTTCGGTCGCACCGTGCGCGACCTCGAACGCGACCTCGGCGTGCGGGTGGCGTTCATCCTGCGCTTCGGCCGGGGCCTGCTGCCCGAATCCAAGACGGTGGTCCAGGCCGACGACGTGGTGTACGTCGCGGCGACCTCCGGCAGTGTCGGTGAGGTGGTCGCGCTGGCGGCCAAGGCCCCCGTGAGCGAGGACTGAACATGAAGGTGGCCATTGCCGGGGCGGGCGCCGTCGGGCGCTCGATCGCCAGGGAACTGCTGCGCGGCGGGCATCGGGTGATGCTGCTGGAACGTCAGCTCGACCACATCGACCCGCCCGCCATCCCCGACGCGGTCTGGGTGCACGCCGACGCCTGCGAGCTGTCGCTGCTCGAGAACGCCGGGCTGGAAACCTACGAGGTGGTGATCGCGGCCACCGGCGACGACAAGACCAACCTGGTCCACAGTCTGCTCGCCAAGACCGAGTTCGGGGTGCGCCGGGTGGTGGCGCGGGTGAACGATCCGCGCAACGAATGGCTCTTCGACGAATCGTGGGGTGTCGATGTGGCGGTGTCGACACCGCGCCTGCTCGCCTCGCTGGTCGAGGAGGCGGTGTCGGTGGGTGATCTGGTTCGGCTCATGACATTGCGTCAGGGCCAAGCCAACCTGGTCGAGATCACCCTGCCCGCCGACACCCAGCTGGCCGGTAAGCCGGTGCGCAGCCTGGTCCTGCCGCGCGACACCGCTCTGGTGACGATCCTGCGGGGCGGCCGGGTGATCGTGCCCCAGGCCGACGACCCCTTCGAAGGCGACGACGAGCTGCTGTTCGTCACCTCGGTGGAGGCCGAGGAGGACCTGCGGCTCACCCTGGCCGGGCACGGCATCCGGCCCTGAGCCGCCCTCAGGCGGCGGCGAGCTGGGCGCGCAGCTTGTTGAGCGCGCGGTGCTGCATCACCCGGACCACGCCGGGGCTGGTGCCGATGGCCTCGGCGGTCTGCGCGGCGCTCCAGCCGAGCACGATCCGCATCATCAGCACCTCACGGTGATTCGGAGCCAGCACCTGCATCAGTTCGCGGGTCGCGGCACGCCGTTCGAAGGCGAGCGCCCACTCCTCCGGACCCGCTTCGGCGCTGGCGGTGTCGGGCATCTCGGCCATCGGATACGCGGTGTGCTTGCCCCGGCGGAAGGCGTCGGACACCTTGTTGGCGGCGATGCCGTACACGAAGGCCAGGAAGGACTTGCCCTGGTCGCGGTAGCGCGGGATCGCGGCGACGGTGGCGATCAGGACTTCCTGGGTGACATCGTCGGCGGTGACCGTGAGGTGGCCGGTGGCACCCATCCGCGCCGAGCAGTAGCGGCGCACGAGGGGGTGGACCAGACGCAGGATCTCGGCGATCGCGTCGCGGTCGTTGCGGGCGGCGGGACCGATCAGGGCGTCGAGTTCGGCGCCGATGCGCCTGCTCTCCGACTGGGCTGAGCCGGGCTTGGAAGCTGCGCTTGCACGGTGCTCGGTTGCCATCATGGTCGCCGGTCCTCTCACGATCACTGCGTAATTCGGTATGCATTGATCGTGCGACGAACAGGCGGCGGCAACCAGGTACCCCAGGGTGGGTAGTTCCCCACCTCCGGCGGTACCCCTGCCCACCCTCAGGCGGAAGCGGAATCCCTTCCGACAGCGGACTTGTCGGCGGGCAGGTGGCCCGCGCGACGCACCGCCCACACGGTGACCACCAGGGCGACAGCGGTCAGCGGCCAGCCCATCGCGATACGGGCGATGGCGAGCCAGGTGGTGTGGTCGGTGTCGTAGAGCTGGGACTGCACCAGGTAGCGGGCGCCGAAGACGACGACCCACACGACGGTGGCCAGGTCGTAGAGCTTGCGCACCCGTGGATCGCTGCGCCATGCGGTGCCGTGGCCGTTGAGCGCGCCCCAGATCACCCCGACCAGCGGCCACCGGAACAGGATCGACAGGGCGAACACGCCCGCGTACACGAGGCTGGTGTAGATGCCGAACAGGAAGAAGCCCTTGGCCTCTCCCACCCGGTGGGCGATGAACGCGCACAGCCCGACGCCGAGGAAGCCGGAGATGGCCGGCTGGACGGGGCTGCGTTGCACGAGCCGCCAGATCAGCACGCCCGCGGCCACGCCGAGGGCGGCCCAGATGGCGGCGGTGAGCCCGGCGAAGGTGTTCACCGGAACGAACACGAGCACGGGCAGGGTGGAGTAGATCAGGCCGCTGATGCCGCCGAGCTGCTCGAGCAGGGTCTGCTCGACCTCGGCCGTCTCCTTGTCGACGTCGGGGTCGACGGGGTGGTCGGTGACCACCGGCAGGGCGACCGTGGCTTCAGGGTCCGCGATGGGGCGGTACTCGTCGCTGGAGGGCATACGTCAGCTGTTCCCGCGCAATTCGTAGTAGGGGTTGAAGATCACTTTGCGGCCGTCGCGGTCGCCGACGCGGCCGCGCACCAGGATGCGCCTGCCCGGTTCGATGCCGGGGATGCGCCTGCGCCCGATCCACACCAGGGTGATGGCGTCGGTGCCGTCGAAGAACTCGGCCTGCACCGTGGCACCGGCCGCCTTCGGACAGGCCTCCACGCTGCGCAGCCTGCCGACGATGGTGGCTTCCTCGCCGCGGCAACAGTCCTTGGCTCGCCGGGCGCCCGAGGCGTCGGCGGTCTCGGCCAGTTCCTCGGCGTCGAGCTGATCGATATCGGCCGTCAGGCGGCGTCCGAGTCGACGAAAATATCCCGAGTCCGGGCCCGATCCCGACTTGTGTGAGCCCGTGGATGACGACATGGCACGCTTCTCCCGCTAGTTGGCCTTCAACGCCACTGTAGATGGGCAAACGCCGGGCCGCTACGCTCGGTCCGTGTTGCGCACCCCACCCCAGGTCACCGTGGTCGCCCTGCCCGGAACCGGCTCCGACGCCGATTTCGCAGCCCGTGCATTCGGACCGGCCGCGGCCGCTCACGGCCTGGAATTCCTTGCCGTCGAACCCGACCCGAAGGCCGTGATCGCGAGCTGTACCGCGGCTTTGCACACCGCCGCCGCGCGCGGACCGGTCCTGGCGGCCGGGATCTCGCTGGGTGCCGCGATCGCCTTACGGTGGGCCACCGGACATCGCGACGCGGTTGTCGGTGTCATCACAGCATTACCCGCCTGGACGGGCCCGGAAACCACCACGTGCCCCGCGGCTCTGAGCGCCTCGGCAACCGCCGGGCAACTTCGCGCCGACGGTCTCGACGCCGTGATCGCCCGTATGCGCGCCTCGAGCCCGGCCTGGCTGGCCGAGGCTCTCACCCAGTCCTGGCGCGGCCAGTGGCCCGACCTGCCGCAGGCTTTGGACGAGGCGGCCGCCTACTCCTGGCCGACCGTCGAGGAACTGGCCGCCTGCCCCGTCCCGGTCGCGGTGATCGGCGCGGGCGACGACCCGGTGCATCCGATCGCCGTCGCCGAAGAATGGGCCGCGACGCTGCCGACGGCCGGATTGCGCCGGATCACCCTCGACGAACTCGGCGCGAACCCGGCGGTCCTCGGACACACCGGGTTCACCGAACTCGACCGCCTCTCGACCGAAAAGGTCTCGGCCGCAACCTAGTTCAGGCCGAGTTGCTGCATCGCCGAACCGTCGGCGCCGCGCCGCGGTTCGTCGGGCAGCTTCGGCGGTACCGCCGAGGGCGGGGTCTGCGCGGCGGCGGCCTGCGCGGCCATGGCCTGCTGCTGGGCGAGCACCTGCTGCTGATGGGCGGCGGCGAGCTGTTCGGCCAGCTCCTGGGGCAGCACCACGGGCAGCGGGTCACGCACCGGCAGCGGCTCGGAGCCGCGCCGCACCACCGCGTCGGCCAGGACGGCCCGCGCGGCGGTGATGAGCGGACTGCGATCGTCGACCGCGCCCGAGGGTCCCGCCGCGACCAGCCGGATCATCCAGCGCGGCCCGTCGACACCGATGAAGCGCAGATCGGCGCCCTCGGTGACCGCCTTCACCTCACGACCCCACGGGCCCTTCTCGATGGCGACGCTCGCACCGTCACCGCGCAGCGACTCGGCCAGATCGGCCGCGACGAGCCGCCACTGCCCGGCCGACTTCGGCGCGGCGTACGCGGCAACGGTGAGCCTGCCGTGCTGGGTGGCCAGGTGCACCGCCTGCGGGGTGCCGTCGGGGCTCATCTCCACCTGCAGCTGCCCACCCTCGGGCACCGGGATGACCACCGACCCCAGATCGAGCCTGCGCGCGATCATGTCGTCGGTCACTTCGGTGATGTCGTACGGGCCGGCGGCGGCGTCGGGGGCGTGGTCGAAGTTGCCGTAGATGCGCTCGTCGGTGGGGGCGTCGTCGAAATCGAGGTGGGCGAAGTCGGGGCGGCGGAACTCGTCGGTGTCGTAGTCGTCGGTATCGGCGAAATCGTCGTACTCGTCCGCGGCGTAGTCGTCGCCGTACTCGTCGTCGTAGACCGCGTCGTCCTCGCGCGGTGCGCGCTTCTTCTTACCGAACAGACCCATTACGCCTCCTTGCCGGTCAGGCTCGCGTGCCCGCCGCTCGACCCGTAACCACCCGCGCCACGCACGGTTTCGTCCAGGTCGTCGACCTCGGCGAACTCGACCAGCTCCACCCGCTGCACGAGCAGCTGGGCGATGCGGTCGCCGCGGCGCAGCTCGACGGCGGTGCGCGGGTCGTGATTGATCAGGCACACTTTGATCTCGCCCCGATAGCCCGCATCGATCGTGCCCGGCGTGTTCACCACCGACAGGCCCGCCTTCGCGGCCAGACCCGAGCGGGGGTGGATCAGGCCGACCGTGCCGACCGGCAGCGCGAGCGCGATCCCGGTGCCGACAAGCACCCGCTCACCCGGTTCGATGATCACATCCTCGGTGGTACAGAGGTCGACGCCCGCGTCACCCGGATGGGCACGCTTCGGCACAGGGATGCCGGGATCGAGCCGCCGCAGCGGAATCGGTGCAAGTGCGTTCACATCGGTCGAGACTACGCGCTCGGAGCCGGACCAGCGCGTCACGACCCTGCCACGATCGCCTAGTCTTGAACCGTGCCCGACCAGTCCCATTCTCCGACCACCGACGCCGCAGACACCGACGCTCGCGCGGCCGCCGCGCCCACCGCGTCGCCCTACCGGGAGCGCCTGTGGGTGCCACTGTGGTGGTGGCCGGTGGGCTTCGCGATCGCCGGGCTGATCGCCGCCGAGTTCCACATGGGCGCGCCCGGGCTGCGGGCCTGGTTGCCGTATGTGCTGATGGCACCGGTGCCCGTGTGGATTCTGTTGTGGATGAGCCGTCACCGGCTGGAAGTGGCCGTCACCCCCGAGGGAACGGCGGAATTGCGCGTCGACCGCGCCCACCTGCCGGTGAGCTTCGTCGCGCGGGCCGCGGCCGTCGCACCGACGGCCAAGAGTGCGGCGCTGGGTCGTCAGCTCGACCCCGCCGCCTATGTCCAGCACCGGCCCTGGATCGGGCCGATGGCATTGCTCGTCCTCGACGACCCGGACGACCCGACGCCGTACTGGTTGATCAGCACGCGCAGGCCCGACCGGGTCTTGGCCGCGCTCGGACTCCCGAGCGCGGGCTGACCCGTCTACCTCGCCGTGGAACGCGTCAGAGGGCGCAGTCCATGCAGATCATCTCGCCGCCCTTCTCGCTGGCCAGCCTGCTTCGGTGGTGCACCAGGAAACAGCTCGAGCAGGTGAACTCGTCCGCCTGCTTCGGGACCACCCGAACGCTGAGCACCTCGTCGGACAGGTCCGCGCCGGGAAGCTCGAACGATTCCGCAGTGTCGGTCTCGTCGATGTCCACGACGGCGGACTGCGCCTCGTTGCGGCGGGCCTTCAGCTCCTCGAGCGAATCCTCCGACACTTCGTCGGATTCGGTGCGCCGCGGTGCGTCATAGTCGGTTGCCATGTCGTCTTCCCCTCAGTCCTTACTCCGTAAATACCGGATCAGTTCGATTGCCAAGTCCCCGCAGGGAGACGGCGTTCGACCGCCCCGCCGGTGGTGCACCTCACACGTACACCGCTCGACTATCAGGTGGATCGTTGCTCGATCTACTCCGACAGCGTTCGGTTAACGCAGGACATGCCCTTGTTGTTCCCGCGACCGACCACCGTTTCACGGGTGATTATTCGATCTGGGCGGGCAGACAATAGCGGACCTACCGACAAATGTCGCAATCAAAACCCCGCCGCGACGAAACCGACGACGAATCTTCACCTGCCGGGAAACTCGCCGAGACCTCCCGCACTCGCGCATCGGCGGCGGACTCGTAGAGTGAGCGCGTGGTTTCACTGATCACCGAAGGCAGCGCGACCGATCGCGACGGCAAACCCTTTCCGCGACGGCGCCCCGAGCTGTGGCTCGCGATGGTCCTCGTGCTGGCTCTTGTGGCCCTGTTCGTGTGGGTGGCGGCGTTCCGCACCCGCGAGGACAACAACGAGCCGATGGCGTGCAACGCGCCGAGCACACCGACCGCGACCAACGCGCCCAAGCCCGCACCGCTCGGCACCCGAGTCGGGCCATCGCGCCTGGACGAGGTGGACCCGGCGGCGCTGTCGGAGTCCAAGGTGCGGGTGTTCAACGCCAACGGCAAGAGCGGACAGGCGGGCAACATCGCCTCCGCGCTCGGTGACCTCGGCTTCGCCAGCGCACCGGGGACACAGGTCGGTAACGATCCGGTCTATGTCAGCGGTGACCTCAACTGCACCGGCCAGATCCGCTACGGCGTGAACGGCAGGCCCGCCGCCGCCTCGGTGCAGCTGGTCGCGCCCTGTGCCGAACTGATCGAGGACCCGCGCACCGACGACTCGGTCGACCTGGTGCTCGGCCTGGCCTTCGGCGAGTCGCTCCGCCCGAGCGCCGACGCCGAAGCGGTCCTGCGCGCACTGAAGAACCTGGCCCCCGGCGCCAGCTCGTCCTCGATCGACCCCGACCTCCTCGACGCCGCCCGCACCGTCAAGTGCTGAGACATCGGCGGCTGGCGCCGCGGGTCAGGCTTCTCAGTCGGGTAGGGGTGTTGTCGCGCCGGTCTCGGTGAGGAGGGCGGCGAAGTCTTCGGCGATACCGGGGGCGGCGACAAAGGTCAGTTCGCCCGCGGCACCGCCGACGGTGACCGGCGGGACGTGCACCACCGCGCCCGCTTCGGCGGCGATGAGGGCGCCCGCCGCCCAGTCCCAGGCGTTGAGCCCGTGCTCGTAGTAGGCGTCGAGGTGGCCCGAGGCGACGTGACACAGGTCCATGGCCGCGGCGCCGAGGCGGCGGATGTCGCGGACCTGCGGCAGGATCTCGGTGAGCAGCCTCGCCTGGTCGGCGCGACGTCGGGTGCCGTAGGCGAAACCGGTGGCGACCAGTGCCACCGACAGCGAATCCTCTTGGGTACAGGACAGTTTCGTGCGGGTGCCGTCGGCGGTGACGGCGAACGCCCCGCCGCCGCGCACGGCGCTGTAGGTGGTCGCGGTCGCCACGTCGGCCACCGCGCCCGCCACCGGGGCGCCGTCGATCACCGCTGCCACCGAGACCGCGTACCCGGGCAGGCCGTAGAGGAAGTTGACGGTCCCGTCGATCGGGTCGACCACCCAGGTGACGGCGCCCGGCGCGGTGGCACCGACATCGCCGCCGCCCTCCTCGCCCAGGATCGCGTCGTCGGGGCGGCGCTGGGCGAGCAGGTCGCGGATCAGCTGTTCGGATTCGGTGTCGACCACGGTGACCGGGTCGGTGACGTGGCCCTTGGTCGCCACGGCACCGTCGACGGGTCCCCCGTCGGCGAACACCTCGGGTCGGCGGGCGCGCACGTGCGCGGCGGCGGTTTCGGCGAGCTCGACGGCGAGCTCGCGCAGTCGTTCGTCGGCGGCGGTCGTGGCGGGGGCAACGGAACTGTGTTGAGGCACCACGCCATCGGATCATATGCGGGAGCCCGAGCGAGCGGTGACTACCGCTACTCTTTGTCCGGCACATCGACCGCGTCAGGCAAGGGGTTCATCCATGTCCGCTCGGGGGCACGCATTCGGCATCGATATCGGGGGAAGTGGCGTGAAGGGGGCCGTGGTCGATCTCGACACCGGTCTGCTCACCCACGAGCGGCTCAAGATCGCCACCCCACGACCCGCCACGCCCGAGGCGGTGGCGGCGGCGGTGGCCGAACTCGTCGCGCTGGCCGGCTGGGAGGGACCGGTGGGGATCACGCTGCCGTGCGTGGTGCTCGACGGACACGCCCGCACGGCCGCCAATATCGACCCCGCCTGGATCGGTACCGACGCGCGCGCCCTGTTCTCGGCCGCGCTCGGCGGGCGGACGGTGACGGTGCTCAACGATGCCGACGCGGCGGGCCTCGCCGAGGACAGCTACGGCACCGCCCGCGACCTCAACGGCCTCACCCTGCTGCTCACCTTCGGCACCGGGATCGGCTCGGCGCTGCTCTACAACGGCACCCTCGTGCCCAACTCCGAGCTCGGCCACCTCGTCGTCGAGGGGGTGGAGGCCGAGCACATGGCCGCCGCCTCGATCAAGGACCGCGACGGCCTCACCTACCCGGAGTGGGCGCAGCGGGTGAGCACGGCCCTGATCCACATCGAGAACCTCTTCTGGCCGAAGGTGATCGTGGCGGGCGGCGGCATCAGCCGCGATCACGAGCAGTGGATACCGTTGCTCACCAACCGAACTCCGGTGATTCCGGCCGTGTTGAAGAACACCGCGGGTATCGTCGGCGCGGCGATGGCTATCGCCGGGGGCATCGCGCCGTAACGCACGAGGACGACGCCGCAACGCCTGGAGGGCATCGTGGCACTGAGTACCCTGGTTGGATCGTTACAATGGAACACGTCCGGCGGTGAGCCGGTGAAACCTTCCGGCCACAGCCGGTCGCGAGCAAGCCGGTGAACGAACCGGTGAGCACCCGACCGACGCACCGCCGGTGCAACCCGACCGACCGCTCCGCCGGAAACCACTCTGGCGTGACGCCGCACGAGACCGTCACGAAAGGGCGTACGTGGTAGCCACGAATACCCGTCAGACCGCCGACTCGGCCGACGCCGATGCCGACGACGCCGTAACTCCCGCCAAGAAGGCTCCGGCGAAGAAGGCCGCTGCCAAGAAGGCCCCGGCGAAGAAGGCCGCTGCCAAGAAGGCCCCGGCGAAGAAGGCTGCCGCCAAGAAGGCCCCGGCGAAGAAAACCGCGGCCAAGAAGGCGACCGCGGCCGAGGGGGGCGAGGAGCAACTCGACGACGAGTCGATCGAACTCGACGATCTCGGTGATCTCGAGGTCGCCGAGGACGAACTCACCGACGGTGATGTCATCGTCGAGGAGGTCGCCGACGACACCGCCGATGCCGCCGACACCACCGAGCCGACCGAGAAGGACAAGGCCTCCGGCGATTTCGTCTGGGACGAGGAGGAATCCGAGGCGCTGCGTCAGGCGCGCAAGGATGCCGAACTCACCGCCTCCGCCGACTCGGTCCGCGCCTACCTCAAGCAGATCGGCAAGGTCGCGCTGCTCAACGCCGAGGAGGAGGTCGAACTCGCCAAGCGGATCGAGGCCGGCCTGTTCGCGGCGGAGAAGATGCGCGAGTTCGCCGAGGCGGGCGAGAAGCTGTCGGTGACCACCCGCCGCGATTTCAACTGGATCGTGCGCGACGGCAACCGGGCCAAGAACCACCTGCTCGAGGCCAACCTGCGTCTGGTGGTGTCGCTGGCCAAGCGCTACACCGGTCGCGGCATGGCGTTCCTGGACCTGATCCAGGAGGGCAACCTGGGTCTGATCCGCGCGGTCGAGAAGTTCGACTACACCAAGGGTTACAAGTTCTCGACGTACGCCACGTGGTGGATCCGTCAGGCCATCACCCGTGCCATGGCCGACCAGGCACGCACCATCCGTATTCCGGTGCACATGGTCGAGGTCATCAACAAGCTCGGGCGCATCCAGCGCGAGCTGCTCCAGGATCTGGGCCGTGAGCCCACCCCGGAGGAGCTGGCCAAGGAAATGGACATCACGCCGGAGAAGGTCCTCGAGATCCAGCAGTACGCGCGTGAACCCATCTCGCTCGACCAGACCATCGGCGACGAAGGCGACAGCCAGCTCGGCGATTTCATCGAGGACTCCGAGGCGGTCGTCGCGGTCGACGCGGTGAGCTTCACCCTGCTGCAGGATCAGCTGCAGTCGGTGCTCGAGACGCTGTCCGAGCGTGAGGCGGGCGTGGTGCGGTTGCGCTTCGGCCTCACCGACGGTCAGCCGCGCACCCTCGACGAGATCGGTCAGGTCTACGGCGTCACGCGTGAGCGCATCCGGCAGATCGAGTCCAAGACGATGAGCAAGCTGCGTCACCCGAGCCGTTCGCAGGTGCTGCGCGACTACCTCGACTAGGCATTCGCGAGACGAGGCCCGGACCTTATGACAAGGGGTCCGGGCCTTTTCTTGTGTCCCTCGCCGAATTCCGAACGGTCTGTTTACCACAAAAGACTCGCGGTAATCGTTTCGTGATCAAACCCACACTCCCCGATTGCGCTGTGATGGCACCGAATTCGGATTTTTCGCCGTATCGTCACGTCCAGCTTTTCGTTCTACCGCCGACCGGTCAGCGGTACCGGCATTGAGGGTTTGCGCGGCGTGCTCGACATCTATCACTTCAGCTACGGCTGGATCACCCCTGTTCTCGCCTATTTCATGTCCGTCACCGGTTGCCTGCTCGGACTGCAGTGCGCCGCGCGTGGACGCAACGCCACCGAGGGACGGGTGAGCTGGCTCGTCGGCGCCGCCATCGCGATCGGCGGAACCGGTATCTGGGTCATGCATTTCATCGCCATGCTCGGCTTCAGCATCCGGGGCGCGGAGATCCGCTACGACGTCCCCCTGACTCTGCTCAGCGCGGTCACGGCGATGGTCGTCGTCGGGATCGGGCTGTTCATGGTGAACAAACCGCAGCCGACGCTGCGCTCGCTCGTGGGCGGTGGCACCATCGCCGGGCTCGGAGTGGGCACCATGCACTACGCGGGCATGTATGCGATGAAGTCGACGGCAACGGTGTCCTACGACGCGATGATCGTCACGCTGTCGCTGGTGATCGCGGTGGTCGCCTCGATCGTCGCGCTGTGGTTCACCTTGCGCGTCAAGGGATTTCTGGCCACCATCGGCGCCTCGCTGATCATGGGTGTGGCCGTCACCGGCATGCACTACACCGGCATGGCGGCCATGCAGGCCCACCCCGGCCACCATGGCGGGCCACCCGCGGGTGCGGGGGCGATGGAACTGCTCGCGCCGCTGATCGGGGTGAGCAGCATCGTCACCATGCTGGTGCTGATCAGTGTGAGCCTCACCGAGATCGAGAACGAGGAGGCGCTGCCGCGCATGTGGCTCACCTCCCGGCACCAGCCGCGCAAGCGCGCCGTACCGCCGCCGGCGATGCCCGCGCCGGTGCGGATGCAGGAGCCGATCGAATACCGCACGGAGGAACTGGCCTACGACGTGGCGGGTGCCTGGCCGCGCCGGGTCATCGACTAGTCACGTCGCCGAAAGGCTCCGGCGCCCACCGCGAGTGACGACGGGTTCGATCACGCGCGCGATGACCGGACCGAGCACCGCCATCAACAGCACATAGGCCGACGCGAGAGCGACGAGGCGGTGGTCGGCGGTGCCGTAGCTCACCGCCAAACCGGCGATGACGATGGAGAATTCGCCGCGGGCGACGAGCGCCGCGCCCGCTCGCGCCCGGCCCGCCCGCGCGATGCCCTGCCTGCTCGCCGCCCACCAGCCGACGACCATCTTGGTGCCCGTGGTGACCACCGCGAGCCCCGCCGCCCAGGCGAGCACCGGCGGAATGGCAGCCGGGTCGATGGACAGGCCGAAGGCCACGAAGAAGATGGCCGCGAACAGATCGCGCAGCGGTTCGAGCAGCTTGGCCGCCTCCTGCGCGGTCGACCCCGAGATCGCGATGCCGAGCAGGAAGGCGCCGACCGCCGCCGATACGTTCAGCGCCGAGGCGGCACCGGCGACCAGCAGCGCCGCGCCGATCAGCTGCAGCAGGAACACCTCGCGATCGGTGCTGTCGAGCACCGCCGAGACCACCCGCCCGAACCGCAACGCCACCACGAGCACCACGGTGATCGTCGCCAGCGCGACGGCCAGCGACACCAGCCCGCTGAGCAGGCTCAGGCCCGCCAGCATCATGGTGAGGATGGGCAGATACACCGCCATCGCGAGGTCCTCGAACACGAGGATCGAGAGCACCACCGGGGTTTCGCGGTTACCGAGGCGGCCGAGGTCGTCGAGGAGTTTGGCCACGATCCCCGAGGACGAGATGTAGGTGACGCCGCCGAGCACCACGGCGCCGAGAATGCCCCAGCCCAGGATCAGGGCGACGGCGGCGCCGGGCAGCGCGTTGGCGAGCAGGTCGAGCACACCGGCGGTCCAGGAGCGGCGCAGCCCGGTCATCAGTTCGGGTGCGGTGTATTCGAGCCCGAGCAGCAACAGCAGCAGTACCACGCCGATCTCGCTGGCGACGTGACCGAATTCGGTCGCGCCTTCCAGTTCCACGAAACCGCCACGCCCGAACGCCAGCCCACCCAGCAGGTACAGCGGGATCGGTGACATTCCGAACCGGCCCGCGATCCGGCCGCAGATCCCCAGCGCGAACAAGATCATGCCTAGTTCGAGCAGCGCCAGGGCCTGCGCGGTCACGGCCGTCAGCCGTGCGTGAGAATTTTCGCGGCTGCGTCCAG
This sequence comes from Nocardia sp. NPDC050413, assembly GCF_040655475.1. Classification (NCBI taxonomy): domain Bacteria; kingdom Bacillati; phylum Actinomycetota; class Actinomycetes; order Mycobacteriales; family Nocardiaceae; genus Nocardia; species Nocardia sp. NPDC050413. The sequence continues at coordinate 275,755 of NZ_JBFAJZ010000002.1, read as the reverse complement.
GCCTTCCGGCGTGCCGACGACCACGAGCTGGTCGCCCTCGGTGAAGGTGAAGTCCGGACCTGGTGAGGGGTGGAGCTGGCCGGCACGCATCACGGCCACGATGGAGGTCTTGGTGCGGGTCCGCATCCCGGTCTCGCCGAGTGTGCGTCCCGCGTACGGTGACTCGGCGAGCAGCACGAGCTGACGGGTGGTGATGCCGGGCAGATCGCGGTGGTCGTCGTTGAGCTTGGCCACCAGTTGTGGTGCGCCGAGGAGGTTGGCGAGCACCGAGGCCTCGTCCACCGACAGCGGCACCTGCGCGGCGATGGCGTCAGCGTCGTCGGGCTTGGACACGATCAGATCGATGTCACCGTCGCGATGGGCGACCACCCCGACGCGGCGCCCCGACCTGACCTCGAAATCCTTGCGCACTCCGATCCCCGGTAGCGCTGTGACATCGACATTCACATATCCACGATAGACCCGTCAGGGCCCGGTTGTGTCCGGCGCCACTCCCGGTCGGCGTGGGGCATGGAACACGCCGTCCGAGCCCGGTCGATAGGGCGAAACATCGAGCACCGCGGCGGCAGGCAGCGGCCCGTACAGGTGCGGGAACAGCATCGACTCCGGGTCGCCCGGCACGCCCGGTTCCCACTTCAGCGGCGACGCGAGCCGGGCCGGGTCCAGCCACAGCAGCACCAGATCCGTGCGACCGGCGAAGAGGCGATTCGCGGGCAGCCGCACCTGCTCGGGGGTGGACAGGTGCACGAAGCCGCTCTCGGCCAGCGACGGCGGGCGGCGCTGCCCGTCGTGCGCAAATTGTTGCCACTCTTGGGAAGAACACAGGTGAACAAGCGTGTGAGTGTCGGATATCACGGGTAATCTCCGGGTAGACAACAGGTTCGGACGGTGAAGACCCTGTCACACGGTGGGCGGTGGGGCCGCACGGTGGTGATCGAGCTCGTGGCGTAACGAGCAACACCACAGCGAGCGACACAGTCGATGAGTGTCAGGATCGAACAGGAGGTGGGAAACGGCGCCACGGGTGATCGGCGGGTGCTCGAGACCGACGACCAGCGCATGTTCGCTTTCAGCGAAACCGCAGGTCGTGTTATCGAAAACACAAAGATTCACTTCCGGGAACAAAGCCTGAACCCCGAACGTCTGACAGAGTAGTCGTACCACTGCTGGGAAGTAGCGGACGCGAGCCACGTGGAGTGACCACGGGGCCCACACCTAGGCGAACGGCCACGCAGCGCCGGGAGCCGGGACGGAGGAGTCATGCCAGGAACCCTGACCAGCACCCCACTGACCGCGGTCGATCGTTGCGATCGTTGCGGGGCGGCTGCCCGAGTGCGTGCCGTTCTTCCCGCGGGTGGCGAGTTGCTCTTCTGCCAGCACCACGCGAATGAACACATGGACCGTTTGCGCGAGCTCGAAGCCGTGATCGACACGGAATCGGCTCCAGCTCTCTGACCACTCCTCTCGCGTCCGAACACAACAACATCCGACAATAGAAAACCCCCGACAGCGGGCGACCGGATTCCGGCGCCCGCTGTTGTGGTGTCCGGGGTCAGGCGGTGTCGGCGAGGATGCCGTCGACCAGGGTCGCGACACCGTAGGCGTAGGCGCCGTCCGGATCGGCGGGGGCCTGATAGTGCTCGCCCACCGTGGCGCCCACACGCGCGGCGAGGGGGAACTGGTCGGCGGGCATCACTTCGGCCAGCAGCGGGCCGTGTACCCGCCACCAATCGGCATCGCTGAGCTGGTCGGCCGCGCCCGCCGCCGCGACGGCGAGGCGGGCATTGCCGGTGGCGAAATCGGTGAGCACCGCGATGGCGCGGTCCATCGCCAGATCCGACAGCCCCGCGCCGTCGATGGCGCGCAGCTGGTTCTCGTAGCGGCGCATTCTCGCCGGGCCGAGGACCTGGCGCCACGGCGACACCTCGAGCAGCCACGGGTGGGCGAGGAGCTCGGTGCGGACCCGGTCCGCGACGGCGATCATGCGCTCGCGCAGCGGCAGCTCGGCGGGGATCGGCTCGTCCTCGGCGGCCACGGCGTCGACCATCAGCACCAGCAGCGCCTCCTTGCTCGGCACATAGGTGTAGAGACTCATGGCACGCACGTCGAGGGCGGCGGCCACCGCGCGGATGGTCAGCTTGCCGATGCCGTCGCGATCGGCCAGGGTGATGCCCGCCGCCACGACCGCGTCGACCGTGAGGCCGGGTTTGGGGCCGCGCGCGCCGGGCTTGGCCGGCAGAGCGTGACGCCACAGCAGTTGCACGAGCTGGGCGGCCTGGTCGGTGGGTCTGCCGTCGGTCGGCATGCGCGGAACCCTTTCCGGTCGGTCGGGAACAAATTCAGTACAGTGTACGTTATTAGGCTGTTCGCGCTGCCCGATCAGAGGAGAATGTTCTGCCCGCCATCCAGGCCACCTATCTTCCCGATCGTCACCTGTTCGCCCTGTGGACCTGGAGCGGACTCGGTGCCGGGCGCCCACCACGCGACGTCGGAGACCCCGAGACGTTGACGCTGGCGCTGCCGGTCGGTGAGCGCAGGGCGCTCGAGCCGGTCGAGGTACCCGCTGCCGTCGTGACCGGTTCGGAGTTGCTCGAGTTGCCCGTCGCCGAGCTGGGCCCGTCGGCCCTGGCCTGGCGCATGCTCCTCGAGGACGCCCGCACGGACGTCGACCGTCGGCATCGGGAGGCGCCCACCGCCGGTGAAGCTCGTGCGGACGCGGGCGACGGGCGGCCCTCGACCGGCCTCGGCGCGGGCGAGCGGCCCGCCACGAAGGCACGGCCCACCGCGAATGCACGGGCGGCCGCCGATGCGCCGGTCGAGCTGCCGATCGCGGCGCACGCGGTGCCCAACGCTGTGGGGACGGCGGTCGTGTCGGCCGAGCGGGCGGTGCGGGTGGTGCGGGAGACCGAAGCCGCGGCGGCGGAGCTCGCCGGGGCGCTCGAGGCGACCCTTCGCCCGTATCAGGTGCGTGGGGTCGGGTGGTTGCGGGAGACCGTCGCCGCGTACGGCGGGGCGGTGCTCGCCGACGAGATGGGCCTCGGCAAGACCGTGCAGACGATCGGGTTCCTCCAGGGCCGGGCCGAGGGGCCGCAGCTGGTGGTGTGTCCGACCTCGTTGGTCGGGAACTGGGTGCACGAGATCGCCCGGTTCGCCCCCGGGCTGACGGTGGTGCCATGGCGTGGCGGTGCGGTGCTCGCAGACCCGGGGACCGTCGTGGTCACCGGGTACCCGACGCTGCGTCTACACGGGTCGGCCCTGACCGAGACGCAGTGGGCCACCGTCGTCTTCGATGAAGCGCAGGCGTTGAAGAATCCGCGCACCCAGGTGTCGCGGGCCGCTCGTGCGGTGCCCGCCGACGCCAAGGTCGCGCTCACCGGCACCCCGGTGGAGAACCATCTCGACGAACTGTTCGCCCTGCTGAACCTCACCGTGCCCCGGTTGTTCGCGCACCGCACGCAGTTCCGGCGCCGATTCGTGCGGCCGATCGAGGACGGTTCGGCCGATGCGGCCGCCCGGTTGCGTGACGCGGTGGAACCGGTGCTGCTCGGCCGCAAGAAGATCCAAGTGGCGGCGTCGCTGCCGGCCAAGATCCACAGCGACCTGCTGTGCGACCTCACCCCCGAGCAGGAGAAGGCCTACGACACGGTGCTCGCCGCAGCCCTGGACGAGGGTTTCGGGTCGGGTCTGCAACGACAAGGCCGGGTGCTCGCGGCGCTCACGCACCTCAAACAGGTGTGCAACCACCCCGGACTGGTCACCGGCGACCTCGGCGAATTGTCCGGGCGTTCGGGCAAACTCGAGCTGTGCACCGACATCGTGGCGACCAACCTCGACACCGGTGATCCCACGCTGATCTTCACCCAGTACCGGCAGACCGGTGAACTGCTCGTGCGCCACCTCGCCGAACAGTTCGGGGTGCGGGCGCCGTTCTTCCACGGCGGGCTCGACGCCGACCAGCGCGCGGCCATCGTTCGGGACTTCCAATCGCCCGACGGCCCACCGGTTCTCATCCTGAGCCTGCGGGCCGCGGGCACCGGTCTCACCCTCACCCGCGCCGCCGACGTGATCCACTTCGACCGCTGGTGGAATCCGGCGGTGGAGGCCCAGGCCTCGGACCGGGCGCACCGCATCGGGCAGACGCGCACGGTCACCGTGACCACGCTCACCAGCGCCACCACGGTGGAGGAACACATCGCGGGCATGCACACCCGCAAGTCGGCCCTCACCGACCTGTCCGATGCCGCGGGCATCGCCGAACTGGCCCGGCTCGACGACGACGCCCTGGTCGACATCCTGCGACGGAAGCGAGAGAACTGATGGCAGACAACGAGTTCGGGTACACGCCGTGGGGTAAGGACTGGGTGCGGCTGGCCGAACCGCTGCGCCAGACCCGCCCCGAACCGCTGCTGCCGCGCGCCCGCAGCGTCGCCCGCAACAACGGGGTGCGCACCGAGATCGAGGGCCGCACGGTGCGCGCGCACCTGCACCGGGGCGGGCAGGCCTCGATCGCGCACGTGGAGGTGGCGCCGCTCTCGCGCGCGGCGGTGACCGCGATCGAGCAGGTGATTCCCGACGCCACCGTCGTCACCGACGACATGCACCGAGCCCTGCTCGACGCGGGCCACTCCCCCGCCCCGACCCTGGTGAGCACGGACTGCTCCTGCTCCGCCCGCACACCCCGCTGCCTCCACGTGCTCGCGGTGCTCTACGCGATCGCCCGTCAGGTGGACGAAAACCCCCGCCTCACACTGGAATTGCAGGGCTACTTCGACACCGCCCACGACCCGGAAGCGCCCGTCGCCGAGTCACCCTGGACCCCCATCCACACCCTCGACCCTGCCCGCTTCTTCTCCGTCACCGGCTGAACCCGTCCGACTCGACTCCACGTCGGCCGTGCCGCGTGGCGTCAGCTGCGTGTCAGGCAGCTGCGCGTGGCGTGTGCCGAATGGGCGCCTGATAGTCGGCGGCATTTCGAACCGGCTGGGTCAGGCGTTGGTGCCGCCGTCGACGGTGACGACTGCGCCGGTGATCGTGCGGGCCGACGGGCCCGCGAGGAAGGCGACCAGGTCGGCGATGTCGTCGGGGGTGCCGAAACGGCCGAGCGCGTTGAACTCTCGTTGAGTGGGTGCGTGCTCGCCCGCCGCCGGGTTCATGTCCGTGTCGGTGGGGCCGGGCTGCACGAGGTTGACCGTGATGCCCCGTGGGCCGAGTTCCCTGGCCAGCGCCTTGGTGTAGCCGTTGAGGGCCGACTTGCTCAGGTTGTAGAGGGCCAGGCCGCCGAACAGGGCGCGGTCGGTGAGGTTCGAGCCGATGGAGATGATGCGTCCACCTTCGCCGAGGTGGGCCAGCGCGGCCTGGCCCGCGACGAACGGTGCCCTGGCGTGGATGTCGAGCGCGCGATCGATCTCGGCGAGGGTGAACTCTTCGTAGGGCTTGGCCGGGAAGATGCCCGCGTTGTTCACCAGCACGTGGAGGCCGCCGAGTTCGAGCGCGGTCCGGTCGACGGCCGCGACCACGGCGGCGGCATCGGCGCTGTCGGCCTGTATCGGCAGCGCACGCCTGCCGAGCGCCTCGATGTCGGCGGCGACGGACTTCGCGGCGACCTCGTCGCGCTGATAGGTGAACGCCACATCGGCGCCGGTGGAAGCGAGTTTCCGGGCGATGGCGGCGCCGATTCCCCGGCTGGCGCCGGTCACCAGGGCGACGGTGGTGCTGTGCGACATAAAGGCTGCTCCGATTCTGTAGTGATCGATACATAAAGAGAGAAGCGCATGCGACCGGCTCGCGTCAAGGTTTTTCTTATCATTCGATACAGAAATACCGGGCTGCGGCGATCGCGCTATATTTACCGATCGGCACAGAAAGGTTTCCCATGGCAGAACGTGGTCGCCCCCGCGCCTTCGACCGGGATGTCGCCCTGCGCCGGGCCATGGAGGTGTTCTGGGAACGCGGCTACGAGGGCGCGTCGATGAGCGACCTCACCACCGCCATGGGCATCAACTCACCCAGCCTGTACGCGGCCTTCGGCGACAAGGAATCCCTGTTCCGGGAAGCCGTGACGCTCTACGGCCGCGCCGAAGGATCACGCACCGCGCGAGCGCTGAGCGAGCAACCCACCGCCTACGCCGCGATCGCGGCCATGCTGCACGACAACATCGCCATGTACACCGACCCCGGCCTGCCCCAGGGCTGCATGGTGGTCCTCGCGGGCGCCACGTACACCACCCGCAACGCCTCGGTGCGCGAGTTCCTCACCGAGGCACGCCGCCGCACCACGGCCGACATCCAGGCCCGGCTGGAGCGCGGCGTCGTCGAAGGCGACCTGCAACCCGGCACCGACACCGCCGCGCTCGCCGCCTTCTTCAGCACTGTCCTCTACGGGCTGTCCGTCCAGGCACGAGACTGCGTGGGCCGCTCCGAACTCACCGCCGCCGCCGACTCCGCGCTCCAGATTCTCGCCGGAGCCCGAACCGCTTAGATTCACCGAGCCCGGACCCAGCGCACGCAGCTGCCGGCACCGGCCACACCGCAGGCCACTCGCACGCCTGCCGACGTGCCCGGACCGCGCATACCCCCTCGCCGACAGCTGCGTTCGCGCGCGTATCGACGAACCGTGTATGCCTCGCGCGCGCATCACCTGCCCGCGCAGATCGCTACCGCCGATCCACAAACACCCGGCCGCCGCGACAACTACCCGCTCATGTCCGCACGAGCTATCGCCGGCGCAGCGCCGCAATTCGTTCGGTGAGTTGATCGGCGGTCGCCAAAGCGGTTGGCGGACCACCGCATTCGCGGCGGAGTTCGCCGTGGATGACACCGTGTGGTTTCCCGGTGCGGTGGTGGTGCATGGCGACGAGGCTGTTGAGTTCGCGACGCAGTTCGCCCAGCTTGTCCGAGGTCGCGACCCGTTCGGCCACGGCGGCGGGCTGGGGTGTGGCGACGGCGGCGCTGCGCTCCGACAGCTGACGCGACTGACGGTCGCGCAGCAGCGCCCGCATCTGATCGGCGTCGAGCAGGCCGGGGATGCCGAGGTAGTCGGCTTCCTCGTCGCTGCCCGCGAACGTGGCGGTGCCGAAGGAGGATCCGTCGTAGATCACCTGGTCGAGCTCGGCGTCGGCGGCCAGGGCGACGAAGGACTTCTCTTCCTCGCCCGGCTCGTCCTTGGTCTTGTTCGCCTCGGTGAGCAGTTCGTCGTCGAGGGCGTTCTTCTCGCGGTGCGGTTTGCCGATCACGTGGTCGCGTTGCAACTCGAGCTGTGCGGCCAGATCCAGCAGCACCGGCACCGACGGCAGGAACACGCTCGCGGTCTCCCCCGGCTTGCGGGCACGCACGAAACGCCCGATGGCCTGGGCGAAGTACAGCGGTGTCGACGCGCTGGTGGCGTACACGCCGACCGCGAGGCGCGGCACGTCGACACCTTCGGACACCATGCGCACCGCGACCATCCACGGCTGGGTGCTGCTCGCGAACTCGCCGATGCGCTGCGAGGACTGCGGGTCGTCGGAGAGCACCAGCGCGGGCCGCTCCCCCGAGATGTGTTCCAGCAGTTCGGCGTAGTCGCGGGCGCGTTCCTGATCGGTGGCGATGACCAGGCCACCGGCGTCCGGGATGCCGGAGGACCGCAACTGCCGCAGCCGGGTGTCGGCCGCGCGCAGCACCGCCGAGATCCAGTCGCCCGCGGGGTCGAGCGCGGTGCGCCAGGCGCGGGCGGTCTGTTCGGCGCTGAGGGGTTCACCGAGGCGGGCGGTGTGTTCCTCGCCCGCGCTGTCGCGCCAGTGCGCGTCGCCGGAGTAGGCCAGGAACACCACGGGACGGACGACGCCGTCGGCGAGGGCGTCGGCGTACCCGTAGGAGTGGTCGGCGCGCGAACGCGGGAAACCGGACTCGTCGGGTTCGTAGGTGACGAACGGGATCTTGGAATCGTCGCTGCGGAACGGCGTTCCGGTGAGGGCGAGGCGGCGGGTGGCGTCACCGAAGGCCTCCTCGGTGGCCTCACCCCACGATTTCGCGTCACCCGCGTGGTGGATCTCGTCGAGAATCACCAGGGTACGGCGGTTCTCGGTGCGCACCCGGTGCCGGGTGGGGTGTGCGGCGACCTGGGCGTAGGTGACGACCACACCGTGGTAGTCGCCGGAGGTGCCGCCGGTGGAGTTGGAGAAGCGGGAGTCGAGCTGGATACCCGAGCGTGCCGCGGAGGCGGCCCACTGGTGCTTGAGGTGCTCGGTCGGCGCGACGACGGTGATCTGATCCACCGTCCGATCCGCCAGCAACTCGGCGGCAACCCGCAGCGCGAAGGTGGTCTTACCGGCGCCGGGCGTGGCGACCGCGAGGAAGTCACGTGGCTTGGTGGCCAGGTATTTCGTCAGGGCGCGGCGCTGCCAGGCGCGCAGGGAACCGCCCGACGCACCACCTGCCGCCGAATCGACCGGTGTACCCGCTTCTCTCGCCGCAGCGACGCCACCCGACCCAGTCACGCAGACGACCCTAGCCGCCCGATACGGCGTGTCGCCAACACCGACGCGGCGTGCGCGACGGGCGTCACATCCCGGCCGAGGTCACCGGCCATTTACCTGTTACCCACCGACACGATGCTCGTCCCGCACCCCACGGTCGCCATCGGTGCGAGATGCTGGACAACGACATGAGCAACAACGAGGCCCACGCGACCGATGCCGCGTATCCGCCGCCCACCCCTGGGCCCGGCGGTGCGGTGGCCGTACCCGTGCCCGCCGGGCAACATCCGCGCGAACACGCGCGGTGGCTGTCCTGGTTGCGGACGGCGTGGCGGCTGATCGTGCGGGTCTCGCACAAGTGCTGGGACAACTCGATTTTCGCCAAGTCGGCGGCGGCGGCGTTCTGGCAGACACTGTCGCTGGCGCCGCTGCTGCTCGGCCTGCTCGGCAGCCTCGGCTACGTGGGTGGGCTGTTCGGGCCCGACACCGTGCAGATCGTGGAAGCCAAGATCATCGCGTTCAGCCGGGACTTCTTCAGCCCGTCGGTGGTGTCGGACCTGATCGAACCCACCGTCGACGATGTGCTCGGCCGCGGCCGTGGCGCGGTGGTGTCGTTCGGTTTCGTGCTGTCGCTGTGGGCCGGATCCTCGGCCATGGCGACCTTCGTCGACGCGATCGTCGAGGCACACGGTCAGCAGGACGCCCGCCACCCGGTGTGGCAGCGGATCTTCGCGTTGCTGCTGTACGTGCAGTTCCTGGTCGCGGCGGTGCTGTTGCTGCCGATGATCGCGCTGGGGCCGACCCGGATCGGGCGCGTTCTGCCCGACGCCTGGCGCGAACCGGGGCTGCGGGTGATCGACACGTTCTACTACCCGATCGTCGGGTTGTTGCTCATCGTCGGACTCACCACGCTCTACAAGCTCGCGCTGCACAAATCGCTGCCGTGGCACCGGTTGTTCGCCGGGGCACTGGTCGCGGGGGTGTTCTTCATGGCCGCCAGCGACCTGCTGCGCCGCTACCTGTCCTGGATCACCGAGACCGGGGTGAGCTACGGCGCGCTCGCCACCCCGATCGCGTTCCTGCTGTTCACCTATTTCCTCGGCTTCGCGGTGATCCTCGGCGCCGAGTTCAACGCGGCGGTGCAGGAGTTCTGGCCCGCACGCGCGACCCGCATCGAGCAGGTGAAGGAATGGATCACCAGTCAGGTGCTCGGTGACGACGAAACCGACAGCGAACACGACAAAAGCGCCGACGCCTCGACGGAGGCGCCGGCGTCGTCACCGACGGCGGAACCGGCTCAGTCGCCGCCCTTGCGCAAGCGCTCGTAGACCTTCTTGCAGTCCGGGCAGACCGGTGAGCCGGGCTTGGGCGACCGGGTCACCGGGAACACCTCACCGCACAGCGCGACGACCATGGTGCCCATCACGGCACTTTCGGCGATCCGGTCCTTCTTCACGTAGTGGAAGAACTTGGGGACGTCGTCACCGGTCGTCTCGTCGGTCGTGGTTTCCGGGCGTACCAGAGTGTCCGTACTCATGCCTTCCATGATGCCGCATCCGGGCGGTGGCTCGCTGACCAGCCGCGTGTGCGCCCGGCGGCGGCAAGTGGAAGACTCGGGAGCATGCAGTCCAACGGCGAGTCCCCCGGCGCCGGCGATCCGACCCCGGAACCCGAAGTGCACCTGCCGGGCAAAGGTGCCTCGCGGGGGTTCTTCCGCGACTCCGGTGAGCATCCCGTGCTCATCACCGAGGCCGCGACCTCGCTCGACGAGCAGCACCGCGCCCGGGTACGCCGCTACATGATCATCATGGGTTTCCGTATCCCGTGCCTGATCCTCGCGGCCATCGCCTACAGCGTGTTCGAGAACCCGCTCATCTCCATCCTCATCATCGCCGCGTCGGTACCGCTGCCGTGGATCGCGGTGCTGATCGCCAACGACCGGCCGCCTCGCACCAAGGACGAACCGAGCCGCTGGGACGGGCGCCGCGAGGAGATCGCTCTCGAGGCGCGCTCACGCAAAGCCCTCGAGTGAGCGCCGCGGCCGCCTGATCAGGATCGACATCAGCGCCGCCGCGCCGCACAACCCGCCCGCGAGGTACCAGGCCAGATCGTAGGAACCGTTGAGGTCGCGGATGAAGCCCGCGCCGGTGGCCGCTATCGCCGCACCCACCTGGTGGGCGGCGAACACCCAGCCGAACGCGATCGGACCGTCGGCGCCGAACAGTTCCCGGCACAGCAGCACAGTCGGCGGGACCGTCGCGATCCAGTCCAGGCCGTAGAAGATGACGAACACCCACATGCTCGGCTGGGTGTGCGGGCCGAGCAGCGACGGCAGGATCAGCAGCGACAGTCCGCGCAGCGAGTAGTAGCCCAGCAGCAGATAGCGCGGGTCCACCCGGTCCGACAGCCATCCCGAGGCGATGGTGCCCGCCACATCGAAGACCCCGATCAGTGCCAGCAGTCCGGCCGCCGTGGTCGGTGGCATGCCGTGGTCGTGCGCAGCGGTGACGAAATGGGTACCGACCAGGCCGTTGGTCGATGCGCCGCACACCGCGAAACCGCCTGCGAGCAACCAGAATCCGGGCCTGCGAGCGGCGGTGGCGAGCACCCGCAACGCCCGGCCCGCTCCCCCGGCGACCGGCTGCCGCACCCCGACGTCCGAACCAGGTTCGGCACCGTAGGCGCGCACGCCCGCATCGCTCGGATAGTCGCGCACGAACAACCACACCAGCGGCACTACCGCCAGGGCAACGGCCGCGACGATTACCGACGGCAGGCGCCAGCCGTGGTCGTGGGCGAGCATCGAGACCAGCGGCAGGAACACCAGTTGCCCCGTCGCGCCCGCCGCCGTCAGGATGCCCGTCACCAAGCCCCGGCTGCGGACGAACCAGCGACCGGTGATGGTGGCGACGAACGGCATGGACATCGAACCGACGCCGATACCGACCAGCAGACCCCAGGTCATCAGGAGCTGCCAGGACTCGCTCATGAACACCGTCAGCCCGGCGCCCGCGGCGATCAGCACCAGCGCCGCGCACACCACCCGGCGGATACCGAACCGGTCCATCAGCGCCGCGGCGAACGGCGAGATCAGGCCGTAGAGCAGCATGTTCAGGGAGACGGCGGCCGAGATCGTCGCGTGTGACCACCCGAACTCGTCGTGCAACGGTTCGATCAGGACGCTGGGGACCGAACGGAACGCCGCCGCGCCGAGGAGCGCGACGAAGCCGACGCCCGCGACGATCCAGGCGGGGTGCAGGGCGCGGCGGGGCTCGTCGACGAGCCTGCCGGCTACCGCTGGTTCGGGTTCGATCGGGACTTCACCGGCGGGCGGGGTGAGTGGGCGCAGGTCGGTCACCCTGGTGATCATGATGGATGTTGCCGTTTCGAACGAGTGGCCGGAGTGACACGTTTCGTCGATATCCGGCCAAATCGATCGGCCTGCCGGGTCGCGGCGACCGGAGCCCGCACCGGAGGGAGCATTTCGGTCGACAGCGCGGCTTGCGCGGCATACCGTGCGAAAGGAGCCGCCGATGCCCGTGCCGCACGGCCTCTGCCGGTTTCGTGACGGTCGGGCCTTGCTCTTCGTGGCGGTGTCTCGAACCTCCGATCTACCAGGGAGACACTATGATTCGTTGGACCTGGGCGTTCATCGACCGGCCCGCGGCCACTTTCGACACGTGCGTACGGTTCTGGGCAGAAGCGACCGGGTCGACGGTGTCGCCGCCGCGTGGAGCGCACGGTGAGTTCGTCACGTTGCTGCCGTCGACCGGGCCCGCGTGGCTGAAGATGCAGCGAGTGGGCGGCGCAGGCGGGACACACCTCGACCTGGATGTCGACGACATCCCCGCCGCGGTAGCCGAGGCGACGGCACTCGGGGCCCAGGTCGTCCTGGTCGATCCCGATTACACAGTGATGGAATCACCTGCGGGACAGACCTTCTGCTTCACTCACGCGGGCCCGTCCCCCGCTACCGGTGCGATGGCACGGGTCACGGCGCCCGATGGAAATGTCGCGGTACTCGACCAGATCTGCCTCGACCTCGCACCGACCGACCTCGACTCCGACACCTCCTTCTGGCAGGCGCTCACCGGGTGGTCCCCCGAATCGACCCGGCGCCCGGAGTTCGGACGCCTGCGCGATCCCGGGCAACCACTGCAGTTCCTGCTGCAACGCCTCGACGAGCCCCGGCACCCCGGCGCCCACATCGACTTCGCGGCCACCGACATGTCCGCCGTCGCCGGCTGGCACGAATCCCTCGGCGCCACCCGTCTCGTGGACGAGGAGTTCTGGATCGTCCTCGCCGATCCCAGTGGCACCCCGTACTGCGTGACCTCCCGCAAGCCTTCCTGAGCTGGCCGAGGCGCGGTTCACCGAGGCTGGCAGAGTGGTCGGGTGCCTACGAACCCCACCACCACCGGTTCCCTGCTCACCGCACTGTGCCCGGATCTGCGCGCGGCGCTGACCAGGGTGGACTACACCGCCGACGGGCTGGTCGACGCACTCGGCCCGGATGTGCATGCGGCACTCGGTCGTTCGGAGCCCGTGCCGGTGCGTCGTGCCGCGCGCGACGCCGGTGAGCTCGGCACGCTCATCCGGTTGCTGCTGCTCGGCGACGCACTGCCCGAGCCCGCGGTCGCCACCGCGCTGGCGCCGGTCCGCGTCGACGACGCCGTGGCCGCCGGGCTGCTCACCAGAGACGGCGACGAGGTGAGCGCCGCACTCGACCTGCGCCCGCTCGATGCCGGCCACGGGAATCGCTGGATCCTGTCCGATCTCGACGACTCGATGCGCAGGCGAACCCTCACCGAGGAGCACGTCCTCGGTGTCGGCCATGCTTCGCTCTCGCTGCTGCGGGCCACCCCGACCGAACCGGTCGGCACCGTGCTCGACCTCGGCACCGGCTGTGGTGTGCAGGCCGTGCACGCGGCCGCCTACGCGGACAAGATCACCGCCACCGATGTGAATCCGCGCGCGCTCTGGCTGGCACAGGCCACCGCCGCGCTCAATGAACTCGAGATCGAGCTGCTCGAAGGGTCGTGGTTCGAGCCGGTGGCGGGCAGGCGGTTCGATCAGATCGTCGCCAATCCGCCCTTCGTCGTGGGGCCCGCACGCATCGAACACACCTACCGGGACTCCGGGCTCGCGCTCGACGGGGCCAGCGAGCTGGTGATCGGGCAGGCCGCCGGGCTGCTGGCACCCGGCGGTACCGCGGCCATGCTCGCCGCCTGGGTGCATGTCGAGGGGCAGGACTGGCGGCAGCGGGTGTCGTCGTGGTTGCCGGAGCACGGCGTCGACGCCTGGGTGGTGCAGCGCGATGTCGCCGATCCAGGACTGTATGTGGGCACCTGGTTGCGTGACGCGGGCCTGGACCCGCGCGACCCGGAGGCGCAGGAACGCGCGGCACGCTGGCTCGATGCCTTCGAGGCCGCCGACGTGGCGGGCATCGGCTTCGGCTTCGTCTACCTGCGGGCCGTCGACGGGCCGACCGAACTGCTTGCCGAGGACCTCACACACGGCTTCGACGACCCGCTCGGGGCCGAAGTGGGCGACTATTTCGCCCGTTCGGCCTGGTTGCGAGCGGTGGCCGCCGACGAAAACCTCGCGTGGCGTTCACGTTTCGCGCCGAGCCCGGCCACTGCCCTGGAACGGGTGTACCTGCCCGGCGAGGACGGCTGGGCCGAGCAGGTGGCGCGGTTGCACCGCGGCGACGGTCCGCGCTGGCAGCACGAGGTCGACGAGACGACCGTCGCGCTCGTCGCGGGAATGCGGGCCGACGGTCTGCCGTTGTACGAACTGATCGAACTGCTCGCGCTCGCCGACGGAGCCGAGCAGGTGACCCCCGAGTTCGCGGCCCAGGCCCTCGGCGTGGTCGCCGGTCTCGTCCGCCACGGATTGATACGGCCGGTGTAGACCGGGCCGGACGGGGCACGCGTTCCACGACGGCGTCCTTCTCAGGAACTTCTCAGCCGTGCACGGATAAATCCGCAGCTCAGAGCGGTTTATCACGCACGGGATCGGGAACTTTCTCTAAGTCGGGTCCGTTGATCGGAGTGAGACACCACCGACAGGAGGCAAGTCATGACAAGCCCCGCCACTACTCGAGTGCGCCCCAGCGAGTCCGATATCGACGCCCAGAGCCCCGCCGCCGACCTGGTACGCGTGTACCTGAACGGGATCGGTCGCACGGCACTGCTCACGGCGGCCGACGAGGTCGAGCTGGCCAAGCGTATCGAGGCGGGCCTGTATGCCCAGCACCTGCTCGAGACCGGCAAGCGGTTATCGGCGGCCCGCAAGCGTGACCTGGCCGTTCTGGTCCGCGAGGGGCAAGCCGCCCGCTCGCACCTGCTCGAGGCCAACCTGCGTCTGGTGGTTTCGCTGGCCAAGCGCTACACCGGCCGCGGCATGCCGCTGCTCGATCTCATCCAGGAGGGCAACCTCGGCCTCATCCGCGCGATGGAGAAGTTCGACTACGCCAAGGGCTTCAAGTTCTCCACCTACGCCACCTGGTGGATCCGCCAGGCCATCACCAGGGGTATGGCCGATCAGAGCCGCACCATCCGGCTGCCCGTGCACCTGGTCGAACAGGTGAACAAGCTCGCCAGGATCAAGCGCGAACTGCATCAGCAGCTCGGTCGCGAGGCCACCGATGCCGAACTGGCCAACGAGTCGGGCATCCCGGTGGAGAAGATCGCCGACCTGCTCGACCACAGCCGCGACCCGGTGAGCCTCGACATGCCCGTCGGTAACGACGAGGAAGCGCCGCTCGGCGACTTCATCGAGGACTCCGAGGCCACCTCGGCCGAGAGCGCCGTGATCGCGGGCCTGCTCCACCACGACGTCCGCAGTGTCCTGGCCACCCTCGACGAACGCGAACAGCAGGTCATCCGCCTGCGCTTCGGCCTCGACGACGGGCAACCCCGCACCCTCGACCAGATCGGCAAGCTGTTCGGCCTGTCCCGCGAGCGGGTGCGCCAGATCGAGCGCGAGGTCATGTCGAAGCTGCGCAAGGGTGAGCGCGCCGACCGTCTGCGTGCCTACGCGAGCTGATCCCTTGTCAGCGCCGCGCTGATCCGCCGCCATCGTGTCGACGGTGACTTGCCGGCGCTGACCCAGACTCGACGGCCCTCAGGGGTCGTCTTCCGAAACGCCGACCGGTGTCCGTGACTCCATCCCCCTCCGGGGTCGCGAACCGGTCGGCGTTGTCCGTTCACTACCGCCCCGCCTGTGGCATGGACCGCCACCGAGCGGGTGCCAGGTGCGCCGACGCGGCCGTGTGGTCGTTCATGCCAGGCGTCGGGGGCCGGTGTCGAAGCGGGTGGGTTGGGGGCCGATGCGGGCGCGGGCGTAGATGATCTCGGCCGAGCCGGGGGAAGCCAGGACGGGGTCGCAGGACAGTTCGCGCATCTGGGGGATGTCGTCGAAGAGGGCCGAAATGCGTTGAGCCAGTTCGATGAGCGCCGCCTTGTCCACGCCCGGGCCCGCCGGGCCGGGCGAGAGCAGTGGTGCGGCGCGAGGTGCGTCGATCAGGGCGGCGGCCTCGTCGGCGGTCAGCGGTAGTGCGCGGTAGGCACGGTCGCCGAGCAGGTCCATGATCATCCCGGACAGGCCGAACTCGATGACCGAGCCGAACGACGGGTCGTCGGTGACGCTCAACACGCACCCGACACCCTTGGTCGCCATCTTCTGCACGTGCAGCAGGGGATCACCGCAGATCGTGACGAGATCGGTGTACGCCTGACGGACCGCGTCGGGCCCCCACAGATCCAACCGGACCCCGATCAGGTCCGGCCTGCGCCGCCACAGCTCACCGGTGGCCTTCGCGGCGACCGGATAACCCAGTTCCTCGGCTGCGGCCACCGCCTGCTCCGCGTCACGCACCGCCCGGAAGTCGACGATGTCGATGCCGTAGCACTCGAGCAACCGCACCGCCTCCTCATCCGTGAGCCACCGCCCCGTCGACCCCTCCGACCACTGCTCCACCAGCGTTGTCGCCGCGGCGGTGTCGATGCCGGGAGGACGAACCACCGGTGAGACGGGCCTGTCCCGCCAGCGCGCGTAGCGATCGACCCTGGCCAGCGCACGGGCGGCACGTTCCGGATCGGGATACGACGGGATGGACCCGCGCCCAGGCGCGCCACCGGTCGACCGCACAGCGAGCAGATCAGGAATTCCGGATTCCGCCACAAAGGTGGTGAGTACCGGTTTGTCCCGGTCGGGTGCGGCGGCCGCAGCCGCGCGCAAGGCATCGGCGAAGCCGCCCATATGCACCGGCACCGGCGGCGCGACAACCACGATCACCGCATCGACTTCCGCACTGCGCAGAGCCGCCAGCACGGCCTCCCGGTAGTCGGCAGGGGTCGCCTCGGGCCCGAGATCCACCGGCCCGTCAGCCGCCACTCCTCCGACGTCGCCTTCTGGAGCGCCCGGGCCGCGTTCGGTCGGCCGGGCTCCGGGTCCGCGGTCGACGGCGGTGGGCGGGCGATGGATCCGCAGGCCCT
The DNA here is from genome assembly GCF_040655475.1 of Nocardia sp. NPDC050413. Taxonomy (NCBI): domain Bacteria; kingdom Bacillati; phylum Actinomycetota; class Actinomycetes; order Mycobacteriales; family Nocardiaceae; genus Nocardia; species Nocardia sp. NPDC050413. The sequence goes on along the minus strand of NZ_JBFAJZ010000002.1, from coordinate 258,801 downwards.
CGCTGGTGGCCGCGTCGATGGCCAGCCAGTTCAGGGCAGCGCTGTTGCCGACCACCGCAACCCGTGGTCCGCGCGGCAACGGCTGACACGCCAGCAGTGCGGCGCAGTCGAACAGTTCGGAGATGGAGTCCACCTGGATGATTCCGGCCTGGGCGAACAGGTCACGCACCACAGTGCGATCCATGTCGGCGCCGGCGGCCAGCCTGCCGCTGCTCACGGCCACGATCGGTTTGCCGCGCGCCACCCGCCGCGCGAGCCGGGAGAACTTGCGCGGATTACCGAAACTCTCCAGGTAGAGCAGGATCACCTCGGTGTCGGCGGCGGTGTCCCAGTACTGCAGCAGGTCGTTGCCCGACACATCGGCGCGGTTGCCCGCCGACACGAACGTCGACACCCCGAGATTGCGGGTGGCGGCCTCGGCGAGAATGGCGGCGCCGAGCGGGCCCGATTGGCAGAAGAACCCGATCCGCCCACGCTGCGGCAGGACCGGGGCAAGGGTGGCATTGAGCCCTACGGCCGGGTCGGTGTTGGCGATGCCGAGCGCGCTCGGTCCGATAACCCGCATCCCGTGCCCCCGGGCGGCGGCGACCAGGTCCTGTTCGGCGGCCAACCCCGCGGGCCCGGTCTCCCCGAAACCGGCCGTGAGCACGATCAAGCCTTTGACGCCCTTGGCCATGCAGTCGTCGAGCACCGATCCGATCGCGGCGGGCGGCACCGCGACGACGGCGAGGTCCACCTCGTCGGGAATCTCACGGACGGTGGCATACGCGCGCACCCCGCGCACCGACCGGCGATGCGGATTCACCGGGAACACCGGCCCGGCGAATCCCCCGGCGAGCAGGTTGGCCAGCACGGCGCCGCCGACCCGCGTGCTCTCCGGCGACGCGCCGATCACCGCCACCGAACCGGGTGCCAGCAGATTGCCCACGCTGCGTGCCTCCGACGCCGCCTCCCTGGCGTCCCGGACGGTGCGCAGGGCCTCGGTGGGGTCGATCGCGAACTCCAGGTGCACCTCGGAGCCGTCGCGGCTGCGCTGCAACTGGTAGCCGGCGTCACGGAACACCGTGATCATGGCCTCGTTCTCGGCCAGCACCTCGGCGGTGAAAGTCTCCACCTCGTTCTCGGCGGCGGCACCCGCGAGGTGCTCGAGCAGGATCGACCCGAGTCCACGCCCCTGGTGTTCGTCGGCGACGACGAACGCCACCTCGGCCGCGCGCGGCCCCGGCCGGTCGAGCAGTTCGTAGCGGGCCACCGCGATGATCGCGGTACCGAGCACCGCGACCAACCCCACCCGGTCGTGATAGTCGACATGGGTGGTGCGGTACATGTCCTTCGGCGAGATTCTCGGGTAGGGACCGAAATAGCGCAGGTAGCGGGTGCGGTCCGAGAGCCGGGCGTGGAAATCCGCCAGCGCGTCGGCATCGGCGGGCACGATCGGACGGATCCGCACCACGCCGCCGTCGGCCGCCAGCACATCGCCGAACAGCTGCGGCGGCGGCTCGGGCGGGTTCGCGGGCGTATCGGGGGTGTCGGGCAGCAGTGGTTCAGTCACGGGGATCCTCCGGGTCGAGACCGAGCAGCGAGAAACTGGCCCGTCGGGTGGCCGAGATGGCGGTGTCGACCGCGCGCTGGGCGCGGACCTCGTCGGCGTCACCGATCTCGGGGGTGCCGCCCGGCCCGTCCCACGGACGGTAGGTCGGGTCGCCACCGTCGCTCATCGTCGTCGGCGGGGTGATCCGCGGCGCCGACGCGCGTACCTGCTCGCGCCAGCTCTCGGGAATCGGGGTGTCCGGCACCAAGGGACGATCCAGCGCGGCCGCGAGCAGGTGCGTCCACGCCCGTGGCACCACCCGCACCACCCCGTAGCCGCCGCCACCGAGCGCGAGCCATCTGCCCTCGGCGTGGCGGTCGGCCAGCTCACGCATGGCGAGGAAGGCCGCGCGCTGACCGTCGACGGTCAGTTCCAGATCAGCGAGCGGATCTTCGCGGTGGGTGTCCACCCCGCACTGGCTCACGATGATCTGCGGCCGGAACGCGGCGATCGCACCGGGCACCACCGCGTGAAAACCGCGCAGCCACTGCGCGTCCCGGGTGCCGGGCAGCAACGGCAGGTTGATCGAGGTGCCCTCGGCGCTACCGAGCCCGGTCTCCTCCGGCCACCCGGTATTGGGCCACAGCGTGGCCGGATGCTGGTGCAGCGACACCGTGAGGACCCGTGGATCGGCATAGAAGGCGCGCTGCACGCCGTCGCCGTGATGGACATCGACATCCACATACGCGATCCGGTCGAATCCGTTGTCCAGCAACCAGGAGATCGCGATCGCGGCGTCGTTGTAGATGCAGAACCCCGCCGCCGAATCCGGCATGGCGTGGTGCATGCCCCCGCCGATGCTCACCGCGCGCCGCGTACGCCCGGCCGCGATCTCCCGCGCCGCGGCCAGCGTGCCGCCGACGATCACCGACGCCGCCTCGTGCATGTGCGGGAAGACCGGATTGTCGGCGGTGCCCAGGCCGTAGAGGGTGCCCTCCGGGGTGGCAGGTCCCGCACCGGCTCGGCGAACCGCCTGGATATAGGCATTGCTGTGCACCCGCATCAACTCGCCCTGGGTAGCCTCGGCAGGCGCGAGTGGTTCGATACCGTCGAGCAGGCCGAGACTTTCGGCCAGCGACATGGTGAACCGCAGGCGCGCCGGTTTCATCGGATGCTCGGGGCTCCAGGTGTAGCCGAGGAATCGCTCGGTCCATACGAGGGTTCCCGGCGCTCGGCTCGGTGGCACAGTGACCATGCTCGCCACGCTAGCCGGAAGCAGCGGGCCCCGTGAGACGTTGACATGCAGTAGAAATAGGGCCGCCGGTCCAGCGCACGGACCGGCGTTCGCCCGTGGGTAGAATCGTGCCGACGAAGGGGTTATCAGGTGAAAGATCTGGTCGACACCACGGAGATGTACCTCCGTACCATCTACGACCTCGAGGAAGAGGGCGTGGTGCCCTTGCGGGCACGAATCGCCGAGCGGCTCGAGCAGAGTGGTCCGACGGTGAGCCAGACTGTCGCGCGGATGGAACGCGACGGCCTGCTGCTCGTCGCGGGTGACCGCCATCTCGAGCTGACCGACAAGGGTCGCTCGATGGCGGTCGCGGTGATGCGTAAGCACCGGCTCGCCGAGCGGTTGCTGGTCGACATCATCGGGCTGGACTGGCAGAACGTGCACGCCGAGGCGTGTCGCTGGGAGCACGTGATGAGCGAGGAGGTGGAGCGGCGCCTGATCGAGGTGCTCAACCACCCGACCACCTCGCCCTACGGCAACCCCATCCCCGGCCTCGACGAACTCGGCCTCGCCGATCCGCCGCCGGTGGAGGAGAAGCTCATCCGCCTCTCGGATCTGCCCAACGGCGCGCTGCACGCGGTGGTCGTGCGCAGGCTGGCCGAGCACATCCAGACCGACCCCGAGGTCATCGGCCGGTTGCGGGAGGCCGGTGTCGTTCCCGACGCGCGCGTCACCGTGGAGACCAAGCCGGGTGCGGTGCTGATCACGGTGCCGGGGCACCACGGTTTCGAATTGTCCGAGGAGATGGCGCACGCCGTCCAGGTGAGGCTGGTCTGATTCGTGAAACTTCTGGTCACCGGCGGCGCCGGCTATGTGGGCGGCGTGTGTGCCGCTGTGTTGCTCGAGCAGGGCAACGAGGTGGTCGTCGTCGACGACCTGTCGACCGGTAACGCCGACGGTGTCCCGGCGGGCGCGCGATTCGTCGAAGGCGATATCGCCGAAGCCGCCCCGGCCCTGCTGCGCGCCGAATCCTTCGACGGTGTCCTGCATTTCGCGGCGCAGTCGCTGGTGGGCGAGTCGGTGGAGCAGCCCGCCAAGTACTGGCACGGCAACGTGGCCAAGACGCTGACTTTGCTCGACGCGATGCGCGAGACCGGCACCGGGCGCCTGGTGTTCTCCTCGACGGCCGCGGTCTACGGCGAGCCCGAACAGGTGCCGATCACCGAGGACTCGCCCACCCGCCCGACCAACCCCTACGGCGCGAGCAAACTGGCGATCGACCACGCCATCACCTCCTACGCGGTGGCCTACGGGCTGGCCGCGACGAGCCTGCGCTACTTCAATGTGGCGGGCGCCTACGCCGGGCTCGGCGAAAACCGTGTGGTGGAAACCCATCTGATCCCCCTCGTGCTGCAGGTGGCGCTCGGTCACCGCAAGGCGATCTCGGTGTACGGCACCGATTGGCCCACCCCCGACGGCACCTGTGTGCGCGACTACATCCACATCCGTGATCTGGCGCAGGCGCATCTGCTCGCCCTGTCGTCCTCGCAGCCGGGCAGTCACCGCGTTCTCAACCTCGGTTCCGGCACCGGTTTCTCGGTGCGCGAGGTGATCTCGGCGTGCGAGCGGGTGACCGGTCTGCCCATCGAAGCCATCGACGCGCCCCGCCGCGCGGGCGACCCGGCCGTCCTGATCGCCTCGAGCGAGAAAGCGATCGCCGAACTGGGTTGGACACCCGAGCACAACGACATCGACGAGATCGTCACCGACGCCTGGGAATTCCTGCGTTCGCTCGGCGACAAGGCGCACAGCGCCCGCTGATCCGGCCGACCGGTGCGGCCCGCTCACGGCCGCACCGGCCCCAGGTCGACCCCGAGATCGGCGGCGATCTGGCGCCCGCAGTCGGCCAGCGTGCGCAACCGTTCGGGCCGAAGACCCGACTGCAGCGACGTTTCCAGCAGTACCGCCATCGGATGGTCACCGTCGGCATCCACGGCGGCGGCCAGCGCGATGCCCGCGAACGGCCCGTCGCCGCGCACATAGGCACTGAAGCCGAGCAGTGCGGCGGCCTCGGCGCGATCGCCCGCCGGGGTCGCCCTGGCCAGCTGTGCCCACAACCCTTCGGCGGCTTCGGCGTGGTCGGTGACGGCCAGCCCGTAGAGGGCGTCCCGAACCGCACGATCACGCAAAGTGGCGGCCAGCCGGGCGAATTCGCGATCGGCGCGGGGAGAGCCGGAGGCGGCGTCGGCGATCTGCCACAGCACCCACTCGAGCGCGCGACGCTGAAACACCGCGCCCTCCCCCACGCGTTCGGCCGTCGCGAGCCCGCCACGGTAGCGGGCCACGGCCGGTCCGAGCTTGCGCCGAACCCGCGCGCACAACTGTTCGTCGGGTTCCACGAGCGCGGTGAGTTCGCCGCGGGAGCGCCGGATCTGCCTGCCGTCGAGCACATGTGACAGCGAGACCATCGAGGAGTCCGGGTCGGCGACCAGCCCGCCACCGGTCCCGAGCAGACTGCGGTATCGCGCGCCCGCGGCGACGGCACGCACCGCCCAGGCCCCACGCACCTCGATTCCCTGCGTCCCGATCGCGGCGAGCAGCGCGTGGTCGCGCGCTGCGGTGGCCGAGGAGGATCGTCGGCGGTCGTCGATGAAGACGGCGAATACCCCACTCGCCTGTTCACGCAGGCAGATCGACCCGAGACACCCGAGGAAATGCTCGTAGTGGTCGGGATCGGTGACGGCGTCGAGGTCGAAACGCACCACCGCGTCGATCGCGGCGGCGGCCGTGGGATGCGGGTGCAGGACGGCGACGACGAGGGAGCGTTCGGGTACGAAACCGAGCATCGCCGGGAGTGCGGCGATGAGATCGCCGGGCTCGTCGACGCGGACAGCGGGGGTAGGCAGATCCCGGTAACCGGGCCCTGTCTCGGCACAGGTGAGCGCCCGGCGAAAGGGAGCGGTGCGATTGGCCCGGCGGGTCGGGTTGGTCGAAGATGTCATGGCTCGAGCGTCCTCGCCCGCCGTCCCGGCACCGCCGGCGCGACCTGGGCTTATCGCCGCCCTGTGCACAGCGGCGAATCTGTGCACAACCACCGCGGGCGCGGGTCCGGGCGCACCGGAAATGTCGGTGCCGCGTGGTAGCGGCCGATCAGCGCGTACGCACGGAGCGCACGGCCGTGGCGAACAGCTCGTCGACGGCGGCTTTGTCCGGTTCGCCCGCACCGAAGGTCATCGAGGTCACGGTGATCCGAATGTCACCGACGCGCCCGACCGAGGTGTACATGGTCTGCGTCAACCCGGCCCCACCGACATCCGGAATCACGCTGCGCCGCAAGGTCATCGCCTCGTCGGCACCGGCCGGTACATGCGCGGAGACCTCGGTGGTGACGGTCGACCCCGCCCCCGCCCGGCTCACCCGGATCTGTTCGCAGGCCCGCAACCGGTCACGCACCCGCGCGAGCAGTTCGGTGGTCCGCGACAGTTCGACGGTGAGACTGGCCCGGCTCACCTCGTCGGTCCCCACCGCCACCGCCGGCGGCTCTGCACCGGGCTCGGACTCCGGCGGTGTGCATTCGACCGGGCTCACGGTCGCACCCATCCCGACGCCGTCCAGATCCTCCGCGGCGGCCGAGGCGGCCTGCGGCGTGAGCACGACAGCCGGATAGGCAGCCGGGAACTCGTGCGGGTCGGGCAGCAGATCGGCGGGCGCGGCCTCGACATGGTGCATGGAGGTGGCGCTCTCGGCGACCGGGATGCCGCTCACCGCCTCGGCGCACCCGGTCAGCGCCCCCGTCATCAGCACGGCACAGGCCGCGACTCGCCGACGACCCGCCGTCGTCGGAACGGCCCTGTTGAGCGAGGTGCGCGCCACGTTCACACCCTTCACTGTGCCCCACCGGACCGAGCGGTCGCCGCGCGCCACGCCGGAGGGAATGCCGGGGCGCGTGCGGCTGTTGGAAGCAGGACGAGCCGTCCTCCGGCCGTGTGCGTCGGTCGTGCTCGCATGGGGGACAATGGACGAGCCTCCCCCGCCGCGAGCGTTGGTGGACCGCGCAGGAAGGAGAAACGCGATGGATGACCAGTCGCATATGTACGAACTGGAGTTTCCGGCACCGCAGTTGTCCGCGGACGACGGCGCCGGTCCCGTGCTGGTGCACGGGCTGGAAGGTTTCACCGACGCCGGCCACGCGGTGCGCCTGGCCACGACGCACCTGCGCGAGAGCCTGGAATCGGAACTGGTCGCGTCGTTCGACGTGGACGAGCTGCTCGACTACCGGTCGCGCCGTCCCCTGATGACGTTCAAGACCGATCATTTCGCCGATTACGCCGAGCCCGAACTGAACCTGTGGGCGTTGCGCGACACGGCGGGTACCCCGTTCCTGCTGCTGGCCGGTCTCGAGCCGGATCTGCGCTGGGAGAAGTTCACCACCGCCGTGCGGCTGCTGGCCGAACAGCTCGGTGTGCGCCGCACGATCGGCCTGTCGGCGATCCCGATGGCGATCCCGCACACCCGCCCGCTCGGTGTCACCGCGCATTCCTCGGACCGGTCGCTGCTCGGTGAGCATCAGCGCTGGCCGGGTGAGCTGCAGGTGCCCGGCAGCGCGTCGTCGCTGCTCGAGTTCCGGATGGCCCAGCACGGCCACGAATCGCTCGGGTTCTCCGTGCACGTGCCGCACTACCTCGCCCAGACCGACTACCCCGAGGCCGCCCAGACCCTGCTCGAGAGCGTCGCCGACAACACCGGTCTCGAGCTGCCGCTCGCCGCACTCGGCGAGGCGGCCGCGCGGGTGCGCGAACAGGTCGCCGAGCACATCGCGGGCAACGAAGAGGTCGAGACGGTCGTCGCGGCGCTGGAACGCCAGTACGACAGCTTCGTCACCGCCCAGGAAGGCCAGTCCAGTCTGCTGGCCGGCGACGGCGAGCTGCCGAGCGGCGAGGAGCTCGGCGCCGAGTTCGAGCGTTTCCTGGCCGAACAGGGCGGCTACGACGACACCGGACGGGACTGACGCACGGTCGCACCGCACCCGACCACTAGGGTGGTCGGAGTGGATCTGACCGACCTGCTCGAAATTCCCGGTACCGACGCCGACGCGCTTTACGAGTCGTTCGCGCTGTGGGCCGCCGAGCAGGGCACCACCCTGTATCCGGCGCAAGACGAGGCGCTGATGGAGCTGGCGTCGGGGTGCAATGTCATTCTGGCGACCCCGACCGGCTCCGGTAAGTCCCTGGTCGCGGTCGGCGCGCACCTGTTCGCCATGGCCAACGGGCAGCGCAGCTACTACACCGCACCCATCAAGGCGCTGGTGAGCGAGAAGTTCTTCGCGCTGTGCGAGGTGTTCGGCGCCGAGAACGTCGGCATGGTCACCGGTGACGCGGCTGTGAACGCCGACGCGCCGATCATCTGCGCCACCGCCGAGATCCTGGCGAATCTGGCGCTGCGCGAGGGCGCTGACGCCGAGGTGGGCCAGGTGGTGATGGACGAGTTCCATTTCTACGCCGACCCGGACCGTGGCTGGGCCTGGCAGGTACCGATCATCGAACTGCCGCGCGCCCAATTCCTGTTGATGTCGGCCACGTTGGGCGAGGTCGACTTCTTCGCCACCGACCTCGAACAGCGCACCGGCAGGCTGACGGCCGTGGTGGCGGGCACCGAACGCCCGGTGCCGCTGACGTTCTCCTACGTGCGCACCCCCATCACCGAAACCCTCGAGGAACTGGTCACCACCCACCAGGCCCCGGTGTACGTAGTGCACTTCACCCAGGCCGCCGCCCTGGAACGCGCGCAGGCACTGACCAGTGTGAACTTCGCCTCCCGCGCCGAGAAGGACGCCATCGCCGCCGCGATCGGCGAGTTCCGGTTCGCGTCCGGTTTCGGCAAGACCCTCTCGCGGCTGATCCGCCACGGTATCGGGGTGCACCACGCGGGCATGCTGCCCAAATACCGCAGGCTGGTGGAGAAACTCGCCCAGGAGGGCCTGCTGAAGGTGGTGTGCGGCACCGACACCCTCGGCGTCGGGATCAACGTGCCGATCCGCACCGTGCTGCTGACCGGACTGACCAAATACGACGGCGTGCGCACCCGCAGGCTCAAGGCCCGCGAGTTCCATCAGATCGCCGGACGCGCCGGACGCGCCGGATTCGACACCATGGGCACCGTTGTCGTGCAGGCCCCCGAGCACGAGGTGGAGAACGCCCGCCTGATCGCCAAGGCGGGCGACGACCCGAAGAAGCAGCGAAAGGTGCAGCGCCGCAAGCCCCCCGAGGGGTTCGTGTCGTGGAGCGAGGAGACCTTCGACCGGTTGGTCGCCGCGCAACCCGAACCGATGGTGTCGCGTTTCGCGGTCACCAACTCGATGCTGCTCAATGTCATCGCCCGGCCGGGCAACTGTTTCTACGCCATGCGGCACCTGCTCGAGGACAATCACGAACCGCGCCCGGCCCAGCGCAAACACATCCTGCGCGCCATCCGCCTCTACCGTTCACTGCGCGATGCCGGTGTGGTGCAACAACTCTCCGAGCCCGACGCCAAGGGCCGGATGGCGCGGCTCACCGTCGACCTGCAACGCGACTTCGCGCTCGATCAGCCGCTGTCGCCGTTCGCGCTCGCCGCGTTCGAGCTCCTCGACCGCGAAAGCCCCACCTACACACTCGATGTCGTGTCCCTGATCGAGGCGACGCTCGAGGATCCGCGGCAGCTGCTGATGGCCCAGCAGCACAAGGCGCGCGGCGCCGCCGTGGCCGAGATGAAGGCCGAGGGCATCGAATACGAGGAGCGCATGGAGCTGCTCGAGGAAGTGACCTGGCCCAAGCCGCTCGCCGAGCTGATCGAGCCCGCGTTCGAGACCTACCAAGCCGGGCACCCGTGGGTGTCGGAGTTCGCGCCGTCGCCGAAGTCGGTGGTGCGCGACATGATCGAGCGCGCGATGACCTTCGCCGAACTCATCTCCTTCTACGAGCTGACCCGCTCCGAGGGCGTGGTGCTGCGCTACCTGGCCGACGCCTACCGTGCGCTGCGCCGCACCGTGCCCGACGCGGCGCGCACCGAGGAACTCGACGACCTCACCGAATGGCTCGGCGAACTGATCCGCCAGGTCGATTCGAGCCTGCTCGACGAATGGGAACAGCTCACCAACCCCGGCGCCGAGATCGACACCGATCAGGTGGCCTTCGGTGCCGAACAGGTGCGCCCGATCACGGCCAACGAACGCGCCTTCCGGATCATGGTGCGCAACGCCATGTTCCGCCGGATGGAGCTGGCCTCGCGACAGCGCTGGTACGAGCTGGATCAGCTCGGGACGGGCCCCGACTGGGCCGAGGAGTTCGCACCCTATTTCGAGGAGTACGAGTCCATCGGCACGGGCCCCGACGCGCGCGGCCCGCAGCTGTTCAGGGTGGAGCAGCGGCCCGGTTTCTGGCACGTGCGCCAGGTGATCGACGACCCGGCGGGCGACCACGGGTGGGCGCTGACGGCGATCGTGGATCTCGAGGAGTCCGATGCCGCGGGCGAGGTGGTGTTCGACGAGGTCACGGTCGCGCCCGGCTGAGTCATACCCGATCGATATGACGTATGTGACGAATGTTTGACGGATTCGTTGTTGGGTAGTGGCCGCTGATAGTCTCTCCCGGCCGCCGACCGAAAGTTCAACTATGCCCGAATCCCCGTACCTTGTCATCTACCCCGAGCGGGTACGTGCCAACTACCGAACCCTCGCCGCCGCCGTCTCGGCGCAGCGCGAGCAGGGCACCCGGATCAGGTACGCGGTGAAAGCGGCTCCCGTCGACGAGGTGCTGAGCCTGCTCGACGCCGAGGGCGCCGAGTTCGACGTCGCCAGTGTCGGTGAGATCGATCAGTGCGTGCGCCTCGGTATCGCGGCGGACAAGCTCTGCTACGGCAATCCGATCAAGAAGGCCGCCCACATCGCCTACGCCCACGCCGCCGGTGTGCGCCGGTTCGCCTTCGACACCGAGGACGATCTCGAGCGCATCGCCGAGCACGCGCCCGGCGCGGAGGTGGAGTGCCGGTTCCTGTCCTCGGCACCGGAGTCGCGCACCCCGTTCGGCACCAAGTTCGGGTGCGCGCCCGGTGAGGCCCTGCGATTGCTGGTGCGGGCGCGCGATCTGGGCCTGCGTGTCGGTGGCCCGTACTTCCATGTGGGCTCCCAGCAGCTCGATCCCGCCGCCTGGCGGATCGGTATCGAGCAGGCAGGTGAGATCGTGAAGGCCTTGGCGGACAAGGACATTCACGTCGCCGCGGTGAACATCGGCGGCGGCCTGCCCATCTCCTACGCCGAGTCCGCGCCCGAACCGGGCGCGATCGCGGCCGCCGCGGCGCAGGCCGCGGCCGAATTCCTGCCCGCGTCGGTCGAGCTGATCGTGGAACCGGGGCGTGCCCTGGTCGGCAACGCGGGCACCATCCACGCCGAGGTCGTCGGCGTGCGTTTCGCGCCGGACGGGCGGCGCTGGGTGTATCTCGACATCGGCCGATACAACGGTATGGCCGAGACGGAGAACGAGTACATCGCCTACCGTTTCGTCACCGATCGCGACGGCGATCCGGTGGGCGAGGCGGTGGTCGCGGGTCCGACCTGCGACGGCGACGATGTACTGTATCAACGCACGAAGGTCCTTCTGCCGACCACGTTGCGAGCCGGTGATCAGATCCAGATCCTCGACACCGGCGCCTATACCGCGAGTTATTCGTCGGTGTCCTTCAATGGTTTTCCGCCCTTGACCGTTCATGTCTCGGGCGCTGAGCGAGAGTGAGTTTGCCCATGACGGCGGAATTCACCGGCTGGCATGTGCTGGCCGAGTTCGGTGGTGTCGACACAGACCTGTGTGACGATCTCGAACGACTCGAATCGGCGTTGCGTGAGTCTCTGATCGCGGCGGGCGTCACCATCTGCGATGTCGTTCACAAAAAGTTCGAACCGCAGGGGGTGACCGTCCTCGCGCTGTTGTCGGAGTCCCACGCCTCGATTCACACCTATCCGGAGTCCGGCGAGATCTTCGTCGACGTCTTCACCTGCGGCAGCATCGGTGCCGGCGCGACGAAGGCCGTGGAACTTCTGCGAGACAAGTTGTCTCCCAAGGAAGTTCGGATGAAGGTTGTCCAGCGTGGCCACGGTGCCGAGAAGATCTACGAACCGGTGGGCGACGGCCTGACCCGGATCTGGGATCTGCACGAGGTGATCGTCGACACCAACACCCCGTACCAGCACATGGTGATCGCGCGGACCGACCAGGGCATCTCCCTGTTCTCCGACGACGACCGCCAGTCCACCGAGTTCTCCCAGGTCACCTACCACGAGGCCATGATGGTCCCGGCGTTCGTGCTGGCCGAGAAGCTGGACCGGGTGCTCATCATCGGTTCCGGTGAGGGTGTGGCCTCGCAGATGTCGGTGGCGGCCGGGGCGACCCTCGTCGACCACGTCGACATCGACCAGCGCGAGGTCGAGCTGTGCGCCCGCCACCTGCCCTACGGGTACACCCCCGAGGAGCTGGCCGCCGCGGTGCGTGGCGAGGGCCCGGTGCACGTGCACTACGCCGACGGCTGGGACTTCCTGGCCAAGGCGCAGGAGGCGGGAACCCGTTACGACGTGATCGTGATCGACCTGCCCGACGAGCGCGTCGAGGACGCCCAGCACAACCGCCTCTACGAGTCGGAGTTCCTGTCGCGATGTAAGGCACTGCTCGCACCCGGCGGTGTGCTGTCGGCCCAGGCCGGCTGCGCGACCATGTGGCGCAACGAGACCCTCAAGCGGTCGTGGGGACGGTTCCACGAGCAGTTCGCCACCGTGGTGCCCTACGGTAGCGACGAGCACGAATGGACCTTCCTGTTCGGCCTGAACGAGAAGATCGAGGACCCGGTGCGCGGCATGACCGATCGCCTGGCCCTGCTCCCCTACAAGGCCGAGACCATCGACGCCCGCGCCCTCGAGCGCGGTGCGATCGAGCCGTACGCCTTGCGTCGCTGAGCTGGCTCGAGACACCGCAGGCGGTGATCCGGTTCGTCCGGGTCACCGCCTTCGTCGTTGTCCACCGCGGCGAATACCGCGATTCCGGTGCGGGTGGGCGCCCGTTGTCGGCACTATGCGAAGAGCGAAGCGCCGAGGGAGAAGCGAGTCCGCCCATGACACCGACACCACTGTCCGCCAACGGTCTGATGCCGGTGGGCAGGCCCGCCGACCACCGGCCCCGGCTCGACCGGTTGTCCGCGGCGGGGCTCGCGACGTTCGGCGCGCGGTTCGCCGAGGCGCCGGAGCCGACGGCCGCGGATTTCGCACGGCTCGACGGTGATGTGTCGATGCGGTCGTTTCCCGGGTCCGGTGAGCGGGTGCTCGCTCCGCTGATGGCCCGGCCGTCGTACTTCTGGGTGGGCAAGTCGTTGCGGCACGTCGGTGACGGGGTTGCCTTGGGACACAATGTCTTTCGCCTGCTCGGTGGCTTGCGGGCCCTGAATTTCGTGGCGACGCTGGGCGATTCCGTGCTCGACGGCCGGTCGGCGGTGCTGTTCGACTACGACGACCCGCGCGTGGGTTCGCGCAGGCCCGCCCGGCGGATCTACGACGAACTGCGCGAGATCGAGCCGGATCTGTGGCTCGGCCCCAGCTACTTCTCGACTCGGTCGCGGCGAATCCCGATGGGGTGGTTCGCACTCGACGCCTCGGTGCCGTTCGCCGGTCCGGCCTGACCGTGGAGCCGATCCCGCGAGATCAGGCCGACCGACCGGCCACGAAGCCGCCGTCGACCGGCAGGATATGACCGGTGACGAACTCGGCGTCGGCCAGATACAGCACCGCCGCGGTGGTGTCGGCGACCTCACCGATGCGGTCGAGCAGCGCCAGTGAGGCCGCGGCCCGCTCGTCGCCGTCACCGAAGAGCGGCGTGCGGATGATGCCGGGAGCCACCGCGTTCACCCGGATGCCCGCGGGCGCGAGTTCGGCGGCCAGGCTGGTGGTCAGCGCGTGTACACCGCCCTTGCTGACCAGTGCGGCCGAGGCCGGTAGTCCGGTCATCGCGTGGTCGATGAGCACCGTGCCGATATTGACGATGCTGCCGCCTCCGCCTTGGGCGAGCAGTTGGCGCACAACGGCTTGCGTGGTGAGGTAGGTGCCTTTGAGGTTGCCGTCGAGATAGCGATCGAGGTCGGCCTCGGTGACGTCGACGAACGGTGTCGTCCCGAAGACGCCCGCGCTGTTGATCAGCGTATCGACGCGGCCGAAGCGGTCCAGCGCGGTCCGCACATACGCCGCACCCGTTGCGGGCGAACCGATATCGCCGACCACGGTGGCGACCCGGTCGGGGGCGGCCAGGGCGGCGGCTACGTCGGCGAGCTTGGCCGCGTCGCGTCCGCCGAGCACGACCGCGTCCCCGCGTTCGACGAAGGCGCGGGCGACATCGCGCCCGATTCCACTTGATGCGCCGGTGACAATGACCGTCTTGGCTGTCATCTACTGATCCTTTCGATATACGACCGGTCGTCTTTAAATGGTCGACCGGAAGAAGCCTTGCGGAAATGGGGTCGACTCAGGAGGTCACGGCCGGAAATAGTCGTCGAGCAGCCGCCGCAGGCACTTCTCGAGCGGCTCGATCGTGCGGTCGATCTTCATCCGGATCACCGCACCCTCCCAGGATTCCAGCAGGAGGTCGGCGAGGTCGACGGCGTCGATATCGGCCCGGACCGTGCCCTCGGCCTGCGCCGTCCGCAATGCGTCGGCCACCCCGTCCCGCCAGGACCCCCAGGCGGCAGACAGTGCCGTGCGGAGCACCTCACTGCCTTCCAGCTCGCCGCCGAGATTGCCGATGAGGCAGCCACCGGTGTACTCGGCGGCGACGAAATCGTCGATGAGGGTGGCGAAGAACCGGCGTAGACCGGAGAGCGCGTCGGGCGCGCCCGCGAACGCGGCTGCCAGGTTGCGCTGCACGCACAGCGAGTGATGCTCGATCACCGCGTGCGCGAAGCTCTCCTTGCTGTCGAAGTAGTTGTAGAACGAGCCCTTGGGGACCCCGACCTTGTCGAGCACCTGCTTGATGCCGGTGCCGTGGTAGCCGTTGGACAGCAGATCGGCCGCACCCTCCTCGATGAGGAGGGCTCGCGTGTCGTCGCTGCGCCTGGGTCGTGCCATGCGACGAATATACGACCGGTCGTCTACTAATGCAACCGAGCGTCCGCCTCACACGCGGGCGGCCGCCTGTCCCACAGCAGCACAACCGTTCTCAGTCGTCGACCCCACGAGCGGCCAGCGCGTCGCCCATCGCGTCTGCCGTACGCAGGGCACGCACCACGACCGGTGTCACGAGGGCGGTGGCCGACCAGGAGACGCCGCGCGCTCGCCGGGCCTGGGCGACGTCGTGAACGATGCCGGCCAGCAGCGGGACGCACCGGATCGCCAGGGCCAGCAGCAAACTCACGCGCTCGGGGTCGACGCCGACCCGGCGCAGCGGGCCGAGGGCGCGGACGAGCGCGTCGAGCATCGCGGTGACGCGGGTGGTGACGGTGACCAAGGCGGCGAGCGCTACCGAGACGAGCAGGACGCCGCAGACGGCGATCGCGCGGGCTGGAGTGGTGGTGAGCAGTTGGAAGACGCCGATGATCACCGTCATCCAGAGCACGGGGCGGATCTGGGCCACGGCCACTCGCCAGGAGATGCGCGCCACGGCGAACAGCAGGGCGACCGTCACCGCGGCGAGTGCCACGGTGAATGGCGTGCGGGCGAAGATCG
This sequence comes from Nocardia sp. NPDC050413, assembly GCF_040655475.1. Classification (NCBI taxonomy): domain Bacteria; kingdom Bacillati; phylum Actinomycetota; class Actinomycetes; order Mycobacteriales; family Nocardiaceae; genus Nocardia; species Nocardia sp. NPDC050413. The sequence continues at coordinate 243,312 of NZ_JBFAJZ010000002.1, read as the reverse complement.
TCATCGCGACGATGGCGAGAACCAGCAGGAGGAGTTTGAGACCCGCGGGCAGGCGGTGCACCAGCGAGTCACCGGGGCAGTACAGGCCGATCATTCGACCAGGCGCCGGTATGCGCCGACGGCGTCGGCCGGGGAACCGTCGAAGGCGACAGAACCGTTGTCCAGCACTACGACTCGATCGAAACCGTCGAGCAGGGCGAGCTGGTGGGTCACCACGATCACCTGCTGGTCGAGGGAATTCAGGGCTTCGGACACGAGGCGGGCGTTGCGCAGGTCGAGCAGGGTGGTCGGTTCGTCGGCGACGATCACCTCGGGCTCGCGGATCAGCGCGGAGCCCAGCGCCAGCAACTGCTTCTGCCCACCGGAGAGCAGGTGCGCGGGATGGTCGGCGTGCCCGGCGAGCCCGAACCGGTCGAGCATGCGCCGCACCCGTTCGGAGATCTCGGTTCTGCTCAGCCCGCTGCGCCGCAACGAGAAGGCCAGGTCCTCACCGACCGTCGGCATCACGATCTGGGTGTCGGGATCGGTGAACACGAACCCGACCTTGCGCCGTACCTGGGCGCCTTTGCGGGCGGCGTCGATCCCGTCGACGGTGACGGTGCCGGTGGCCGGCTTCAACAGGCCGTTGAGCATGCGGGCCAGCGTCGACTTCCCGGAACCGTTGGCGCCGATGAAGCCGACCCGGCGTTCGGTGATGGTCAGGTCGATATCGCGCAGCACCACGCGGTCACCGAACCGGTGGCCGACCGAATCGACGACGATCTCACTCATCGGCTCACGCGCGGATCAGCCCCGGATACGCCCGGTGCACACCCTTGGCGACCACCGTGGCGATGACGACCTTGGCCAGGTCGCCGGGCAGGAACGCGAAGTTGCTCGAGATCACGGCCCACAGACCCAGTTCGGTGCGGACCAGCAGGCCCGCGGTGCCGAACAGGTAGATGACCACGATGCCGCCGAGTGCGTTGATCAGCAGACCGAGCACGAGCGGATATTTCGGCAGGATGCGCGCGGTGAGCCAGCCGATCAGCAGGGTCGCCGGGATCCACCCGATCAGATAGCCCGCGGTCGGCGAGGCCAGCGCGGTCAGGCCGGTGCGCCCACCCGAGAGCAGCGGCAGACCGATCAGCGTGAGTGCGATGAACACGGCGACCGCCGCGGCGCCTTTGCGCGCGCCGAGGATCGCGCCGGTGAGGATGACGCCGAGGGTTTGCAAGGTGATGGGAACGCCGCTGAATCCGACGGTGATCGCGCCCGGCAGCCCGAGGGCGGCGATCAGCGCGGCGAACACCGCGATCTGCGCCAGGTCCCGGGCGGCGAAGCGGCCGGTGCGCGTGGGGGCGTTCTGAGGGTCGGGCACTGTTCGGACTTCCTTTGCACAAGCAATTGAACGACGTTCAAAATAGCAGTCGAGCTGGGCGGCTCAGAAGGGCCGCTTCGAGCGGATCACCGCCGCGAGGTACTCGTAGTCGTCGGCCCGGGCCGAGGACGCGCGGTAGGCGAGGCCGATCGTGCGGCCCGGCGCGGGATCGGCGAACCGTGCGGTCTCGAGGGTGCCGCGCGCGGTTTCGGCCGGTACCGCCATCTCCGGAATGAGCGTCACCCCGAGCCCGCCCGCCACGCACTGCACCACGGTGGTCAGCGAGGCGGCGCGGGTGTCACCGACCGAACCGGGATGCACCTCGGCGGTGCGGCACAGTTCGAGGGTCTGGTCGCGCAGACAGTGACCCTCGTCGAGCAACAACAGCGGCAGGTCGGCCAGGACCGGCGCGGCCAGATCGGTGCGCCCGGCCAGCTCGTGCCCGCGCGGCGTCACGAGCACGAATTCCTCGGAGTAGAGCGGGATTTCGACCAGGCCGGGCGCCTCGCTCGGCAAGGCGAGCACCGCCACGTCGAGCACACCGGTGCGCAGACCGTCGAGCAGGCGGGCCGTCTGGTCCTCCACGACCTGGGGCACCAGGTTGGGCAGTTTGCGGCGCAGCTCGGGCAGCAGACCCGGCAGCACATACGGGGCGACGGTCGGGATGATGCCCAATCGCAGCACGCCACCGAGGCTGTCGCCGGTCGCCGAGGCGACGAAACGGTCGGCCGCCTCGAGCGTGGCCATCGCCTGCGGCAGCAGCCGCATCCCGGCCGCGGTGACCAGCACCCGGCGCGTGCTGCGCTCGATCAGCTGCAGGCCGAGGCCGTTTTCCAGTGATGCCAGTGCCTGCGATAACGTGGGTTGGCTCACAGCCAAACGCGCTGCGGCAGTGCCGAAATGCCGGTATTCGGCGACGGCGACGAACGCACGCAGCTGCGAGAGGGTTGGCTGATAAGTCTGATCAGTCACGCCTATCAGTGTAGAACGAGCGATCGGCTTTACCTTTCAGTAGGCTTTGGGCAAGATCTTTGCGGGCTCACACGACGAGCACGACCACACCATCAACGAGGAGATGAGCATGGCTCTGCTGACCATTGGCGACCAGTTCCCGGCATACAACCTCAAGGCCGTCATCGGAGGTGACCTGTCGAAGGTCGACGCGCAGCAGCCCGACGATTACTTCACCCAGATCACCAGCGACGACCACGCGGGCAAGTGGCGGGTCGTGTTCTTCTGGCCCAAGGACTTCACCTTCGTCTGCCCCACCGAGATCGCGGCGTTCGGCAAGCTGAACGACGAGTTCGCCGACCGCGACACCCAGGTCCTCGGCGCCTCGGTGGACAACGAGTTCGTGCACTTCCAGTGGCGTGCGCAGCACGAGGATCTCAAGACCCTCCCCTTCCCGATGCTGTCGGACCTCAAGCGTGAACTGGCCACCGCCACCGGCGTGCTCAACGCCGACGGTGTCGCCGACCGCGCCACCTTCATCGTCGACCCGAACAACGAGATCCAGTTCGTCTCGGTGACCGCCGGTTCCGTCGGCCGCAATGTCGACGAGGTGCTGCGCGTGCTCGACGCCCTGCAGTCCGACGAGCTGTGCGCCTGCAACTGGAAGAAGGGCGACCCGACCATCAACGCGGGCGAGTTGCTCTCCGCCAGCGTCTGATCCACCCTTCTCCACCCGATCCCCCTGACAGGAGCGCCTTTTCCATGAGCATCGAGAACCTGAAGAACTCTCTTCCCGAGTACGCCAAGGACCTCAAGCTCAACTTGTCCTCGATTTCGCGCACCACCGTGCTGAACGAACAGCAGCTGTGGGGCACTCTGCTCGCGTCCGCGGCCGCCACCCGTTCGGCCACCACGCTGCGCGAGATCGCCGAGGAAGCCGCCGACGTGCTGTCCGCCGAGGCCTACGAGGCCGCGCTGGGTGCCGCGTCGATCATGGGCATGAACAATGTGTTCTACCGGGGCAGGGCGTTCCTGGACGGCAAGTACGACGATCTGCGCGCGGGCCTGCGGATGAACATCATCGGCAACCCGGGCGTCGAGAAGGCCGATTTCGAACTGTGGTCGTTCGCGGTCTCCTCCATCAACGGTTGCGCGCACTGCCTCGATTCGCACGAGAAGACGCTGCGTGAGGCCGGTGTCTCGCGTGAGGTGATCTTCGAGTCGCTGCGTGCGGCGGCGATCGTGGCCGGTGTCGGCCAGGCCGTCGCGTCCACCGAGGCGCTGGCCGCGGCCGCCGTCTGATCCGCTCGTCGCACGACCCCGATCCGCGTGCCGGGTCGGGGTCGTTCGCGTTCGCGCGCGTGACGCGGCGCGAGAACCGCCCGGACGGCGGTGTTGATCTTGCGCGGTAGGCTCGCGAGCATGAACGCACACGATGTGCCGGAAGCCCCTGACGTCCAGGTCGAGGTCGTCCGCGTGTTCACCGATCCGACGGGCAGGCTCGGCAATGCGCTCGGTATCGCCCGCGCGGGCGATGTCGTCGCGCTCGACAAACAGGAACTCGCCGCGCGGCTGGGCTTCAGCGAGACCACGGTGGTCGGGGAACCTGTCGACGGTGTCGCCGACGTCCGGATCTACACCCCGGCCGTCGAGCTGCCCTTCGCCGGGCACCCCACCGTGGGCACCGGATGGTGGATGGCCGCGCGCGGCACCCCCGTGCACACCCTGAACGTGCCGGCCGGCCCGGTTCGGGTGACCGAGACCGACGGGCTCACCTGGATCACCGCCCGCGCCGAATGGGCACCGGATTTCACCTTCCACCAGGCCGGTTCACTCGACGAACTGGCCATGCTCCGCTCCTCGGACTACACCGAGGGCCAGCACTACGTGTGGACGTGGACCGACGAATCGCGCGGTGCCGTGCGCTCCCGGATGTTCGCACCCGCCATGGGCATCGCCGAGGACGAGGCGACCGGCGCGGCCGCCGTCGCCCTCACCGCCAAGCTGCGGCGCGGGCTCGTCATCACCCAGGGGCAGGGTTCCCAGCTCTACACCGAGTGGGATTCCGACGGTTGGGTTCGCCTGGGCGGGCGGGTCGTCGAAGACCACGTGGTGGTGCTCTGATCCCGGTTCGCCGCTAACTTCCGAAGCGGGGCAACCACGGCGGCCTCCCGGTCCGGGCACCGCGTTTGCCCGGGCTGTCGATCGCGGCCAGGATGCGCTGTTCCAGATTGCGGGGTGGGGGCTGTCGATCGTCGGCGGCCAGTTGGGCCAGCAGTTCGTGCACTCCGCCGACTCTGGCGTCGAACTGGGCGAGGCCGGTAGTGGTCGTGGTGGCCAGCTTGTTCTCGATGTGGTGATGCTCGAGTTCGGCGACGGCGTCGAGGGCGTAGGCGTCGGCGAGGGCGAGGACCGAACCGGGCGGGGTCCAGGGGCGGCGCGCGGCGACGCGGACGAGGCGCTGGTGGGCGAGGCGTTCGATGCCCTCGGCCAGCAGACGGGTGACGGCCGGGACGCGCATGCCGAGTTCGCGGGCTATCGAACGGTAGGTGCGGCCACCGTAGTAGGCGAGAACGAAGACTTCGCAGCGGCTGTCGAGCGGGTCGAAACCGAGTCGGGCCGAGGCGGCCAGCCAGGGGATGTCGATGCGGTCGTTGCGGTCCAGGCGCAGGCGCTGGATGGCGAGGCGGTGCACCTGGGCCAGGAGTCTGGTGTGCAGGGTCGGCGTGTACCTGGTGCCGGTCGCGTCGGGTGTGTCGAAGTGGGCCGGGTCGGCGAGGGGGTCGGTGACCTCGAAGGGCGCGGCGCCGTCGGGGTGACCCGCGAAATCGAGACGCCCGGAACGATCGAGGAGGCCAACACCGTCCATCGAACCCACACCGTCGAACATGACCGCGTCGCCCGACAGACCTTGGTCCTCCAGCCGGCCCGCGTGGTCTCCGTGGCCGGCTCGTTCCATTCGGCCTGCCCGGCTGTGCGGGTCTACCTCGCCGTCTCGGCGTGCGAAACCGAGCCGTGGGTCGTGCAGCGCCGCGTAGTCGGGGCGACCGGAGTCATCGAGGCGACCCCTGCGGTCGAATCGCTCCGGGTGGTCGAATCGGCCGACGTGGTCGCGGCGGCCCGCTCGATCCGGTCGGCCTTCGTCGTCGAACCGACCCACCCGGTCGTGCGGCCCCTCGAACCCCGGCTCGTGGCCGAGGCCGCCGATGTCCCCGAGGTGACCTGAACAGCCGTCGCGGCCCTCGTGGTCGCGCCGGCCCGAACGAGACGTCCCCTCCGAGTGCCCGAGAAGATCCGAACGGTCGAACCCGTTCGAATTGCCGAATCCGCCCGAACGGTCCAAGCCTCCCGCATGATCTCGTCCGGTCGAGCGATCCCACCGGCCGACATCATCGCGGCGGTCAGCGTTACCCGGGTGGTCCACGTGGTCGAAGCCGCCGGCTCGATCGGGGTGGCCCCCGAGGTCGGTGCGTGGTTCGTTCGCGACGAATGCCGAACGGCCCCACGGCGTGGCGAGGTCATGGCGCGAATCACCGGCCGGGACATGACCGTTGCCCTCGATGATCCACGGACTCGCGGCGATGCGCTGGAAGCCTTCGCGGACAACCTCTTCCGCCGATCCTCGCCTGCGCAGGATCCGCAGGGCGAGTCCGTAGGCGGCGGGGCCCGCGTCGCGGTAGAGCGCGCGCACTACCTCGCGGTCGGCGGCGGCCGGCCGGATTTCCGGTGGGGGCGTACCGAATCCCCGACGCCCGGGTGACATGCCTGAAACGCGTTGTCCACTCATAGTCGAATTCCTGTCCGCACAAAGGCGATTCGCAGCCCGGACGGTTGTGGATCGGTATTCACCCGCCGACAGCGGCGATCAACATGAATGCCGTCCCGATATCCATCACCACATGGGGTACCAAGGCCGAGGTCAGAGGGTGTGTGCCTGCCGGATGGGCGAAGCGGTGCCAGCGCGGCCGGTGACCGACGGTGCCGAGCGCGACGAGCGCGTCGAGCACGAACAGCGCCGCCAGCACCAGCGCGGGCCCCGGCGGGATTCCGGTGTGACCGGATCCGTGCCCGGCCATGGCGTAGAGCATCACCGCCGCCGCCACCGTGTGATATCCCAGCGCGAGCACCCCGTCGGCCGTCGGCACCACCCCGTTGCGCCACTGCACGACCCGCTCGGTGAGCAGCAGCGCGAAGGCCACCGTGAGCGCGGTCAGCAAACCGCGCATCGCGTGCGGGTCGGTGGCGGCCGGGAACACCAGCATGGCCAGCATCACCAGGCACATCAGCAGGTGCGCACCGTCGGCCGCCGCGTCGGCCCGGACCGCGCGCCTGCTCAACCGCACGACCACGATCCCGGCCGCCAGCACGAACGCCGACACCACGGCCCACCGCAAAACCGCATAGTCCTCCACGAATTCGGCCACGCCCCACCACCTTCGGCTCGCCCCTCGTCCTCATAGTCGCATCGCCCGCCCCGGCCGTGTGCCGTTTTCCCGCGTCACATCCGCCCCGGGCACAATGGACCGATGCACGACACCACCCGGGCGGAGCAGCTCACCCTCGCCGTCGACGACCTCACCGGCGAGCAGATCACCACCCTGCTCACCGAGCACCACACCGAAATGGCGGGCAACTCCCCCGCGTGCAGCATGCACGCCCTCGACCTGACCGGGTTGCGCGATCCGGCGGTCACCGTGTGGAGCGCGTGGTCGGGGCCGGTGCTTGTCGGCTGCGGCGCCCTGAAGGAACTGGATCCCGAGCACGGCGAGATCAAGTCCATGCGGACCGCCGCCGGATTCACCGGTCGCGGTGTCGCCGCCGCAGTGCTCGCCCATCTGATCGCGGAGGCCGAGCGGCGCGGATACCGGCGCCTGAGCTTGGAGACCGGGACGAGCGAGTTCTTCGCCCCGGCCCGGCGCCTGTATCTGCGGCACGGCTTCGTCGAATGCGAGCCGTTCGCCGACTACACCCTCGACCCGTACAGCCAGTTCTTCACCCTCGAACTGCCCGTCACCGGATCCTGAACACCGGGCCTTTCGGGGTGAAGGGTAGGGACGCGCCCGCGGGGATGAGGAAGGCGTGTTCGCCGCGGATGCGTAACGCGTCGCAGTCGCCGTCGGTGATGACGAGAATCGGGCCGTCGGCCGGAAAGTCGTCGGCGCGTTCGAGGAGCCGGACGGCGGGTTGCAGCACGGTGCCGCCCCGGCCGCGCACGCGCATTCCGGCGGCGATGTCTTCCACCGCGACGTATCCCGCGTCGTAGGGTGCGGCGTCGCAGTAGACGACACGGGCGCGTGGCACGTCCCTGGCCAGCGCGTACGAGGCGATGGCGCCGAGTCCCTTGCCGAGCAGGGTGACGTTCATCGACAGCGAGGTGTCGAGGACCACACCGAAGGTCGGCAGGCGCACGTTCTCCTCCGGCCGCACCCAGGCCGGGCGCGGGATGTCGGGGGTGGCGGCCTGCCTGCGGGAGGCGCGAGCGTAGCTGCGGCGTTTGTCGACGGTGGGTATGTGCTCGTCGAACCACTGGGCCAGCCGCGCGTCCCATGGCAGCGGTGGCTGATCGAGCGCGCGAATGGCCTGCTCCAACGCGGCCGGGACGTGTCCGCGACCGCTGTTCGTGTGGTAGGCCAGTCCGGTGACCAACGCGTTGCGGTAGTACTCGTCGAGGTCGACATAGCGGCCCGCGCTGCCGGGATGCGGCAGGGGTTCGCCGAGTACATCGCCGCGTCCGCGACCGCGCAGGGTGGCGAGCTTGCGTAACCGGCGCAGATCGCCGGCGATGCGGTCGTAGATCTCCTCGGCCGAACACCCTTTCAGTTCCGGGTCATAGAGCAGTCCTTCGGGCATCTGCCCGACATTCATCTCCACCAGCCAGCCGTTGACGACGTAATCGCAGGCGACATTGAACAGATAGTGGTCGCGCCAGTCCGCCCGTTCGCCGTGGCGCAGGGCCGCGTGCAGCATCTCGTGCGCGAGCACGAACCGCCATTCCTCCTCACTCAGCCCGGCATAGGGATTCACATAGATCTCGGCGGCGTCGGCGTTCACCGCGGCGATCGAGATATCCGCGGCCCGAACGACTTCCACATCGGCGACCACGGTCATCCCGGCGGCGAGCGCACCGAGTAGCGGGAACGACGAGACGAACCAGCCGAGGGCCGCGTCCCACTGGGTGCGTGGCCGCTTCCCGTCGGGTGTGTGGTCGCCACCGGCCGTGGCCAGGGCGGCACGGGCGGCGTCGGACACCCCCGCCGCGAACCGGGCGGGCGCGTCGACGCGGGCCGCCGTCTCGGCGTCGATGAGCAGGAAGTCGGGAGGTCCGGTGCGCGCGAACGCGTCCGGCACCGCGGTGTCGTGCCAGCGCGCCGCGGCGGCGTGCTCGTCGGCCAAGGCGGGCGGCACAGGATCGGGTGGGGTGCCGATCTTCATCGTCGCCAGATAGGTGTCGACAGCGGCGCAGCACGCGGCGCGGTACACCGGATGCGGTGCGCGCACCCGCGAGGACAACCACGCGTCGTCGCTGGTCAGCCCGATGATGTTGGTAGGCACGGTATTGCGCGGATCGAGGTGCCCGAATCCGGCGTGCAGCAGGCAATGCGCGAAGGTCCACGCCCATTCCTGCGCCGTGGCACGCCGATTCGGGTGGTACTCGAGACGGCCGCCCGCCAGCCGTGCCCACATCTCGCGCGGTGCGCGCTTGTCCGACTGGTAGAGCTGACCGGCCAGCGGGCGCAACGCCGGGTGGGCGCGCACGATCGCCCACCCGTCCTGAACAGCCTGGTACCACGGGTCGATCCGGCGATTCTTTCGCGCACCCATGCTCAGCGCCGCGCGGCCAGTCGCGGCAGGTCGCGCGACACCTCGATGAGGAACCACGACGGCAGCACCGGCACGCCCTCGGCATCGGAGGCGATCACCAACTGCGCGCATTCCACGGAGATCTCGGCCAGCTCCACCAGCAGCGACTTGGCGCGCAGTACGAACCGGCGCACCGAGGCGGAGGTGTGCTCGCGGTCGCCGGGCAGTTCCTTCACGAGGCGGGCCCGCATCGTCTCGGCCAGGAAGTACAGCAGGTCGCGGTCGGCCGGATCGCGCGGCCAGGCGGCATCGCCCTTGAAGACGGCGTCCAGGTCGAAGGCGTGGCGCACGGTCTTGACGAAGGCGCGGAAGCCGGAGGCGTGGCCGAGGGTGAGGGTGCCGGTGGCCAGCACATTCAGCGTGGTGTCGTCGATGTCGTCGCCGCAGGAGTACAGCGCGTCGGAGAGCATGTGCCACCCACGTGGGGTGGAGAAGGGCGCCTCGGTTTTGGGCGGTGCCGACCACAGGTGGTCCGGGCGCTGGGTGAGGTAGCGGATCACCCACGGATGGATGTCGTTGACGGCCGCCCATTTCAGCCAGTCGTCCACATCGGCGCGCAGATGCAGGTGCACCATGCGGTTGACCAGCGCCGAGGCCATCGGGCGGGCCAGCGCGTTGTCGGTGGCCCGGTTGCCCGCCCCGATCACCACCGACCCCTCGGGCGGTTCGTAGCTGCCGATGCGCCGATCCAGGATCAGGGTGTAGAACGACTTCTGCACCTCCGGCGAGGCGGCGTTGAGTTCGTCGAGGAACAGGCAGTAGGGCTGGGCGCGGGCGATCAGCTCCGGCGGCGCGAACCGGCTGCGGCCGTCCACGATCTGGGGCACCCCGATGAGGTCCTCGGGCGCGAGCTGGGTACCGAGCAGGGTGACACAGTCGAGGCCGAGCGAGTCGGCGAAGGTGCGCACCAGCGAACTCTTCCCGATTCCCGGTGCGCCCCAGAGGAATACGGGACGCACCACGGCGACATGCAACAGTAGCTCCGGTAGCTGGTCCGGTGTCACCGTGACGGATGCCTGCAACGTGGTTCCCTCCCCTGTCTTCGTCGGAGCAGGAGAGTATCCGGCGGATCGCCCAGCCCGCCAGCGAGTTTCGCCGACGGACCGGTGCGGCGCATCAGCCCAGGGCGCGCGAAAACCCTTCGGCCAGTTCGGCCACCTGGGCGTCGGTCATCACGAAGGACGGGGAGATCTGCATAGCGCCCGCACCGGCAGCACGACCCGAGATCCCCTGGGCACGAAGGGCTTTCACCAAGCCTGGGCCTTCGGAAGGGTCGGCCAGCTGGACGGCCGCCACCGCACCGAGACCGCTGCGGACCTCCGCCACGCGCGGGTGATCGGCCAACGGGGCCAGGGCGGTGTGCAGGGTGGTCTCGAGCCGGGCCGCTTCCTCGAGCAGACCCTCACGTTCGACGATGGCGAGGTTGGCCAGCGCCGCCGCGGCCGCACCGGCGTGCCCGCCGTAGGTGTACCCGTGCCGGAACCACACACCGCCCGCGTAGAACGGCTCGGCCAGGTGCGGGGCGATGAACACCGCACCCATCGGCAGGTAGCCGGAGGTGAGGCCCTTGGCGGTGGTCATCAGATCGGGTCGCAGGTCGAAGCGGGTGGAGGCGAACCAGGAGCCGCCGATCCGGCCGAAACCGGTGACCACCTCGTCGGCGACGAACAGGATGTCGTGGTCGCGGCAGATCTGGCGCACCTCGGCCAGGTATCCCTCGGGCGGCAGGTACACCCCACCGGCACCGATGATCGGCTCGCAGAAGAACGCCGCGATCCGTTCCGCGCCGACGTCCTCGATCAGCGCGAGCAACGCCTTGGCGTCGTTCCATTCGACGGTGCGGGTGTCCTCGACCAGGACGCCGTAGCCCTCCTTGTTCGGGGTGAGACCGCCGAGCGAGGTGGAGGCATAGTGCATGCCGTGGTAGGCCAGGCGTCGTCCGACCAGGATCTTCTTGTCGGCGCGGCCCTGTTCGTGCCAGTAGCGCCGCGCCAGCTTCGCGGCGGTCTCCACCGAGTCCGAACCACCGGAGGTGAAGAAGATCTTGCTACCGGGCACAGGCGCGATGGCCGACAGCTTCTCGGCGAGCTCCTGGGTGGCGGGCTCGGTGAGGTCACCGAAGTTCGAGTAGTGGGCGATGGTGCGCAACTGCTCGGCGACCGCGTCGGCGATCTCCCCGCGACCGTGTCCCACATTGGCGAACCACAGACCCGCGGTGGCGTCGAGGTACCGGTTGCCCTCGGTGTCGTAGACGTAGGCGCCGTCGCCTCGAGCGACGACGAACGCACCGTCACGAGTGACGGCACCCATATCGGCGAATCCATGCCAGAGCGCATTCATGGCTCCACACTTACACCGGCTCGCCCTCGCGCGCTCGTCGGGCCCTCCACCACGCGGGCATGTCACCCAGCGACGCCATGGCAACCGCGAGCACCGCGAACACGATGCTCAACACGATCAGGCCGAGCGTCATCGACAGGTAGCCCTGGTGGCGTGGGTCGATGAACGGATACGGGTACCAGTCGACGATCGGGCCCCGGATCAGTGTGTAGGCACCGTAGAGCAGCGGGAAGATCAGCCACTTCCCCACCAGCTCCGGTGTCACCGCCGGCCGGCGCGCCATGGCCACCAGCAGCCAGTCCGCGACGAGGACCAGCGGCAGGTACCGGTGCATGATGTCGTTGATCCACTTGTCGGTGAGCATCACGTCGATATTGGCGAGCAGGACCGCGTAGACCACCATCGTGATGAGCATGTACAGCGTCACCGCGCCGCGCACCACCTGCCAGCCGGGTCCCTGCGGCGCGAGCAGGCCACCGACGAGCAGCACGAGCACGGCCAGGATGTTCGACTCGATGGTGAAGTAACTGAAGTAGTTCGCGATCGAGAACGTCGGCGAGTCCAGGTTGCGCAGGGGAATCCACAGCAGGGCGACGAGACCGAGCACTCCGAAGCCGATCCGGTATGCCCTGATCCACCACGCCGTACGCACCGAGTCCCTCCTCCCTCCGGGCACTCCTTCGTCGCACCCTCCGGTCAGTCCAGAGGCGGGGACGCGCCGAGACCGGTGCTTGGTCATGCCGCATCTTCGCATGAGATGTCGGTGATCCGGGTGCAGCACGCCGCCGTCGACGGGCGCGCCGGGAAAACCGGTGGCGTGCTTCGCTAGGCTGGTAGACGCAATGACCAGGACAGCTAGCACCGGAACCCGCGCGCTGCGCACCCGCCTGGCGGAGGTCTCGCTGCGCGACGAATATCGGCTCCGGCGCAAACTGGACCGGGCGCGCCCCGACGACCTGCCCGCGCTGGAAGCCGAGATCGCCACCGCCGAGACCCGCGTGGCGAATCGCCGCGCGGCGGTTCCGTCGATCACCTACCCCGAACAGCTGCCGGTCTCGGCGCGCCGCGACGACATCGCCGCCGCCATCGCCGCCAATCAGGTCGTCATCGTCGCCGGTGAGACCGGCTCGGGCAAGACCACTCAGATCCCCAAGATCTGCCTGGAACTCGGTCGCGGCATCCGCGGCACCATCGGGCACACCCAGCCGCGCAGGCTGGCCGCGCGCACGGTCGCCGAACGCATCGCCGAGGAGCTGGGTACCGAGCTCGGCGACGTGGTCGGGTACACGGTGCGCTTCACCGATCAGGCCTCGGATCGCACGCTGGTCAAGCTCATGACCGACGGCATCCTGCTCGCCGAGATCCAGCGCGACCGGTTGCTGCGCCGCTACGACACGATCATCATCGACGAGGCACACGAGCGCAGCCTCAATATCGACTTCCTGCTCGGCTACCTGAAGCAGTTGCTGCCGAAGCGGCCCGATCTCAAGGTGATCATCACCTCGGCGACCATCGATCCCGACCTGTTCGCCCGCCATTTCGCCGCCGCCGACGGCACCCCGGCCCCGATCGTCGAGGTGTCGGGCCGGTCCTATCCGGTCGAACTTCGTTATCGCCCCTTGTCTTTGGAACTGCCTGGCACCGACGACGAGGACGACACCCGCGTCGTCGACCGCGATCCCACCGATGCCATCGGCGACGCGGTCACCGAACTGTTCGCCGAGGGCGACGGTGACGTGCTGGTGTTCCTGTCCGGCGAACGCGAGATCCGCGACACCGCCGACTCGCTGCGCGACCTCAGACTGCCGCGGACCGAGATCGTCCCCCTCTACGCGCGTCTGTCGGCGGCCGAACAGCACAAGGTGTTCGCCCCGCACACGGGTCGCCGGGTGGTGCTCGCCACGAACGTGGCCGAGACGTCGCTGACCGTGCCGGGCATCCGGTACGTCATCGACCCGGGTACCGCGCGCATCTCCCGCTATTCGATGCGGACCAAGGTGCAGCGGCTGCCGATCGAACCGGTGTCGCAGGCTTCGGCGCGGCAGCGTTCGGGTCGATGTGGTCGTGTCGCCGACGGCATCTGCATCCGTCTGTACTCCGAGGACGATTTCGAGTCGCGGCCCGTGTTCACCGAACCGGAGATCCTGCGCACCAATCTGGCGGCGGTCATCCTGCAGATGTCCGCGCTCGGCCTCGGCGACATCGAGAGCTTCCCGTTCGTGGAGGCCCCCGACCGCCGCGCCATCCGTGACGGCATCGCCCTGCTCGAGGAACTCGGCGCGCTGGCGCACGGCAGTTCCAAAACTGTTGGTAGCGAAGACGAGTCGGGTGGGCATCTCACGCTGACGCCGGTCGGCCGAGAGATGGCGCAACTGCCGGTCGACCCGCGCATGGCCCGCATGCTGGTGGAGGCCAACCGCAACGGCTGCCTCGACGAGGTGCTGGTGATCGTCGCGGCGCTGTCGATCCAGGACGTGCGGGAACGGCCCGTGGAGCATCAGCAGGCCGCCGACACCCAGCATGCCCGCTTCACCGTCGAGGGTTCGGACTTCCTGGCCTACCTACGCCTGTGGGATTACCTGACCGAGCAGCGCAAGTCGTTGTCGTCCAACCAGTTCCGCCGCATGTGCCGCGACGAGTTCCTGCACTACCTGCGGATCCGCGAGTGGCAGGATCTGCACGGCCAGTTGCGCACCATCACCCGTGGACTCGGGTGGGACAGCACGGGTCACCTGCCGTCGGGGGACGGCGAGTCGGCGTCGGAGGGTGGCCGAGGTCGTCGTGGACGTGGCAGACCGCAGCGCGCCCAGCCGGTTTCGACGGGTGCCGACGATGCTTTGACGACCGACCCCGCAGGCGGTTCCGGAACGGCCGAGAACAGAGTCCCGGACGCGTCATCCGTACCGGACGGGCCCGGTTCCCGCGCAACGGATTCCGAGCGGACCGACGCCGGTCGCCGAGGCAGTGGTTCCACCACCGCCGCGAGCAACCGCGGCGGAGAGGGTTCCGACACCGCCGACCGAGCACGGCGGGGCGGCCGGAAGGCGCGTGGCCGTGGCGCCGGACAGCCGTCAGCCGACGGCCGTTCGGATCGGTCCGGCGCGAAAGGCGCAGCCGCCTCGACCGATTCGGATGCGGCCGAGGCGGCGATGCCGTGGCCGAGCGCGCAGATCCACCAGTCGTTGCTGGCGGGGATGCTGTCACATCTCGGCGTGCGGGAAGCGGAGTCGCGGGAGTTCCTCGGAGCACGCAATGCCAAGTTCATGATCTTCCCCGGCTCATCGCTGGCCAAGAAGCCGCCGCGCTGGGTGATGGCGGCCGAACTGGTGGAGACCTCGCGGCTGTGGGGGCGCATCGCGGCGCGGATCGAACCGGAGTGGGCCGAGCGGCTCGCCGGTGACCTGGTGAAACGCACCTATTCGGAACCGCATTGGTCGGCCAAGCGCGGTGCGGCTCGCGCCTACGAGCGGGCCACACTCTACGGTGTGCCGCTGGTGACCGGCCGCCCCGTCGACTACGGGCGCATCGACCCGGAACTGTCGCGTGAACTGTTCATCCGCCATGCCCTCGTGCAGGGCGAATGGCAGACCCGGCACGGGTTCTTCGCCCGCAACCGCGGGCTCGTCGACGATGTCGCCGACCTCGAGCACCGCGCGCGCCGACGCGACATCCTGGTCGATGACGAGGTGCTGTTCGAGTTCTACGACCAGCGCATCCCCGCCGACATCGTGTCGGTGCGTCACTTCGACTCCTGGTGGCGCAAGGCCGAACGCAAAGACCCAGGGCTGCTGGACTTCTCGACCGACACCGTGGTCAACGCCGGTGCCGCCGCCCTCGACCCCACCGATTTCCCCGATGCCTGGCGTCAGGGGGAGCTCTCCTTCCCGCTGACTTATCAGTTCGAACCGGGCAAGGACGACGACGGCGTCACCGTCCGCATCCCCGTCGAGCAGCTCGCGCACGTGCGCGCGGTGGGCTTCGATTGGCTGGTTCCCGGCATGCGGGAGGAACTCGCGTCCGCCTATATCAAGACGCTGCCGAAGGCGTTGCGCCGCGCGGTGGTTCCCGCGCCCGACTTCGCGTCGGCGGCCCTGCGTGGGCTCACGCCACGCGCGGAACCGTTGCGGATCGGGTTGGCGCGCGAGCTGTCACGGCTCGGGTCGGTGACCATCAGCGCAGACGACCTCTCCCCCGCCGCCCTGCCGGACCACCTGCGGATGACCTTCGCCGCCGTCGATCAGAGCGGGCAGGTGCTCGCCAAGAGCAAGAACCTCGCACAGCTGAAAACCCAGCTGGCCGAACAGGTTTCGGCGTCCGTCGCGCGTGCCACCGCCGGTGCCGAACGCGCGCCCGCCACCGTGTGGACCTCCGAGTCGCTCGGTTCCGTCGCGCCGACGGTGCGACGCGAGGTGGCCGGGCAGACCGTCACCGGCTACCCCGCCCTGGTCCCCGAGGGTGAAGGCGTCGCCGTGCGCGTGCTGAGTTCGCCCGCCGAACAGGCCGCCGCCATGCGCGCGGGGGTGCGTACCCTGCTGCTCGCCGCCGTCCCGACATCCACCCGTGCCGTCACCGCCGGACTGTCGTCCGCCGACCGGTTGGCGTTGAGCCAGAACCCCGACGGTTCCCTGGACAAGCTCGTGGACGACTGCCGGGTCGCCGCGGCCGACGAACTCATCGCCCGCGCCGGTGGTCCGGTGCGCACACCGGAGGAATTCGACAAGCTCGTCGCCGCCGTTCGCCCGAAACTGGCGGGCACGGTCAGCGAACTGATCCGCCTCGTCGCGCCGGTGCTGTCGGCCGCGCATCAGGCCCGCGCGGCTCTGGCCGACACCGCCGAGACCGACATCGCCGACGACGTGCGCCACCAACTCGACGACCTGCTGTTCCCGGGTTTCGTCGCCGAATGGGGACGCACCCGCCTGCGCGAACTGCCCCGCTACCTGCTCGCCGCCGCCCAGCGCCTCGAATCGTTACCCGGTTCGGCGGTGCGCGACCGTCAGGGAATGATCGAGGTCGACCGGATGCTCGCCGCCTACGACAAACTCGTCCGCGGCCTTCCCGACAACCGCCGCAACGCCCGCGATGTCACCGAGATCTGGTGGATGATCGAGGAATTGCGCGTCAGCTTGTTCGCCCAGAAGTTGGGGACCCCGTACCCGGTGTCGACCAAACGCATCGAAAAGGCGATCGCCTCCATCCGGCGTTGACGGGAGAGGTTCGGCGAAGAAGTGGGCGAACCGACCCACGGGGGCGGCACGGGCGCGGCGACGCGGCTCAGTCGGTGGCTGCGGTAGCGGCGCGGGCGGCGCGCATCTCGGTGATCTCGCGTTCGAAATCTTCTGCGCTGGTGAAGGATCGGTAGACCGAGGCGAAGCGCAGGTAGGCCACTTCGTCGAGATCGCGCAGGGGGCCGAGAATGGCGAGACCCACCTCGTGACTGGGGACTTCCGGAGATCCCTTGGCGCGCACCGCGTCCTCGACCTGCTGGGCGAGCAGGTTCAGGGCGTCGTCGTCGACCTCGCGGCCCTGGCAGGCGCGTCGCACGCCGACGATCACCTTCTCGCGGCTGAACGGTTCGGTGACGCCGCTGCGCTTGACCACCGACAGCACCGCCGTCTCGACGGTGGTGAACCGGCGCCCGCACGACGGGCAGGAACGTCGGCGGCGAATCGCCGTGCCCTCCTCGACTTCCCGCGAGTCGACGACACGCGAGTCGGGGTGACGGCAATACGGGCAATGCATCCGAGGGGTTCCTTCGTCGGTGCGCAGTTCACTTCGCTACTCCATGACTCTTGACAGGATACCGCTCAGGTATGGGTCACCTGCCACTGCGTGGTCAGGTCCGCGATCGCGTCCGGCAGCCGGGCGATCAACCGGCCCCGGTCGAGCTTGCCCGGAAACGGCTCGCGGTACACGGCCACGGCCCGCGCGGGGTCGGTGGCCAGGTCGAGGTGGCGGGGCACCAGGTCGGCGGCGAGGTAGGCCCAGCGGTCGTCGCGGTCGGCCCAGTTGAACGCGGGCAGCGGCATCCGCAGGCCGAGCCCGCTGCCGGGGATCGGCGAGCGCACGGTGGCGGGCGCGTACACACCGGGTGCCCGGGCGCCCGCCAGGGCGGGTTTGCCCGCGACCGTGGTGACGTAGGTGAGCACCCGGCCCAGGCCGGCGCGTCCGGCGGCGGTGGCGTCCCATTGTTCGGGGACGATGTGGTTCTGTTCGCGGTCGGCCATGGTCACCAGCGCCGCGGCGAGGCCGGTGCCGTTGTCGATTCCGGCCCAGGCCGCGCGCATGGCGTCGTCGAGCAGCCCCGCCGCGTGCATCTCGTCGATCGCGGCCATCCCGTCGGCGAGGTAGGCCTCGTGCATCGGCACCAGATCCGTGAAGATGTGGCGCTGCATGATGATCAGCCTGGTCTGGTACCACGCCAGGTCATCGGCGGTCAGGCGCGGGCCGAGCAGGGCGAGCGCGGCGATATCGGGCGGTACGGCGGCGACAAGCTCCGGTGGGGTGGCGCGCAACAGGTCGGCGACGGCCGTACCGAGTTCGTGGATTCCGCGCACCGACAGCAGAGCGCCGATATCGCCCACGTCGAAGAATCCCGATGCGAACGAGCCGCCCGCGATGCCCGCCAACCCGGCCCAGTAGAAGTCCGGGTGGGCCGCGGCGATGCGGAAGTAGTTCACGTACACGCGGGTGAAGGTGTCCGTGTTGGCTGCCACGCCACGCTCCGGCGCCCAGCCGGCGAGGTCGATGCCCGCGTTGTCGGTGGCGACGACGAGCCAATACTGATGCAGCAGCGTGGAATACCGGCTCGGTGCGATCCCGTCGGCTCTGACCTGGTCGAGCGCCGCACGCAGGGGCTCGGCGCTCAGGGGCAGCGCCGGATGGATACCGCCGGCGAATTCACCGTCGTCGTTGATGGCGGGCAGGTCCAGATAGGCCGTGTAGGTGGGTTCGGCTCGGACGAGCGGCGCGGGCGCCACGGCCGGCAGCACACAAAGGAGCAGAACGATCCAAAAGCTGCGCACGTGACCTCGCATCCGTGCCCCGACCGGCCCGCCCGGCAGGGACAATCGTCACGGTAGCAACGTGTTCTAGTTTTGGGGTCGCGTTTCGAACAAGCCGACCTGCGGGTGGTCACCGGGCTGGGAGATTCCGGGCGAGGACTCGGTCCACCCCCCGAAGCTGCCCGCCCGCAGATGCGCCAACCCTAAGAATGTCACCACGATCAATGCGGTCACCAGCGCCGTGAGGGCCAGCGCCGCCAAGCCCGCCTGCGCCTGACGCACCCGCACCATCGGATGGGCACCGCGCGCACCGGAACCGACCACTCGCGCGTAGAGCACCTGCTCCGACCGCGGCCCACGTAATTCCGGCCCACGATCGGACGCCCGAACGCCCGCAGCCACCCGCCGGGTCGGCGCTTCGATCGGCGACGGGTCTCCGACGAGCGCCCGGGTCACGGATCGCGATCGCGTCGACTCCCAGCGGGGCACGGTCGCGAACGCGAGATCCACCTCGGCCTCGGTGATGTCGAAGGTTCGCGCACCCCTGGCCCGGAGCTCGGCACCACGAACCACCTCGGCCTCGCGCGAGCGCCGGACCGGCACGGCCGAGGGTTGCGGCGGATGCGGGATGAAGCGGGCGGCGACTTCCCGCCGCGCCGCACTGTTGCGGCCCTGTCCGCGCACGAGCGCGAAAGGACGTGGAGCGCGGGCGGTTCGGCGGCGACGCAGCACCGGTTCGGGGACTTCGGCGGGATCGTAGGAACGCAGGGCGCTGATCGCTGTGCTCATCGGAAGAACCTCCGGGGTGGTGTGCTCCGCTGGATGAAAGGGCAGGTGAGGCGACGATGACCGAACCTGTTCGAACACCTGTGCGACGAACTGATGTTCGATTTCTACCACGCGGCGGCGCACATGTCAGCACGAAACGCCCGACATGCTCGAACAGATGTTTGATACTTCGGCGTGGCCCGACTAGCGTGAGAGAGGCGAATTCGACAAGCGGAAGGGCGGGACAGGTGACCCACACAGACGACACGGGTGACGAAAGCGCTACCGGCACCGTCACATCGGGATCCGGCGCGGATCTCACCGTGCGTCAGCGCACGGTCCTCGAGGTCATCCGCTCCTCGGTGACCGAACGCGGCTACCCGCCGAGCATCCGCGAGATCGGCGACGCGGTCGGGCTCACGTCCACCTCCTCGGTGGCCCATCAGCTGCGCGCCCTGGAACGCAAGGGCTACCTGCGCCGCGACCCGAACCGGCCGCGCGCGGTGAATGTGCGCGGACTCGACGAAGCGGTGCGCGCGGTCACCACCCTGCCCGCCGAACCCGTGGACGACGTGGCCGATCCGAGCCGCCCCACCCCCACCTTCGTTCCGGTCCTCGGCCGGATCGCCGCCGGTGGGCCGATCCTGGCCGAGCAGGCGGTGGAGGAAGTGTTCCCGCTGCCGCGCGAACTCGTCGGCGACGGGTCGCTGTTCCTGCTCAAGGTGGTCGGCCAGTCGATGGTCGATGCCGCGATCTGCGAC
Organism: Nocardia sp. NPDC050413; assembly: GCF_040655475.1. NCBI lineage: Bacteria > Bacillati > Actinomycetota > Actinomycetes > Mycobacteriales > Nocardiaceae > Nocardia > Nocardia sp. NPDC050413. The sequence continues at coordinate 223,267 of NZ_JBFAJZ010000002.1, read as the reverse complement.
GGCGACTGGGTGGTCGTGCGTCAGCAGAACGTCGCCGAGGGCGGCGACATCGTCGCGGCCATGATCGACGGCGAGGCGACCGTGAAGACCTTCAAGCGCACCGGCAAGGACGTGTGGCTGATGCCACACAACCCGCATTTCGAACCGATCCCAGGAAACGACGCGCAAATTCTGGGGAAAGTCGTCACCGTCATCCGCAAGGTGTGAGGTCAGCGGCTCGCCGCCGCGTCCATCTCCCAGATCAGCACCTCGGCGGGGGTCGTCGCTGTCACACGGTGGCCGCCCGTCGCGGTGAGCCGCACGGCGTCGCCCTGCCCGAGTGCGCCGTGGTTCTCGTAGTCGACGCTGCCCCGGGCGATGAACACGTGACCGTACGGTGCGTCGGGAACGGTGATGCTGTGGCCCGGATCCAGCCGCGCGACATGGAACGTTGCGTGGCGGTTGCCGATTCCGATCGCGGCGTCGTCTCGGTATCTCGGCATGCCGGAGGCCACCGGCACCAGCGAGTTGCGTCGCAACGCACCGTCGACGTCGAGTTCCTGATAGCTCGGCGGAGTACCCAGGGTGTCCGGTGGGATCCACATCTGCACCACGTGCAGCCGTTCGCGTTCGGCCCAGCCTGCACCGTTGCGTTCGGAGTGCAGGATGCCGGTACCCGCACTCATCCGTTGCGCGAGACCGGGCCGGATCAGCCCCGAGTTGCCCGCCGAATCCTGGTGCACCACTGTGCCTTCCAGCACCCAGGTCAAGATCTCGGTGTCACGGTGCTGATGCGTGTCGAAGCCCTCGCCGGGATCGACGATGTCCTCGTTGTGCACCAGCAGCAGCCCGTGCGCGTAGTCCTCGAGCACGAAATTGCCGGTCACGGGGAACGACTGACGCGAGTCGAGCCACTCGGTGCGCCAGTACCTGCGGTCCGCGCCCGGAATCACCTGCACCTGTGCCGCCATCGACCTCGCCTCTCACTATTCGGACCTTGGTCCGTATAGCGCGTAACGCGAGGTGAGCGGCTGGTATTCCGCGAACACCCACCGCTCGGCCGGGTCAGAAGGGCAGCGCGCTCCGCAATCGGCCGATAAGGCCGCGGCCGGTATCGCGCTCGCGTTCGGAGAACAGGAACTGCAGTTCCTCCTCCAGGCTTTTCTGCACCACGTCACGCAGGTCGGCGGCGGCGCTGTCGATGTCGTCGGTGCCGATCCACGGGGTGGGATCGATCGGGGCGCCCGCCGAATAGTAGAACCGTTCCGGGCGCGGAATCGGGGTCGGTCCGATGCCCTTCACCAGCGGCGGGTTCAGCTCGGGATTGATGCCGAGCAGTTCACACGTCCACCGCAGCGGCGACATCACCGGATGCTGGCCGTCGAAGACGATGTCGAAGGCATCATCGATACCGATCATCGCCAACGGCACGATGGGAACGCCGGCCTGAATGGCCATCCGCGCGAAGCCGGTGCGGCCCTCCCACTTGAGCACATACTTCTCACCCTTGCGGCGGATCGCCTCACGACCGCCGCCGGGAAACACCACCACCGCCTCGCCGCGCTCGAGCAGCGCGAGACAGTTCGACCTGGTACCGCGCACGGCACCGAAACGGTGCAGGATCTCCCGCACCCCCGGCACCATCAGCACATGCTCGGCCAGGCCACGCACCAACCGCCCACGTTCCCGCAGGATGGCGGGCATCAGCAGCGGCGCATCGATCCCGCCGAGCAGGTTGTGGTTGGCCACGATCAGCACCGGGCCCTCGGCCGGAATGTTCTCCAAACCGTAGAAGCGCGGACTGGCCCAGGCACGCACCGGTGCGAACACCGCCTCGAAGGCCCGGATCTCCCACTCACTCGGCGCCGGATTCAACGGCGCGCCATCGCTGAGAACGTGGTCGCCCTGCTCGACTTCGTTCTTCTGGTCGTTCGACATAACACCCTCCTGCTGTCGACAATCGACCATAGCGCGGCGAATATGGTTGTGTCGCATCGGTGTCGGCCGCAAACGGGCGGCAACCCGGCTATCGACCAGCCGACTCCGCAGGCCCGGAATGGGCGAATTCCGACAGGGCCGCCGCCAGCGCGTGTGGCACCCGAGCGCGCACGCGGGTGCCGCCCTCCTCGTGATCGGAGGAGATGATCCGGCCGTCGGCGTGGATGCGGGCGAGCAGGTCACCCCTGCTGTAGGGCAGCAGCACACTGATGTCGACATCGAGCCCGCCGAGCACCTCGGAGAGGCGTTCGCGCAGCTCCTCGATGCCTGCCCCGGTGCGGGCCGACACGAACGCGGCGCCCGGCAGCAGCCCGCGCAGGCGGGTGAGCTCGTCGGGGTCGGCGGCGTCGATCTTGTTGACCACCAGCAGTTCCGGCGGAGCCGCCGTGCCCTGCTCCTTGATCACGTCGGTGATGACCTCGCGCACCGCGCGGATCTGCTCGAGCGGCAACGGGTCGGACCCGTCGACCACGTGCAGCAGCAGGTCGGCGCCGGTGACCTCTTCCAGGGTGGACCGGAACGCCTCGACCAGCTGGGTGGGCAGGTGACGCACGAAGCCGACGGTGTCGGTGAACACCATCTCGCGACCGTCGTCGAGCGCGGCCCGGCGGGTGGTCGGGTCGAGGGTGGCGAACAGCGCGTCCTGCACCAGCAGACCCGCGCCGGTCAGGGAGTTCATCAGGCTGGACTTGCCCGCGTTGGTGTAGCCGACGATCGCCACCGACGGCACCCCGCTGGCACTGCGGCGCGCGCGCATGGTGTCGCGTGCGGTCTTCATCTCGCGAATCTCGCGGCGCAACTTGGCCATTCGCTCACGGATGCGGCGGCGGTCGGTTTCGATCTTGGTCTCACCGGGACCACGCAGACCGACACCGCCGTTGGAACCGGCACGACCACCGGCCTGCCGCGACATCGACTCACCCCAACCGCGCAGCCGCGGCAGCATGTATTCCATCTGGGCGAGCGCGACCTGGGCCTTGCCCTCGCGGGAGGTGGCGTGCTGGGCGAAGATGTCGAGGATCAGCGCGGTGCGGTCGATGACCTTCACCTTCACGACCTTCTCCAGCGCGGTGAGCTGGGCAGGGGTGAGTTCACCGTCGCAGATCACGGTGTCGGCGCCGGTGTCGAGGACGACGGTGCGCAGTTCCTCGGCCTTGCCGGAGCCGATGTAGGTGGCCGGGTCGGGCTTGTCGCGGCGCTGGATGAGGCCTTCGAGGACCTCCGAGCCCGCGGTCTCGGCCAAAGCGGCCAGCTCGACCATGCTCGCCTCGGCCTGCGCGGCGCTGCCGGTGGTCCACACGCCGACGAGGACGACCCGTTCCAGGCGCAGCTGGCGGTATTCGACCTCGGTGATGTCGGTGAGCTCGGTGGACAGCCCCGCGACGCGACGCAGCGAGGTGCGTTCGTCGAGCTGCATCTCACCGACGGTCGGTTCGGGTGACCAGCCCGGGCGCTGCATCCGCGCCGCGTGGCGGGCCAGCGCGTCGTCGACGTCGCCGCGGTCGGCGGCCACGTCGGCATCGGCCGCGGTGGTGTCGCGGTCCGATGTGGTGTCTGAGGGTACTTCTGGTTTCGTCATACGCCTTCCATGCTGCCACGTCACAGTGACACGGCGCATCCGGTTATCCCTGGGCTTGCGCGTTCCACCAGTCGCGCGACAGTGTGCCAGCGGCGAGCAGCACCGAGGGTCCGCGCATCCAGGCGCGGCCGTTGTCGATGGTGACGCGCACCTGCCCGCCCGGTACGCGCACGGTGACCTCGCCCCGTCCCGACCCGACCGGCACACCGGCGGCGGTCAGCGCGGCGGCCGCGGCGGCGACGGTTCCGGTTCCGCAGGAACGGGTCTCGCCGACACCGCGCTCGTAGACGCGCATGTCGACGGCGTTGTCGGGGCCGAGCGCGGTGAGGATCTCGACATTGACGCCGTGCGGGAACAAGTCGGGATCGAAGCCGGGCGACACGCTGAGATCGATCTTGGCCAGCGCGTCGGCGGTCAGGCTCTCGTCGACGCAGGCCAGGTGGGGATTGCCCACATCGATGCCGATTCCGGACAGTGCCCAGCCGGCCAGGGTCGCGGTGGAGCTGCCGAGTTCTCGCACGGCACCCATGTCGACGGTGACCTCACCGTCGACCGGGCCCGCGGCGTGCACCTCGACCGGTCGCCCACCGGCGCGGCTGCCGACGACGTACTCGGTGCGGGTTTCCAGGCCGGTGGCGTTGAGGTAGTGGGCGAACACGCGGGTGCCGTTGCCGCACATCTCGGCGATCGACCCGTCGGCGTTGCGGTAGTCCATGAACCAGTCGTCGTCGGCGACACCGTCGGGCAGGGTGTCGAGCACACCCGCCTCGCGCAGGGCGCCCGCCTTGGCGACGCGCAGCACACCGTCGGCGCCGAGGCCGCGGCGGCGGTCGCACAGGGCGGCGACGCGGTCGGCGTTCAGGTCGAGACGCACCTCGAGGTCGGGCAGCACCACGAAGTCGTTCTGGGTGCCGTGGCCCTTGCTGAATTCGATGTCGGACACGTCCGCCATTGTCCCCTGTGTCGGTGGCGATCCCGTCATCGGGCGAAGGTGCGGCGCTGCCGGGCGATCTCGTACAGGCCGATCGCGCCGGCCGAGGGGGCGCCGAGCGAGCTCGCGGTGCCGCCCATCGGGATGGTCACGAGGTCGTCGCAGGCCTGCGACCAGGCCGAACTCATGCCGGTGGTCTCGTTGCCGACCACCAGGATGGTGGCTTCGGAGAAGTCGTAGTCGTAGATGGTCGAGGGTGCGTGTTCGTCGGTGCCGACGATGCGGGTGGGGATTCCGCGTGCCACCTGGCGGTCGCGGAACTCCACGACCTGGGCGGGGCCCGACGCGCGCAGGACGGGCACGGCGAACAGCGAACCGGTGGAGGCGCGCACGGCCTGCGGGTCGAACTGGTCGGCACCGTGGCCGGTGACGATCACGCCCGATGCGCCGAAGGCGTCGGCAGACCGGATGAGGGTGCCGAGGTTGCCCGGCGAGTTGGGCCGGTCGAACACGACGACGACCGGGAAGTCCTCGCCGGGTTCACCAGGTTCGTACTGGTCCAGAGCGGGCTGCCGTGATTCGGCCACCGCGACGATCTCGGGAATCGTGCCCGACTTCTCCCCCAGTTCGGCCATCAGTTCGGGAACCAGACCCACCTGCGGAATGTCGGTGGTGTCGAGCAGTTCCCGCGCCCAGCTCGACAGATCGGGCGTGCCGAGCCGGTAGAGCAGCGTTTCCAGCGGCCAGTCGTTGGCCAGGGCCTGGGTGATCGGGCGCACGCCCTGCACGAGGAAGCGGCCGTCGCGATGACGCTTGGTCCGGTTGTTGAGGTAGGCCTGCCACACCTGCACCGAGGCGTTGCGGGTACTCACTCGTCGGGTCACTGCGCGGTCCGTCCTGTCTGTTCGTCGAGCAGGGTGAGCGTGGTGGCGGCGAGGTCGGGGTCCGCGCCGTCGACCCAGGTCACCCTCGGGTCGCGGCGGAACCACGAGCGTTGCCGTCGCACATAGCGGCGGGTGCCGATGAGGGTGCGTTCGCGGGCGTGCGCGAGATCGTATTCGCCGTCGAGGTAGGCCAGCACCTGGGCGTACCCGATCGCGCGGCGCGCGGTCTGGCCTTCGCGCAGTCCGGCGTCGAGCAGGGTGCGGACCTCCTCGACCAGGCCCGAGTCGAACATGTGCGCGGTGCGGGCCTCGATGCGGGCGTCGAGGGCGGCGGTCTCCCGGTCGACACCGACGATGACGGTGTCCCAGCGCGGCGCGCCGATGGTCGGAGCCGAGGCGGCGAACGGTTTGCCGGTGAGTTCGACGACTTCCAGTGCGCGGACCATCCGTCGCCCGTCGGTGGGCAGGATGGTGTCGGCCGCGACCGGGTCGGCCGCCCGCAGCGCCGCGTGCACGGCCGCGACACCGCCGTCGGCCAGCACCGCTTCCCACCGGGCCCGCACCTCGGGATCGGTGGCCGGGAAGTCCCACTGGTCGAGCAACGCCTGCACGTACATCATCGAGCCGCCGACGACCACCGGAGTACGCCCGCGCGCCATGATGTCCTCGACGATGTCGCCGGCCGCGCTCTGGTAGGCGGCGACCGTGGCGGTCTCGGTGACGTCGAGAACGTCGAGGAGGTGGTGTGGGATGCCGCGCCGCTGCGCGGGCGGCAGTTTCGCGGTACCGACGTCCATGCCGCGGTACAGCTGCATCGCGTCGATGTTGACGATCTCGCCGTCGAGCCGTTCGGCCAGGTCGAGGGCCAGATCGGACTTCCCGGTCGCGGTGGGTCCGACGACCGCGACGGGGCGCTTCGTCATCGGCCGACCTCCCACACGCTCACGTCGTAGCCCACGCCGTATGGTGCGCCCTGGTAGAGGGTGCGAACCGACGGGTCGGCCGGATCGGTGGCGAACAGGCCGCCGAGCACCTGGTAGGCGGCGCGACCGTCGACCCGCAGTTGTGCGCACAGGTCGGGATCGAGTGCGGCGAGCCCGGCTCGGGAGCCCTCGCGCAGGGCAGCGTCCAGGTCCGTTTGGAACGGCTCGGCGCGCTCGTCGAGGTAGCCCGGGGATTTGAGGGTGAGGGTTGCGGCTCCGTCGGCGACGACGAGCACCGCCCACGGCGCCGGATCGGCATCGAGTTCGGCGCGCAGCTCGGCACCGAAGCGGGCGCACTCCCCCGGTGTTGTGTCGGCGGCGATCACTCGCGCCCGTACGGAGACGCCGGGCGCGGCCTGCTCCCGCAACCACGCGGCGATCAGGACGGGCAGCGGAAGCTGGGGGTCTGCCGGTGCGTCGGCGTTCGCGCCCGGGCCGAGACCGACGACGACATCGGCGCCGAAGCCGCGGAAAGTCCCCCGCACACCGGGATGGAACGTTTCGGCACGCGCGCCTGCGCCGACGACCACCCAGCGATCGGCATAGGCGGCGAGGGTGGCGGCGGCCTCGAGCGCGGCGGCGCGCAACACCACCGCCGGCTCGTCGGGAGCATCGCCGGAGGCCACCTGGTGTCCGCACAGTTGTGGCACCAGCATCGGCGGCGACGGGACCAGGGCCGCTATCGAGAACACGACGTAACCGTAGCCGCACCGGTGGCTCGCACCCGCATCCGGCGCAGGAGGAGCGCACCGTGGTCAGCGAGTGTCCGGCGCCGTGACGCCCCGCGAGATTGCTAGTGTTTTCTGATGCGACCACCCCCGTCGTCCGGGACGAAATCCCAGGAAACGCGGCATCCGATCCCCGGGATCGATGGTTTCCTCGGCTCGAAGCGGGTTCAATGGGATGTGCTAGAGCGTAACCAGGCAGCCGTGACGCGCGGCAGGGACGGAGAGCAATGACCGACAGCAACGGAACCGCGAAGCCCACCCCAGGTCCGGGCCCGCGACCCTCCGGCACCCCCAAGCCCGGCGGCAAGGCTGCGCGTCCGCCCAAACCGCACGCCGTGAAACCCGCTCCCGGCCCCGACCAGGCCCACCCGCACGCGGTGGTGGTGCCCGCGTCCACCGACCCGAGCAAATGGGGTCGCGTCGACGAGGACGGCACCGCCTGGGTGAAGACCGCCGACGGCGAACGCGTCGTGGGCTCCTGGCAGGCCGGTGACGCCGCCGAGGGCCTTGCCCACTTCGGCCGCCGCTTCGACGACCTGGCCACCGAGGTGGCGTTGCTCGAGGCACGCCTGGCCGCGGGCGCCGATGCCCGCAAGACCAAGGCCGCCGCGCTCGCCCTTGCCGAGACGCTGCCGACCGCCGCCGTCATCGGTGACATCGACGGTCTGGCCGCCCGCCTGCAGGCCATCACCGAGCACTCCGAGGAAGCCGCCGCGCACGCCAAGGAGGAGAAGGAACGCGCCCGCCACGAGCACACCGAGCGCAAGGAAGCCCTGGCGGCCGAGGCCGAGCAGATCGCCGCCGAATCCACCCAGTGGAAGGCCGCGGGCGACCGGTTGCGCGAGATCCTCGACGAGTGGAAGTCGATCCGCGGTGTCGATCGCAAGGTCGACGACGCGCTGTGGAAGCGCTACTCCAAGGCGCGTGAGGCGTTCAACCGCCGTCGCGGCGCCCATTTCGCCGAGCTCGATCGCGAACGCGCCACGGCCAAGACGCGCAAGGAAGAGCTGTGCGTGCGCGCCGAGGAGCTGTCCGGCTCCACCGACTGGACCGGCACCGCCGCGGTGTTCCGCGATCTGCTCACCGAGTGGAAGGCGGCAGGCCGGGCGCCCCGCGAGGCCGACGAGGCGCTGTGGCGCCGGTTCAAGAGCGCGCAGGACGTGTTCTTCGCCGCCCGCAACGCGGCGGTCTCCGAACGTGACGCGGAGTTCGAGCACAACGCCGTCGCCAAGCAGGAACTGCTCGACGCCTACGAGCACATCGACCCGGCCAACGGCCTCGAAGCCGCCCGTGCCGCCCTGCGCGAACTGCAGGACAAGTGGGACGCCGTCGGCAAGGTCCCGCGCGAGCGGATGCAGGAGCTGGAAGGTAGGTTGCGCGCGATCGAGAAGCGGGTGCGCGACGCGGCCGACCAGCAGTGGCGCCGCTCCGACCCGGAGGCTGTGGCCCGGGCCGCGCAGTTCCGCGAGCGCGTCGCCCAGTTCGAGGAGCAGGCCGCCAAGGCCGCGGCCGCGGGCAAGAAGCGGGACGCGGAGAAGGCGCTCGAGCAGGCCAAGCAGTGGCGTGAATGGGCGGAAGCGGCCGAAGGCGCCGTCAGCAATCTCTGACGAGAACAAGAAAACCCCGACCTCCTTCGGTCGGGGTTTTCTTCGTTTCGGGATCTACTCCTCGCCCAGCAGGCGTTTGCGGTCTCGTTCCTCGGCTTCGCGGGCGGCATTGCGCCGCTGTTCCTCCGCGGCAAGCTGCACGGCGGTGCGACTCCAGACCACCCGGATCCAGTGGAAGGTGAGCACCATGATGGCCAAGGTGCCGAGGATCAGGCCGATGCCGGGTCCGGCACCCTCGTAGTTGCCCAGGCCGGGGGTCTGGCGATGCCAGATCGACAGCACGCCGAACACACTCGCCACGGCCGAACCGGCACAGGCCAGCCAGGCCAGCACCCAGCGCCGGGTGGTCAGGGCCAGCAGGGAGAAGCCGACACCGAACACGATGACCAGCCACACGAAGACGCGGGAGGGCAGCCCGATGTGTTCGAGCCGGGCCGCATCGGTGCTCAGCAGCACATCGAAGCCGCGCGCGGCACCTGCATGCGGCAGGATCAGCGAGACGAGCAGGGCGAACACCGCGCCCGCCACCACCATCGCCCGTGCGCCGGGATCGATCTCACCGGCGATCCGCCGTTCGACGGCGTCGATCTCGCCGCGGAACTGCTCGAATTCCTGATCGTTGCCCACCCGGTTCACGTCGCTCCTGTCCGCAGGGTTACTCGGCTCGTGTGCGCCGGGCTCCACTCTGCCATCCCCCGCGCCGTCCTCGGCACCCGACCCACTACGCCCGGTAGTAGAGTCCGGATCCTCGGCGTTCACGCCGGGCACCCGGTCGAACAACCGCTGTCCACCGGCTCGACCACGGGGGCGCCGATGCGCGGCAGGCCGAGACCGACACCGATCGGCGCGGTCTTGGGCGTGACCCCTCGCTCGTGCGCGTCACCCGCTCGCGTGCGGCGATGCGATTTCACGACACCGTCGGCGATCAGGTGGTGCGGTGCGGCGGCGGTGATGTCGACGACGACGAGGTCACCGGGCCGGATCCCCGCGTCGGCGCCGGGCCGGAAGTGCACCAGTCTGCCGTCGCGGGCGCGACCGCTCATCCGCGCGGTCGCGGCGTTCTTCTTGCCCGCGCCCTCGGCGACGAGCAATTCCACCTCGGTGCCGATCAGCGCCTGGTTCTCCTCGAGCGACACCTGCTCCTGCAGGGCGATGAGGCGGTCGTAGCGTTCCTGCACCACGGCCTTGGGCACCTGGTCGGCCAGTTCGGCCGCCGGGGTGCCTGGCCGCTTGGAGTACTGGAAGGTGTAGGCGCTGGTGAAGCGGGCCCGGCGCACCACGTCCAGGGTCTCCTGGAAGTCCTCCTCGGTCTCGCCGGGGAAGCCGACGATGATGTCGGTGGTGATCGAGGCGTGCGGCATCGCAGCGCGCACCTTGTCGATGATGCCGAGGAAGCGTTCCTTGCGGTAGGAGCGGCGCATCGCCTTGAGCACCCGGTCCGAACCCGACTGCAACGGCATGTGCAGCTGCGGGCAGACATTGGGTGTCTCGGCCATCGCCTCGATGACGTCGTCGGTGAACTCCGCCGGATGCGGCGAGGTGAACCGCACCCGCTCGAGCCCCTCGATCCGCCCGGTCGCGCGCAGCAACTGGGCGAAGGCGCCGCGGTCGCGCGGCTGTTCGGGGTCGACGAAGTTCACGCCGTAGGAGTTCACGTTCTGGCCGAGCAGGGTCACCTCGAGCACACCCTGGTCGACCAGGGCCTGCACCTCGGCGAGCACGTCACCGGGGCGGCGATCCACCTCTTTGCCGCGCAGCGCGGGCACGATGCAGAAGGTGCAGGTGTTGTTGCAGCCCACCGAGATCGACACCCAGCCCGCGTAGGCCGACTCACGCTTGGCGGGCAGGGTGGACGGGAAGGCCTCGAGTGATTCGAGGATCTCCACCTGGGCCTGCTCGTTGTGCCGTGCCCGTTCGAGCAGCACCGGCAGCGAACCGATGTTGTGCGTGCCGAACACCACATCCACCCACGGCGCCTTGCGCACCACGGTGTCGCGGTCCTTCTGCGCCAGGCAGCCGCCGACGGCGATCTGCATGCCGGGCCTGCCCTGCTTCACCGGTGCGAGATGTCCGAGGGTGCCGTAGAGCTTGTTGTCGGCGTTCTCCCGCACCGCGCAGGTGTTGAACACCACCAGGTCCGGGGTGTCGCTCGGCGCGGCCTTCACATAACCCGCGTCTTCGAGCAGGCCGGACAAGCGTTCGGAATCATGGACGTTCATCTGGCAACCGAAGGTGCGGACCTCGTAGGTGCGCGCCTCGGTGACCGAGCCGTGCGTCGCATTCTGTCCGTTCGAATCCACCCGTCCAGGGTACGGCCACCGCCCCGGTGACCTGCGTCGCGGTCGGGCAGGCCGACCGCGACGAGGAGGCTGCCGCCCGGTTACCGGCAGGTGTCTTCTCGGCGAGCCGAGACGGCGAGTCACGGAAAGCAGGGCAAATCTCCGAAGAACGCCTAAGGTTTCTGAGCATGACCGACGACGCCGCACCCGCGACCGGGAAAGCCGACGCCGCTGCCACTGCAGGCGCGCCGCCGATGATCTCGATGCACAACGTGGACAAACACTTCGGTGAGCTCCATGTTCTGCGCAATATCAACCTGGAAGTGCCCCGCGGGCAGGTCGTGATCGTCCTCGGCCCCTCGGGCTCGGGGAAGTCCACCCTGTGCCGCACCATCAACCGGCTCGAGCCGATCGACTCGGGCCGCATCGCCATCGACGGGGTGGATCTGCCCGCCGAAGGCAAGGCCCTCGCCGCGCTGCGCGCCGAGGTGGGCATGGTCTTCCAATCGTTCAATTTGTTCGCGCACAAGACAATTCTCGAGAACGTGATGCTCGCGCCGATGAAGGTGCGCGGCATCAAGAAGGACGAGGCCCGCAAGCACGCGCTCGCCCTGCTCGACCGGGTCGGCATCGCCAACCAGGCCGACAAGTACCCCGCCCAGCTGTCGGGCGGCCAGCAGCAGCGCGTGGCGATCGCGCGGTCGCTGGCGATGGACCCGAAGGTCATGCTGTTCGACGAGCCCACCTCCGCGCTCGACCCGGAGATGGTCAACGAGGTGCTCGAGGTGATGGTCTCCCTCGCCAAGGAGGGCATGACGATGCTCGTGGTCACCCATGAGATGGGCTTCGCCCGCCGTGCCGGCGACCGGGTGCTGTTCATGGCCGACGGCGAGGTCGTCGAGGACGCGGAGCCCGAAACGTTCTTCACCGCACCGCGATCCGACCGTGCCAAGGACTTCCTCGGCAAAATTCTCAGCCACTGACTTGTAGCGACACCACAAGAGGGAGAAGGAAACTCGATGAGGATCAATCGTGCGGTGCGCGTCGGCGTCGGCGCTGTGGCTCTGGCTCTGGCCGCCACCGTGACGGCGGCCTGCGGCGGCGGTGACGAGGGCAGCGCGCTCGACCACGCCAAGGAAGGCAAGCTGACCGTCGGCATCAAGTTCGACCAGCCGGGTCTCGGCCTGCGCAACACCGACGGCACCTACAGCGGCTTCGATGTCGAGGTCGCCAAGTACGTCGCCGACAAGCTCGGGGTGAAGCCCGAGGCCATCACGTTCAAGGAAACCCCGTCGGCGCAGCGCGAGACGATGATCGAGAACGGTCAGGTCGACTTCATCGTCGCCACCTACTCGATCAACGACAAGCGCAAGGAGAAGGTCGATTTCGCCGGCCCGTACTACGTGGCGGGCCAGGACCTGCTGGTGCGTGCCGACAACACCGACATCACCGGCCCCGATTCGCTCGCGGGCAAGAAGGTCTGCTCGGTGAAGGGCTCCACCCCGGCCCAGAACATCGAGAAGAACTACCCGCAGGCCCAGCTGCAGACCTACGACACGTACTCGCTGTGCCTCGAGGGCCTGCGTGGCGGTGCCATCGACGCGATGACCACCGACGACGTGATCCTGGCCGGTTACGCCGCGCAGGCGCCTGGCACCTACAAGCTGGTGGGCAAGACCTTCACCACCGAGAACTACGGCATCGGCGTGAAGAAGGACGACACCGAGGCGCGCACCAAGATCAACGACGCGATCGAGGCGATGATCGCCGACGGTTCGTGGAAGGCCGCGCTGGAGAAGTCCTTCCCCGGCACCGGTTTCAAGGTCCCGGAGCCGCCGAAGGTCGACCGCTACTGATCCCGAACACCGTCGCGGTGGCCGTGTGCCACCGCGACGGTCTTTGTCCTGCTGGCCTTTCTCATCGATCGGAGGACGCGCGTCCGTGTTCGACCTGATCTCGGAGTATGACTCCCGAATCCTCGCTGCCTTCTGGGTGACCATCAAGCTGACGTTCTTCTCGGCGATCGGCGCCCTGATCCTCGGCACCATCGTCGCCGGAATGCGTGTGTCTCCCATCCCCGTCGCGCGCTGGGTCGGCACCGCCTACGTGTCGATCTTCCGCAACACCCCCCTCACGCTGATCATCGTGTTCTGCTCGCTCGGCCTCTACAGCACGCTGCGGTGGGAGCTGGCCGGTGATTCGATCAAGGACAACAACTACTGGTGGGCGATCATCGGATTGAGCGTCTACACCGCGGCTTTCGTGTGCGAATCGCTGCGGTCGGGCATCAACACCGTCCACATCGGGCAGTCCGAGGCGGGCCGCTCGCTGGGCTTCGGGTTCGCCCAGAATCTGCGCCTGATCGTGCTGCCACAGGCTTTCCGGGCCGTCATCGCCCCGCTGGGCAGCGTGCTGATCGCGCTGACCAAGAACTCGACGATCGCCTCGGTGATCGGCGTCGGTGAGGCCGCGTTCCTGATGAGCGAGATGAACGAGAACGAGGCCGCGGTGCTCGCCATCGGTGCGATCTTCGCGCTCGGCTTCGTCGTGCTCACCCTGCCGACCGGCTTGTTCTTCGGCTGGCTGGCCAAGCGATTCGAGGTGATCCGGTGAGTTCAGGCGCTTCGGTTCTGTTCGACGCTCCCGGCCCCAAGGCCCGGGTGCGGCACTGGATCTACTCGGTCCTGGTAGCGGCGGTGCTCGTCGCGATCGCGGTGTGGATGTTCCTGGCCTTCCAGCGCGAAGGCCAGTTCACCGCCGAGAAGTGGAAGCCGTTCCTCGAGGCCGAGGTCTGGGAGACCTACCTGCTGCCCGGTCTCGAAGGCACGCTCACGGCCGCGGTGCTCTCGATCATCGGTGCGCTGATCTTCGGCATGATCTTCGGCATCCTGCGCCTCTCGGATCACACCTGGGTGCGCTGGGTGGCGGGCGCGATCGTCGAGCTGGCCCGGGCCATCCCGGTTCTGATCCTGATGATCTTCCTGTTCGCCGTGTTCGGCGACTACAAGGTGTTCCCGTCCGATCAGCTCGCGCTGGCCGCGGTGGTCATCGCCCTGATCGTCTACAACGCCTCCGTCATCGCCGAGATCGTGCGGGCGGGTATCCGGTCGCTGCCCAAGGGCCAGAGCGAGGCCGCCGTCGCGCTCGGCATGCGCAAGACCCAGCTCATGCGGCTGGTGCTGTTGCCGCAGGCGATCACCGCGATGCTGCCCGCGCTGGTCTCGCAGATGGTGGTGGTGCTCAAGGACACCGCGCTCGGCTACCAGATCACCTATGTGGAGCTGGTGCGCTCGGGTCAGCAGGTCGGTGCGGCGGAGCAGAACACGATTCCCGCCCTGATGGTGATCGCGGTCATCATGATCTCGCTCAATATCGCGCTGTCGTTCCTGGCGACGCGGTTGGAGAAGCGGCTGCGGTCGCGGCGCAAGAAGGGCGGCGGTGCGGTGCTGGCCGCCGACTCGATCGTCACCGATGCCGCACCAGGTGTGGACATCACCAAGAAGTAGGTTCCGACCGTCGGGGCCCGGTCCGTACGTCGGACCGGGCCCCGTTCGTGTCAGTTGTCGTAGCGGTAGAAGCCCTCTCCGGTCGACAGGCCGAGCTTGCCCTTGTCGATGTAGTTCTGTTTCAGCCAGTCGGCGAGCTTCTGTTCCTCCGGGCCGCCGTTGGTGAGGATGTTGTAGGGCGTGGTGAGCCCGACGATGTCGAGGATCTGCATCGGTCCCATCGGTGCGCCGGTCCCGATGCGCCAGGTCTCGTCGACGGCCTTCGGTTCGGCATAGCCGCCCGCGACCAGCCCCATGCCGGCGTTGAGGAACGGGACGAGCAGCGAGTTGAGCACGTAACCCGCCTTCTCCTTGTGCAATTCGATGGGCACCATGCCGATGTCGGCGGCGAACTTCACGACCGAGGCGAATACCTCCGGGTCGGTCTCCGGTGTGCCCATCACCTCGGCGGTGTTGAACTTCCACACGTGGTTGGCGAAATGCAGGGCGAGGAAACGGTCGGCGCGCCCGGTGAAACCGGCCATGTCGCTGGGCAACAGCGTCGAGGAGTTCGTCGCGAAGACCGTGCGTTCCGGGGCGAGGGTGCCCAGCTTCGTGTACAGGTCGCGTTTGATGGACAGCACCTCCGGCACCGCCTCGACGACGAGGTCGGCGTCGGCGACCGCGGCGGCCAGGTCGGTGGTCAGCGTGATGCCCGCGGCCGTCGCCTCGGTCTTGGCGGTGTCGGCTCCGTTCACTTCGGCCTGGTAGGTCTTCGCGAGTTCGTCGAACCGGGTGCGGGCGGCGGCGATCGCCTTGTCGTCGATGTCGTAGGACGTCACGTCGAAGCCGTGGAACGCGGTCTGGAACGCGATCTGGGAACCGAGGACGCCGGTTCCGAGAACTGTCACCTTGCGGAATGCGATGGTCATGCGTGTTCCTCCCAGCGATGTCGGTGTGCCGGTGTGTAGCCACCATCCATCATGGCCCGGCTGGTCGACATCGTGGGGAGGCGGTCCGGGGCGGGTCAGCCGGCTGTGACGAGGCCTTCGGCGATCATCCAGTCTCGGGCGACGTCGGCGGGTTCGCGACCGTCGATGTCGACCTGGCGGTTGAGTTCGGTGATGACCTCGTTGGTGAGTCGGGCCGAGATCGGCGCCATGATGTCGACCACGCGGGGGTTGGCGTCGGCGAACGGACCGTGCATCACCAGGGCCGCGTTGTACTTCGGGAAGAAGCCCTTGTCGTCTTCGAGCAACACCAGGTCGAGGGCCGGGATGCGACCGTCGGTGGCGGCGACGGAACCGAAGCGGCACTGTTTCGCGTCGGCGGTGGCCTGGTAGACCAGGGCGTCCTGCACGATCTGCTTCTGCGCTCTGCCCGCGTCGATGCCGTATTTCTGCGCCAGGCCCGGGTAGCCGTCGGGGCGGACATTGAACTCGGTGCCGACGCAGGTGGCTGCCGCGGCCGGGTCGGCGGCGAGCAGCTTCGCGTAGTCCGACAGGGTGCGCACCCCGGTCTCCTCGGCGGTGCGCCTGCTGGTGACCAGGGCGTAGGTGTTGTTCATCGGTGCCATGGCCGCCCACACCATGTCGTGCTGGGCACGGTCGGCGTCGCGGACGAGGTCGAACTGTTTGCGTTCGTCGGGTTCGGGGGTCTCGTTGCCGAGGTAATTGATCCAGCCGGTGCCGGTGTAGTCGTAGGCGATATCGATCTGGCCGTTGAGTTGCGCGTCGCGCAGACTGTTGGAACCCTGGATATTGGTCAGGTCACGCACGTTCGCGCCTGCGGCGGTGAGGGCGAATTCGATGAGGTAGCCGAGGATATTGGCCTCGGTGAAGTCCTTGGACCCCACCGTCACCGCGACACCGTCGAGTTCCGGGACCGGGGTGATACTGCCCGGCCCCACCGGCAGCGGCACCGAACCGCCCGATTGCAGACCGCACCCGGCGAGCACCACCGCGACAAGCGGGATCAACCATCGGCTCTTTCTCACCGCAGCCCCCTCGGCCCGAGAAACTGTTCGGCCAGCGCGCCGAGCCAGTCGACTAACAGGGCCAGTGCCACCGCGAGCACCGCGCCGACCGTCAGGGTGACGGTGTCGCGCAGTTTGTAGCCGGTGTCGATGAGGATGCCGAGACCGCCCGCACTCACCATGAACGACAGCGTCGCGGTACCGACGGCGAGCACCAGCGAGGTGCGCAACCCGGCGAGGATGTAGGGAATCGCGAGCGGGAACTCGATGCGCCGCAACACCTGTACGGCCGACATCCCCTGGCCGCGACCGGCGTCGATGACAGCCGGGTCCACCTGCTGATAGCCGAGGATGGTGTTGCGCAACACCGGCAGCAGCGAACAGAACGCGATCGGCGCGACACCCACCCAGAACCCGGTGGTCCGGGTGAGCAGATAGCACAGCACGATCAACCCGATCGCGGGCGCCGCCGCCCCGATATTGGCGATCCCGACGAAAAACGGTGCGAGACGCCGGAACCGGCGACGGGTGAGCAGCGTGCCCAACGGCACCGCGATCACGACGACGATCGCGACCACGGCCGCCGTGATGAGCACGTGCTGCCAGGTGACCTCGGCGATATTGCCCGCACTGATACTGGCCTGCTGAATGGTGGTGAGCTCACGCCGGAACGCCCACACCAGCACACCGACGGTGAGGATCAGCACGATCACCGGTTGGGCGAGCAACCGCAGGACTTCGGCGCGACGCTGGGTGGCGGGTGCGGAGGCGGCGGCGGGCAGGTCGACGACCGGACGAGTGGGGGAAGTCGTGGTCACCATGAGCCCACCCGATCTGCGGCGAGAGTTCGGGTGCGCCAGTGCGATCGGTGATTCCGAGGTAGAGGCATTATGACGACGCCTTCCCCGAGGTGGCCAAGTGGTCGATGAGGGTGTCGACGGTGACGACCCCGGCGTACCCGCCGTTCGCGTCGAGGACGATCGCCGAGGCGGTGCGTTCGGTGAGCAGGGCGGCGAGGGCGTCTTGGAGAGTGGCGTCGGCAGGCAGGGTCGCGCCGATGGGTGTGCCCGCGGTGGTCAGCGAATCCGCTTGTGCCGATTCGTCTCTGGATACCCGGCGCAGTGGGCGACGCTGAGGGTCGAGGACGATTCCCCAGGTGCGATCCGCGTCGTGCAGCGCGGCGGCCAGTGCCGCGGGGTCGGTGTCCTCGGTGACGGCGACGCCCTGGTCGAGGTCGAGGTCGGCGAGGACCGCGAGACCGAGGCGGTCGATGGTCGCGGTGGCGCCGACGAAGCCGGCGACGGTGTCGTCGGCGGGGGCGGCCAGGATGGCGGCGGGGGTGTCGTATTGCAGGATGCGGGAGCGGTCGCCGAGGACCGCGATGCGGTCGCCCAGTTTCACCGCTTCACCGAAATCGTGGGTGACGAACACGATGGTCTTGCCGAGTTCGCCCTGCAGGCGCAGCAATTCGTCTTGAAGCAGGGCGCGGGTGATGGGGTCGACGGCGCCGAACGGTTCGTCCATCAGCAGTACCGGTGGGTCGGCCGCCAACGCCCGTGCGACTCCGACGCGCTGCTGCTGGCCGCCGGAGAGCTGGCGCGGGTAGCGATGGCGATAGGTGTCGGGATCGAGGCCTACGAGATCGAGCATTTCGTCGGTGCGGGCGGCGACGCGGCGCCGGTCCCAGCCGAGCAGGCCCGGCACCGTGGCGATGTTCTTGGCGACCGTCATGTGCGGGAACAGCCCGGCCTGCTGGATGGAATAGCCGATGCCACGGCGCAATTCGTCGGTGTCGATGGCGAGCGCGTCGCGGCCGCCGATGGTGATGGTGCCCGAGGTCGGTTCGATGAGGCGGTTGATCATCCGCATGGTCGTGGTCTTGCCACAGCCGGACGGGCCGACGAGGACGACGATCTCCCCGGCGGGAATCGTCATGCTCACCTCTTCGACCGCGGGGTCCGGCTGCTCCGGATACCGTTTGGTCACCCGGTCCAGGACGATCTCCACCCCGGAAACGGCGGTGGCGGCGCCGGTTTCGGCGGTGCTGGTGTCAGTCACGAATACCCCTCGAGATGGTGAACCGTCCGAGCAGAACCAGGACGCCGTCGAGCGCGAGTGCGAGCACGACGATGAGGATGGTGCCGGTGAGCGCCTGCGGCACCGCGTTGGGACTGCCGAGGCGCGCGAGCCCGGAGAAGATCAGGTTGCCGAGCCCCGGACCCTTCGCGTAGGCCGCGAGCGCGAGGATGCCCATGATCATCTGGGCGCTCACTCGCGTGCCGGTGAGGATCGACGGCCACGCCAACGGCAGTTCGATCCTGGTGAGCAACTGCCACCGGCCCATTCCGACGCCGCGTGCGGCATCGATGGCGGCCGGGTCAACGGTGGACAACCCGAGCACGGTGTTGCGCAGAATCGGCAGCAGCGCGTAGAGGACCAACGCGACGATGGTCGGTGCCACGCCGAGCCCGAGGAACGGGATCAGCAGCCCGAGCAGCGCGAACGACGGCACGGTGAGAATCGCGCCCGCCGTCGCGGTCGCCGCCGCCGATCCGAGCGGACTCCGGTAGACCAGGATGCCCACGAGCACAGCGATCACCGTCGCCAGCAGCAGGGATTGCACCACCGCCGACACATGCAGATACGAATCGACCAGCAACTGCTCACGCCGGTTCACCACGAACGACCACAGTGCGTCCAGGATCCCCACCTCCCCATCGTCCGGCGGCCCAACGGGCCCTGCCCCAAGATGCCCACCCACAACCCGGGCGAAACAACCCGTCCCACACCCTCGGCCCACCGAGCACCCGAATCCACCTGCGCGGACCCGCGTTTCACTTGCGCCTCATGCTAACGCCCCACCCCGACACCCGTGGCCGTTCCGGCTCCCCGGCGCCGGATCATGAGGACGACCGAATCACCGACCCGCTTCGGCCAGTTCCGCTTTCACCACGGCGTAGGCGGTGGAGGGGTTGTAGCCGCGGCGGGCGAGCATGTCGACGAGGCGGCGGGTGAGTTTGGTTCGGTCGAGGTCGGGTGGTGTGGTGCGGAGTTTGCGGCGGACCAGGTCGGCGGCTGCTTCGTCGTCGCCGGGCTCCGGGCGGGTGCGGCGTGCGGGTGCGGTGGTGTCGCGCTGCTCGGCGCCGTCGTGGTCCGCGCCGGCACCGGGACCGGTGGCCGAGGTTCGGACGAAACCTGCGGCGTCGAGTTCCGTGGTGACCACAGCGAAGGCGGTGGACTGGTCATAGCCTCGGCGGGCCAGCATGCCGACGAGGCGGCGAACCGCCTTGTCTCGGTCCAAATCTGGGGGCAGGGTGCGCAGTTTGCGGCGGACCAGGTCGGTGGCGCGGTCGCGTTCGGCGTCGTCGGAGACCATCGAGAGTGCCTGTTCGGCGTCGATAGGGGCTACTCCTTTGTCGCGCAGTTCGCGCTGCAGGGCTTTCTTCCCTTTGCCCGAATAGGTGTGACGGGCGTGTACCCACTGTTCGGCGAAGGAACTGTCGTCGACGAGGCCCACTTCGGTGAGCCGGTCGATGGCCGCTGCGGTGACCTCGAGCCGGAAGCCCTTCTCGCCGAGCCGTTTCTCCAGTTCGGCGCGGCTGCGGGCCCGCACGGCCAGCAACCGCAGGCAGGCGTCCTTGGCTTGTTCCACGGTGGCTCCGGGCCGGTCACCCGGGGCGAGCCGGCGTGTGCCGGCTCGCCTCTCGGGCTCTCCCGGTGGGGATCCGGCCGCCACCGGATCCACCTGCCGCCCGTCGTCACCACCGACGACGGTCGACAGGGAGTCTGTGTCGCGCCGCGTGGATCGGCGAGAACGCCGGGCGCGGCGGGGCGTCGCCGCCCCGCTCCCCCACTCTTCATGATCAACACCGGTTCGTGGGGCGGAATCGGTCCGATTGTGTTCATCGGTGAATCCGGTCGGGTGCGCGCGCTGCGGATCGCCCGCACCCGACCGAATTCCCTTCGCGCCCGAGGCGGCTCGTTCGGCACGAGCCGCCGGGGCGAGTTCGGTTGCCGACCCCGGTTCGCGCGCCACCTCGGACGTCAGCGACTGCGGTTGCACCTCGATACCGAGGCGAGCCAGCTGACGTCGCATGTCCTCGACCGGATCGGCCGGGTCGCGGCGCGCGCGGCCGGGGTTCGGCGTGCGCATCGGCTCAGAAGTCGGCGGGTGCGTCGGCCTCGGCGGTCAGATCCGCGCCGATGCCGAGCTTTTCCTTGATCTTCTTCTCGATCTCGTCGCGCACATCGGTGTTCTCCAGCAGGAACTTGCGGGCGTTCTCCTTGCCCTGCCCCAGCTGGTCGCCCTCGTAGGTGTACCAGGAGCCGGACTTGCGGATGAAGCCGTGCTCGACACCCATGTCGATGAGCGAGCCCTCCTTGGAGATGCCGTGCCCATAGAGGATGTCGAACTCGGCCTGCTTGAACGGCGGGCTCACCTTGTTCTTGACGACCTTCACGCGGGTGCGGTTACCGACCGCGTCGCTGCCGTCCTTGAGGGTTTCGATGCGGCGCACGTCCAGGCGCACCGAGGCGTAGAACTTGAGCGCCTTACCACCGGTGGTGGTCTCGGGGGAACCGAACATCACGCCGATCTTCTCGCGCAGCTGGTTGATGAAGATGGCGGTGGTGCCCGACGTGCTCAGCGCGCCGGTCATCTTGCGCAGCGCCTGGCTCATCAGGCGGGCCTGCAGACCGACGTGGCTGTCGCCCATCTCGCCCTCGATCTCGGCGCGCGGCACCAGGGCCGCGACCGAGTCGATGACGATGATGTCGATGGCACCCGAGCGCACGAGCATGTCGGCGATCTCGAGGGCCTGCTCACCGGTGTCGGGCTGGGAGACGAGCAGTGCGTCGGTGTCGACGCCCAGCTTGCGGGCGTAGTCGGGATCGAGCGCGTGCTCGGCGTCGATGAAGGCAGCGACACCGCCCGCGGCCTGGGCATTGGCCACCGCGTGCAGCGCGACGGTGGTCTTACCCGAGGATTCCGGGCCGTAGATCTCGACGACGCGACCGCGCGGCAACCCGCCGATGCCGAGCGCGACGTCGAGGGCGATGGAGCCGGTCGGGATGACGGAGATGGGCTGGCGGGCCTCTTCGCCCAGGCGCATGACCGCGCCCTTGCCGAAGCTCTTCTCCACCTGAGCCAGCGCCAGTTCCAGCGCTTTGTCGCGATCGTAGGCCTGCGGTGCCATGATGTGGTCCCCTTCTCGAGGTGAGTGTCTCTCTGGTTGGCGCCCACAGTAGAGGGCGGCACCGACAAGTTCTGTCGCCAAGATTAGTCGAACACTCTTTCGAGTCAAGCGACGCGCCCGCAAACACGCCACGACCGTCGTCAGTGCTGTGGCAGCACCGATTCGTCGCCCTCGGCACGCGGCCCGAGGATCCGCCGTTGCGACTGTTCGATGCGCACATCGTTGATGCTCGCCTCACGCCGGGCCATCCGCCCGTCGGGCGCGAACTCCCACTGTTCGTTGCCGTAGCTGCGCCACCACTGCCCGGTGTCGTCGTGCCATTCGTACTGGAAGCGCACGGCGATGCGGTTGTCGTGGAAGGCCCACAGATCCTTGCGCAGTGCGTAGCCGTTCTCGGTGGCCCATTTGCGGGTGAGGAACTCGACGATCGCGGCGTGGCCGGTGAAGAACTCGTCGCGGTTGCGCCACACCGAATCCTCGGTGTAGGCGGCGGCGACCCGCTCGGGATCCCGGGTGTTCCAGGCGTTTTCGGCGGCTCGTACCTTGGCGCGGGCGGAGTCGAGGTCGAAGGGAGGAAGCGGTGGTCGCACGGTGTCGCCTTTCATGGGTTGTGCGGTGACAGTTCGGGTGCGCCGAAGCGCAGCGGGAGCGCGCCGGGGCGTTCGATCACCCGCTCGACGGTGTAGTCGACGGCGCATTGCGCACCGGTGGTGAGATCGGCGGTTTCCCAGATGATTTCGGCCCGACCGGTGAGCTGCAGCAGCGTACCGGTCGACCAGTCGGCGATCAGCAATCCGCACCGCGGGTGCACGGCGAGGTTGCCGAGGGTCATGAACATCGAGTTGCCGCGATAGTCCGGCCAGCGCAGCCGGGTCGGCGACAGCTGCTCGAGGAAGCCGGGGTTGCCGCCGCGATGGGAGGCGTCGGCGTGCCCGTCGGCGTCGGCGGTCGCGACGAAGAAGGTGTCGGCGGCGGCGATCATCGCGCCCTGCTCGGCGGTGAGTTCCGTGCCGCGCCGCGCCGGACCGGCCTGTCCGGTCGACACAGCGCGGATCTCTCGGCGTGAGATGTATTTCGGGCAGTTCGCGTACACCTGTTCGGTGGTGATCCGCACTCCACCGGGCCGCGGCCGCGCGGTCCCGTTGACGCGCATCCGGCGCCGCCGCTGCGCCTGCACGGCGATCATCCCGACCGCGATATCGCCGGTCAGCGCGTCGGACAGGGGGTCGTCGTCACCGGGTAGCGCGGCGAGGTCGATGGTGGTGTCGTCGACCGCGTGGACGAATCCGGCGGGTCCGGTGAGCGGGCTCGCCCACAACCGTCCCGCCGCGTCGGCCGCCGCGAGGACGACCATCGGCTGTTCGGCGAGGAAGTCCGCGGCGACGGCCGGGATCCCGGTGCGGATCGAACGCCCGACCCGATCGGCGACCCCGGCCTGGCCGAGGCGTTGCTGCACGGCCAGCTCACCCGGATGGAACATGACGACTCCTCAGAAGAATCCACAGGTCGGTGCGCTACCAGCGGGGGCGGGCGCGGATTCGGCGCCGGCCGGGGCGTACACCTCGAGCCGGATGCCGTCGGGGTCGGCGAAGAAGATCCCGCCCGAGGACGCGCCCTCGCCGTGGGCGACCACTCCTTCGTGGAAGAACTCGGTGGCCAGTTCCCGCAGCGCCGACTCGACGGCGCGCACCGAGTCGAGGTCGGCGACCTGGAAGGCGAGGTGATGCAGCCCCGGTGCGCCGGTGGCGAATGCGCCGGTGCTCTGCTGCCACAGCGTGAGCATCAGCACCCCGTCGATACCGAGGAAGGCCCAGCGGCGCGCACCGTCGGCGCCGCTGCCGAGTTCCTCGAAGCCGAGACCACGGCGATAGAACTCCGCGGAGCGGTCCAGGTCGGTGACATTGAGCCCGACGTGGCCGGTGGTGAGCACGGGAGCGGTGACGGCGGTCATGAGTCCTCCAGGAATGTGTAACTATCGATGATTGTTTTGATGGTTAGAACATAAGACGACGAAGCACTGCCGTCAACCCTTGAAATACTTTTTGATGGTTAGGAGCGCGAGTTGATAGCCTCAGACATGCGCGATCCCCGTCCGCACACCGGCGAACCACCTGCTCTCGACCTGCTCAACACCCGATGGGCAGGCGCCGAACCCGGCGATCTGCTGGGCGATCTCGACGGGTTGCGCACCTGGCTGGCGCTGCTCGACCTGACCGACCGGGTGCCCGCCGACGAGCACACCCTCACCGCGCTGCACACCGCACGTGACGCCGTATACGACGCGGTCACCCGCGCCGACCACACCGCACTCAACCGGGTGCTCGACCAGGGACGCATCCGCCGCGAACTCACCGACGACGGCCCACGCGACATCCCGGAGGTGGCCGACCCCGCCTGGCTACCCGGCTGGCTGGCCGCCGACAACCTGCTGCGGCTGATCGCCGAAGCGCCGCAACGGATCCGCCAGTGCGCCCACCCCGACTGCGTGCTCTTCTTCTACGACACGTCCAAGAACGGCACCCGCCGCTGGCATTCCATGGCGACCTGTGGCAACCGCGCCAAGGCCGCCCGCCACTACGCCAAGAGCGGGTGAGCGTTCAGAACAATTCGTCGAGCAGGCGGTAGTAGTCGAGTTTGTCCGCATCGGGTTCGGTCAGGCCGTAGGCCGCGCGGAACGCCGTCACCGCTTCGGCACCAAAATCCTCGCCGAGGTCGCGTTCGGCCAGGGCGAGGTCGCGGTAGCGATCGGCACGGCCGAGCTCGGCGACGTCGATCAGCACGCCACCGGCCAGCACATTGGCCGGGGTCAAATCGCCGTGCGCGACGACGAGGTCCTCGCTCGCCGGACGACGGCGGACCAACTCCGCGAGCAGCTCGGCCGGTGTCCGATCGCGGTGATCGGGGTCGAAATCCTCGACGTCGACGAATCCCTGGACGACGTTGCGGTGCGCCCGTGCGAGGGTGACGTCGAGTCCGGCGCCGAACGGGCAGTCCGCCACCGGCAAGTCGTGCAGGGCACGCAACCGCGAACCGAGCAGCGTGCCGGCGGCGGCCGGCTCGGGTGCCTGCGACGACACCGAACCACCGCCCACGTCCGCGAGAACCAGCACGTCCTCGGCGAACGCCGCCACCTCGGGAACGGCGATGCCCTTGTCGCGCAACCAGATCAGGCGCTCGTGTTCGGCGACGGCGCGCGGGCCGCGCTTGATCCAGTACTCCCCCGCCCGCAGCACATTGCCGCCGCGGCCCTCGTGCTCATCGGACCAATCGGCCAGCGGTCCGACCAAGGCGATCACCTCGGGCGGCAAGGGCAGAGCCAGCTCGTCGAGGTGGTCGAGCGCCGCCCTGGTCGACTCGATCAGCTCGGAGTCACCGTCGGCCACCCGCAACCGCATCGCCTCGTTGAGCAGCTCGCGCGCCTCGGCGGGTCGATGCTGTTCGGCCAGCGATTTGCCCAGGTGGTGGGCGGCGAAGGAGACCAGTTCGGGGTCGAGGGCGCGGCTGGCGTCCAGCGCGCGGCGGTACAGGATCTCGGCGCGGCCGGGCTCACCCTGATAGCGGTACACATCGGCCAGATTGATCCACACGGTGATGCGGCGGCGCTCGGTATCGGCCAGTTCGAGGGCCTGGTCCAGGCGGTCGAGCGCCTCGTCATGGCGCCCGAGCAGCATCAGCGCGATGCCGAGCCTGCGCAGCCCACCGAAGTCGTGCGGGTCGGCGGCGGCGACACGGGCGGCGAGGGATTCGGCGTCGACCGGGATCATCCGCAATCGTTCGTCGAACCGGTAGGGACGTGCCGACGAGTTCTGCGCTGTCACGGACATAGTCTGGTCACCACCGGTTTCTGGGGACGTCGAAGTCGGCACACAACGCCCGCCATACCTCACGCGGGTCGACTCCCGCGTCGATCGCGGCCGCACCGGTCATCCCGAAGGCCGGAATGACGTGATCGGCCAGCATGGCGTCGGCGCGCGCAACGCCGAACTCGGTGTGCATCAGCTCCTGGAATTCGGTCAACCGCACCTTGCCCAAGATACTCGCGCTCTCGCGCACCCGTCAGGACGCCGGTCCAGTGCGGCTGCTTTCGACGCCAACCGAAGATGCGGCCGTTGCGAGCCCGACCGGCAACCTCAGACTGTGGCCCCCACGCGATGACAGATCTCGACCGGGTCGGTGACCTCGTCGAGGCCGTCCGCGGCCCGGCGCGCGGCGGCGGCGAACGCCTTGTCGTCGAGGACCTGCCGCACGGCCGCGGCGACGGCGTCCGGGGTGAGCGGCCGGATCAGCAGCGAACTGCCCTGGCGCACCGCACGATTGGCCAATTCCCACTGGTCGCCGCCGCCGGGCACGGTCACCACCGGGACGCCGGCGGAGAGGGATTTCGCGAGCAACCCGTGCCCTCCCCCGCCGACGACCACCGCGGCGTGGGTGAGCAGTTCGTCCTGGCGGCCCAGACCTGCCGTCGCCCAGGCGGGTAGGTCTGCCGGTGGGGTGTCGAGCATCGAAACCGCCGCGCGCACACCGAGTCCGGACAGGCCGTCGAGCACGGTCTCGGCCATGCCCGCCACCCCGGTGTGGGCGGTGGACGGGGCGACCATCACCAGTGGTTCGTCGCCGGGTGGCAGTTCGAGCACGGCATCGGTGGGTTCCCAGAGCAGCGGGCCGACGACGTAGGTGTCGGCGGGCCAATCGGGTCGAGGAAGCTCGAGGGCGGGCAGGGTGGCGATGAGGCGGGCGGCGGGGCCGGGGTCCTCGGCGGGCAGCCCGATGCTCACCCGTGCCGCCGAACGCTGCCGCTCACCGGCCCGCACCGCGCGGTCGGTCATGGTGCGCAACACGGTGTCGCGCAACCGGCCGCGCACCCCTTCCCCCGCTGCCAGGCCGCTCCCGATCGGGGGCAACCCTTTCGACGGTAGGTACAGCGGGTGCGGTGACAATTCCACCCATGGCACGCCGAGGCGTTCGGCCGCGAGACCGCCACCGGCGGTGAGCACATCGGAGACGACCAGGTCGGGCAGCATGGCACCGAGTTCGGGCAGGTTCTCCGTGGCGATGTAGGCCGCGCGTTCGTGGATCCGGGCGCCGGCGTCGGTATCGTCGTCGGCCGGGCGTGGCGCGAGCCCTTTGAGTTTGCGCACACCGATGCCCGCGGCCCGCGCCGCGTCGAGCCACCGGGGACCGGTGAACAGCACCGGCTCGTCTCCGGCGTCCAGCAACCGCAGACACAACGCGATCGCGGGAAACGCATGCCCTGGGTCGGGCCCGGCTACCACAGCTACTCGCATGCGCCTCACCATGCCATATCCGCAGGACGTACGGTCGCGACCCCGTCGACACGGCCCGAATCGGCCGAAGCCGGGCCGACCCGCCCACGCGCCCAAGACATTCGGGCCGCGTCACCGATTCCGGCGCGCTCAGCCTGCGAAGGTGAACAGCTCGAAACCGACCGCGTGCGCGGCGGGGAACCCGTCTTTGGGACCTGTTGCCATCGCCACGATCTCGTCCACCTGCTCTTCCACGGGGACGGTGCTCAGCACCTGCAGATAGCGCCGATGCGCGGCAAGGCTGGCCCGTGCCTTGTCCAGCTGGTCACTCACGTCCACCGCGTGGGTGGCGACCGGGCCGACGACGGCGGCCCAGCGCGCGGACCACGGTGCCAGATCGGCGAGCTCGGGGAAGATCCATTCGTTGCCCGCGTCGGAGATCGCGTCCATCGCCGAGCGGCCGACGGCCCGGTGATCGGCACTGTTCACGAAGCCGGGCGCCCAGGTGTCGCCGAAATTGAACAGCACGACCATCTCGGGGCGGTGCCTGCGGATCGCGGCGGCCAGGTCGCGCCGCAGCGGCAGGCCCTCCTCGATGCGCCCGTCGGGGTAGTCGAGGAATTCGACGGTGTGCACGCCCACTTCACGTGCGCCCGCGATCTCCTCGGCCTCCCGCAACGGCGCGGCCTGCGCGGGGGGAACGCCCGCGATCCCGGCCTCCCCTCGGGTGACGAGCAGATAGCGAATGTCCTTGCCCTGCTTCGTCCATCGCGCGACGGCCGCCGCCGCACCGTATTCGATGTCGTCCGGATGCGCGACGATCACGAGTCCGCGCTGCCAATCCTCGGGTAGCTGTTCCACCCCGACCATGCTAGGGCTAGATCTTGCTGACCGGCGTCTTGTCGCCCGACCCCGTCACCGCCTTGTACAGCAGGTACAGCCCGGTGCCGATCGCGGCGAGCACCAGAATCGGCAGCACCGCCTCGAGGATCGCCCCGATGATCCAGAACGCGATGACCGCTACGACGACGATGCCGATGACCTTGAAAACCATGATGTGACTCCTCGGTGTCAGCGACCGCACAGCCGCGATCGACACCTTCGATGCTGCCACCGCCGTGGGCGTAAATCACCAGGTCAGCACGGATATCCGGGTAGAGATCAGGGTTCACCCCGAGACTCGCGCCGTCTGCATCTACCGTGAATCCATGAACTACCTGGCTCTGCTGCGTACCGAACTCACCACGTTCGGCGAGCTGATCACCGACGACGTCGATCTCGCCGCACCCGTCACCACCTGCGGCGACTGGACCTTCTACGATCTGGTCGATCACCTGGGCCGGGGCAATCAGTGGGTGGTCACCGCCGTCACCGAGCTCCGTGGCGACGACGACGGCCGGCCCGCGCCGAAAGATCCCGCGACGCTGCGCAAGTGGTACGACGAGTCCGCCGACGCCCTCGCCGCGACTTTGTCGGCCGATCCCGAAAAGGAAGCGTGGACCTTCACCCGTGCCATGCCGCGCACGGTCGGCTTCTGGCGGCGTCGCCGCGCCCACGAGACGCTGATGCACCGGTGGGACGGTCAGCACGCGCTCGGGAAGGCCGAGCCGTTCGAGCGCGCGATCGCCTGCGACGGCATCGATGAGGTCTTCGAGCTGTTCGCGCCCCGGATGATCCACCGCGGCCTGGCGACCGAACCGGAGGTGGCGCTGCGTATTCGCACCACCGACACCGATCGCATCTGGACCTACGGTCCCGGCGAACCGGTGGCCGAGCTGGCGGGTACGGCGTCGGATCTGCTGCTCGCGCTGTGGGCCCGCATCCCGCCCGAGGACCAGGGTCTGCGCTGGGACGGCGATCGCGCCGCCGGGCTGCGCGTCCTGGCCGGGCCCTTGGTTCCATAAGCACCCCACCGAACCGGACAAGCGTCCATAATCGGGTTCGACTGCGAGGAGGACCGATGGAACCGATCGTCACGATCACCGGCGGCGCGATTCGGGGCACGACCGAAGGCGGCGTCACCCGGTTCCTCGGTGTGCCGTACGCGGCGGCGCCGGTGGGGGCGCGACGGTTCCGGTTGCCCGAACCGGTGCAGCGCTGGGCGGGGGTGCGCGAGGCGACGAGTATGGGCCCGACGTGCGCGCAGTCGCCGTATCCCGCGCCGATCCACGCCCTGATCGGCAGCGACGGCATCCCGGGCGACGACTACCTCAATGTGAACGTCTGGACACCCGATGTGGGCGGTGCGGGCCTGCCGGTGCTGGTGTGGATTCATGGCGGGGCGTTCGTGCGCGGGTCCAACGCGCGCCGGATCTACGACGGCACCGCGTTCGCGCGCGACGGTGTGGTCATGGTGTCGATCAACTACCGCTTGGGGATCTCCGGGTTCGCGGTGCTCGACGGCGCACCCTCGAATCGTGGTCTGCACGACCAGCTCTGCGCGCTGCGCTGGGTGCGGGAGAACATCGCCGCGTTCGGTGGCGACCCGGACAATGTGACGATCTTCGGCGAGTCCGCGGGCGGTATGAGCGTGGCCGCGCTGATGGCGGCGCCGCAGTCGGCGGGACTGTTCCGCCGGGCGATCGTGCAGAGCGGCAACGGATCGGTCGCCGCCGAGACCGACGACGCACGTCTGGTCACGGCCGCACTGGCCGAACACCTCGGAATCACACCCACGGCGGCGGATTTCGGTGCACTCGGTCCGGCCGACCTGTGCTCGGCGCAGAACGCCGTCGCGCTCGCGCTGATGACCGACCCCGACCCCCAGCGGTGGGGCACCTCGGTGGTCGAGCGCGGCCTCGGCATCATGAGCCTGTTCCCGGTGGTCGACGGCGATGTCGTCGAGGGCACCCCCACCGAGGTACTCGCGGCCAACCCGCAACGCCGGGTTCCGCTCGTCGCGGGCACCACCGCCGACGAATTCCGCTTCTTCACGGTGCCCACCGGGATCACCGCGGGCGTCGATGCCGACAGCTTGCCGTTCGTGCTGGCCCGCTACGGCATCGATCCGTCGGTGGCACACACCTATTCGCGGCAACGCCCCGACGCCACACCGGCCGAGATCTTCAACGCGATCCTCACCGACTGGTGTTTCCGCGCGGGCACCATGGACCTCGCCGAAACCAATGCCGCCACCGCGGCGACCTACGTCTACGAGTTCGCTTGGCCCACAGCACTGCCCGGCCTCGGCGCCTGCCATGTGCTGGAAGTCCCGTTCGTCTTCGACGCCGTGGACAGCGCCCACACCCTCACCGGGCCGACCCCGCCGCAGCCGCTGGCCGACGAAATCCACGCAGCCTGGGTCTCTTTCGCCACACATGGCAGCACGGGCTGGCCGGCGTTCACTCCGGCAGCGAAGAACGTCCGCATCTTCGACCACCCCGCGTCGTCAACGGTCGACAATCCGCGCGCCGAGGAGTTAGCCGCCCTCCGTCAGGCGATTCGTTCCTGAGAACCGGACTGCTCAGCAGGTCTGTCGAGTCGGGCCGCCCGACCCGGGATACCCGCTGCGCGTATGGGATCCGTGCGGGCGAGATTTCAGCGGGGAAGATCGGGCGACGACAAGCCGGGTCCGTCGGCCATCTCGGTGAGGGCCTGAGCCCAGCCGTCGAGACGGTCGGCGGCTTCACGCAGATCGGCCACGATGCCGTTGAACTGGTAGGCCAGCACGGTGTCCTCCGGGACGGCCAGGATGCGAGCAGCGGCCGCGACGAGCTGTTCGTATTCGACGACACCGGTTTCCAGGCGCGCGAGCACGGCGGTGACCGTGGTCTTCAATGCCGACACCGTTTCCGGGTTCGCCCGGCCGACCGTGTCGACGGCCTGCTCCATGGCGACCACGTCGGCGGCCAGGGCGTGCAGCGCGGCCGCCCCGGAGCTCGCGGTAGCGAGCAGGTCACGCAATTCGTCCTCGGGTAACCGCCGGGTGCGCGCGATCTGGGCGCCCAGCCCGTGCAACGCGCGTTCGGCCCGGATCAATCGCTGAATCGGCGCGCGGGCCGCCGAGCGCAGTCCCGGCGACTTGCGCGGCACGAACGTCGCCTGCGGCAACGGCTGATGGCGGGTCTGCAGATAGCGGCGCGCGTTCACCGCGGCGCCGGTCACGAAAGCCACTGCGCCGCCGCCGATGACGACCACCGCCCACGCCGGCGCCGACACCACGGCCAGGCCGACAGCCCCGACGGTGGTGATCCCCGACGCTGTGCCCAGCTGAAAGCTGCGCCTGCGCATGCGTCGCCTGCGCCGCAACTCCCGCTCGCGCGGATCGGCCCAGCGGCGCACCGCGACCAGCGCCTGCTCCCCCACGCCGCGCAGAGTCGCGGGCATGCCACCGCTCATCGTCGACTGCACAACGGCCATCGGGTCGGCGACCTCGATCCGGTCGCGCCGCATTCTCCCGCTCATCGTGATCCTTCCACCTCCCCAGAGTGCCACGCCGGTCCGACAACCTCACCTGAGAACAGGGCAAGGGCCGCCGGTCGGCGTTCGAAACCCGCGCCGAGCGCGAGGATCGAACGTGGACCGGCGGCCCGTGGTGGCGTGGCTGTTACTGCTGAGCCGCCTGGCCACCCTTGTTGATCTGCGGCGCCGCGGGCTGCTGCTTGGCCGGGTCGATGGCCGCGTTGTTCCCGGTGGGCAGGGCATCGCCGCGCATGGAGGCACGGATCTGCTCGAGCTTGCTGTGCCCGGCCATCTGGATGCTGGCCTGCTGCACCTCCATCATCCGGCCCTGCACCGTGTTCTGGGCCAGCTCAGCCGAGCCGAGGGCGTTGGCGTAGCGGCGTTCGATCTTGTCGCGCACGGCGTCGAGGCTGGGGGTGGAACCGGGCGCGGACAGGGTGGAGTCCATCTGCTGCAGCGAGGCCGAGACCTGCTCCTGCATCTTGGCCTGCTCGAGCTGGCTGAGCAGCTTGGTGCGCTCGGCGACCTTCTGCTGCAGCATCATCGCGTTCTGCTCGACCGCCTTCTTGGCCTGTGCGGCGGCCTGCAGGGACTGGTCGTGCAAAACCTTGAGGTCTTCCACCGACTGCTCGGCGGTGACCAGCTGGGCGGCGAACGCCTCGGCGGCGTTGGTGTACTGGATCGCCTTCTCGGTGTCGCCCGCGGCCTGTGCCTGATCGGCCAAGGTGACGGCCTGGCGGGCATTGGCGTTGAGCTTTTCGACCTCGTCGAGCTGGCGGTTCAGCTTCATCTCCAGCTGACGCTGGTTGCCGATCACCGACGCCGCCTGCTGCGACAGCGCCTGATGCTGACGCTGCGCCTCCTCGATCGCCTGCTGGATCTGGACCTTCGGATCCGCATGCTCTTCGATCTTGGAGTCGAAAAGGGCCATCATGTACTTCCAGGCCTTCACGAACGGATTAGCCATCGATTGATCCCGCCTCCATCTGTGCGTCGCTCGTGCGACTGGTGGTGCGCGACCGTCACGCACCAGATATGTGCTTATCCTTCACCATGCGGCACCCGGACCGATATGACCGGCCCACTCGACGCCTGATGAGAATCTATCCGCTCTCACCAGTAGTGCGCAGCGTCACGCGGGTTCGCCGCGTCACATCCCTTTCACCAATACCAGCATCTCGGCCCGCGGGGCCGGGATGACGATGCGGGTGTCCTCGGCGATCCCGATGCGCGCGTCCACGTCGGCCTGCGCGCTCGCGGTGGCCGACGGCTCGGCGGGCACCGGTTCGGCGACGGGTTCGGCCACGGGCTCGGTGAGCGCGGGTTCGCGGGGCGCGGAGCCGTCGGCTCCGGCCATGATGGTGCTCACGTCCCACAGCACCCGCGACAACGGCACGTCGAGTGCCTCGCAGATGGCGGCGAGCAGTTCACTGGAGGCTTCCTTGCGGCCGCGCTCCACTTCCGACAGATAGCCGAGGCTCACGCGCGCCGAGGTCGACACCTCGCGCAGCGTCCGATGCTGGGCCAGACGCGCACGCCGCAGACTGTCCCCGATTGCCTCCCGCAGCAGCGTCATCTCGTTCTCCTCCACCTCGGGTCACCGCCTCGGGCGGTGCTCACCTCTTTCTGGCACAACGTCGAGCAGCGACCGAGGGTTCCCGGACGCGGCTAGTCCGTCGTCACATCGCCGTACCCACCGACACAGCGCAATAACTCCCCGATCGCGTTGTGCACCGCACCGATCCTGATGTTCCACCGGTCACCGTGCAGTTTCAACCGGCTCACCGCGCTGTGATCGGGTCCGGCTACTCCGAGGTATACCGTGCCGACCGGATGCCCGTCCTGGGAATCGGGTCCAGCGACCCCGGTGAGGCCGATTCCCCAGTCCGCCGCGCAGCGTTCGCGCGCGCCCACAGCGAGCTGTTCGGCGGTGGACGCCGCGACCGCGCCCTCCACGCGCAGCACCTCCTCGTCCACGCCCGCGAGCCGGTGCTTCAGGTCGGTGGCGTACACGATGAGCCCGCCGCGCAGCACCACACTCGCGCCGGGCACCCCGGCGATCGTCGCGGCGAGCAGTCCCGCGGTGAGCGATTCGGCGGTGGCGACGGTCTGGCCCGCCGCCGTGAGCGCCGCGACCAGTTCGGCGACCGGCGCATCGGCGACCAGGGGGTCGCTCACCCGCGCGACTCGTTGCGCGCGCGACCACCCGCCACCCATAGCCGCACGGCCTGGCCGACGTAGTCGAGGCCCGTGATCACGGTGAGCGCCACGGCCAGGTACATCAGCACCATGCCCGCGGTGGCGAACGCACCGGACAGCGGCAGCACCAGCAGGGCGATGGCCACCGATTGCACGAGTGTCTTGAGTTTGCCGCCGCGCCCGGCCGGGATCACCCCGCGCCGCACCACGACCAGCCGCAGCAGGGTGATGCCGAGTTCGCGGCCGCAGATGACCAGGGTGATCCACCAGGGCAGATCACCGAGGATCGAGAGCCCGATCAGGGCGGCGCCGATCAGCGCCTTGTCGGCGATGGGGTCGGCGAGCTTGCCGAAATCGGTGACGAGACCGTATTTGCGGGCCAGTTGCCCGTCGAACCGGTCGGTGATGGCGGCGAGGCCGAAGACGGCCGCCGCGATCACCCGCCAGCGGGTGTCGTGCCCGCCGTCGGCGAACAGCGCGAGCACGAACAGCGGCACCAGGACGATGCGCGCCACCGTCAGCACATTCGCGATATTGACCACCGGGACCTGATGTTCCGGCACCCCCGGTAGCCGAGCCGCCCCGCGTTCGATCTCCTCGGGTCGCACGCTCATGCTGCGTCTTCTCGGCATGGTCGGGCGCCCTCCGTGGTCACGCACGCTTCCGCCGCCAGGCGCTGACCTCTCATGCCCCCGCCCTCTCGGCACTCACCGGCACTGCGCCGAATATCGGGTGTGTCGCGCGATGTTTGCTCACGCGTGCAGTGCCGTATTCCCCGGTCGCCGAGCCCGGCGCGGTGCGATGAGCGGAACGACAGGATGTGCGGCACATGTTCAGACTATCGGTAACCGGGCCGACTACTGTGCACCCCATGACTTCACGGGGACCAGCAGGTGGTCCGACCAGCGACGCGCACCCGTCCGCGCCTACCGTGGCGCCAGTTCGAGACGTCACCGTGCGACGAGCGCGAACCTCGGATGTCCCCGAGATCAAACGTTTGGTCGACGAGTACGCCGGCCGGATCCTGCTGGAGAAGAACCTGGTCACCCTGTACGAGTCGGTGCAGGAGTTCTGGGTTGCCGAGGTCGAGGCCCGGGTCGTGGGGTGCGGCGCGCTGCATGTGTTGTGGGCCGATCTGGGCGAGGTGCGCACGGTCGCGGTCGATCCGGTGGTCAAGGGTCGCGGGGTGGGCGGCGCGGTGGTGCGTCAGCTGGTCGAGGTGGCACGGGAGCTGCAGTTGCAGCGGGTGTTCGTGCTCACCTTCGAGGTCGACTTCTTCGGCAGGCACGGTTTCGTCGAGATCGACGGCACGCCGGTGACCGCCGAGGTGTACGCGGAGATGTGCCGTTCCTACGACACCGGTGTCGCCGAGTTCCTCGACCTGAGTTTCGTGAAGCCGAACACCCTCGGCAACACCCGCATGCTGCTCACCCTGTAGATACCCACCGCGAGAAAGTTGATCGACGTGCCGATCTTCGCCGTCCACTACACCTACACCGAGGCCACCGCCGCCGACCGGACCACCAATCGGCCCGAGCACCGGGGCTGGCTCAACGCCCTGGTCGACGTGGGCACCGTGCTCACCAGCGGCCCGTACGCGGACGGATCGGGCGCTCTGCTGCTGTTCCGGGCCGAGGACAAGGACTCGCTCGAGCAACTGCTCACCGAGGACCCGTTCGCGAAGCTCGGCCTGATCGAGGACGTTCGCGTGGTCGAGTGGCTGCCCGTGATGGGCGCCTTTTCCGAATAGCCCGCACACGCGAACAGCCCGGAACCCCCACGGGTTCCGGGCTGTTCGTCGTCGGTCAGACAGACGTGCGGCGGGTCTTCAGCAGGCTCGCCACCGTCGCGATCACGAGGATCCCGAGGATCACGCTCAGCGACACCGGCGTGGAGATCTCCGGCACGCTCACGTGCTCGCCGCCGTTGATGAAGCCGAGAGTGTTCTCGTGCAGCGCGTGCAGCACCAGCTTCACACCGATGAACGCCAGGATGGCGGCCAGACCGTAGGACAGGTACACCAGCCGATCCAGCAGCCCACCGATGAGGAAGTACAGCTGACGCAGACCCATCAGGGCGAAGGCGTTGGCGGTGAACACCAGGTACGGCTGCTCGGTGAGGCCGTAGATGGCCGGAATCGAGTCGAGGGCGAAGAGCAGGTCGGCGAAACCGATGGCGAGCAGCGCCAGCAGCAGCGGGGTGACCACTCGTTTGCCGTCGATCTTGGTGATCAGCTTGTCGCCGTCGTACTGGTCGGTGGTCGGCAGGACCCGCTTGGCCAGCGCGACGATGCGGCTGTCGCGCTGCTCCTCGTGCTCGGCCTCGTGCCCGCTCTCGCGCAGCAGTTTGATCGCGGTGTAGATCAGGAACGCACCGAACAGGTAGAACACCCAGCTGAACGCGCTGATCGCGGCCGCGCCGACCGCGATGAACACACCGCGCATCACCAGGGCGAGCACGATGCCGATGAGCAGCACCTTCTGCTGGTACATCCGTGGCACCGCGAAGGTGGTCATGATGATGAGGAAGATGAACAGGTTGTCCACCGAGAGCGCCTTCTCGGTGACGAAACCGGCGTAGTACTCCCCGGCGAAGGTGCCGCCCCACTTCCAGGCGACGTACCCGCCGAACAGCAGGGCGAGGCCGATGTAGACAGCCGACCAGATGCCCGATTCCTTGAAGGTCGGTTCGTGCGGCGTGCGCACGTGGGCGAAGAAGTCGAAGACGAACAGTCCGAGGATCACCAAGCCGGTGATCACCCATTCGAGCGTGGTCACATCCATGAAGTGGTCCGATCGATGAGGTTCATGCCGTCCATCATGTCCAATATGTCCGTTTCAGCCAACTTTGCGGAGCGATTGCCCGCCATGATTCCACACACAGCCGTCCGAACCCGCCCAGGCCGGTAGCCGAGCCGAAAACCCGTTTCGCCTCGTCACGGCCGCTGCTACCGTCGACACATCGACCACCACCGGCACCGCGAGAGGAGTCAGCCGTGACCGCCGAGTACGCCCATTTCGCCGCGATGTCACGGCTGTCCGAGGATGCCGCGCGACCGCAGCGCGTGTCGCGCGCGGGCATCGGCAGCTGACCCGAGCCCGCCTCCGGCCGCTCACCGCGATCGGCACCCCGCGCCCCGGTCCCTCCTCGTTCGTCGCCGCTCGCTGACGGCACGGTCAGAGCAAACCAGCAGTGCGCTATTCGCCGTCCCCGGAATCCGCCGGATCACCGCCACGGATCGACCACAGCAGACCATCGAGTTCGTCGGGCTTCACCAGCACATCGCGTGCCTTGGAGCCCTCGCTCGGACCGACGACACCTCGGGTCTCCATGAGGTCCATCAGCCGGCCGGCCTTGGCGAAACCGACACGCAGTTTGCGCTGCAGCATGGAGGTGGAGCCGAACTGTGAGGTGACGACCAGTTCCACCGCCTGCAGCAACACGTCCATGTCGTCGCCGATGTCGGGATCGACGTCTTTGGTCTCGCCCGCCTTGGCGGCGGTGACGCCCTCCTGGTACTCCGGTTCGGCCTGGGTCTTGCTGTACTCGACGACCGCCTGGATCTCCTCGTCGGAGATGAAGGCACCCTGCAGACGGGTCGGCTTACCGGCGCCCATCGGCAGGAACAGGCCGTCGCC
This sequence comes from Nocardia sp. NPDC050413, assembly GCF_040655475.1. Lineage (NCBI taxonomy): Bacteria > Bacillati > Actinomycetota > Actinomycetes > Mycobacteriales > Nocardiaceae > Nocardia > Nocardia sp. NPDC050413. Next base: position 186,142 of record NZ_JBFAJZ010000002.1, on the reverse strand, counting down.
CATGCCGATCAGCTTCTCCGCGCCCGGCTGATCGAGGATGACGCGCGAGTCGGTGAGCGAGGAGGTCGCGAACGCCAGCCGTGAGGGCACGTTGGTCTTGATCAGGCCGGTCACCACGTCGACCGAGGGCCGCTGGGTGGCAAGCACCAGGTGGATGCCCGCCGCACGCGCCTTCTGGGTGATCCGCACGATCGCGTCCTCGACGTCACGCGGGGCGGTCATCATCAGGTCGGCGAGCTCGTCGACGATTGCGAGGATGTACGGGTAGGGCCGGTAGACGCGTTCGCTGCCGAGCGGGGCGGTGATCTTGCCCGAGCGCACGTTCTTGTTGAAGTCGTCGATGTGGCGGACCTTGTTGGCCTGCATGTCCTGGTAGCGCTGTTCCATCTCCTCCACCAGCCAGGCCAGCGCGGCGGCGGCCTTCTTGGGCTGGGTGATGATGGGCGTGATCAGGTGCGGAATGCCCTCGTAGGGCGTGAGTTCCACCATCTTCGGGTCGATCAGGATCATCCTGACCTCCTCGGGGGTGGCCCGGTGCAGCAAGGAGATCAGCATCGAGTTGACGAAGCTGGACTTACCCGAACCGGTGGAACCCGCAACCAGCAGGTGCGGCATCTTGGCCAGGTTCGCCGAGACGAACTCGCCCTCGATGTTCTTGCCGAGGCCGATCACCAGCGGATGGTGGTCGTTGCGGGTGTGCGGCGACTTGAGCACGTCGGCCAGGCGGACCAGTTCGCGGTCGGCATTGGGCACCTCGATGCCCACCGCCGACTTGCCCGGGATGGGTGCGAGCAGGCGCACGTTCTCCGTCGCCACGGCGTAGGCGAGGTTGCGGGCCAAGGCGGTGATCTTCTCGACCTTCACGCCGGGACCGAGCTCCACCTCGTACCGGGTGACGGTCGGTCCGCGCACGAATCCGGTGACCGCGGCGTCGATCTTGAACTGCACCAGGACCTCGGTGATCGCCTCGATCATCGATTCGTTGGCGGCCGAACGCTTCTTGGGCGGGTCGCCGTCGAGCAGCAGGCTCAGCGGCGGCAGCGAGTAGTCGCCGTCGACCACACGGTCGGTGACGAACTCCGGTTCCGGTGGTGGCGGCGGTGTCTGGTCGACGGGTGCGGGAGCCGGGCGCTTGCGGGCCGGTTTCGGCGCGGGGGCGGGCGGCTCCTCGACGATGGGTTTGGCATCGCGCAGCGGCGGCTCGCCCAGCGACTCGGTGACCGCGTCGGACCCGGCGAAATCGTCGGCCGCCGAAGCCGCGCCACGACGGGACCGGTTGCGGTGCACCGGGAATCCGTCGGCGTCGTAGTTGGCCGGGTCGTAAGGGTCGCTGTCGTCGGCGTATTCGCCGAGGCCGAAGTATTCGCGCAGCCGCGACGGCACCTCACGCACCGTGGTCCCCGTGAGCAACAGCACACCGAACACCATGGCCAGCAACAGGATCGGCATCGCCAGCCACGGGGTGAGCCCCTGGCCGAGCGGGCCGCCGATGGCGTAGCCGAGCGCGCCCGCGGCACGCGAACGTCCGTGCGCGTCGGTGGGCGACCCGGCCGCCAGATGCCAGATGCCGAGCGCCGGCAGGATCACCAGCAGCCCGCCGAGGACCAGCCGTGGCCGGATCTCCGGATGCGGTTCGGTGCGCATCAGCACCACCGCGATCGCCACGAAAAGCAGCGGCGCCACCGCCGCCGCCGACCCGGCGATCGCGCGCACGATGTCCTCGAGGAAACGCCCCACCGGACCACCGGCCGACAACCACACCGCGGCGGCGATGATCACGCTCAACGCGATGAGCGCCAAGCCGATCCCGTCGCGACGATGCCCGTGCTCGAGTTCGCCCGCGCGGCTCAGCGTGCGGGTGGTGGCGCCGAGGCCGCGCGCGAGCATCGTCCAGCCACTGGTGACGCCCCGGCCGATGACGGCCAGCGGTGCGGTGTTCGAGGCGCGTTTGACGGGTCTGCGGGCGGGGGTGGTTCGCCCACGCGCGGCCGACGACGCTCGCGGTGTCGTCGAACGAGACCGCGCCGACGGCGTCTGCCCCCTGCTCGATCCCGCCCGCGCACGAGAGGTCGTGGTGCTGCGGGACTTACCTGCCATGACGATCAGGCTAGCCGCTCGCACACCATCGAGACCATCCGCAACACTGGTCCCACGGGTGATGTGACCGCCGATACGCGCCGGACTCGCAGGTCGCGGGCCCGCCGGTCAACGCGCGGAAATCCCGGATCGAGGGCGTTTCGCGGCCCGTCGCTTACCGAATCCTTGCCGATTTCCAGCATTTCGGCCGATCTGGGCTGCCAGCGGTGGCGCGGGCAGCACACCGCTCGGTACTTTGACTGCGCTCTATCGGGTCGTCGACCCATGCGTATGAAGGGGAACAAGTGAAGAGAATGCTCACCAGCGCGGCCGTGCTTGGTGCCACCGTCGCGACCATGTTCGCGGGGCACATCGCACCGGCGCAGGCGCAGTCGGGCTACTACGGCGCCATCGCGGCGTCGGTCAATTCGGGGGTGTACGGGTACGCGACCGATTACGGCAGCTACGCCGACGCCGAAGCGGGCGCCATGGCCGCCTGCCGGCGCGGCGGTGGCGGCGGCGGTTGCGACGTGAAGGTCTCCTACCGCAACGGGTGCGGGGCCATCGCGATCTCCCGTGGGTGGTGGAGCTACGGCTCGGCCTCGACCATCGGTGGCGCCAAACGCGAAGCGCTGAACCGCAATCCGGGCAATGCCTCGATCAAGCACTGGAACTGCACCAGCGGTTACCAGCTCTAGCCCGACCGTTTCGACCACCATCATGGGAGTTGTAGTGAACAACCGACCGATCAAGACCGCCGCCGTCCTCGTCGCGCTCGTCGCGTCGCTGGGGCTGAGCGCGTGCGGTTCTTCGGACACCGAGACGAGCGGCGCGGGCGCCACCACCACCGCGGCCGCCTTCGAGTCCGGTACGGCCAAGCAGGACAAGGAAGAAGGCGGCGACGTCGCCGAGACCACTCCGCCGAACCTGCCCAAGCCGACCGTCGAGGAACTCAACGCGCGGCTCACCAAGGCGATGAGCGGCCAGCTCACCGCCGACGAGAAGAAGACCTACATCGAGGACGCCGATCAGGACCCGATGCTGGTCGACAAGTTCGTCGACGCCGCGAAAAAGAACAATGTGAAGGTCTCCATCACCAACGTCGGCGAGCCCGCCGACGGCAAGCTCAAGGCCGACGCCGATGTCACCATCGACGGCCAGCCCGTGCAGGACGCCTTCATCGACTTCGTCGCCGAGGACGAGTCGTGGAAGGTGTCGCACACCTTCGCCTGCAACATCGTGAAGTCGGCCAAGCTCGACTCCGCGGCCTGCCAGGCCTGAGAAACGGCGAAAACCGCCGGGCGACAACGTCACCCGGCGGTTTTCGTATCTCGTGGATCAGACGCCGATGACCGTCGGCACGATCATCGGGCGGCGACGGTAGGTGTCGGCGACCCAGCGGCCGACGACCCGGCGCACGCCCTGGGCGATGCGGTGGGTGTCGGTGATGCCCTCGCCCGCCAGGCGGAGCAGCTCCGCCTCGACCAGCTCGTTCGCACCGTCGAGGGCGGTGGGGTCGTCGGAGAAGCCACGCCCGTTGATCTCGGGGGTGCTCACCGCCTTGCCGGTGGTGGCGTCGATGACGATGGCGATCGAGATGAAACCACCCTCACCGAGGACCAGGCGGTCCGACAGCGTCGACTCGCCGACGTCACCGACGGAGAGGCCGTCGACGTAGACGTGCCCGACCGGGACCCGGCCGACGATGGAGGCGATGCCGTCGACCAGGTCGACCACGACGCCGTCCTCGGCGAGCACGACCCGCTCCTCCGGCACACCGGTGGCCACCGCGAGCGCGGCGTTGGCGCGCAGGTGCCGCCATTCGCCGTGCACGGGCATGGCGTTGGTCGGCCGCACCGCGTTGTACAGGTACAGCAGCTCACCGGCCGAGGCGTGCCCGGAGACGTGCACCTTGGCGCTCTGCTGGGTGATGACCGTGGCGCCGAGCCGGGCCAGGCCGTTGACCACGGCGAACACCGAGTTCTCGTTGCCGGGGATCAGCGAGGACGCCAGCACGATCAGGTCGTCGGCGCGGATGTTGATCTGGCGGTGGTCACCGCGGGCCATCCGGGCCAGCGCCGAGAGCGGTTCGCCCTGGGAACCGGTGGAGATCAGCACCAGGCGGTTGCCGGGCAGGGTCGCCGCCTGATCCATTTCGACCACGACGTTGTCGGGCACCGACAGGTAACCGAGGTCCTGGGCGATCTGCATGTTGCGCACCATCGAACGACCGACGAAACACACCTTGCGGTTGTGCTTCTGGGCCACGTCGACCACCTGCTGGATGCGGTGCACGTGACTGGCGAACGACGCCACGATCACCCGGTTGCGGGCCTTGCCGATCACATTGTCGAGCACTCCGCCGATCTCGCGTTCGGGAGTGACGAAGCCGGGGACCTCGGCGTTGGTCGAGTCGACCAGGAACAGGTCGACGCCCTCGTCGCCCAGGCGGGAGAACCCGGCCAGGTCGGTGAGGCGGCCGTCCAGGGGCAGCTGGTCGAGCTTGATGTCGCCGGTGTGCAGCACCACGCCCGCCGGGGTGCGGATGGCCACCGCCAGCGCGTCGGGGATGGAGTGGTTGACCGCGAAGTACTCGAGCTCGAACGGCCCGTGCACGGTGGTCTCGCCCTCGGCGACCTCACGCAGCCGGGGCTGCTGGCGGTGCTCACGGGCCTTGGCCGCGACCAGGGCGAGGGTGAACTTGGCGCCGATCACCGGGATGTCGGGACGCATGCGCAGCAGGAACGGCACCGCGCCGATGTGGTCCTCGTGACCGTGCGTGAGCACGATCGCCTCGATGTCGTCCATCCGGTCCTCGATGGGCCGGAAGTCGGGCAGGATCAGGTCGACGCCCGGCTGCTGGTCCTCGGGGAACAGCACACCGCAGTCGACGATCAGCAGCTTGCCGTTGTATTCGAAAACGGTCATGTTGCGGCCGATTTCGCCGATACCGCCGAGCGCGAACACGCGCAGCCCGTTCTTGGGCAGCTTGGGTGGCAGACCCAGTTTGTCCTGTGCGGCCTTCTCGCGCGGCTCGGCCTGCGCGTCACCGCGACCTCGGCCACCCTGCCTACCCCGGCCACCGCCGCCACCGCGACGGTTCGGCTGCTGGGCGGCGGCCTGTTCGGCGGGCTTGGCCTTGGCGCGACGCGACGTCGTCTTCTTCGCGGGGCTGCGCTCCTGAGCGATCTCGAGCGCCTCGGGTACCGACTCGGCCTCGGCCGTCAGTTCCGCCTCGGCGACGATCTCGGCGACCGGCTCGACCGCGGCGGGTGCGGCCACGGGCTGCTCGGCCACGGGCGGCGCGGCGACCGGCTGGGTCTCCCGCACGGTTTCGGCCGGGGTGGGTTCCGGCGCGCCGGCGGGGCGCGATGCCGCACGGCGACGGGGCTTACGACCAGTGGGTTCGGTCATGCGGTCACCCCCGCGGCTTGCAGATCCAGCGCCAGCTCGTCGAGCTGAGCCGGCGTCGGCATCAGCTGGGGCAACCGTGGTTCACCCACGTCGATCCCAAGCAATTGAAGTCCTCCCTTACACATCGCCACACCTCCCAGGCGGGTCATGGCCGCGTACAGCGGCAGCAGTGTCGCGTTGAGCTCCCTGGCCCGAGCCACCTCACCGGCCGCGTAGGCCTGGTGGATCTCGCGCAGGCGTTCGGGCACCAGATGCCCGATCACACTGATGAATCCGACAGCACCCACCGAGAGCCAGGGCAGATTGAGCCCGTCGTCACCGGAGTAGAACGCCAGTCCGGTGCTCGAGATGAGATCGGCACCGGAGACGAGGTCGCCCTTGGCGTCCTTCACGGCGACGATGTTCGGATGCTCGGACAGATATCGGATCGTGTCGATGGCGATCGGCACCACCGACCGCGGTGGAATGTCGTAGAGCGTCACCGGCAGCGATGTGGCGTCGGCGACCGCGGTGAAGTGCGCGATCAGCCCCTCCTGCGTCGGCCGGGAGTAGTAGGGGGTCACCACGAGCAGACCGTGCGCGCCCGCGTTCTCGGCGGCACGCGAGAGCTCGATCGAATGCGCGGTGTCGTAGGTTCCGGCACCGGCCACGATGGTGGCGCGGTCGCCGACGGCGTCGACGACGGCACGCAGCAGGTCGACCTTCTCCGACTCGGTGGTGGTCGGCGACTCGCCGGTGGTGCCCGAGACGACGAGCAGATCGACGCCGCGATCGACCAGGCGAGCGGCCAGTGCCACCCCGGCGTCCACGTCGAGCTTGCCCGCAGCGCTGAAGGGGGTCACCATCGCGACACCTACCGTGCCGGATGCGTGCAGCTCCGTGGGCGTCGATTCACCGTTCGTCATGGTCAGAAAGGCTACCCGGTCGGCTCGAGAGCCTCGACACCCTAGCGGCCGAAGTCGCGGCCGGTAGGGGTCGCCTTCCTTGCGTGATGTCATATGTGACGTCATGCTGATGTCATGGATCTGAACGCTCACACCGCGCGGCTGCGCGAGGAACTGCTCGCCGCCGCGGCTCTCGGCGACGAGAAAACGCAGGCCACCGCCGCCGCACTGGCCGCAGCGGTGGAGAGCTCGCACCGGCTGGTGCTGCTGTCGGCGCTGTCGGAACTGGCCGCCGAGATCAGTACCGAGCTCGGTGACCGCACCGTGCACGTGCGTCTCGACGGCACCGACGTCGTGGCCGACGTGCGCAAGAACACGTCCGGCGACGATGCCGAACCCCCGACCTTCGAGGAGATGACCGGTGACATCAGCCGTGTCACCCTGCGTCTGGTCGAACAGCTCAAGTCCCGCGCCGAGGAAGCCGCGCAGCAGAACGGTCAGTCACTGAACTCGTGGCTCTCGGGTGCGGTCACCGGCGCGTTGCGCGATCAGATGCGCGGACAGAAGTGGTGACGCGCACCCGGTCATAACAGCGGGGCCAGATCGCCGCGTTCGCCGATCACCACTTCGTCGAGTTCGAGCCAGTCCGCCATCTCCCGCAGCGCGCCGCGAAGGGCGTGCGCGGTCTCCGCGGTGGCGTGGCCGGGCTCGGCGAACGCGGCGGGCGCGAGCAATCGCCCGGAGGCACGTTCGGCGCGCAGGTCGACCCGGCCGACGAGCTTGCCGTCGAGCAGGAACGGGAAGACGTAATACCCGTGCACCCGTTGGGGTTCGGGTGTGTAGATCTCGATGCGGTAGTGGAAGTCGAAGATCCGCTGCGTGCGCGGTCGGAAGAAGATGAGCGGGTCGAACGGGCACAGCAGGGCCGCACCCGTGATCCGGCGCGGGATACTCGCCTCCGGGTGCAGGTAGGCCGGTGCGTCCCAGCCGTCGACATCGACGGGCACGAGTTCGCCGGCGTCGACGAGTTCGGCGATGGCCGGGGCACTCTGGCGCCGGTGCAGCCGGTAGTAGTCGCGCAGGTCGGGTTCGGTGGCGATGCCGAGCGCCCGGCTCGCGCGGCGCACCAGTTCCCGCACCGCGTCGGCTTCGGCGATCTCGCGCTCACGGATGTCGGCGGGGACGACGCGCTCGGTGAGGTCGTAGTGGCGGGTGAACCCGACCCGGCGCGCGGTGGACAACTCGCCCGCGGCGAAGAGCTGTTCGCAGATCAGTTTGGTGTCGCTCAGGTTCCACCAGGTGCCCTTGGGGCGTGGCTTGTCGAGTTCGAGGTGCCGTTCGATCTCGCGGGCGCTGGCGGCCCCGACCTCGGTGACCACGTCGAGGATGTCCTTGCCGAGCGTCGGGTTGCGTTCGGCCGCCTTGCGCATGCCCGCCCACCGGCCGTGTTCGTATTCGGCCATGCGCCACCGCATCAACGGCCAGTCGGCGACGGGGATGAGCGCGGCCTCGTGTGCCCAGTACTCGACGAGACCGCGCCTGGCGCGTGGGCTGTCGCTCCAGGCGGCGCCGTCGAGCAGGGTGCGGTCGTAGGGGCCGATCCGGCTGAACACCGGCGCGTAGTGGGCGCGTACCACCGCCGAGACCGAATCCAGTTGCAGCAGACGGGTTCTGGCCACCACATCGAGAATCGCCCGCCGTTTGGGGTTGGCCGGGCGGCGTTTGCCGAAACCCTGGGCGGCCAGCGCGATCCGCCGGGCCGCCGCCGCATTCATCCGCTGCATGCCACCACCCTGGCACAGGGGTACGACAGGTTCGGGTCAGGTGGAAACCCGCACGTCTCCGGCGGTATCGATCTCGGTGCGCCGGTCACCGTCGGGTCCGGTGGCCAGCACCGTCGCCACCCAGCGCCTGCCGATGGGCAGCACCCGCACGGTGACGGTGCCCGCCCGGGCCGTGTCGAGTGCTTCGACGGCGGCCTCGATCACATTGCGCCGCACCCATTCCGGGACGCCGCGGAAGCCGCCGTCGTCGAGCAGTGTCACCTCAACGCCGCGCGCCCGCGCCCCTCGGGCGGCGGCGCTGAGGCGTTCGGTGACCAGTTCGGGGGCGCGCAACCCGTCGCGCAGTTCGGCTTCCAGCAATCTGCACTGTTCGCGTTCGTCGTCGGTGAGTTCGCGGCCCTCGGCGATGCGGGTCAGGATCGGGCCCGCCACCTGGTCGAGCCGGACCAGCTGACGGTCCCGCTCGGCGGTCGCCGCGTGCAGGGCCGCCTCGGTGGCGGCGCGCAGATTCGCCTGCGATCCCAGCTCACGCAGCGAGCGCTGGGTGGGCCGCACGATGGCCATGAACACCGTCACCGCGCCGACGGTCGCGATCGGGGTCAGCGCGCGCACCACGGTTTCCGCGTGCCAGTCGGTGAACACCCCGAGTGTCATGAGCACCGACGCGGCCGCGGCCACACCGAGCCAGGCCGCACCGACCCGCCCGCGCAGGACGAGCATGGCCAGCAGGTACGAGGTGGGATAGGCCGTCCACAACTGGTTGGAGAAGCCCGAGGGGTTCTGCACCCACGGCACGGTCAGCGCCATCGCCATCGGCCCGGCGGCCGCGACGAACACCGTGGGCGGCCAGGGCAGCGGATCCATCGGGAACACCAGCACCACCAGCGCGGCCGCCGCCATCAGCAGCAGCGCGCCCGTGGCGGGCAGTAGTGGGGCGATGCCGAAGTTCACCCGCAGGTGCATCACGATGGTCGCTTCGAAGATGACGACGAACAGCCAGGCGGTTCCGTCGCTGAGGCCGAACAGGTCGCGCATCCCGAAGGGCAGGTCGCGCTCAGCCATCGCTGGCCCACACCAGGGTGACCACGGTGCCCGCCCCGGGCGAGGACTCGACGAACGCCGCGCCGCCCGCGAGGGTGCGCATGCGGCCGAGGATGCTGCCGGTGATACCCATCCGGTCGGCCGGAACGCGGGCCGGGTCGAAGCCGACGCCGTCGTCGGTGAGCACCACCCGGATGCCGCCGGTCGCGATCGTCACCGACAAGCCGCGCCGGACGGTGCGACCGGGTGTACCCGCATGGCGCAGGCTGTTGCGCACCGCCTCCATGAGAGCCGCGCCGAGCACCCGCGCCGATTCCACCGGCAGCCGCAGGTCGGCACCGCGCGAGGAAACCTGAACGGGCAGTTCGGGATCCACTTCACGCACCGCGTCGCGCAGGAACTCGACCGTGGCGGCGGCGTCGAAGTGGTCGATCTCGGGGGCGTTGCGTGACTGTTCGAGCTGTTCGAGGGTGCGCGCGGCCTGGCGGCGCAGCACCGGCGTCGACCCGGCACTGCGCGAGGCCTCGAGCAGGGTCGACAGCACCGCGTCGTGGATGAGTGCGGCGAAGCGGGCGCCTTCACGTTCGCGGGCGGTGGTCGCCGCGACTGTCGCGGCGCGCACCCGCTGCCGGATGGCCTCCCGGTCGACTCGTTCGGCGGCGGCCCGCGCGTACACCACACACCACAGGAACAGCGCGGCCACACCGAGCGCCCGGGTGATGTCCCCGACCAGCGTCCACATCGAACTGCCCGGTATCACCAGCACATTCGATATCGCGGCCACCGTCGCCAGCAGCGCGACGAAGACCGCAGCCACCCGACGTGGCCATGCCAGACCGGCCGCCAGCGCACCGACAGCCAGTCCCCGGTAGGGCCATGACGCGAACGAGCCGATGTAGGTCACCGAGTACAGCAGCGGCGTCACCGCCGCCGCCGCGAGATAGACCACCGCGGCGGCTCCGGCCGCACGCCGGATGGCGCGCACCGGGCCGCGCGCCGACACGATCGCCAGCACCGCGAACAGCACATAGGCCGACACGAGGTGGATCTCGGGCCAGCGGGCGAGGTAGACCGGTTGCACCAGCACCGCGGGCAATTCGAGCATCATCACGATCAGCGCACCGATCCCGATGACCACTCCGAGCCTGCGCAGGATCTGATCGGTCGCCGCGTGCGACAGGTCGATCTCGGCGACAGGTGCGGGCGCGGCGGCGACCGCGGTGCTCACGTGCGCTGCTGCCTCTCCGGCACGGGCAGCCACCCGTCCTCGACGGCCCGTTTGTACAGGTCGGTCTTGGTGGGCGCGGGCCTGCCCGCGTCGGCGTATTTCTGCCGGATGCGGCCGAGGTAGTCGTTGACGGTCTGTTCCGACAGCCCCGTCAGGCGTGCCACGCGCGAGGCCTTCTCGCCCGAGGCGTAGAGCATGAGTACTTCCTCTTGGCGCGGGCTCAGGCCCACGTCGGACAGTTGCGGATCACCGTCGATGGCGGCGGCCCAGTCGGTGGTGACCACCTGTTCGCCGGAGGCGGCGCGGCGGACGGCATCGACCACGGTGGCCGCGCCCTCGGACTTGCGCAGCACGCCCAGCACGCCGGCCTTGGCGGCCGAGCGGACGAGGAAGGCGTTGTCGGCGCCGGTGAACACCAGCACCTCGATGCCGCGCTCGCGCAGGGCGGTGACGTTGTCCTCGGGGCTCGATCCGTCGGGCAGGCGCAGGTCGAGCACCACCAGGTCCAGGTCGTCGGCGTCGGCGAGCAAGCCCGCGACGGTCTCGGCGGTGGCGACAAGTTCCAGGTCGGGTTCGGGGCCGAGCATGGCGGCCAACCCGATCGCCACCGATTCGTGGTCCTCGACCAACCCGATCCGTCGCACCGTCTGCACCTCGGTCACCGACCACTCCCCATCTCGAACACCCATCCGCGGCCAGCCCGCAACACGTCGGAGTCGAGTTCTACCGTATCGGCAGCCGTGATGTCAGCCACCAGAATTCGGGGCGAGACCCCTTTACCCCATCAGACCTGCGGCGATGGTGGCGCCGAGCTCCCAGCAACGCTCCAGTTCGGCCTTGCCCGGCGGCCCCGACACCACCACCGGCGCGGCCGCCCGCGTCCACCCGAGCCCGGTGGTGATCCGCTCGACGCTCGCCTCGGCGCCCTCGGTGCCCTCGTTGCCGTGCAAGTACAGCCCGTAGGGACGGCCGCGGGTGGAGTCGAGGCACGGGTAGTAGATGGTGTCGAAGGCGTGCTTGAGGGCGCCGCTCATGTAGCCGAGATTGGCCGGGGTTCCGAGCAGGTAGCCGTCGGCCTCCAGCACGTCGACGGCGGTGACGGCCAGCGCGGCTCGGCGCACCACTTCCACGCCCTCGATCTCCGGGTCGGTCGCACCGGCTAGGACCGCTTCGAACATCGCCTGCGTGTGCGGCGAGGGGGTGTGGTGGACGATGAGCAACCGGGCCATGAGCTACTTTCCGTCGCGTTCCAGTTTCTCCAGTGCCACCGCGCGGCGCATGGTCTCGCGAGCGCGGGTGCGGTCACCGGCGTAGTCGTAGGCGCGGGCCAGGCGGTAGGAGCTTCGCCAGTTGTCAGGGTCGGCTTCCCATTCGGCCTTGATCTCGGCGAACAGGGCGTCGGCCGCGTCGCGTTCGATGCGGCCCGACGGGCGGCGCGCCAGGTGCGAGGTGTCGACCTCGCGGCCCTCCTCGTGAATGCGTCGGGCGAGGCGCTGATGATCGAGGGCGGCCTGCAGGGTGGTCCACACGATCCACACGCCGACGATCGGCAGCAAGAGCATGCCGATGCCGATGGCGATGCCCGCCGGCTTGCCGTCGGCGATGTAGGCGATGGCAAGGCCACCGAGGCGGACGAAGTAGAACACCAGCGCCAGCACCAGGAAGGCAACGAGCGCAACGGTTTTCACGACCTGACGGTTCGGCTCGGCCTGGGTCACCGGATCGGCGCTCACAAGTCGAGGAACGGGTCGAGCCCGACGGTCAGGCCCGGCCGTCCGGCGATCTCTCGAACCCCGAGCAGCACGCCGGGGGCGAAGGAGCTGCGGTCGATGGAGTCGTGACGGATGGTCAGCGTTTCGCCCTGCGTGCCGAAGAGCACCTCCTGGTGGGCGACGAGCCCGGCCAGGCGTACCGAGTGCACGCGTACACCGTCGACATCGGCGCCGCGCGCACCCTCGAGTTCCGCCGTCGTCGCGTCGGGGCTGCGCCCGACCCCCGCCTCGTCGCGGGCGGCGGCGATGAGCGCGGCGGTGCGGTAGGCGGTGCCCGAGGGCGCGTCGGCCTTGTTCGGGTGGTGTAGTTCGATGACCTCGACCGACTCGAAGAACCGGGCCGCCTGCTCGGCGAACCGCATCGACAGCACCGCGCCGATGGCGAAGTTCGGCGCGATCAGCACCCCGACCTCGGGACGCTGCGCCAACCACCCGCGCACCTCGGCCAGCCGCGACTCGTCGAAACCGGTGGTGCCGACCACGGCGTGGATGCCGTTCTCGATCAGGAACTTCAGGTTGCCCATCACCACATCGGGGTGGGTGAAGTCGACGACGACCTGGGTGCCGGTCTCGGTGAACGCCTCCAGCGCGTCACCCTTGTCGACCTGGGCCACCAGCTCCAGATCGGCAGCCGCCTCCGCCGCCGCGCAGATGGCCTGCCCGACCTTGCCGCGTGCTCCGAGCACTCCGACCCGAATGGTCACCGCATCTCCTCGTCGTCGTTTCCGCTTGTCCGCAAGCCTATCGAGCATGCACCGGCCGGGGACGCCGAGGTCAGCCGAAAACGATCACCTGCCGCAGCGCGGCGCCCGCGGCGAGTTCGTCCATGGCCTCGTTCACCGCGTCGAGCCCGATGCGCGCCGACACGAGTCGTTCCAGCGGCAGTTTCCCGGCGCGCCACATCCGCACGTATTCGGGGATGTCGCGGGCGGGCACGGCCGAGCCGAGATAGCTGCCGATGATGGTCCGGCCCTGGGCGACCAGGGTGAGCGGGGAGATGGTGGCGGTGGCCTCGGGTGCGGGCAGGCCGACCGTCACGGTGACACCACCGGGAGCCGTCGCGGCCACGGCGGTTTCGAAGGCACGGACATTGCCCGCCGCCTCGATCACCACGTCGGCGTTCACCCCCTTGTCGACGATCTCGGCGGGCGTGAAGGCGGCGGTAGCACCGAATTCCCGTGCCAGCGCCAGCTTTTCGGACACGGTGTCGACCGCGATCACCTCGCCGAGCCCGAGCGACACCGCGACCAGCACCGCCGCCATCCCGACGCCACCGAGACCGACCACCATGATCCGTTCTCCCGCACCGGGTTTCGCGGCGTTGAGCAGCGCGCCGCCGCCGGTGAGTACCGCGCAGCCCAGGACCGCGGCGACCTCCGGTGGCACGTCGTCCTCCACCGGGACCACCGAGCGCCGATCCACCACCGCGTGCGTGGCGAATCCGGAAACCCCGAGGTGATGGTGCACGTCCTCGCCGTCGCGACGCAGCCGCCGCCCACCACCGAGCAGCTCGCCCGCATTGTTGGCCACACTGCCGGGCCCGCAGGGTGTGCGGCCGTTGCTGGCACAGCCCGCGCAGTCGCCGCAGCGCGGCAGGAACGTCATCACCACGCGCTGCCCCACCGCCACATCGTCGACACCGGCGCCGATCGCTTCGACGATGCCCGCCGCCTCGTGGCCGAGCAGCATCGGCACCGGGCGCACCCGGTTGCCGTCGACCACCGACAGGTCCGAATGACACAACCCGGCCGCCTCGATCCGCACCAGCAACTCGCCGTCACCCGGCTCGGCCAGCTCCAGTTCGCACACGGTGATCGGCCGCGACTGCGCGAACGGTGCCGGATCGGCGACACGTTCGAGAACGGCTCCACGAATCCTCATGGCGCGAACCTACCGCGCCATCGGCATTGCCGGACCCGGGATTCGGCGTTAATCTCGTTTCCGGTGACGGTGCTCCTGTCGGCCGCCTTGTACCGAGCCCAGGGTCGGCGCCGTCACGAACCAAGGAGAAATCCCCTGTCAGTACAGTTCAATCACACCATTGTCGGATGTCGGGACAATAGGGAAACCGCCGAATTCTGGGCGGACATCCTCGGGTTGGACATAGGAAAAGAGTGGGGTCCGTTCATTCCCATCCCGCTCGACAACGGTGTCACGTTCGATTTCGCGAAGGTGCCGCCGTTCGTTTCCGAGATCCAGCCGCAGCACTACGCGTTCCTGGTCTCCGAAGCCGAGTTCGACGCGGCCTACGCCAAGATCCAGCGCTACAAGCTGGACCATTGGGCCGATCCGCAGCAGCACGGCGTCAACGAGATCAATCACAACGACGGGGGCCGAGGCGTGTATTTCCTCGACCCCAACGGCCATTTCCTAGAACTGATCACCGTGCCCTACGGCGGTTGGCCCACGTAATTGCCCGACCCCGTCCGGCCGTTTCACCCCGGCCGGACGGGGTGCGTCCTCAGCCTTTCGCCCGGCTGCCGCGCAGTCCGAGCAGGGCGGCGAGCACACAGGCCACGGCGACGATCGCGATGAACCACGGGAATACCGTCGCGATTCCCCAGGTGGTCGCCGCCCAGCCCGCCGCGAGCGTCGGCAAAGCCATTGCCGAATAGGCGAGCAGGTAATAGGCCGACATCGTTTCTCCGCGCCGATGCGGCGGCACCACTTCCGACAGATGGCGCAGCGAACCACCGAAGCCGAGCCCGAACGTCGCGCCGAGCACCAGCCCCGCGATCAGCACGGCCGCCGGTTGCCTGGTGGCCAGCGCCGGAATCGTGGCAAGCAACGCGGCGGCCATCCCGAGGTCACCGATGATCGCGGCCTTGCGCGCCGGAATGCGGGTGGCGAACAATTGCGCGAGCGCGCCGGCCAGGGCGGTCGAGGCCACCACGGCCCCACCGAACACCAGGTTGTGCACGCCGGTTTTCGCGGCAGCCAGCGACGGATACAGCGACAGCAACACACCGAGCACCGACCAGGCGGCCATCACCCCGATCGCGGAGAACCAGAAATCTGCCCTGATCTCCTGGGGGACAGCGGGTTTGGCGATCGTGATGCGACCCTTCACACGCGCGACGTGCGGTTCGCGCAACGCGAGGATCCCGGCCGCGGCGGCCAGACAGATCACCGCGATCACCACGTACGGCGTGCGCAGCGGCGACGGCGCGTACTGGGCGAGCACAGCGGTACCGAGCACCGCGATCGCGATGCCCACATTGAACGCCACCCCGCTGAGCTGACCGGACCGCGCGCCCCGCTCGGGTCGCAGATCCAGCAGCGCGGCGGCACCAGCCACCACGGTCGCCCCGACCGCCGCGCCGTGCAGAGCCCGCGCCAGCAGCAGCATCGGCACCGAGTCGGCGAGCAGGAAGGCCACCAGCCCGAGGATCATGGTGGCGAACGCGCCGACGATCACCGGCTTGCGCCCGACCACGTCGGACACGCGACCCGACACCAGCACCGCGCCGAGCGCGGCCACGGCGTACACGGCGAAGACCATCGTCGTGGTGAACGGCGACAGGTGCCATTCGGTTTCGTAGATTCCGTACAGCGGGGCGGGTGCCCCGGAGACACCGAGTGCCACGCCGGTGGCGGCGAGCACCAGCCCGTAGGCCCACCGTTGACCGGTTTCGGTCGGCACCATCGTTGTCGCTGCCATCGCAGCCCCCATCAGGTGAGTTTGATAACCATCGAACGATCCCGACCCTACGCCGGGTATGATGACTATCAAACCCGGGAGTGAGGTAGATCATGACGCAGGCTAAAGATCTCCCCGCGGCGCCCACCCTGCCCGTGGCGGAACTGCCCGCCGTACTCGGCGCGCTGCACGATCCCGTGCGCCTGGAAATGGTGCGCCGCCTGAGCAACGCGGGCGGCCCGCTGCGCTGCTCGGCGCTCTACGACGCGATCAACAAGTCCACCGCGACCCACCACTTCAAGATCCTGCGCGAAGCGGGTCTCATCGAGCGCCTCACCCTCGACGGGCAGACCTATCAGCGCCTGCGCACCGAAGACGTCGAATCGGCGGTCCCTGGATTGCTCCCCGCGGTCGTCGCCGCCGCCAACAGCGCTGCCGACGACTGACGAGCGTCGGTCCTGCCCTCGCGCCTACGGTCACGACGCTCTGGAGTCGACACCTGCTGCCCGCGGCCCTGCGAACCGGTTGCCGATGTCACCACCCCTCCGCAGCCTACGGTCGCCAGGCACCGGAACCGACAGTTGCTCGCGCGACCACGTGGCCCTGCGGACCGGCTGCCGCTGTCACCGGGTCGGGGTCATGGCCGGTACCCCCGTGACAGTCGGCGGTACGACGAGAGTTGGAACCCGCAGGGTCGGGATCGTCGGGAACTCGCGCGGTGAGATCGTCGGTGGTGCGGGCACATTCATGAACTCGCGGCCGCGCATCTCACCGTCGACGATCTCGCCGCCACCCCACCACACAGCCGCACCCGCCCCGGCCAGCAAGGCACACACGATCGCCGCGATCACGGGCAGCCTGCGGTATCCCGCTCGATCGCGCCAGATCCCGATTCCGGCTTCCAGGACGAGGGTGAACAACACCGCACCGACCACGGCGAGAAACGCACCGAATACGGCAGGCTGACGCGCGAATCCTCGTGCGAGACCGGCGACGACGACCAGCGGCACCACGCAGATGCCGAGCACCATGATCTGCAGGGCCGCGAAGTCGAAGCCGTCTTCGGGATCGGGGTCGTCGCGGCCCGGCCGCAACCACGCCGTGTACAGCAGCAGATGCGCGAGCGCGGCCCCGAGCGTGCCGAGCACGAGCAGCCAGCTCCCGATCCGGATGAACGCCACGTACTCCGACCGCATCGCCACCGCGCCGAGTACCACACCGAACGCCGAACCGGCCACCACGAGCAGCGCGAACACCACGCGCGGGCGCAGTACGCGAGCCCGCAGATACCCGTCGGGCAGTAGCTTGCGCAGCTTGTGGAACACCCCGAACCAGGCGAGCGGAATCGCTGCCAGCAGCACCGGCGACACGATTCGGAGCAGCATCGCCGGCGCCCACATCGCCACGGCCGCATAGCAACCCGCGAAGAACCACACCCACGCGGCGAGTCGCATCAGCGCTCGCCAGTGCACTTCGGCGAGCAGCCGTTTCGCTTTGCTGTCCGTCGGCGCCTGGGCGAGGACACCGCGCAGCGTCGCCACTGCCGATTGCCTGCCGCCTTCGACGCCGCCGAACTCGAGCTGCGCCTGCATGCGGAGCAGGTCTGTGTGGGTCGGGTCGAGCAGGAGTCCCGCGCCGACATGGCGCCGGGTCCCGTCGAAGTCGCCGAGGCGCTCGTAGATCTCGGCGGCGGAGCAGTGCACACCGGCGTCGTCGGGCGCGAGTTCGACGGCCTTGCCGACGAGCACGGCGGCCCGGTCGCTGTCGCCTGCCGGTCCGAAGGCGATCGTCCACGCCGCGAGCAACAGCGACGCGGGTTCGTGGGGCAGCAACCGCAGGACGGTCTCGCTGTGCTCGCGTGCCCGCCCCCACTCCCCCAGCATCGCCGCGCACATGGCGGCCAGCATCTGCGCTTCGGGCAGTTCCGGGTCGGCACCGATGGCGCGCCCCGCCCACCGCAACGCCTCTTGTGGATCGTCCAGCGCGAAGGCCGTGTTCCCCAGCGCCACAAGCACTTCCGGGTCGTCCGGCGCCTGCACCAACACAGCCCCCAGAATCCCCCGAGCCTCCTCGGCCCGCCCGATCTCCAAAGCCACCCGCGCCCGCTCGAGCGCCGCCTGTACCGGCACGACTCTCTGCCCCCTCCCCTGGATTCCTCCGGCGCACACTACCGCCGTCGCGGTATTCAGGCCGCCCTGCCTGCCGATCAAGACTCAGGTCGGGACGCCGAGAACATCGGAGTGATCAGCGATCAGGCGTCACAATCGGCGCCCGGCCGACGTCAGGTAACCGGAAGTAGCTCGGCACATACAGTGTCGGCATCGGTAACACGCGTGGGGTCCTCATCGCTGGTACAGGCGCCACGGTCGGCAGCCGGACGAGGGTCGGTGTGGGTGTCACCGGGACCGTGCTCGGCAACGGGGCAGGTGCACGCACGACCTCACGGCTCCGCAGTACACCGTCGTCGATTTCGCGACCACCCGACCACACCGCCGCCGTCGTCGCGGCCGCCACTGATACGAGGACCAGCACCAGCACGAACACCCGAGGCTTTCGCAGTACGGGCCCGTGCGGCCGAAACTCACGAATCCATTCGATCAGGAACGTGAGCAAGGCGATGCCGAGCACAGCCGACAACGCCCCCGCTACTGCGGGCTGACGTGTCCAGCCCCGCACGAACCACACGATCACCGCTACCGGAACCAAGACCATCGTGGACACGACCAGTTGCCTGCCCGCGAACCCGGACCCGCCTTCCGGGGGAACGTCGCCCTGTCCGCGCCGGAACCAGGCCGCGAAGATCAGGAGATGGGCGAGCGCGGCCCCGAGTGCGCCGAGCACGAGCAGGCGGCAGCCGAACCGGACCACGGCGGCGTCGGCGGACCACATCGCCCCGGCTCCGACGACCACGGTCGCACCGGCGGCGACGGCCAGAACCAGCGCGAGCAGTACCGCCGGACGACGGCTGGTCCTGGCGCGTAGATAGTCCGGGGGAAGCTGGTCACGCAGCGCGCCGAACACCCCGGTCCACGCACGGACCAGGACGGCGATGAATATGACGGTCAGCAACCGCAGCAGCCAGGGTCTTCCCCAGATACCCATCGCCGCAACACATCCTGCGAAGACCCACACCCATGCGGCCAATCGCATGAGGGCCCGCCAGCATATTTCGGCGAGCATCAGCCGCGCGAGGTCGTAGGTCGGCGTCTGCGCCAGCAGGCTCCGTAGCGTGGCGACGGCGGCCGTTCTTCCGCCGAGCCCGGTGAATTCCGAGCGAGCTTGCAGGTACAGCAGTTCCGGCTGTGTCGGGTCGATCTCCAGGCCCGCCGCGCGGTGTCGCCGCGCCGCGTCGTGGTCGAGCAGGCGCGCGTAGATCGCGGCAGCGGACCGATGCACCTCGACGTCCTCCGGCGACAGCGCGATGGCTTCGGACAGCGCGGCGCGCGCCCGGCCCGCATCACAGGGCGACCCGAACGCGCGCAACCAGGCCACCAGCAGCCATGAGGACGCGTCGTCGGGGAAAAGCCGCACGACGATGTCGCCGTGCGCGAAGGCGGTGGCCCAATCTCCGCGTGCTGCCGACGCTGTCGGTGATCGGTACGTCGCCGGCGAACCGCTCGGCGACCGGCGTCCACCGCGCACAACGTTACGGTGCGACCACGACAGTTCGCTCCCGCATCGCCACCGGCGTTACAACGGGCTCACCAGTCGGGTCTCATAGGCGTAGATCGCCGCCTGGGTCCGGTCGCGCAATTGCAGTTTGTCCAGTATCCGGCCGACATGCGTTTTCACCGTCTGCTCGGAAATGACCATCTCCCCGGCGATTTCGGCATTCGACAAGCCCCGCGCGATGAGTACCAGCACCTCGGTCTCCCGCGCGGTGAGCCCGGCCGCCTTCTCCGCCGACCGCACCGACTGCCCCTGCCGGGCGAACTCGGACAGCAGGCGCCGGGTGACCGAAGGAGCGAGCAGCGCCTCACCGGTGGCGACCACGCGTACCGCCTCACCGAGCGAACGGGCCGAGGATTCCTTCAGCAGGAACCCCGAGGCGCCCGCGCGCAGCGCCGAGTACACGTAGGCGTCGAGGTCGAAGGTGGTCAGCACGATCACCTTGGCAGGCCCGGCGGCGGTGATGCGGCGGGTGGCCTCGATCCCGTCGCACACCGGCATCCGCACGTCCATCAGCACCACATCGGGGGCCAGCCGCTCGGTCTCGCGCACCGCCTGCTCGCCGTCGGCGACCTGGCCGACGACGTCGATATCCGGCTGGGAGTCCAGCAGCACGCTCAAGCCCTCGCGCACCAGCTCCTGGTCGTCGGCGATCAGCACCCGGATGTTCGCCTTCGCCGCATCGTGCGCCTGATAGTGATTGTCCGACAACGGAATTCGCCCCTCTGTGCGGACGGCGCGGGAGGCGCCGAACCGATCCGAACCACCCTGCGACATCAGCGTAATAGCCACCGCGCGAACGCACCGAGCAGCGCCGCATCCCTCTCGAGGACTACCCGCGCAGTTGGCTCCCGGGATGGATGTGGCCGAAATGCCTGCTCAATACGCTCGAAAGCATGATCCAAGCACGTAACTTGACCAAGTTCTACGGCAGGACTCGCGCCATCGACAACCTGAGCTTCACCGTCGAACCAGGTCGGGTCACGGGGTTCCTCGGCCCCAACGGTTCGGGCAAGTCGACCGCGATGCGCTGCATACTCGGACTCGACACGCCCACCTCCGGTACGGCGACGGTGCTCGGCCAGGACTACCGCGACCTACGATTCCCGCTGCACACCGTCGGCGCCCTGCTCGATGCGAGCGATGTGCTCGGATCACGCACCGCCGCTTATCATCTGGCCTTTCTCGCGGCGAGCAACGGCATCCCACGCACGCGGGTCGACGAGGTGCTCGAGCGGGTCGGGCTCGCCGACGTGGCCGGGATGCGGGTGAAAGGCTTTTCGCTCGGCATGCGCCAGCGCCTCGGCGTGGCGGCCGCCCTGCTCGGCGACCCCGCCGTGCTGATCCTCGACGAACCCGTCAACGGTTTGGACACCGAGGGCATCCGCTGGATCCGCCAGACCCTGCGGGCCATGGCCGACGAGGGCCGCACGGTGCTGCTGTCGAGCCACATGATGAGCGAGACCGAACTGGTCGCCGATCACCTGCTGGTGATCAGCCGGGGCAAGATCGTCGCCGACGAGCCGACCGCCGACTTCGTCGCCAATGCCGAACCCCGGGTCCGGGTGCGGGGGGACGAGCTGACCCGGCTGGCCGCCGTGCTCGGCGACCGCATCGAGATCCGGGGCGACACCGGCACCGTGCGCGGGGTGACCGCACGCGAGATCTGGCGCCTCGCGGCGACCCACGACATCGTCCTCGACGAGCTGACGCCGGTCACCGCGTCGGTCGAAGAGGTCTTCACCCGGCTGGTCTCCGGCCGGCACACCTTCCAGGACAGCGAAACACTGCAGGAGTCGGCATGAGTACCACGATCGTGACCAGCACCACCGCCACCCCGAACCGCTCGGCGCCGCCCTGGGAGGTGATGCGGTACCAGGTGATCTCGGAGCTGATCAAGATCCGGTCGTCGAGGGCGCTGTTCCTGCTGCCCATCCTGGCACTGCTGATCGGCCCGGTGTCGGCGGCACTGGTCGGCCTGTCCGACAGCCTGGAGACCACCGACACCGTGATCGGCGGCGCCTTCACCGCCATGACCCTGCCCATCGCGCTCATCGGCGCCTGGGGCGCGCTGGTCACCTCCACCGAGTACACCTCGGGGACCATCCGCTCGGTCCTGGCGGCGACACCGCAACGCGATGTCGTGTTCGGGGCGAAGATGCTCACCGCCGCCGCGGTGAGCACGACCCTTGGCATCGCGGCCACCACGCTCACCTATCTGGTCGGCGTCTTCGCCATCGACAGCTCGAAATACGCCGCGGGTGACGCGTTCCCGGGCTTGCTCGGCATCGTCTGCGTGTTCCCGGCGGTGGCCCTGTTCGGGGCGGCGCTCGGCATCCTGATGCGCAGCTCTGCCGGGGCGGTCGCCGCTGCCGCCGCGCACGTGGTGCTGCCCGAGGCGGCGTCGGCGACAGCGTTCGGCGAGCTGCACAAGCTGGCGACCCTTCAGGCACCCAGTGCCGTGGTCGGCAAGCTCTCCCAAAGTGCCGACGCCTCGGCCGAACTCATCGGCGCGCTCGGCGGCTGGCCCCGGCTGGCGATCGTGACAACCGTGACACTCGGGGTGTCGGCCCTCGCCCGCCGCGCCCTGCTCCGAAGGGATGTCTGACATGTCCGTACCCACCGGCCGGGGCATTGTCCGCCTCGGTTTCCAGATGCCCGACTTCAACTTCGGCGCACCGGTCGACGAACTCTTCCCCGCCATCGTCGCGCAGGCGCAGGCGGCGGAGAAGGCCGGATTCGACACCCTGTTCCTGACCGACCACTTCTATCAGCGCTTCGGCCCGCCGAACGGCCCGACGCTCGAGGCCTACACCACGCTGGGCGCGATCGCCGCCGTCACCGAGACCATCCGGCTCTCCACCATGGTCACCGGCAACACCTACCGCAATCCGGCGCTGCTCGCCAAGATCGTCACCACGCTCGACGTGATCAGCCGGGGCCGGGCGATGCTCGGTATCGGCGCGGGCTGGTTCGAGCTCGAACACCTCGCCTACGGTTACGAATTCGGCACCTTCACCGACCGGTTCACCAAGCTGGACGAGGCACTGCAGATCATCGCACCGATGTTCCGCGGACAACGCCCGAGCTTCGAGGGCACCTGGTATCGCGTCGCGAACGTCATCAACGAACCACGCATGCGCGACGACGTGCCGATCATGCTCGGCGGTGCGGGCGAGAAGAAGACCTTCGCCCTGGCGGCGCGGCACGCCGACCATCTCAGCATCGGCTGCGAGACCGACGAGCTGGCGCGCAAGATGGCCGCCCTCGACCAGCGCTGCGCCGAGGCCGGGCGCGACCGGTCGACGCTCGACGTCAGCTACCTCGCCTTCGTCGTGATGGACGAAAACGCCGACCGCGCCGAACAGCTCATCGACGACATGTTCGCCGCACGCGTGGGCGAACGGGCGAAGGTCGAGCGGGTGCGCGCCTCGATGGCGGGCAAGTTGTTCGTCGGAACGCCGAAGCAGGTCGCCGAACAGATCTCCGAACGCGTGCTCGTCCACGGCGTCGACGGCCTCATCATCAATATGGTTGCCAACGGCCACCATCCCGGTGTTCTCGAGATGGCAGGCGAGGCACTGAAACCGCTGGTCGCCTGAGCCTTCGTCCGCCGTGTGACGCTGTCGTCACACGGCGGACGACTGCGAGCAGCCTTTGACAGCCCATAGTCCGAAACGTATAGTGCGGATCGCGATATCCGGCCCCAATAATGAAACATTCCTGTTTCTCACCCAGGATGTTGTCACCCGATACCAGAGGAGTGAGCTGCTTGGCCGACCGGAAGCTCAGCCCGACGTCCTATCTGGTCCTCAGCTTGGTCGCCCGCACCGGACCCTGCACTCCGTTCGACATCAAGAAGCAGGTCGATCGCTCGATCGGATTCTTCTGGTCGTTCCCCCATTCCCAGATCTACGCCGAACCGGAACGCCTCGTCGAAGAGGGGCTGCTGTCCGGCTATCAGGAGACCACCGGTCGCCGCCGCCGGATCTACACCATCACCGACGCGGGCCGCGCCGAACTCGAGGACTGGCTCACCACCGGGCAGGACAAGCGCACGCACGAATTGCGCGACAGCGGATTGCTCAAGCTGTACTTCGGCAGCCTGTCCACCCCCGACGACGTGGTCGAGGTCGCCGCCGGGGAGAAGCAGGCGCATCAGAAACGGCTCGATCGCTATCTGGCCGCCCATGATTCGCTCTCCGGCGATCCGGCCAGCGATTCCCACGAGCTGCTCGTGCTCGAGTTCGGCATCCGCTACGAAGCCCTGTCCGTCGAGTTCTGGGGTGAGATCGAACAGCGCAGGGCGGCGGTTCAGCCCACGGCTTCGACCGGGAACACACCGCCCACCTCGTCGGCCACCGCGCGGATGCGCCGCCGGTCTCCCGCGGAATAGCTCGCCACCTCGGGGTACGCGCGTTTGCACAATCCCGTGAGCACCCGTCCCGGGCCGACCTCGACGAACGCCTCGACACCGAATTCCCTCACAGCGCGCAGACTCTGACTCCAGCGCACCGATCCCGCGAGCTGTGCCCGTAGCCCCGCACGCGCCTGCTCCCCCGTATGCACCCGCGCCGCGGTGACATTCGCGACGAGCGGGATCACCGGATCGGCGAACCGGACCCCGGC
Organism: Nocardia sp. NPDC050413; assembly: GCF_040655475.1. NCBI lineage: Bacteria > Bacillati > Actinomycetota > Actinomycetes > Mycobacteriales > Nocardiaceae > Nocardia > Nocardia sp. NPDC050413. The sequence continues at coordinate 162,005 of NZ_JBFAJZ010000002.1, read as the reverse complement.
GAGATCGGCCGCGAACTCCGCCTCGACCGGAGCCATCATCGAGCTGTGGAAGGGCGCGCCGACCGCGAGCCGCTTCACCTTCGCCCCCTCGACGCCGAGTCGCGTTGCCCTGGTGGTGAATTCGGTCACACCGGCCTCACTGCCCGACACCACCGTCTGGTCCTCGGCGTTGTAGTTCGCGACCTCGACGACGGCCCCTGTCTGCTCGCGCACCTCGGCACAGAGGCGCTCGACCGTGTCACTCGACAGCCCGAGAGCGGCCGCCATCGCACCGGGATTCGATTCGTTGACCCGCGCCATGAGTTCGCCGCGCCGCCGGACCAGGCGCAACGCGTCGGTCCACTCGAGTACGCCCGCCGCGACCAGGGCGGTGTACTCGCCGAGGCTGTGGCCGGCGACAACCACCGGTGCGGGAACGAGTTCGGACAGCACGCGGTAGGCGGCCAGGCTGGCGACGAAGATCGCGGGCTGGGTGATGTCGGTGCGTGCGAGCCGGTCCTCCGGCCCGTTCCAGCACAGCTGGGACAGCTCGAAGCCGAGCACCTCGTCGGCGGTCCGGAACAGCGGTGCGACGAGGTCGGGGTAGGCCTGGGCGAGGTCGTGGCCCATGCCGACTCGTTGTGAACCCTGACCGGGAAACAGGAAAGCGGTGGATGTCATGCGATTCTTCCCCTGAATATAGAACGGGTATCAACCTGGACAGGCGTCAAAAACAATCTGCCGGTACGGATACACGGAATTCCGCTCGACGACGAGCGTCGTTGCCCGATTCTGCTCGCAGGCGGTCCGGAGTTCAAGACTTGCCTGTTTGGTATACCGCGAAGCATATCTCGGCCGAATCTCCGACCGGTCGGTTTTCGTTGTCGTCGCACGCCGTGATGAATTCAGCGTTAACACCACATCTATTCCTTCTTTCCCGCGCGAAGATCAGCCTCTCGCGGCCCCTGGAATTACTAGCTAGCGCGCTGCAACAGTACGTGCTAAGAGCCCTTCCACTCAGTAATAGCGGTCAGCTATTATGGTGCAAATCACATCTATGCCGGTTGCACCTGGGGTTTAACTGCCGGATCATCGGTTTCGGAAAGTGTGGATGAGATCGTCCGAACCGGACCATCGCACGCTTTTCATGCTGACCCCTGGGGAGGTACTTGATGTCAGCAATTCACACCGGCCGGGTCGCACTGGTGACCGGCGGATCAGGCGGAATAGGCCGCGCGGTTTGTCATCGTCTCGCTGCGGAAGGCGCCATTGTCGCCGTGAACTACTTTCGCGGGGAGCAGGCGGCCCAGGAAGTGGTTACCGAAATCGAGAACAACGGCGGAAAGGCCGTTGCCATTCAGGGAGATATCTCCTCCTACAGCGCTGCCGAGTCGGTTGTCGAGCAGGTGCTGGAATTCGCCGGGAAGCTCGATATCCTCGTCAACAATTCGGGTATCACGCGCAACGAATTGATCATGAAAATGTCGGAGAGCGATTGGCTCGAGGTCATGCGGGTCAACTTCGGCGGCGTGTTCAACGGCACGCGGGCGGCCTGCGGCGCGCTCGCCCAGAGCGACGGCGCGGCCATCGTCAACATCTCCTCGGTGATGGGCGAACGCGCCTGGTTCGGCGCGTCCAGTTACGCGGCGTCCAAGGCGGCGATCAACTCCTTCACCCGGGCATCGGCGCTCGAGTTCGCCCGCTTCGGCATCCGGGTCAACGCGGTGCTGCCCGGCTTCGTGGAGACCGAGATGATCGCCGACGTTCTCAGTGGTGACGGTGGCGACTCCGTCATCGGGCAAGTGCCCATTTCGGGTGCGACCACCGTCGACGAGGTGGCCGACCTGGTCTCCTACCTCGCCGCGCCCGGCAACCGGCATCTGTCCGGCGCGCTCGTCCCGGTCGACGGCATGGTCGCCGGGACGCTACTGACCGGCAAACCGCTCAAGAAGACCGCGCGCCGCTAACCGGCACCTCAGCTCCACCCCGATCCGACCACTTCCAGATGGAGGAAACCAACATGTCCGAAATCAGCGTTATCGATACCGTCCGCGAAATCGTCGCCGAGGCAGTCGCTTTGGACATCGACGAGGTCGAAGCCGATGCCACCCTGTTCGGTGAGGTCGGCGCCGAGTCGATCGATCTGCTCGACATTCTTTTCCGAATCGAACGCCGCCTCGGCGTCAAGATCACGACCACCCAGCTGAGCGAGCGAATCCAGGGCGGCATCCCGGACGAGCAATTCGGCACCGACGACGGAATGGTCTCCGACCTCGGCCTCGAGCAGTTGCACAAGGTGATGCCCCAGATCGACCCGGCCGAACTCAGCGGCAAGCTCGGCGCCGAGGACGTGATGGGTCTGTTCACCGTGCGCAATCTCGCGGACATGGTGTCCAAACACACCGTCGCGGCGAGTTGACCCGTGCGGTTCCATCTCGTCGACCGCATCGACACCATCGAACCCTGGGCGCGGGTCGAGGCGGTCAAGCGGACGAGTTCGAGTGAGAGTTATTGGTCGACAACGGCTTTCGGCTCGCTGATGCCGCTGTCGATCCAGCTGGAGGTGCTCGCCCAGAGTCTGGCCTGGCTGATCTATCTCAGCACCGATCGGCGGCAGCGGGCGGTGCTGCTGTCGGTCGGCGCCATGACGACCCGGTCCGCCATCGTGCCCGGCGACGACGTCGTCGCCTCCGTCGAAATCCTGTCCAGGGGCGACACCATCGTGGCCGGGGGCCGGCTGCTCGTAGGCCAGAGCGTCGTCTTCGAGGTCGACGACCTCATGTGCGGCCTGGTCGACGCCGACATGCTCGAGGACGCGGCGTCGGTGCGGATGCGCGAAGAACTACTGCGAAGCGGGGTCCGATCATGAACAACGAGGTCGTCATCACCGGTATCGGGGCCGTCACCCCCGTGGGAAACACCGCACCGGACACGTGGTCGGCGCTGGCCGCCGGGCGCAGCGGAGTGGGCCGGATCGAGACGTTCGATCCGAGCACCTTCGAAGTCCAGATCGCCGGGATGGTGCGTGGATTCAGCCCGGCGCCCGAGCTCTTGACCACCCAGCGCTGGGATCTGCTCAGTCGGTCCGGCGGTTTCGGTGTCGTCGCCGCGGCACAGGCGCTGGCCCAGGCGGGCAATATCGGGTCGCACGACGAGGCCGCCCGTGGCGTTTTCGTCGGTGGCCACGTCGGCAGGCCCGAGCCGCAGGAGTTCGCCGAGATCGGGCTCACCCGGCGCACCAGCGACGGTGCGGTGATCTATCGCCGCAGCACCGACAGCACGTGGCGCTGCGATCAGGGTGTCGACCTGATGGCCATCGCCGAGGTGGGCCGGTGCCGTGGGCCGATCAGCGGGATCAGCACCGCGTGCACATCGGCGACCCATGCCGTGGGCGAGGCGATGCGCCGGATCCAGGCGGGCGAGATCACCATGGCCGTCGCCGGGGGCCAGGACTCGCTCACCACCTGGCTCGACGTCGCCGGCTTCTCGCTGCTCGGTGCGCTCACCACCCGCTACAACGACAATCCGACCAAGGCCTCGAAACCGTTCGACGCCGAACGCGACGGTTTCGTGCTCGGTGAGGGTTCGGTGCTGCTCGTGCTGGAGGAGCGGCGGATCGCCGAGGCGCGCGGGGCCCGGATCCTGGCGCGGCTCACCGGTTACGCCTCGACGATGAACGCGTACCGGATCACCGATTCCCCGCCCGACGGTGGCGGGTCGATCACCGCCATGGCCGACGCGCTGGCCGATGCGGGCGTGGCGGGCACCGAGGTCGATTGTGTGTACGCGCACGGGACGAGCACACCGGGCAACGACGTCTCCGAAACCGCCGCCATCAAGCAGGTTTTCGGTGCGCACGCCTACGAATTGCTCGTCACCTCGCCGAAGTCCATGACCGGGCACCTCACCGCCGGGGCGGGTGCGCTCAATGTGCTCGCGGCGCTCGGAGGGATCACCGAGGGGCTGGTCTCGCCGACCATCAACTACACGCACCCGGACCCGAAGCTCGACCTGGACTACGTCCCGAACCAGGCCAGACAGGCCGATGTCTCGGTGGCGCTGGTCAATTCGTTCGCGTTCGGTGGCACGAACGCCTCACTCGTGGTGCAGGCGCCATGAGTACCCCCGCGGTGACCGTGTCGAGCACGGATGTCGGCGCCCGGTCGCCGGTGCCGCCCGACGCCCTGGCCGTGGCCGGCGGCCTGCGCCTGGACCGCGTCGTCGAGTTGCGACCCGGTGCGGGTGCCAGTGCCCTCGCGAACGTGCCGAACACCCTGCCCGTGTTCGACACCCATTTCCAGCGGTTCCCGGTGCTGCCCGGGGTGCTCATGCTGCACGGCATGGCGAATCTGGCCGACGTGTTGCTCGCCCGCGACGGTGGCCGGTGGCGGCTCACCGGCGCGCGGCGGGTGCAGTTCCGCCACTATGTGCGCCCCGGCGACCAGCTGCACGTCGCGGTCGAGGTCCGCCAACTCGACGGCACCGTGGCGCGCCTCAGCGGGCGCATCACCCGGGCCGACGCGGTGGTCGTCCTCGCGCGGGAGCTCACCATGACCCGTGACGCGGGTCCAGAGAGGGAAATCTCATGAATCGCGTTGTCATCAGCGGCATCGGTGTGGTGTCGCCCCTGGGTACCGGATTCACCCAGACCTGGAAGGAACTGGTGGCCGGGCGCAGCGCGGTGCGCCCGATCACCGCCTACGACCCCTCCTCGCTGCGCACCCGGTTCGGCGCCGAGATAACCGACTTCGACGCGAAACCCTTTGTCCGCAACCGCAAATCGCTGCGGCTGATGACCCGCGCCAACCAGCTGGCGCACGCCGCGGTCCGGCTGGCCACCGAGGAGGCGCGCATCGACCCGGCCACCTCGGGCAACGATTCGGTCGGTGTCTTCCTCGCCAGCGAGAACCAGATCTCCGACCCCCTGCACATTCTCGACGCGACGGTCGAGGCGTGCGGGCCCGACGGCCGGATCGACCCGACCCGGTTGGGGCACGAGGCGGCCCGGATGTACCCACTGTTCTTCGTCGAAGGGCTGCCCTCGGCCGAATTGTTCTTCCTCTCCGAGGAATTCGGCTTCGCCGGGCCGAGCGCGTTCCTCTCCGGGGCGGGCGACGCCGGCATCAGCGCGATCGGCAATGCCTACCGGGCCGTCGCACGCGGCGAGACCACGGTCGCCGTCGCCGGTGGTTTCGACGACGGCGTCTCCTGGTGGTGCATGTCGAAACTGGACCGGCTCGACCTGCTCACCGGCCGCAACGAGGCGGGTGCGGTGCGCCCGTACGACCGCGACGCCTCCGGAACCGTCCTCGGCGAGGGTGCGTGCATGCTCGTGCTGGAGGACTACGACACCGCCGTGGCCCGCGGGATCGAACCGTACGCGGAGATCGTCGGTTTCGGCGGTGGCTCGGATCCGGTGACACCCGGCGAGATCTGGGGCGACGGTACCGGTCTGCGCAACGCCATGGCCTCGGCCATGCGCGAGGCGGGTGTCGCCGGCACCGATATCGGCTATGTGGCCGCCGACGGCGCGGCGGTGATCCGGGCCGATCTGGCCGAGGCGCGGGCATTGCGAGCCGCGCTCGGCGCCGGGGCCGACACCGTCGCGGCGAGCAGCGTGCAGCCCGCGCTAGGCCAACTGCTCTCCGCCGCAGGTCCTCTGAATGTGGCGCTGGCGGCGATGACGCTGCGCGAGGCCACCGTGACGCCGACCTTGAATCTGTCCGCCGCGGCGCCGCGGTGCGACCTGGACTGGGTGCCCGGTACGGCACGCGAACTGCGCGCGGACTACAGCCTCGCGCTGGGCCGGGGACTGTCGGGCCAGGCCGCGGCGCTGGCTCTGCGGCGCCTGTAGAGCCCGCTGGAACCACGAACAGGAGTGCACGGTGAAGACGAGAGAAACCCAGCACATGTCCCTGCGAACGGTGGTCGTCGTCGCTGTCGGCGCCGTCACCTCGCAGGGCGATACGGCCAAGGCGCTGTGGGACGGCGTGCGCGCCGGTCATGTCGCGATCGACCCGGTCGAGCACCTGCCCATGTCGGACTACAACACCCGGATCGGCGGTGAGGTCCGCTCCCCCGTCGCACCCTCACCGATCGCCGACGAAGTGGGCGGATTCCGGGACCGCGCTTTCGATTTCGCGTTCGCCGCCGCCACCGAGGCGATGGAGGCGGCGGGCGCCCTGGTCGCCGAGGTGGCGCCGCACGACCGGGCCATCGTGCTCGGCACCTGCAACGCGGGTCTGCTCAGCACCCTCGAGTGGCTCGGTGACGACGGTGTCGGCGCGGGCACCCCCGAACTCGCCATGTTCGGGCCGCCGCAGGCCATCGCCGAATCGCTGGCTGCGCATTTCCAGTGCGCCGGCCCGGTGTTCTCGGTGAACACCGCCTGCGCGGCGGGGGCGAACGCGATCGGCTACGCCGCGGATCTGATCGCGCTCGGACGGGCCGACATGGTGCTGGCCGGCGGCACCGACGCCCTGTCCGACGTGGCCTACGCGGGGTTCAACTCGCTCGGTTCGCTGTCGCCGACACCGGCGGCGCCGTACCAGGACAAGCGAACCGGGCTCTCGCTCGGTGAGGGCAGCGGCATGCTCGTCCTGACCAGCGCCGAGCTGGCGGCCGCGGCCGAGGTGGAGCCGCTGTGCGTGATCCGCGGCTACGGACTGTCCGCCGACGGCTACCACCCGACCGCCCCGCGCCCCGACGGCACCGGTGCCGCGCGGGCCATCCGTTCGGCCATCGAATGGGCCGGGTTGCGCGACAGCGACATCGGCTACGTCAACAGCCACGGCACCGGCACACCACGCAACGACAGCGCCGAGGCCAAGGCCACCCGGCTCGCGCTCGGCGACGCCGCCGATTCCGTGCCGGTGAGCAGTTCCAAGTCGATGATCGGGCACCTGCTCGGCGCGGCGGGTGCGGTCGAGGCGATCATCACCGTCGGCGCGATGCGCAACGGCGTGCTGCCGCCGACCGCCAATCTCGTTCGGGCCGACCCGGAATGCGTGCTCGACCACATCCCGGTGTCACCGCGGCTCGGCAAGATCGACCACGCGATCTCGAACAACTTCGCTTTCGCGGGTGCCAACGCGAGTGTGGTGTTCTCCGAACGCGCCGCCGAGCCGACCCGCGTCGAGCGCTCGCGGGTGGTGGTGACGGGGACGGGCGCCGTCGGTGCCGCAGGCCTCGATGTGCGGGCGGCCTTGCGCGCGGTCACCGAAGGCCGTGACTGCACCCAGGTCGACGACGGTGTGCGGCTGGGTCTCATCGACACCGACCCCAGCGACCATCTGACCAGGCGGGAGGCCAGGCGGATGGACCGGCTCGGCCTGCTGTCGACCTTCGCGGCGAGCCGGGCGCTGGCCGAGGCCGGCGCCGATCTGATCGCCGACGACCCCGACCGGGTCGGCGTGGTCTTCGGCACCGGGCTCGGTCCGATGGAGGCGATGGAACAGTTCGTCCGGCCGCTGCGCGCGGAGGGGGTGGCGGCGGCGAACCCGGCCGTGTTCCCCAACACCGTGTACAACGCGGCGGCGGGCAGTGTCGCCACGCTGCTCGGCGCGCTCGGTCCCACCTCGACGGTGACTTCCGGACACGCGGCGGGCGCGAACGCGCTCTGCTACGGCTACGACATGGTCTCGCTCGGCCGCGCGACCGCGATCCTGGCCACCGCCGCCGACACCCTCACCCCGCTCGTGGTGCGTGGCTACCGCAGGCTCGGCCTGCCCATGGGCCCGCACGACACGTTCGCCCTCGCCGAGGGCGGTGCCGCGGTGATGCTCGAGCGGTACGACAACGCCGTTCGCCGGGGCGCCACCGTGTACGCCGAGGTACTCGGGCATGCCACCGCGTCGGACGCGCGCGGTGTGGGGCGCACCGATCCGACCGGCTCCGCAGTGGAACGCGCCATGCGCGCCGCACTCGACGCCGCGGGTCTGACACCGGGCGATATCGCCGAGGTGTGGACCAACGAGGTCGGGCTGCCCGCCTTCGACGAGCCCGAGAACCAGGCCCTGCACCGGCTTTTCGGCGACAACGCCCCGCAGCGCATCGCCGCCAAACGAGCGCTCGGCGAACAACTCGGCACCGGCGGACTGCTCGCCGCCGCACTGGCCGCCTGTGACCGGCCCGATCGGGGCGTGGCCCTGGTGAACAGCTCCTCACTGGGCGGAACCCACATCAGCATCGTGCTCGCGCCGCTGACCGACTGAGCATCCGAACACAAAGGACGACAAGCGTTATGGCAACACCGGAATTCACGGCCCAGGTCGTCGGCACGGGCAGCTACCTGCACGGCGACCCGATCGACAACAAGCAGATCGAAGCACTGCTCGGTCCCGTACCCGAAGACATTCTCGAGGGCATCCAGGTCAAGGAGCGGCACTGGATGATCGACCCCGACACCGGCGAACACCTGGTGACCAACTCCCAGATGGCCGCGGGCGCCGCGACCGCGGCGCTCGAGCGGGCGGGCATCGAGGCGGGTGAGGTGGATCTGATCGTCATGTCGACGGCGAGCCCCGAATACCTGCTGCCGCCCGCGGTGACGTTCGTACAGGAACACCTCGGGATCGCCGAATGCACCACCATCGAAGTCCGTTCCGGCTGTGCGGGTTTCGTCGAGGCCGCCGATGTGGCGCGCGGCTATCTCGAGCGCGGCACGCACCGGACCGCCCTGGTGATCGGCAGCGAGGCCATCTCGCCCCTGCTCGTCCCGATGTATCGCGGCATCGACCCGGAGCGGATCCGCATGCGGGATCGGCTGGTGGCCTACACCTTCGGCGACGGTGCGGGTGCGCTCGTGCTGCGCGCCGAACCGGCCGACCCGCAGACCCGGGCCGGGGTGCTCGGTTCCTCGATCGTCACGATGGGCGGCACCAAGAAGCCGGGCATGCAGGTGATCGGCGGGTCGACGCACGCCCCACTGCACAAGCAGGTGCTGGCCAAGCGCCTGATGGAGCTGAAGGTCGACGTCGTGGAGTCGGGAAAGTTCATCCCGCACATGATCACCCGCTCGCTGCGCGAGATGCTCGAGATCAGCGGAGTGAAGGCCGAGGACATCGCCCTGTGGGTCGTCCCCGAGGGCAATGCCGGCTACATGACCAGTGAGCTGGAGGCGGCCGGTCTGCTCACCGACGAGTGGCTGGCCCTGCGCGACAAGATCTACGAGAACATCGAACGGGTCGGCGCCACCGGTTCGGCCGCTGTTCCCCTCGCCCTGGACGAGGCAGCGCGCGCGGGCCGGTTGCGGACGGGCGACAACGTCTTGCTGCTTGCCATCGAGACGAGCAAGTGGAAGTACGCCGGGATGACCCTGGTCTGGGCGGGCTGAGGGATGCGCCCTGCCGTGGGCCCGATCGAGACGGGCCGGTTTCGCACGAGTGCGGCGACGCTCGAATACGCCCACGTCAGTGGTGACATCAGGCCGTCGCTGTGCATGCTGCACGGGTTGGGCGCACGGTGGCAGACCTTCCGGCCGCTCGTCCGCTCGCTCGGCCCCGGTTGGGACGTCTACGCACCGGATCTGCGCGGACACGGCCGATCCGACTGGGTGGCAGGTCATTACGCGCTGGCCGACTTCGCCGCCGATGTCGAGCAGTTCGTCACCGAGCGCATCGGCGCGCCGATGGTGCTGTTCGGGCATTCGATGGGCGGCTGGATCGCCGCCATGGTCGCCGCCGCCCGCCCCGATCTGGTGCGGGCGGTGGTGATCGTCGACTCGGCGCTGTACCGGCTCACCGAGTCCCAGCGCGCGGCGATGCTCGGCTACGCGGTCCCCAACCAGGCGATGCGTTCGATCGCGGTGTCGCTGCGCATGGCCGATCCGGAGCTGAATCAACGCTGGGTGGAGGGGCGCAACCAGCGCGAACAAGACCCCGACGAGCTGATGTCGCGACTGCGGTGTCCGGTGTTGCTCGTCCAGGGCGACGAGCGCACCGGCGCGCTCATGACCGACGAACACGTGCGGCGCGCGCTGGGGCTGCTTGCCGACGGCTCGCACGTGTTCGTGCCCGGTACCGGCCATGCCGTGCACGCGGAAGCGCCCGGCACCGTCGCCGACGCGCTGCGGGCGTTCCTGGCCGAACAGATCGACAAGTCAGAGCCGAACGGAGAGTTCCGATGACCGAAGTGATCGACACCATCGGCAGGCAGGGCACCGACCAGGACACCACCTGGACCAAATGCCCGTCCTGCGCCGAATACCAGTACAAACCACAGCTGGAACGCAACCTGCGGGTCTGCACCCGCTGCGGCCACCATCTGCGCATCGGCGCGCACCGGCGGCTGGCCCTGCTGCTCGACGGGAACTCCTGGACCCCGGGCAGTTACGACGACATCGAAACGCGCGACGTGCTCGACTTCCGGGACCACAAGTCCTACCGGCAACGGCTCGCCCACGCCCGGGCCAAGACCGGCGAATACGACGCCGCCGTGTTCGGTATCGGCACCCTCGACGGCAGGCGGCTGGTCGTCGCGGCGATGGAGTTCGGCTTCATGGGCGGCTCGATGGGTTCGGCCGTCGGCGAGGTCATCACCCGCGCCGCCGAACTCGCACTCGCCCAACGGCTTCCGCTACTGCTGTGCTGCGCCTCGGGTGGCGCGCGGATGCAGGAGGGCAGCCTGTCGCTGATGCAGATGGCCAAGACGAGCCAGGCGATCGGCCGTCTGCACGAGGCCGGGCTGCTCGTGGTGTGCCTGCTCACCGACCCCACCTTCGGCGGTGTCACCGCCTCGTTCGCCATGCTCGGTGATGTGCTCGTCGCCGAGCCCGGCGCGCTGATCGGGTTCGCCGGGCCGGGCGTGATCAGCCAGACCATCGGCGAGGATCTGCCGCCCGGCTTCCAGACCGCCGAATTCCTCCTGGCACACGGGCTGATCGACGCGGTGGTCCCGCGCGCGCAGCTGCGCGCGTATCTGGCGAAGGTCCTCGCCGCGCACGCACCCGACACTCCGCTGAGCCCGCTGCTCCCACCGGTCACCGTCACCGACCCCGCGCAGGTGTCCCCGCGCCCGGCGGCGAAAGTGGTGAAGGTTGCGCGGGATCAGGCCCGCCCGACCACGCTGAGTTTCGCGGCGGTCGCCTTCGACACCTTCGTCGAATTGCGCGGTGATCGCATGTTCGCCGACAGCTCGGCTCTCGTCGGCGGACTCGCCACCCTCGGTGGTCGCGCGGTCATGCTGATCGGCCACGAAAAGGGCAGCGACACCAGGGAATCCATCGCCAGGAACTTCGGTATGCCCGAACCCGAGGGATACCGCAAGGCGTTGCGGCTGATGCGTCACGCGGCGAAATTCGGGATGCCGATCGTCACCCTGATCGATACACCGGGCGCCTATCCCGGCGTCGGTGCGGAGGAACGCGGGCAGGCGGGCGCCATCGCGCGCGCCATCATGGAATCGAGCAGGCTCCCGGTGCCGATCGTCACCGTGGTCACCGGCGAGGGCGGCAGCGGTGGGGCGCTGGCGCTCGGCGTCGCCGACACCGTGCTGATGTTCGAGAACTCCTACTACTCCGTCATCAGCCCGGAGGGGTGTGCCGCGATCCTCTGGGGCGACCGCGCGGCGGCGAGCACGGCCGCCGAAGCGCTGAAACTCACGGCGGCGGATCTGCTGTCGCTCGGCGTGGTCGACGGGGTCATCCCCGAGGACGCCGAGGGCGGACCCGACATCGTGCGGATGGCGAGCGATCTACGCGCGGCCCTGTCGAACGCGCTCACCGCGCTGTCCACCGTGCCCGGCCCCGACCTGATCGAGGCCAGGTACCGCAAGTTCCGGAAGTTCGGCTCGTGACACACCTGGGAGACATACCGATGACCACAGACAAATCGTTGAGCCACATGATCGATGAGGTGCGGGGCCTGGTCGCCGACCTGAACCCCCGGCCGCGCCGGCTGCGCGTGCGGGCGGGCGAATTCGACCTGGAGATGGAATGGCCGGACGGTCCGGCGAGCGTGACCGCGGCGCCGGTCCCGGTCGTCACCGTCGAAGCGGTGAGCCCGGCGCCGGAATCCGGCGCCGTGGCGATCGAGTCGCCCCTGGTCGGGCACTTCTTCCGCAGCCCTGAGCCCGGAGCCGACCCGTTCGTCTCCCCCGGCGACTTCGTGGCGGAGGGGCAGGTGGTCGCGATCGTCGAGGCGATGAAGCTGATGAACCGCATCACCGCGCCCGGTCCGGGACGGGTGGTGCGGATCCTGCCCGAAGACGGTGACGTCGTCGAGTACGGCCAGCAGCTGATCCTGCTCGAGCCCGACGAGTCGGCCCCGATGGAGATCGCGTCATGAGTCCGGTGACCGATCCCGAACGGCCGATCAAGACGGTTCTGGTCGCCAACCGGGGTGAGATCGCGCTGCGCGTGGTGCGGGCCTGCCGGGAACTCGGATTGCGCAGCGTGGTGGTGTATTCGACCGCCGACGCCGATTCGATCGCCATGCAACTGGCCGACGACGCGGTGTGCATCGGCCCGCCGGAGCCGGGTCGCAGCTACCTCAACATCCCGAATGTCATCGGCGCGGCTCTGCGCACAGGTGCCGACGCGGTCCACCCCGGCTACGGATTCCTCTCGGAGAACGCGGATTTCGCCTCGGTGTGCGCCGAGGAGAACCTGATCTTCGTCGGGCCGTCGCCGGAGACGATGACCGCGCTGGCCGACAAGGCGGTGACGCGGGCGTTGATGAGCGCGGCCGGTCTGCCCCTGCTGCCGGGGACCACGTCGGTGCTGACCGGTGCCGAAGAGGCCGAACGGGTCGCCGAGGAGATCGGCTACCCGGTGATCCTCAAGGCGGCGGCCGGTGGCGGTGGCCGCGGTATGCGGGTGGTCCGCGAGCGCGCCGAGATCGAGGACGCCTACCGCCGCACCCAGACCGAGGCCGCCCTCGCCTTCGGTGACGGCAGCCTCTACATCGAGCGCTATCTCGAGGGCGCCCGCCATATCGAGGTGCAGATCCTCGGCGACCGCCACGGCAATATCGTGCATCTCGGGGAACGGGACTGCTCGGTGCAGCGCCGGCATCAGAAGTTGCTCGAGGAATCACCGTCGCCCGCACTCGACGACGCCACCCGGGCGGCGATCGGCGCCGCCGCCGTCGCGGGCGCTCGCTCGGTCGGGTACGAAGGGGCCGGGACGATGGAGTTCCTGCTCGACCGTGACGGTGGCTTCTGGTTCATGGAAATGAACGCGCGCCTGCAGGTGGAGCATCCGGTCACCGAAATGGTGTGCGGGATCGACCTGGTCGCCGAGCAACTGCAGATCGCCCAGGGACAACCCCTGAGCTTCGGGCAATCCGACGTCGTCGTACGTGGGCACGCGATCGAATGCCGGATCAACGCCGAGGATCCGGCGCGCGATTTCGCACCGACGACCGGGCGGGTCACCCGTTATCGCCCGCCTGCCGGGCCCTGGGTGCGGGTCGACAGCCACCTCGAGCCGGGGGTGACGGTGTCGCCGTATTACGACGCACTACTGGCGAAGGTCATCGTCTGGGCCGCGGATCGACCCGCCGCGATCGACCGGATGATCCGCGCTCTCGACGAGCTCGTGCTGGAGGGCCACGGCCTCACCACCAGCGCGAGCTTCCACACCGACATCCTGTCGCGACCCGAATTCCGTTCCGGCGATTTCGATCTCGATCTCGTCGCCACCACCCAGCGCACCCGGTTGGAGCACCCATGAGTACAGCGAACGGTCGTGTGATCATTCTCGGCGGCGGGATCGGTGGTCTCAGCACCAGCATCGCGTTACGCCGGGTAGGGATCGACGCGCCCCTGTTCGAGCAGGCGCCCGCGTTCGGCACCGTCGGCGCGTCGTTGCAGATCTGGGTGAAGGGCATGAAGGCCTTCGCCGAACTCGGTCTGGCCGAACAGATCCGGGCGCGCGGGGCCGATGTGCACCGCCAGCAGTTCTTCAACCAGGACGGCACCCCGCTCTACCACGCGCCGCTGGCAGCGATGGCGCAGCGCTACGACGCGCCGATGCCGGTGATGATCCGGCGCGCGGAGGTGATCGACACGCTCGCCGGCTCACCGGATCTCGGCGCGATCAACTTCAACCACAAGGCGATCGACATCACGCAGGACGATTCGGGTGTCACCGTGACATTCGACAACGGTCATCGGGAGCGGGCCGATCTGCTCGTCGCCGCCGACGGCATCAACTCGGCGACCCGGCAGCAGATCTTCCCCGAAGTCGAACTGCGCACCGCCAGTTACCGTTTAGTCCACGCGGTGGCCGATCACGTACCGCCGCTCGGGCGCAATATGTTCACGCTGCTCTTCGGGCGAGGCAACCGCATCGCCATCAAGGACTGCGGCAACAACAATGTCTTCTGGGTGGCGGGTCTGGCCAGGCCGACCCTGGAACTCGACACACCGACCGGCACGGTCAAAGACGACCTGCTGCGCCGATTCGAGGTGTTCCCCGCCGCGGTGCGCGACCTGATCGCTGCCACGCCACCGGAGGTCATGCTGCACCACAATGTGCGCGCGCTCGGCCCGATGCCCGCGTGGAGTTCGGGCCGCATCGTCTTCCTCGGCGACGCGGCGCATGCGGTGACCCCCAATCTCGGCCGCGGCGCCAGCGAAGGCATCGTCGACGCGATCACCCTGGCGAATCATCTCGGCTCCATCGATGTCGGTGACGGCGCGGCGGTGGCGCGGGCGCTGTCGTCGTACGAAAAGGCACGCAGGCCCGAAGCGGAGGCATTGCAGAAAGCATCCTGGAAAATCGGCACGATTTCGTCCTGGGACGGTTTCGCGGCGACCAAGGTGCGCGATCTGATGATGAAGACGGTGGTCGGCAAAACGCAGGTGGCCAAAATGCACGCCGAATTCGAGGTCGCCGTGCCACGGCTCGGCCACCTGGTGGAATGACCGTCACTCCTGAGAGCTACCACCGGTGATCACTCTGCGGCGGGATGTGCCGGGACCAGCTGAAATCTAGGGTTGGATCATGATTGTGGTCACGGAGAATTTGACCAAGAGATACGACGACAAAGTCGCTGTCGACAAGGTCGGCCTCACCGTTCGGGCCGGGGAGATCTATGGTTTCCTCGGCCCGAACGGCGCGGGAAAAACTACGACACTGCGAATGCTGGTCGGCCTCATAGAACCGACCAGCGGAACCGCACGGGTACTCGGAAAAGCACCCGGTGATCCGGAGGCGCTGGCGCACATCGGGGTCCTGATCGAAAGTCCCGGCTTCTATCCGTATCTGTCCGGACGCGACAATCTGCGCGTCATGGCACGCTATCGGCGCATCCCGGATTCGGCTGTCGACGAGGCACTGGCCCGCGTCGGCCTCGCCGGTCGGGGTGACGACCGATTCCGCACCTACTCCCAGGGCATGAAACAACGGCTCGGCGTCGGCTGTGCCCTGCTCGGCAACCCCGAACTCCTGATTCTCGACGAACCCACCAACGGTTTCGACCCCGGCGGCATGGCCGAGATGCGCACGCTCATCACCGATCTCGCCGCCGACGGGCACACGATTCTGCTGTCGAGCCATCTGCTGGCCGAGGTGCAGGAAATCTGTGACCGGGTCGGGGTGATCAACGGCGGGAAACTGATCGCCGAATCGACCGTCGCCGAAATGCGCGGACGCAGCACGCTTTTCGTACGGGCCCAACCGGTGCAGACCGCCGTCGACGCGATCCGGGTCGCTGTCGGCGATGCCACCCGGACCCAGACCGGCATCCGGGTCGAAGCGGGCCCCGACGCGGCACCGCTCATCGCCCGCGCGGTGCTCGACGCGGGCGCCGAACTACACGAATTGCGTTCGACGGAACGTTCCCTGGAAGAAGCGTACTTCGAGATGACCGCACCGGATGTGGAGAACGTCGCATGATCGACAGCATTCGCGCGGAAGTGCTTCGGCTGCGCCGCTGGCCCGTGTTGTGGAGCCTGCTCGCGGTCTGGCTGACGTTGAACCTCACCTTCATGTACCTGCTCAACTACATCGGCTACAGCTCGGGCAGCGCCGCCGATGCCACCGAGGGGCAGCCGCGCGAGTACGTGCTCGCGCAGATGATGCCCACGGCCGTGCCGGAGGAATTCGTCGGCGGCACCGTGCTTTTCGGTGGTGCTCTGATGTTGATCCTCGGTGCGCTCGCCACCGGCAGCGGGTACGGCTGGGGCACCTGGAAGACGGTGTTCACCCAGGGACCGGGGCGCGTCACGGCCCTGCTGGGCACGGTGTTCGCGCTGCTCGCGGTGGCGGTTGTGGCCGTACTCGTGGCGTTCGGGCTCGATCTGGGTGTCGCGTGCGTCATCGCCGCGGCCGAATCCCAGCCGCTCGTGCTCCCGTCGGTGGGCCGGATGCTGGCCGGAATCGGCAGTGGCATCGCGATTCTGACCATGTGGACGTTGCTCGGCGCGCTGATCGGCCTGTTGGCGCGCGGGCCGTCCCTCGCGGTCGGGCTCGGCCTGGTGTGGGTACTGGTGCTGGAGAACGTGCTTCGCTTCTTCGGCGACATGCTCGGCAGTGCCGGTGCGGTGACGGACTACCTGCCCGGGTCGGTGGCGGGTTCGCTGGCGGGTGATCTACGGACACTGCAGGGCGAGGCGACGCCGGGGGTGCTCGACCTCCTCGACTGGCCGCAAGCCGTTGTCGCGCTGGCGGTGTACCCGGTGGTCTTCCTCGCCTGCGCGGTTGTCGTCGTCCGGCGCCGCGACCTGGTCTGACGGTGTCCGCACCCGCGATCGACAAGGATGAGCGCATGGAGACAATCGCCGCCCGCGTGCTGGAGTCCTGGCCGCCGCGGCTGGGCCGGTGGCAACAGGTGTCGTTGAGCATCGCGGCGGGCGTGGTGGGGTTCGTCGCCGTGCTGGCGACCATGGTGGCCGATACCGAGCTTGCGGTGGTCCAGGTCGTCGCGCTCGCGCTCGGCATCGGTACCGCTGTCTCGCTGGCCATGTGGGCTCCGGTGGCGGGGTGGGCGCTGGGCCTCGCGGCGCTGGCCGCCGCGTCCGTGCTCACCGGACCGCAGGCGGAGTTGTGGGTCGATCCGATGCTGACCAGCTACTTCATCGTCCTGGGCGTGGGGGCGGTGCGGGCGGGCGCGCGCGCCGCGGCGGGGGCCTGGGCGGCGACGGTGGCGACCGGGATCGGTCTGGCGCTGTGGTTGCGGCCCGCCGAATGGCTGGTCGGGATTCTCGGGGCGAGCGCGGTGTCGGGGCTGGTGCTCTCGACCGTGATCGCGGTGCGCACGGTCGGCGTCACCAGCAACAGCCTGCGCCGCGAACGCGACAGCACCGAGCGGCAACGCCAGCTCACCTCGCTGTGGGAGGAACGCGCCCGCATCGCCCGTGAGCTGCACGATGTGGTCGCCCACCACATGACGGTGATCGCGATCCAGGCCGAGGCTGCCCAGCACAGCGACCGGAATCTCGCGCCCGCCACCAGCGCCCGGCTCGACACCATCCGCAACAGTGCGACGGTCGCCTTGTCCGAGATGCGCCACATCCTCGGAGTGCTGCGCAGTGGTGACGCCACGCTCCTGCCGCAGCCCACTCTGCGAGACCTCACCGCACTGGTGGAGACGGTGCGCGGGGGCGGTACGCACATCACGATGACACTGACCGGTGATACGTCGAAAGTGCCTGACGCCGTTGGTCTATCGTCCTATCGGATCGTGCAGGAAGCACTGAGCAATGCGATCCGCCACGCACCGGGCGCACCGGTCGAGGTCACCGTTGTGGTGGCCGAGAAGGCGATCGACATCCGTGTCGCCAATCCGTGTGCGACGGTGCCTGCCGCCGGTGCGGGCCACGGACTGCTCGGCATGCGCGAACGCGCGACGATGCTCGGCGGAACATTCAGCGCAGGCGCAGGGGACGCGAAGTACGTTGTCGCCGCGTCACTTCCCTTGCACAACGGGCGTATCGACGCCGCGCGCTGACCACCGTCACCGCGATCGTAGCGACGCGGGCAAGAGACAGCCCGGCCGCCCGCCGCGTTCGCGGGCAGCCGATCCCTCAGTTCTCGACGAGTCTGCGGACCGAAGCGGGTAGATCGCGAGTCCGCTGGTAGGGGCCCGCGACGGCGGCGCCGTAGGGCCGGGCGAGCAGGGTACGGGCGATGGCGTTGACCTCGTCGGTGGTGACGGCGTCGATGCGGGCCAGGGTCGCCGAGACACTGCGGTGGTTGCCGTAGCTGAGTTCGCTGCGCCCGATGCGGTTCATCCGCGATGCGGAGTCCTCCAGTCCGAGCACCAGGCCACCGCGCAACGAGCCCTTGGCGCGGGCACATTCGGCGTCGGTGATGCCCTCGGCGGCGACCTCGTCGAGCACCGAACGCGCCAAAGTGGCCACCTGGGCGAGGTTTTCGGGTTGGCAGCCGAGTGACACGGAGAACGCGCCGGTGTCGGCGAAGGTGTCGACGCTCGAGTACACCGAGTACGCCAGGCCGCGTTCCTCCCGGATGCGCTGGAACAGGCGCGAACTCAGTCCGCCGCCGATCACGGTGTTGAGCACCGACAGCGGCCAGCGCTGCTGCCCCTCGTGCCTGCCGAACGCGCGCACACCGAAGGTGAGGTGGGTCTGTTCGCTGTCACGGTTGATGCGCACGAGTCCCGGTGCGCCCTGGGCGCGGAACTTGCCCTCACGACGGGGCGCCGGTTCGGCGGCGGGGTCGAGGTGCGGGCCGAAGGCGTGGCGGACCAGCTCGACGACCCGCTCGTGTTCGACATTGCCCGCCACCGCGACGACCATGCGTTCGGGCCGGTAGCGGCGCTGGTGGAAGCCGCGCAGCTGGGCGGCCTGCATGCCTTCGATGGATTCGACGGTGCCGATCACGGGACGCCCGATGGGGTGGTCACCGAACAGGGCGGTGAGGAAGCAGTCGGCGACGAGGTCCTCGGGATCGTCGTCGCGCATGGCGATCTCCTCGAGCACCACCTGACGTTCCACATCGACGTCGACGGCCCGGCACAGCCCGTTGAGCACCACATCGGAGACGAGTTCGACCGCCAGCGGCAGGTCCTCGTCGATGACGTGGGCGTAGTAGCAGGTCTGCTCCTTGGCGGTGAAGGCGTTGAGTTCGCCGCCGACGGCGTCCATGGTCTGGGCTATGTCGAGCGCGGTGCGGGTGGGGGTCGCCTTGAACAGCAGGTGTTCGAGGAAGTGCGCCGCACCGGCCACGGTCGGACCTTCGTCGCGCGAGCCGACGCCGACCCACACGCCGACCGAGGCCGAGCGCACGCCGGGCACGTGTTCGGTGACCACGCGCAGCCCACCGGGCAGCACGGTGCGCCGCACTCCACCATCGGTGGTCACGTCCTGGGGGGTGCCGGTTCCGGGTTCACTCAACTGTCGCTCGGTCACCCGATCCCACCGGACGGCTGTACTGGCATGCTTTTCTCGACCTCTCGAAAACAGGGGGCTGGCGACGTGCGCGGATGCCTGCCGCGGGGAGCAGGCTGCAGGCACGACGGCCGGCTCAGCGATTCTATGCGCCGCCCGCCCCCGCGCGTGCATCGACCCTCGTCGTCGCCCGTGGCCGCGGCGCCGGTTCACCACGGCCGGGTGCGTCGAGGACCTGCGCGATGCGGGCGAGCGCGTGCTCGTTCGCCATCGCCCAGTGGGTGGCCTCGATGCGGTGACAGATCACGGCGCCGTCGACGACCGGCGCCCAGGTGGCCGCTCCGTGTGTGCCGGTCGGGTCGTCGACGGTGGCCGCGAAGTAGACGAGGTCACCGTCGAAGCGGCGGGGACGGTAGTCGTCGACCATGCTCATCGAGGCCTGTGCGGCGTCGATGATGCGGGCGATGCGGGCGCGGTCGAGTCCGGCGAGCGGTCCGCCGAGGTTCGCGGCGGCGGCGGTGAGGCCGTCGATGCCGAAGTCGAGGTCCTCGCCCGCCAGGCCGCCGAGCAGGTCGCCGACCGTCGGGGCCGGGGTCTGCTCGGGTCCGTCGCCGAGCCAGCTGTCCATCATGGCCAGTCGCGCGACCTGTTCGCCCTCGGCTCGCAGGCCGGTGGCGACCGCGTGCGCGAGCAAACCGCCGAGCGACCAGCCGAGCAGGTGGTACGGCCCTTCGGGCTGCACCGACCGGATGGCGTCGATGTAGCGGCGCGCCCAGGCGTCGATGCTGTCGGGCAGCGGTTCGTCGGCGGTCAGCGCGGGTGATTGCAGACCGTAGACGGGGCGTTGCGGGTCGAGGTGGCGGGTCAGGCCGGCGAACGACCAGGACAGGCCGCCGACGGGATGGATGCAGAACAGCGGTGCCCCGGTGCCGCCGGTGCGCAGCGGCAGCAGGACGGCGAAGGCGTCGGCTTGCGCGTCGTCGCCGCGCAAGCGTTCGACGACGACGGCCGGGGTCGGGTCGGTGAAGAACCAGGCCACCGGCACCGGGGTGCCGAGGGTTTCGCTCAGACGCGAGGCCAGCTGGACTGCGGTGAGGGAGTTGCCGCCGAGGTCGAAGAAGTTGTCGTCCATGCCGATTCGGTCCAGGTCGAGGACCCTGGCGAATTCGGCGGCGACCCGCTGTTCGGTCTCGGTCACGGGTGCCCGATAGGTGGCCTGGCGCAGGCTCGGGACCGGTAGGGCGCCGCGATCGAGCTTGCCCGAGGTGTTCACCGGGAACTCGTCGAGTTCGACGATTACCGACGGCACGAGGTAACCGGGCAGTTCGTCGGCCAGCACCGATCGGAGCGCCGCTGTGTCGAGCACCGAGACGCTCTGAACGACAATAGTTCCGGGAGTGGTGACGTCCTCGGACGAGCCGACGGAGCTTCGCCCCCGTGCGGGAACGACGTACCCGACGAGCCGGTCGGCGCCCGTACCCGGCACCACGGCAGCCGCGGCCTGCGCGACACCCGGTTGCCGTGCCAACACGGCTTCGACCTCACCGAGCTCGATGCGCTGGCCGTTGAGCTTCACCTGCAGGTCGGAGCGACCCACGTATTCCAATGCGGCCCTTTCGCCGCGCAAGCGAACGAGGTCACCGGTGCGGTACATGCGGGAACCCGCCGGTGCGAACGGATCGGGAACGAACCGTTCGGCCGTCAGCGCGCCTGCCCCCACGTAGCCGTGGGCGAGTTGGGCGCCGCCGACGTACAGCTCACCGACCACCCCCGGCGGCACCGGACGCAGTCGGGCATCGAGTACGTACAGCCCGGTGTTCCACACCGGTGTGCCGATCGGCACCGTGACAGTGTCGTCGTCGGTGACGACATGGGTGCTCACCTGCACGGCGGTCTCGGTGGGCCCGTAGAGGTTCACTACCTCGGCCCCGGTCACCGCTCGCACCTGCTGGGCGAGTGCGGCGGGCAGCGCTTCACCACCGGCGAAGATCCGCCGCAGCGAGCCGACCTCTACTCCGCCGTCGATCTGCGCGAGGTAGGCGGCCAACAGGGTCGGCGCGAATTGCGCTGTGTCGATGCGGTGTTCGGTGATGAGGTCCGCCAGGTAGGCCGGGTCGCCGTGGCCGCCGGGGCGGGCGATGACGGTGCGGGCGCCGACGCGGGGGCCGAGGAACAGTTCCCAGATCGAGGCGTCGAAGGTGGTCGGCGTCTTGTGCAGCACCGTGTCATCGGCGGTGAATCCGAATTCCTGTGCCATCCAGTCGAGTTGGTTGACGATCGCGCGGTGCGGCACTCCGACGCCCTTGGGCAGGCCGGTGGATCCGGAGGTGAAGATCACGTACGCGGTGTGTTCGGGGCGCAGCGGGTGGGTGCGTTCGGCGTCGTCGACGGGTTGCCCGGAGAGTTCTGCCGTCTCGATCTCGTCGAGCACGACCACGTCGATTCCCCGGCCCAGCGGGGTCGGCAGGTCGGCCCGGTCGCGCGAGGTGGTGAGAAGGCAGGCGGGACGGGCGATGTCGAGGACGCGGGCGATGCGTTCGGCCGGATGGTCGGGGTCGATCGGCACATAGGTGCCACCGGCGACGATCACCGCGTACAGCCCGACCAGCAGGTCCGTCGAACGGCGCGCCTCCACCGCCACGGCGGTGTCGGGGCTGACGCCGAGCGTGAGGAGGTACCGGGCGAGCCGGTTCACCCGGTTCGCGAATTCGCCATAGGTGAGGGTGGTCGTGTCGTCGACGAATGCGATGGCCGCGGGGGTCGCGGCGACCTGCCGGTAGAAGCCGTCGACCAACGTCTCCGGTGCGAGCGGATGATCGGTTTCGCACCAGCTTTCGAGCATTCGGTGGTCGGCCTCGGTGAGCAGGTCGATATCGCCGACGGCGATGTCCGGGTCGGTGGTGACAGCGTCGAGGATCCGCACGTACGCCTCGGCCATCCGGTGCGCGGTGGTGGCGTCGAACAGGTCGGTGGCGTAGGTGAGCCGCACCGAGCAGCGGCCGTCGTCGGTGCCCGACAGGACGAGGTCGAGGTCGAACTTGGCGACCGCGGCGTCGGCGTCGAGGGTGGTGACGGTGAGATCCGGCAGCACTACCTCGGTGGGTGTGGCTCCCAGGTTCTGGAAGGCGAGCATCACCTGGAACACGGGGCTGTGTCCGGCCGAACGAACCGGGTCGAGTACGTCGACCAGGCGTTCGAAGGGCACATCGGCATTGTCGAACGCGTCGAGGTCGACCCGCCTGGCGTCCTTCAGCAGCGCGGTGAAGGAGGCGGCCGGATCGACACCGGTGCGCAGGACGAGGGTGTTGACGAACATGCCGACCAGGTCGTCGAGCGCGGCAGCACCGCGTCCGGCGACGGGGGTGCCGATGGCGATGTCGGCCGACCCGCTGAGCCTGGCCAGCAGTACGGCCAGGGCCGCGTGCGCGACCATGAACTCACTCGCGTCCGCCCGCCGCGCCACTGTTGTGACACGCTGCCAGACTTCTTTCGGAACAGCCGTTTCCACGCTGGCGCCGCGCTGGGAGGCAACGGCGGGACGGGGCCGGTCGGTAGGCAGTTCGAGCAGCGGTGCGAGCCCGTCGAGTTCGGTGCGCCAGAACCGCACCTGACGGGCGGCCAGGGATTCGGGGTCGCGCTCGTCGCCGAGCACGGAGCGCTGCCACAGGGTGTAGTCGGCGTACTGGATCGCCAGCGGTGTCCAGTCCGGTGCGGTGCCCACGCGACGTGCCAGGTAGGCGGTGGTGGTGTCGCGCAGCAGCGGTCCGGCGGAGAAGCCGTCGGCGCTGATGTGGTGGATCACCACGACCAGCACCACTTCGTCGGCGGCGCAGCGCAATACGCGCACCCGCACGGGCGGGGCGACGGTGACGTCGAATCCCCTGCCGATCTCGGCGGCCACGATCGACGGCACCGCGATCGGATCGACGGTTTCCACCACCGGGGCGGGTACGAACTCCCACACCGCCTGATGGCCGATGCCGTCGACAGCCGGGTAGGCGGTGCGCAGCACCTCGTGCCGCTCGAGCACATCGGTGACGGCGGCGGCCAGGGCGTCGGCGTCGACGCTGCCGGTGAGCCGCACCGCGATCGGGATGTTGTAGGCGGCCGATTCCGGATCGAGGCGGTTGAGCAGCCACATGCGTTGCTGTGCGGCCGACAGCGGGATCCGTTGCGGGCGTGGAGCGGCCACCAGTGCGGTGCCCGCGCCGCTGCCCACGTGGCCGGCGAGCAGCTCGGCCAGTGCGGCGACGGTGGTCGCCTCGAACAGGGTGCGCACCGGCACCCGGGTGGACAGTGCCGCGCCGAGGCGGGCGGCGACGCGGGTGGCGACGAGCGAGTTGCCGCCGAGTTCGAAGAAGTCGTCGTCGAGACCAACCTGCTCGCGGCCGAGCACTTCGGCGAACACCTGGGCCACGGCCCGCTGCACCGGGGCGATCGGGGCGCGGAACGGGCGGGCCACGAACTCCGGTGTCGGCAGGGCGGCCCGGTCGAGCTTGCCGGAGGTGTTGAGCGGGAAGGCATCCAGCACCACGACGACCGACGGAACCATGTACGACGGCAGGGCACCCCCGACGGCTGTGCGCAGGAACGCCGGGTCCAGCTCGGCGCCCGGCTGCGGCACCGCGTAACCGACGAGGCGGTCGCCCGTCGGGCTCGGCGACACGACGGCCGCGGCCTGACGCACGCCGGGCACGGCCCGCAGCGCCGCTTCGATGTCACCGAGCTCGATGCGCTGACCACGGAATTTCACCTGGAAGTCGCGCCGGTCGAGGTAGACGAGCACACCGTCGCGGGTCCAGCGCACGAGGTCGCCCGTGCGGTACATGCGCTCGCCGGGCGCGGTGAACGGGTCGGCGACGAACCGGTCGGCGGTCAGGTCCGGGCGGCCGAGGTAGCCGCGGGCCAGCTGGTCGCCCGCGAGGTACAGCTCGCCCGCCACACCCGGTGCGACGGGGCGCAGCCGGTCGTCGAGCACGTAGACGCGGGTGTTCCATTCGGGCACCCCGATCGGCACGGTCGGCCCGGTCGCGTCGTCGGCGGGCCAGGCGGTCACCGAAACGGCCGCTTCGGTCGGTCCGTACAGGTTGTGCAGTGCCGCACCGGATTTCGCCCGGAAGGCGGCGACCGTATCCGGGGTGAGCGCCTCACCGATGGCGAGCACCAGGCGCAAGCTCCTGAGCTGCTCGGCTTCCGCGTGCGCGGCGAACATACTCAGCATCGACGGCACGAAGTCCGCCACCGTGATGCGCTGCCGCGCGACCAGTTCCGCGAGATACAGCGGGTCACGATGCCCGTCGGGCGCGGCCAGCACGAGCGTTGCCCCCGCCGCGAGCGGCACGAAGTAGCCCCACACCGACAGATCGAAGGTCGCGGCCGACTTCTGCAGGTACACATCCCCTGCCCCGAGCCGGTACTGCTCGATCATCCACGCCACCTGATTGCGTACGCCGGCATGACTCATCGCCACACCCTTGGGCCGACCGGTCGAGCCGGAGGTGAACAGGACATAGGCCAGGTTCGAATCCCGCAGCGGCGCACGCCGTTCCGCGTCACCGACGGTGTTTGCCGGGTAATGATCCAGGCTGAGCCGGTCGATGCGAACGATGGGAATCCCCGCCGCACCTGCCGACGACATCGCTCCCCTCGCCATAGCCACGTCCAGAGGCGCGGCGGTCTCGGCTGCGTTTGCGCCCGAGGGCGCGACCGTCGCTGAATCCGACGACCTCGCCGGCGCAGCGCCCGCCTGCACCGAGGCGGACGAATTCGCCTCGGCACCGACGGCACCCGAACTGGGCGACGCGGACGAGGCCGGCTCCGTCGCCGAGGCGATGGCGCCGATGTCGAAGCGGTCGCGGCTGGTCGTGAGGACCATGTGGGGACGGGCGGTGGTGAGGATCTGGGTGATGCGGTCGGTGGGGTGGTCGGGGTCGATCGGGACGTAGGCGGCGCCTGCGGTGAGGACCGCGTACATGGCGACGACCAGGTCGACCGAGCGGCGCATGGCCAGGGCGACCAGGGCGTCGGGGCCGACGCCGTCGGTGATGAGGTGGCGGGCCAGGCGGTTGACGCGGGCGTCGAGCTCGCCGTAGGTGAGGTGTTCGCCCTCGAAGATCAGGGCCGTCGCGTCGGGGCGCACGGCGACCCGGCGACGGTACGGCGCGAGAAGGGTTGCCGTGCGGTCGATCTCGTGGTCGGTGTCGTTCCAGTGGTCGAGGATGCGGGTGCGCTCCTCGGCATCGAGCACGTCGATGGTGTCCACGGGTGTCTGCGGTGCCGCAGCGACGGCGGTGAGCAGCCGTTCCAGGCGGGTGACGACGGCGGCGGCGGTCTCGGCATCGAACACGTCGGTGGCGTAGGTGAGTACGCCCGAAACACCCGCTGCGGCGCCGTCGTTCGTGTAGTCGTCGCTGACGATCAGGTGCAGATCGAACTGCGACAGCTCCCCGTCGGTGTCCAGGCCCGACACGGTGATGCCGGGCAGTTCGAGTTCGGCGCGCTCGAAGTTCTGGAAGGAGAAGCCCACCTGGAACAGGGGATGCCGGGCGGTGGAACGCGCCGGGTCGAGCACCTCCACGAGCCGTTCGAACGGCACATCGGCATTGGCGAATACGGCTAGATCGGTGGCGCGCTGTCGGATCAGCAACTGGCGGAACGATTCTCCCGACCGCAGCCGGGTGCGGAACACCAGTGTGTTCACGAACATGCCGACGAGATCTTCGAGCGCGGCCTCACCGCGTCCGGCGACCGGGGTCCCGACGGTCACGTCGGTGCTGTTCGACAGCCGTCCGAGGAGAGCGGCGAAGGCGGTGTGCACCACCATGAACAGCGTCGCACCGCACTCGCGAGCCAGTTCGGCGAGCCTGGCGTGGGTGGCGGCGTCGAGGGTGACCGGCACGGTGCCACCGGTCAGGGTTCGCACGGCCGGGCGTGGCCGGTCGAGGGGCAGCGCGAGTTCGTCGAGCACACCGGCGAGTTCGGTGCGCCAGAAGTCGAGCTGGCGGGCGGCCACCGAGGTGGGGTCGGTCTCGTCGCCGAGCACCGCCCGCTGCCACAGCGCGTAGTCCGCGTACTGCACCGGCAGTGGCGCCCACGCGGGGGCGGTGCCGTCGCGGCGGGCGAGGTAAGCGGTCATCAGGTCGCGCACCAGCGGCGGCACCGACGACCCGTCGGCGCTGATATGGTGCACGACCAGGGCCAGCACCGCGTCGTCGGCATCGAGGCGGTACAGCACGACCCGCCACGGCACCCCGGCGGTCACGTCGAAGGTGGTCGCGGCCAGCATCGTCACCGCACCGGCCACCTCGTCCGGGGTGATGTCGCGGATCTCCAGCGCGACACCGGCCTCGGCTGCCGACAGGATGCGCTGCACCGGGCCGTCGGCGGTCTCCGGGTAGTAGGTGCGCAGCACTTCGTGCCGGTCGACAAGGTCGTCGACGGCGGCCGCGAGCGCGTCGGTGTCGAGTACGCCGCGCAGCCGGACAGCGATGGGCACGTTGTAGCCCACCGAGTCCGGGTCGAACCGGTTGAGGAACCACATGCGCTGCTGGGCAGGCGAAAGCGGGACCACGGCGGGCCGCTCCCCCGCCGTCAGTGCGAGCCGGGCCGCGCCCGCCTCGGTATCGAGCGCGGTGGCCAGCGCGGCCACGACCGGCGCCTCGAAGATGCGGGCCACCGGCACCTGCCGGTCCAGCGCTGCCCCGAGCCGCGCCGCGACCCGGGTGGCGATCAGTGAGTTGCCACCGAGATCGAAGAAGTCGTCGTCGGCACCGACCTTGTCGATCCCGAGTACCTCCCGGACGATCCCGGCCACCAGCACCTCCGTTGCCGTTGCGGGAGCACGGAACTCGCGCGCGGCCAGCTCGGGGGCGGGCAGCGCCCGGCGATCGAGCTTGCCTGAGGCGTTCACCGGCAGTGACTCAAGGATCACGAACGCGCTCGGCACCATATAGGCCGGAAGCGACTCCCGCAGCCGGGCTTTCACGCCCGCGAGGTCGATGTCGGGAGCGATGTCGTCGTCGGCCGACGTGTTCCCGGACGAACCGGCAGGGCGCGAACCAACCTGCGCACCCACCCCTGCCGGCGAATTTCCGGCACGGGTCGCAGCGACGATGCCTGCGCTCTCACCACTCGCGTCCCCTGACCTATCCGCACCGGCGTAGGCGAGGCCGGCGCGGGGCGTCCGTCCGGGCGCCTCCTGGCCGCGCGCTGCAGCCGAGGCCGTCGGGTGCTGTTCGCGCGACGGGACCAGGTAGGCGGTGAGGTAGGGGCCGGTGCCGTCGTCCCGGACGGTCACCACAGCGCGGTCGACAGTGTCGATGCCGCCGAGCACGGCCTCGATCTCGCCGAGTTCGATGCGCAGACCGCGCAGCTTCACCTGGAAGTCGGTGCGGCCCAGGTATTCCAGTTCGCCCGTGCGAGTGCGTACGACGAGGTCGCCGGTGCGGTACATGCGTTCGCCGGGTGCGCCGTAGGGGTTGGCGACGAAGCGATCGGCCGACAGGTCCGGGCGGCCGAGGTAGCCACGGGCCAGTTGCACACCGGCGAGGTAGAGCTCGCCGGGTGTGCCGACGGGCACGGGGCGCAGGCGGGCGTCGAGGACGTGCAGGGCGGTGTTGGCGACAGGTGCCCCGATCGGCACGGTCACGGTGTCGGCGTCGGTGACCTCGTGGAAGGTGACGTCGACGGCGGCTTCGGTCGGGCCGTACAGGTTGTGCACGGCCACACCGGGAATCAGGGCGCGCAGGCGCTGCGCATCGGCGGCGGGCAGTGCCTCACCGGAGGCGAAGACCTGGCGCAGCGACGCGCAGTCGGCGGAGCGGCGTTCGGCGAGGAACGCGGCCAGCATCGACGGAACGAAGTGCGCCACACCCACTCCGGTGCGGGTGATGACCTCGGCCAGGTAGACGGGGTCGCGGTGCCCGTCGGGGCGGGCGATCACCAGGGTGGCGCCGATCTGCAAGGGCCAGAACAGTTCCCACACCGACACGTCGAAGGTGATCGGCGTCTTCTGCAACACGGTGTCGGCCGGTGTGAGCCCGTAGGTGTTCTGCATCCAGACCAGACGGTTGACGATGGCGGTGTGGCTCACCGCCACACCCTTCGGCTTCCCGGTCGATCCGGACGTGAACAGCACGTACGCCAGATCGGCGCCGCGCAACGGGCGGAGACGCTCGGCATCGGTCACCGGATGTGCGTCGAAACCGTCGAGGTCGAGTCCGCCGGGATCGATGGTGCGCGTACCGGTTTCGGGGAAGCCGGATGCGGCCAGAACGCAGACCGGTGCCGCGGTGGCGAGCACATCGGCGATCCGGTCGGCCGGGTGGTCGGGGTCGAGCGGCAGGTACGCCGCACCCGCCGCCTGCACCGCGTAGAGCGCGACGAGCAGATCGATTCCGCGCCGCAGTCCCACACCCACGATGGCGCCGGGTCCCACCCGCTCTGCGATCAGCCGGCGCGCGAGACGGGCCACACGACCAGCGAACTCGCCGTAGGTGATTCGCTGCCCCTCGAATTCGAGGGCGATGGCATTCGGGGTGCGAAGGGCCTGTTCGGCGAACAGCGATACAAGCGTGGCGTCGGTGTCCAGAGGTGCGTGGGTGGAGTTCCAGGCCGCGAGCTGGGCCCGGTCGGTGTCGTCGAGCAGGTCGATCTCACCGACGATCGCCGTGTCGTCCGCGACCACGGCGCGCAGCACCCGGACGAACCGCGCGCCGAAGGCGGCGACGGTCTCGGCGTCGAACAGGTCGGTGGCGTACCGCAGCCACCCGCGCATCCCCGGTTCACCACTGGCACCGGCGATTTCGTTGACGGCGAGCGACAGGTCGAACTGCGTGGTCGCGGCGGGCAGCGCGAATTCGTCGATCCGCAGGCCCGGGAGTTCGACGGTGGTGTCGTCGCGGTGCTCGAAGGCGAGCATCACCTGCACGATCGGGGCGTACGAGGTGGAGCGCACCGGGTTGAGTTCGTCGACGAGCCGTTCGAACGGCAGGTCCGCGTGCGCGAAGGCCCTCAGATCGGTCGCACGCACGGTGGCGAGCAGGTCGGCGAACGCCGCTCCCGCGTCCACCTGGGTGCGCAGGACCAGGGTGTTGACGAACATGCCGACGAGGTCGTCGAGCGCCGCATCGGCCCGTCCCGCGACCGGAGTGCCGATCGCGATATCGCCGCCCGCACCGTGCCGGGCCAGCAGCACCGCGAACGCCGCGTGCACCACCATGAACGTAGACACCCTGTGCCTGCGGGCCAGTGCCTCGATCCCGGCGACGACCTCGCTGGGCACATCGAACCCGACGGCGGCACCCTCCCCGGCGCGCACAGCGGGACGCGGCCGATCCGTCGCCAACTCCAGAGCCGGTGCCAGCCCGGCCAATTCGTCACGCCAGTGCGCCAGCTGCCGTGCCAGGCGCGACTGCGGATCCTCGGCTTCACCGAGGACTTCACGCTGCCACAGCGTGAAGTCCGGGTACTGCACCGGCAACGGCTCCCACCGCGGCGCGACCCCCGCCGTCCGCGCGGCATACGCGGCGATCAGATCCCGCGCCAGCGGCGTGATGGACACACCGTCGGCGGCGATGTGGTGCACGGCCAGCACGAAGACATACTCGTGGTCCCGCGCGGAACCGTCTGTCGAGGTCGCCCCAACGGGTTGCCCGGCGACCCCATGATCGGTGACGCCATACGGCAGGGCATCGCCGCGGCTGACACCAGAGCGATCAGCGGGCCGCCCGGCGAGACGGTCGTGGTCGGGCGGTTCGTTCGCCGGTGTGTGGACTACGCGCACGAGTGCCGCGCGCAGAGGCGGCTGGGTGGTGAGGTCGAAGCCTGCGCCGACGACGGCGCGGACCGCGGCGGTCAGGGCCGGCTCGGGGACCTCTTCGAGTACCGCGTCGGGCAGGGCCTGGTCGACCGGAAGGACCACCTGGGTGGGGCCGTCCGCGTCTTCGGGGAAGACGGTGCGCAGGGACTCGTGGCGGGCGAGGACGTCGGCGAGGGCGGCCCACAGGGCGGCGATGTCGAGGTCACCGGTGAGGCGCAGCGCGATGGGCAGGGTGTAGACGGCCGAGTCGGGGTCGATGCGGTTCAGCAGCCAGAGGCGAGTCTGGGCCAGCGACAACGGGATTCGGTCGGGGCGCGGGTGCACGGCAACCAGCGGGGGCAGCTGTTCGCCGGTAGTGGCGCGTTCGGCCAGCCGGGCTACGGTCGGTGCTTCGAACACGTCGCGCACGTCGAGGGCGCTGCCGAGCGCCGCGTTGGCGCGGGCGACCAGCCGCATGGCCAGCAGCGAGTTGCCGCCGACGGCGAAGAAGTCGTCGTCGGCACCGATGCGGGCCACTCCGAGCAGGTCGGCGATCACCTCGGCGAGCGTGGTCTGGGTGCCGGGCCGTGGCGCCACGTAGGCGGTGGTGACCGACAGATCGGCGGCGGGCAGCGCGGCACGGTCGAGCTTGCCCGCCGGGTTCAGCGGCACCGTGTCCAGCACGACGAAATGCGTGGGAACCATGTAGGCGGGCACCCGGCTCGCCACATGATCGCGCACATTCGCGGCGTCGACCGCACCGGCCACATAACCGACCAGGCACTGACGGCCCGCGTCGTCGGTGGCGGGCAGAACCGTCGCATGCGTGACACCGGGTGCGTCGCCGAGGGCCGCCTCGATCTCACCCAGCTCGATCCGCAGACCACGGATCTTCACCTGGAAGTCGTTGCGGCCCAGATAGATCAGGGCACCGTCGCGATCGCGGCGGACCAGGTCTCCGGTGCGGTACATGCGGGTACCGTGCGCGCCGAACGGGTCGGCGACGAAACGGTCGGCGGTCAGATCCGGCCGCCCCAGGTAGCCACGGGCCAGCTGGGCACCCGCCAGGTACAGCTCACCCGTCACACCGGTCGGCACCGGGTGCAGCCGCTCGTCGAGGACATAGGCGCGCACATTCCAGGTGGGCCTGCCGATGGGCATTTCGGTCTGTTCGACCGGTGCCGTGATCTGCTGGAAGGTGCTGGTGATCGCCACCTCGGTCGGCCCGTAGGTGTTGTGCAGCTCGACGGGCAGCGTGGCCAGCACCGTCGCCGCGAGCGGGGCGGGCAGTTCCTCACCACCCACATGCAGCATGCGCAGGCCGCGCAGGGCATCGCCCAGCCCTTCGGCGAGCATCGCCGACAGCACCGACGGCACCAACTCGACCACGGTGACGCGCTGTTCGCGCAGTACCCGCGCCTGGTAGGCGAGGTCGAGGTGACCGCCGGGGCGCAGCAGCACCAGGGTGGCGCCGAGCAACGCCGGGGCCAGCAGTTCCCACAGCGACACGTCGAAGGTGAGCGGGGCGCGCTGCAGCAGGCGATCCTCGGCGGTCAAGGCGTATTCGCCACGCAGCCAGCACAATTCGTTCACCACTGCCCGGTGGGTGATGAGCACACCCTTGGGCAGACCGGTGGAACCGGAGGTGAACAGGGCATACGCCGGATGGTCCGGCAGCAGCGGTGCGAGGCGTTCGGCATCGGTGACCGGGGTGTCGGGCACCGGGACCTGTGCGGGGTCCTCGAGCTGGGCGACGGTGAGCACCGGGAACCCGGACCGCGAGGCGGCCGCGAAATGCACCGAGGCGGTGGCGGACCGGATGCCCGCGTCCACGTGATCGAGGTCGCGCGCCTCGGCCGCGACGACCAATCGCGGTGCCGCCGTGGCCAGTACGTGGCCGATGCGATCGGCGGGCTGGGCCGGGTCGATCGGCACGTACACGCCGCCGGCGGCGAGCACACCGTGCAGCACGACCAGCAGCTCGATCCCGCGCGGAACAGCGACGGCGACCGGGGTTTCCGGCCCGACACCGCACCCGATCAGTCTGCGCGCCAGCCGATTGGCTCTGGCCGCGAGCGCACCGTAGGTGATCTCGGTGCCCTCGAAAACGGCGGCGATCGCCTGCGGATCGCGCGCGGCCGCCGCATCGAGCAGACGGGCGGCCAGCGGCGCGCCGATGCCCAGCTCGGCCAGTTTCTCGTCGAGCGGAATCACTTCACCGTGCGGGCCGGCCACCAGCTCGGCGCGGGCGGGTTCGGCGAGCAGTTCCAGATCTCCGACAGGTGTCGCCGGAGCCCGCACGGCCGCGCGGAGCACGAGCTCGAGCATGGTGGCCATCGCCGCGACGGTGTCGGCGTCGAAAAGGTCCGTCGCATAGCGCAGTTCGAGATCGAGACCGTCGGGCTCGCCGTCGGTGCCGAATCGGTCGACGAAGGTGAAGTCCAGGTCGACTTCGATCGGCGCGTCCGGCAGTTCGAGACCCGAGAGGGTGAGCCCGGGCAGTTCGAACGCGGCGCGCCGCTGATTCTGCAGGGCGAGCGACACCTGATACAGCGGCGAATAGCCCTGTGAGCGTGCGGGGTTCACCG
The DNA here is from genome assembly GCF_040655475.1 of Nocardia sp. NPDC050413. Lineage (NCBI taxonomy): Bacteria > Bacillati > Actinomycetota > Actinomycetes > Mycobacteriales > Nocardiaceae > Nocardia > Nocardia sp. NPDC050413. The sequence continues at coordinate 129,344 of NZ_JBFAJZ010000002.1, read as the reverse complement.
CGTCGACGAGGGTTTCGAACGGGACGTCGGCGTTGTCGAAGGCGTCGAGGTCACCGGCGCGGATCTGGTCGAGCAGGTCGGCGAATCCGGTTTCGCCGCGCACCTCGGCGCGCAGGACGAGCGTGTTGACGAACATGCCGACGATGTCGTCGAGTTCGCGATGACCACGCCCGGCCACCGGGGTGCCGACCACGATGTCGGACCCCGCCGACAGCCTGGCCAACAGCACCGCGAGGCCCGCGTGCAGCACCATGAACGTGGTCGCCCGGCGCGCCCGAGCCAATTCCTCGATCCCCCGGTGCAGGTGCGCGTCGAAGGCGGTGACGAAGGTGGCCCCGCGATTCGACGCGATCAGCGGCCTGCGGCGGTCCGTCGGCAGGGTGAGGACATCGGGCAGCGCGGCCAGGCGGTTCCGCCAGTAGCCGAGCTGGCGGGCCAGCGGTGCGTCCGGGTCGTCGACGCTGCCGAGCCCCTCGGTCTGCCACAGCGCGTAATCGGCGTAGTGCACGGTGAGCGGCGGCAGTTGCGGTGCGCTGCCCGTGGCGCGGGCGGCGTAGGCGGCCACCAGGTCACGGGTGAGCGGGCCCATCGACCAGCCGTCGGCGGCGATGTGGTGCACGACGAGCACCAGCACGTGCTCGGTCGGCGCCGCGCGCAGCAGGGCGACGCGCACCGGCACCTCGGCGGTGATGTCGAAACCGCCCGACAGCACCTCCGCGACGGCGCCGGGCACGTCGGTGGCGGTGACGTCGGTGACCGTGAGCTCGGGAACGAACGGTTCGCCCACGAGTTGCGTTGCCTGACCGTCGAATTCGGGGTAGGTGGTGCGCAGGGTCTCGTGGCGGGCGACCAGGTCGCCCAGGGCGCCGCGCAGGGCGGCGACGTCGAGTTCGCCGCTGAGGCGGATGGCCACGGGGATGTGATAGGCGGCGGAGTGCGGGTCGAAGCGGTGCAGGAACCACATCCGCTGCTGCGCGGGTGACAACGGAATCCGTTGCGGGCGTGTACCACCCACCGGTCCGCGCCTGGTCCCGGTGCCACGCAGAGTGTCCAGCCGCTGCGCCAGGCCACTGACGGTGCTCGCCTCGAACAGTTCACGGACCGCGACACGCGCGTCGAGCGCGGCTCCGAGGCGTGCCGCCACCTGCGTGGCCAGCAGGGAGTTGCCGCCGAGCGGGAAGAAGTCGTCGTCGGCGCCCACCCGGTCCAGTTCGAGCACGCCGGCGAAGGTGGCGGCGACGATGCGTTCGGTCGTGGTCGCGGGCTCCCGGTAGCCGGTGCGGCGCGCCTGTGGGGCGGGCAGTGCGCGGCGGTCCAGCTTGCCGGAGGCGGTGAGCGGCAATTCGTCGAGGAACACGTAGGCGCCGGGCACCATGTAGGCGGGCAGGGTGGCGGTGACCGCGGCGTCGAGATCCGCCGGAGTGCAGGCGTCACGGTTGGGTGCGCCCGAGACTGTGCCACCGACACCGGCCTCGGTCGAGGCTGGTTGCGCACCGCCAGTCGGCACGGCGCCGCCTGCGGCCGAAGCCGATTGCGCACCACCGGCCGGTACGACACCGGCTGCGGTGGAAGCCGATTGCGCACCACCGGCTGGGATGACACCGACTGACGCAGAGGTTGGTCGGGCATTCGCGACGGGTTCGGCTTCGGTGTTGTCGCGGACGATGTAGGCGACGAGCTGGTCGGGCTTGCCGTCGTCCGAGCGGACGACGACCACCGCGCGGCGAACGCCGGGGACCGTGGTGAGGGCGGCTTCGATCTCGGCGGGTTCGATACGCAGGCCACGCAGCTTCACCTGGAAATCGGTGCGGCCCAGGTAGTGCAGGGCAGGGCCGGTGGAGGTGGTGCGCCAGGTGACGAGGTCACCGGTGCGGTAGAGGCGCTCGCCGGTGCCGAACGGGTTCGCGACGAAACGCTCGGCGGTGAGGTCGGCGCGGCTGTGGTAGCCGTCGGCGAGCTGGGCGCCGGCCACGTACAGTTCGCCGGGCACACCGGCCGGGACCGGGTGCAGGCGTGAATCGAGCACGTACACGCAGGTTTCGGCGACAGGCGAACCGATCGGCACGGTCGCACCCTGATCGTCGGCGAACCGGTGGGTGGTCACCTGGATTGCGGTTTCGGTCGGCCCGTACAGGTTCACCACAGTGGCACCGGTGCGTTCGCGGACGGTGCGCGCCAGTTCGGTGGTCAGCGCCTCACCACCGGCGAACACCAACCGCAGCGACTGCTGCCCATCGGTGACATGGCTGCTCCGATCGGCCGACCCGGAAACCGCCGAGCGCGCGCGGGCTGTCCGTTCGCCTGCCGATCCGGCCGTTTCCGCCATCACAGCTGTCAGCACCGACGGCACGTACTGCACCACGCTCACCCGGTGCCGGGCAGTTGCGGCGGCCAGGTACGCCGGATCGCGATGACCGTCGGGCGAGGCAAGTACCAGTCGGGCACCGACTTGCAAGGGCCACAACAGTTCCCACACGGAGGCGTCGAAGGTGAACGGCGTCTTCTGCAGCACCACGTCGTCGGCACCGAGCGGATAGGCGCTCTGCAACCACCGCAGCTGGTTGACCACCGCACGGTGCGGAACCGCCACACCCTTGGGCCGACCGGTCGAGCCGGAGGTGAACAGCACATAGGCGAGGTTCTCGGGACGCAGTGGGGCACAGCGCTCTTCGTCGGCGATCGGATCGCCAGACAGTGCCGACAGATCGAGAGTGTCCACCTCGATCACCGAATCACCCACGCCGAAACCACTTCCGGCGACGGTGAGCACACACACCGGTGCCGTCCGAGCGAGCACATACGCGGTTCGGTCAGCCGGATGATCCGGGTCCACCGGCACATACGCCGCCCCGGCCGCCAGCACGGCGTGCACCGCGACCAGTTGATCGACACCACGCCGCATCGCCACCGCCACCAGCGAACCCGGCCCCGCACCGAGGCCGATCAAGTGCCGGGCCATCCGAGCGACCCTCACACCGAACTCGGCGTACGTGAGCCGCACCGACACCGGACCGCTCACCGCTACAGCGTTGTCGGTTCCAGCACTGCCATACTCTGCCCCACCTCGCTCGACGTGGCGGAAGTCCGACGTCTCCACACCGCCCACCCGGCTGGGCCCGACATCGGAAACATTCGGTGTCGCAGTGCGATTCACGCTGCGCGGCGCGACGGGCTGCTCATCGAGAGCCACCGCTGTCTCCGCATGATCCGCACCACGTGCTACTCCCACTGGCTCGGTATCGACGATGACAGCTGTCGCGCCGGGACAGGCGGCGACCCGGTCGGCGAACAGCGATGCCAGGGTGGCGGTAGCGGCGGGCGCGGGGGTGGCATGGCCGGTGGCGGCGTGGTTGCCGAAATTCGTTACCAGGGCTGAAGCAGCATCGGAATCCGCCAGGGCGGCAGGGTCGGCCGCGGCAGGGCCCCACGCGGCCGGGTCGGTCGACTGCGTGACCAGGGCCGAACCGGTCGCAGCAGCCCAGTTCCCGGTGGCGAGCAGTTGCATGCGTTCCGCGTCGTCGAGGAGGTCGATGTCGCCGACCGGGCGCGTGGGGTCCGTCAGTGCGCTGGTGAGAGCGCGACGCAGGCGGGTGGCGAAACCGGCGACGGTTGCCGCGTCGAACAGATCGGTGGCGTAGAGGAACGCACCGGAAAGTCCTGTGGGAGCGCCCTTCTCGTCGCGGTGTTCGGTGAGGGTGAGTTCCAGGTCGAACTTGGCGACGGTGGTCGGCAGGTCGACGCCACCGACCGTCAGGCCGGGCAGGACGAGTTCGCGCGTGGTGTCCTCGTTCAGCGACAGCATCACCTGGAACAGGGGGTTGCGGGCCGTGGAACGCACGGGATCGAGCGCCTCGACGAGCCGCTCGAACGGCACATCGGCGTGCCCGAACGCCGCCAGATCGGTGTCACGGACCCGCGCGACCAGCTCGGCGAACGGCGTCGCGGGGGTCACTTCGGTGCGCAGCACCAGGGTGTTGACGAACATGCCGACCAGGTCATCGAGTGCGCGGTGCCCACGTCCCGACACCGGCGTACCGATGGCGATATCGGTGGTCGCCGACAAGCGTGCCAACAACACGGCGAAGACCGCGTGCACGGCCATGAACACCGTCACCCCGTGCGCCCGCGCGAATTCAGCCAACGCACGGTGCGTTTCGGCCTCGAACTCGACCGTGTGCACCGCTCCCCTGCGCGAGGCGACCGCAGGCCGCGGCCGGTCGGCAGGCAACTCCAACTGCTCCGGCAGCCCGTCCAGCGTCTTACGCCAGAACGAAAGCTGCTGAGCAGCCACCGATCCGGGGTCGGCGGCGGTGCCGAGCACCGCATGCTGCCACACCGCGTAGTCGGCGTACTGCACACTCAGCGGCTCCCACGCGGGTGCCTCCCCTGCAGCCTGCGCCCCGTACGCGGTGAGCACATCGCGGATCAACGGCCCGAACGAGAACCCGTCCGCTGCAATGTGATGCAGCACGATAGCCAGCACATACTCCGCTGCACCGTCAACCGACACAGCAGCTTCCCGTGCTTCTCCGCGGATCCGACCGACACCGGCCGATGCGTCTCCGCCGAACTGCTCCTGCGCAGTAAGCAGCGCCTGCGCGGTGAACTCCACCGTACCGCCCTGCGCCGCACCGGACCTCACGCCGTCGTCGGTGGGCGCGTCCCCGTCGAGCATCGTAGGCACGCCCGTCGATACACCCGTAACTCGCAGTGCCGCACCGGTACTCGCGGGATCGACAAGCAGCGGTTCCTCGCCCGAGCGCGCTGACGTATCGATCGGACCGTGCCCGGTGGTCGGTGCTTCCCCGGTGTCGCGCACGCGGAACAGGGCGATGCGGAGGGGGGCGTCGGTGGTGAGGTCGAAGCCGGTCGTGGCGAAGGTGCGGATCGCGTCGGGGAGGTCGTCGGTGGGGAGGACCTCAGGATGGATGTCGGGGAGAAGGCCAGGGGTGGGGAGGATTTCGGCGATCGCGTGGCCGTCGCGTTCGGGGTAGCGGGTGCGCAGAACCTCGTGTCGGTCGAGAACGTCGATGAGGGCCGCGCGGAGGGCGGGCACGTCGAGTTCGCCGGTGAGGCGCACGGCCATCGGGATGTTGTCGGCGGAGGAACCGGGGTCGAAGCGGTTCAGGAACCACATGCGCTGCTGGGCCGGGGACAGCGGCAGCGGGTCGGGGCGCACACCCGCGACGAGGGCCGGGCCTGCGCCGGTGCCGCGCAGGCGGTCGGCGGCGTCGGCCAGGGTGCGGACGGAGGCGGTGTCGAACAGTTGTCGCACCGGGATGCGGATATCGAGGTCGGTGCCGATGCGGGCCATCACGCGGGTGGCGAGCAGCGAGTTGCCGCCGAGCTCGAAGAAGTCGTCGTCGCGACCGACCTGTTCCAGGCCGAGGACCTCGGCGAACGCGTCCGCGACCACCCGTTCGGCCTGGGTGGTCGGCGCGCGGTAGGCAGCGGCCTCGAATACCGGGACGGGCAGCGCCGAACGATCCAGTTTGCCGACCGGGGTCAGCGGCACCTCGTCCAGAGTCATGATGGTGGCGGGCACCATGTGCGCGGGCAGGTGGGCGGCGGAATGCGCGAGCAACTCCGAGGTGTCGACGGCGGCCTCGGGGACGGGCACCACATAGGACACCAGCAGGGTCGCGCCAGCCTCGGTGCGGTGCCCGATCGTGACCGCGAAACGCACCGCCGGATGCTTGGCGAGGACGGCGTCGATCTCACCGAGTTCGATCCGGAACCCACGCACCTTCACCTGGAAGTCGTTGCGCCCCAGGTATTCCAGATCGTAGGAGTCACCGCGACGCACCCAGCGGACGGTGTCACCGGTGCGGTACATCCGCTCCCCCGGCGCGCCGTACGGATTGGTGACGAACCGGCTCGCCGTCAACGCGGGTCGACGATGGTAGCCGCGCGCCAACTGCGCGCCCGCGATGTAGAGCTCACCGACGACACCGGCAGGCACCGGGCGCAACCGCTCGTCGAGGACCAATTCGGTGGTCCCCTCCACGGGCTCGCCGAGGGTGATCGGCGTTGCGGCGCCGAGTGGTTCGCTGATATTGGTGACGATCGTGGTTTCGGTCGGCCCGTACCCGTTGCGGAACTCCAGCCCCGGAATCGCCGCCGTCCACCGTGCCACCAGCTCCGCCGGACATGCTTCTCCACCCACCACGACGACCCGCAGATCGTCGAGCCCCACCGGATCGACCGTCGCGAGCGCCGACGGCGTGATGACCACATGGGTCACCCGCTCGATCCGCAACAGTTCACCCAGCTCCGCCCCACCGAAGACCCCGTTCGGCGCGACGACCATGGTCGCCCCCGCGCTGACGGTGAGCAGCAGCTCGGCCACCGAGATGTCGAACGACGGCGAGGCCACATGCAGGACCCGTGCGTCCGCCGCAGCCCGATACCGTCCCGCCTGCACCGGCAGGTAGGCCGCGACGGCCGCGTGCGGAATCACCACGCCCTTGGGCAGACCGGTGGTGCCGGAGGTGTAGATGACATAGGCCGGGTCGAGCGGATGCGGCCTACGAGCATCACCCGACGCTCCGAGCCCGTCGATGGCCGGCGCGGCGACATCGGGAACGGTGTGCGTGTCCGTGTGCACGGCGTCGACGTCGACAACCAGCCAGTCCACGGCGGCGGGTAGGTCGGCGCGGAGCTCGTCGGTGGTGATGCCCGCGGCGGCGCCGGAGTCGGCGAGCATGTGGGTGATGCGGTCGGCCGGGTAGTTCGGGTCGACCGGGAGGAAGCCGGCGCCCGACTTGATGACGGCCCACACTGCGGTCACCGACGCGGCCGAGCGCGGAATGCTCACGGCGACAACATCACCCGGTCCAACACCGTTGCCGGCCAGCCGGGTGGCCATGCGGGTGGAGGCGGCGTCGAGTTCGCCGTAGGTGAGAGTGCGGTCGCCGTCACGGATGGCGACGGCGGCCGGGTCGGCGGCGGCACGTGCCAGCACTTCGGGCAACAGGGGCGCGGGCTCGGCGACACCGCCGCTGCGGGTGGTGAGTTCGGCGAGCTCGGTATCGATCAGCAGCGGCAGATCTGCTACCGAGGTATGCGGTGCGGCGGCGATCGCAGCGAGCAGACCGATGAAACGGCGCACCATCGCGGTGACCGTCGACGCGTCGAACAGATCTGTGGCGTAGGAGAATTCGCCGGACAGACCATCGGTTGCGGCGCCGCGCAATGTCACCGACAGGTCGAACTTCTCGATGTCGTAGGGCAGGTCGACCGCGCTCGCCCGCAGGCCGGGCAGTTCGAAGGTGGTCACCGGCAGGTTCTGCAGCGACAACGCCACCTGGAACAGAGGGTGCCGACCGGCCGAACGAGCGGGCGCCAGCACTTCGACAAGCCGCTCGAAGGGAAGCGTGGTGTGCTCGAAGGCAGCCAGGTCGTGGGCCCGGACGCGGACGAGCAGGTCGGTGAACGGTTCCCCGGCGCGCACCTGGGTGCGCAGCACAGCGGTGTTGACGAACATGCCGATCACATCGTCGAGTTCGGCGGCACCGCGCCCGGCGACCGGGCTGCCGATCGCCACATCCGCGTTACCCGACAGGCGGGCGACGAGCACCGACAGCGCGGCGTGCAGCACCATGAACAGCGTCGCACCGCGTTCGGCGGCAACAGAATTCAGTGCCGTGACCAACTCGGGGTCGAGGCTGAACTCGACCCGCTGCCCACGCATCGAGGCGGTCGCCGGGCGCGGCCGATCCGTCGGCAACCCCGACTCGTCCGGCAGACCGGCCAGCGCCGCCCGCCAGAACGCGATCTCCCGCCCGGCCTGCGAAGCCGGATCGCCCTCCTCACCCAGCACCGCCCGCTGCCACAGCGTGTAGTCCGCGTACTGCACCGCCAGCGGTTCCCACGCGGGCGCCGCCCCGCCGGTCCGCGCGTGATACGCGGCCATCGTGTCTCGCACGAGCGGTCCCGCCGACCACCCGTCGGCGGCGATGTGGTGCACCACGAGCACCAGCACGTGATCCCCGTCGACCTCGAACAACCGCACTCGAACCGGCGGCGCCACCGTCACATCGAAACCGCGCAGGATTTCCCCGGCGATAACCTCCCGCAGCTCGTCCGTCGCAACAACAATCGGTTCCAACAGCGCCGCACCAACACCTTCGCCACCGACACCCCCGCTGTCCCCGGCGACGAGCAGCTTGTAAGCCTCGGCGGGATCGAGCACCAGCTGCGTCCCGACCCCGTCCACCTCGGGGTAGACGGTCCGCAGCACTTCGTGGCGGGCGATCAGGTCGCGGACGGCCGCACGCAAGGCCACATGGTCGAGCGCACCGGAGAGGCGGACCGCGATCGGGATGTTGTAGGCGCCGGTGGCCGGGTCGAAGCGGTTCAGGAACCACATGCGCTGTTGCGCGGGCGACAGGGGCAGCACGGAGGGGCGAGGGCCCGCGACTAGAGCCGGCCTCTCGTCGGCAGAGCCCGCATCGATCAACGACGCGAGAACCGCGACAGTGGGACTGTCGAAGAAGTCGCGAACATCCACGCGCACACCGAGGTTCGCGTGCAGGCGGGCGATAGCGCGGGTGGCGATCAGTGAGTTGCCACCGAGCCGGAAGAAGTCGTCGTCCAGCCCGACGGACTCCACGTCGAGCAGTTCGGCGAACAGCGCCGCCACCGCCCGCTCGGTCGCGGTCACAGGCGCACGGAACTCGGCAGCGGCCACACGGAAGTCGGGCTCGGGCAATGCTTTCCGGTCCAGCTTGCCGCTCGCATTGATCGGCATCGCGGGCAACCGCACCAGCAGCGAGGGCACCATGTATTCCGGCATCGACGCCTTCGCATGCGCCACCAGCTCGGCCTCGTCGAGCGGCTCCCCGTCGACACTCACCACATACCCGACCAGCGCCTCACCGGCCGCGTGCCGGTGCAGCACCACCGCGGCATTGCCGACGCGCGGGTGCGCCGCGAGCACGGCCTCGATCTCACCGAGTTCGATCCGCAACCCACGCAACTTCACCTGGAAGTCCGTGCGCCCCAGGTATTCCAGCTCGGCACCGCCGGGCAGCTGCCGTACGAGGTCACCCGTGCGATACATGCGTTCACCGGGCTCGCCGTAGGGGTTGGCGACGAACCGGTCGGCAGTCAGGCCGGGCCGGGCCACGTAGCCACGGGCCAGCTGCACACCGGACAGATACAGCTCGCCGACCACCCCGGCGGGCACCTGGTCGAGGTTCTCGTCGAGCACGAGCAACCCGGTATCGTCCGCGGGCCCACCGATCGGCACCGACACCTCGTCGGCCTCGGTCACCTCGTGCGCGGTGACGTCGACCGCCGCCTCGGTGGGCCCGTACAGGTTGTGCAGGGCCGTCGCCGAGAGCTTGCGCAGGCGCGCGGCGGTCGCGGCGGGCAATGCCTCACCGGAGGCGAACACCATCCGCAACGACGACAGATCCGCGACCGTCGCGGCCTCGGCGAGCTCACCGACGAAGGCGGCCAGCATGGACGGCACGAAGTGGGTCACCGTCACGCTGTGCCGGGCGATCAGGTCGGCCAGGTAGGCGGGGTCACCGTGGCGGCCCGGCTCGGCGACCACCAGCCGGGCACCGATCTGCAAGGGCCAGAACAGCTCCCACACCGACACATCGAAGGTGTACGGGGTCTTCTGCAACACGACGTCGTCTTCGGTCATCGCATAGCTGCGCTGACGCCAGTCCAGGTTCGCCACGATCGCACCGTGGGTCACCGCGACGCCCTTGGGCCGACCGGTCGACCCGGAGGTGAAGATGACATACGCCGTGTTTCCGGCCTGCGCATGCACCGCGAGCTCGGCCGGTACCGCGGACCAGTCGATGTCGTCGGTGCGCAACACCGTCGCCCCACCCAGATCCGGTTCGTCGCACACCCGCGTCACCACCACCACGGGCCGTGCCACCTCGAGCACATAGTGCAGCCGGTCCACCGGATGATCCGGGTCCAGCGGCACGTACGCCCCGCCCGCCCGCACGATCGCGTGCACGGCGACGATCAACTCGACACTGCGCCGCATCGCCAACCCGACCAGCGACTCCGGGCCGACGCCGAGCCCGGCCAACCGACCTGCCAGCACCCGGACCCTGGCATCGAATTCGGCATAGGTCAGCGTCTGGTCACCGAACTGCACCGCCACCCGGTCCGGAGTGCGCGCCAGTTGCTCGGCGAACCGGTCGACCAGCGTCGCCCCGGCGGCGGGCGTCTCGATCCCGAGCACGGTCATCGCATCGGCGGCCAGCGTGTTCAGCAACCGTCCGAAGGTGCCCTCGGCCGCGTCGACAACTCCCGGGAACAGCTCGGCGAGCACGACCTGGACGAGCGTCTCGGGATCGAGCGCCCCGCCGGTGAGCTCCGCCATCAGTGTGAGCTGGGTATCCAGCTCCGCGTAGGACACCGACGTGCCGTCGAATCCGACGGCGGTCCGTGCCGGTTCCATCGCCGCGACCGTCGCCACCAGCGCCGCCAGCTGATCGATCTGCGCGCACGCCGGAGTGGGGTTGGTCATCGCAACACTGCCTTCCATCTACCGGCCGCGGGTAACGCCACGCAGCCGCGAAAAAACTCTCGGAACTCCCCCGGCTCACACCGGGTCGGGGATCGGCGCGCGGACGGCCAACCCCGGGCACCCTGCCCGAAATCCGCCCGCTCACACCGGAATTCAGTGCGATCGGCTATGACACGATCGCGACATTCCAGCTCGTCGCCACACAACCAGCAATGACTCGGTTATCTCCCGACCTCCATCGTCAACCCCGACACCCGACACACGCGCCCGTAGACGACTGAAGCGTATTCGTTTCGATAATAAACCGGACCAGATTCCGTCAAAATCTCGTACTCGGGAGTAATTCACCAGAACGCGACGGCGACGGGCAACCCGGCCGCACACGCCGAACGGGCAGCCGACTGCCCGGTGCACCCACGGGCTACGTCACTGCTGCCGCCACAGATTCGTACTGTGTCAAGACACACTAGGTGAGCCAACGTTGCATCACCGTTGCATCCGAGTGATTCACGCCACTACACCCCGAACACGACGAAGCCCCCCGCCATCGTGCTCGGCGGGGGGCTTACGCGGTGAGTGGAGTTACTCGGCGGCGGAGTCCTCGGAGTCGGCCGACTCGGCGGGCGCGGCGGCCTCGTCCTCGACCGGGACCAGCGAGATCTTGCCGCGGTTGTCGATATCGGCGATCTCCACACGCAGCTTGTCGCCGACGTTGACCACGTCCTCGACCTTGGCCACGCGCTTGCCGTTGCCCAGCTTGGAGATGTGCACCAGACCGTCGCGGCCCGGCAGCAGCGAGACGAACGCGCCGAAGGCGGTGGTCTTCACGACCGTGCCGAGGAAGCGCTCGCCCACCTTGGGCAGCTGCGGGTTGGCGATGGCGTTGATCATGTCGATCGCGGCCTGGGCCGACGGACCGTCGGTCGCACCGACGAACACGGTGCCGTCGTCCTCGATGGAGATGTTGGCGCCGGTTTCCTCGGTGATCTGGTTGATCATCTTGCCCTTGGGGCCGATGACCTCACCGATCTTGTCGACCGGGATCTTGATCGCGGTGACGCGCGGGGCGTACGGGCTCATCTCGTCCGGGGTGGCGATGGCCTCGGCCATCACGTCCAGGATGGTGGTGCGGGCGTCGTGCGCCTGGTTCAGCGCACCGGCCAGCACCTGCGAGGGGATGCCGTCGAGCTTGGTGTCCAGCTGCAGGGCGGTGACGAAGTCACGGGTACCGGCAACCTTGAAGTCCATGTCGCCGAAGGCATCCTCGGCGCCGAGGATGTCGGTGAGGGCCACGTAGCGGACCTCGTCGACACCCTGGTCGTTGGTGATGGTGTCCGACACCAGGCCCATGGCGATACCCGCGACGGGCGCCTTCAGCGGCACACCGGCGTTGAGCAGCGACAGGGTCGAGGCACACACCGAACCCATCGAGGTGGAGCCGTTGGAGCCGAGCGCCTCCGAGACCTGACGGATGGCGTAGGGGAACTCCTCCTGCGAGGGCAGCACCGGCATCAGCGCGCGCTCGGCCAGGGCGCCGTGGCCGATCTCGCGACGCTTCGGCGAACCGACGCGACCGGTCTCACCGGTGGAGAACGGCGGGAAGTTGTAGTGGTGCATGTAGCGCTTGGAGGTCTCCGGGCCGAGCGAGTCGACCTGCTGGGCCATCTTCACCATGTCGAGGGTGGTGACGCCCATGATCTGGGTCTCGCCACGCTCGAACAGCGCCGAACCGTGGGCGCGCGGGATCACGTCGACCTCGGCGGACAGCTCACGGATGTCGGCCAGACCGCGACCGTCGATGCGGAAGCCGTCGGTCAGGATGCGCTGGCGGACCAGCTTCTTGGTGACCGAGCGGAACGCGGCACCCAGCTCCTTCTCACGACCGGCGAAGTCCTCACCCAGACGCGACAGCACCTCGACCTTGATCTCATCGATCTTGGCTTCGCGGGCCTGCTTGTCGGCGATGCTCAGCGCCTGGTTCAGCTCGATCTTCGAGGTGCCCTCGACAGCCTCGAACACGTCGGGGCCGTACGGCGGGAAGAGCGGGAACTCCTGGGTGGGCTTGGCGGCCAGCGCGGCCAGGTCGGCCTGGGCGCGGACCAGGCGCGCGATGAACGGCTTGGCGGCTTCCAGACCCTCGGCGACCACGGCCTCGGTCGGCGCCTGCGCACCGTCGGCGATCAGGTCGATCACCTTGTCGGTGGCCTCGGCCTCGACCATCATGATGGCGACGTCACCGGTCTCGGTGACACGACCGGCGACGACCATGTCGAACACGGCGCCCTCGAGCTGCTCGACGGTCGGGAACGCGACCCACTGGCCGCTGATCAGGGCCACACGCACGCCACCGATCGGACCCGAGAACGGGATGCCCGACAGCTGGGTGGACGCCGAGGCGCCGTTGATGGCCAGCACGTCGTAGAGATCCTGGGGGTCGAGGCTCAGCACGGTGACCACGACCTGGATCTCGTTGCGCAGACCGTCGATGAAGGTCGGGCGCAGCGGACGGTCGATCAGGCGGCAGGTCAGGATCGCGTCGGTGGAGGGACGGCCCTCGCGACGGAAGAACGAGCCGGGGATGCGGCCCGCGGCGTACATGCGCTCTTCGACGTCGACCGTCAGCGGGAAGAAGTCGAACTGGTCCTTGGGGTGCTTACCGGCGGTGGTCGCCGACAGCAGCATGGTCTCGTCGTCCAGGTAGGCGACGACGGAGCCGGCGGCCTGCTTGGCCAGACGGCCGGTCTCGAAGCGGATGGTGCGGGTGCCGAAGCTACCGTTGTCGATCAGCGCGACCGATTCGAAAACACCGGGCTCTACCTCGACCGCAGTCGATGCACGTTCAGTTGTCTGCGTCATATTTCTCTCTCGACCTCTCGTCTCGCCGATTCGCGCGGCCGATGCCAGGCGTACTCGCCTGATGGGCGCGAACCAGCTTTTCGTCAGCCGTACCGGACACGGACACGCGACAACCCTCCTGGCTGTCACGCGCAGCACCCGGCCGTATCCCCTTGGAAGCGGCGACGCGGTGGCGGTCATCGATCGAAGCCCGACGGCGGTAGAACATCGCCTGCCGAAAGGCCACTACCGAAGACCGACGCCACGTGGACGGATGCACACGGCTGTCACATGTTGTAGTGCACCCGGAAACCCCATGGTCTCCGAATACACGAATAGCCAACAGAAAGAAGTGTACTTCTTCCTGTTGGCTACTCGCCGACCGCCTCAGCGTGGAGGCGTGTCGTAGCAGATCAGCGGCGCAGGCCGAGACGCTCGATGAGCGAACGGTAGCGGTTGATGTCCTTGGCCTGCAGGTACTTCGACAGGCGACGACGACGACCGATCAGGGCCAGCAGGCCGTGGCGGGTGTGGTGATCGTGCTTGTGCTGCTTGAGGTGCTCGGTCAGGTCCGAGATCCGCTTCGACAGCAGCGCGATCTGCGCCTCCGGCGAACCGGTGTCCTTCTCGTGCAGGCCGTACTCGGCCAGGATGGCCGACTTCTGCTCAGTGGTCAGCGCCATGTGGCTCGACTCCTATTTTTCAGTTCCGCGCTCGAATGTCCGGTCACCCGGGATGGGCGCCACCGCGGACCGCAGCAAACCCGAGGAGCCACCTTACACCGCCGCTGGTGAGCGGTTGAATCCGCCTCAGACCTCGGCGGCGGTGAGCACCTTGCGGGCGGCCTCGACGTCGCGGCCCATGGCCTCGACCAGCTCGTCGATGGACTCGAACTTGCGCATCCCGCGCAACTGTTCGACGAAGTCGACCGCCACGTGCTGGCCGTACAGATCGGCCTCACCGTCGAGGACATAGGCCTCGACCGTGCGCGACCGTCCCGAGAAGGTGGGGTTGGTGCCCACCGAGATCGCCGCCATCGCCCGCTCGCCCGCCTCGACCGTGCCGATCGTCGGACCGGCGCCGAGCACGGTGAACCAGCCCGCGTACACGCCGTCGGCGGGGATCGCGGCGTGCATCGGCGGGGCGACGTTGGCGGTCGGGAAACCGAGTCCACGTCCACGACCGTCGCCGTGCACGACCACGCCCTCCACGCGGTGCGGGCGGCCGAGGGCCTCGGCGGCCGCGGCCATATCGCCCGCGTCGACGCAAGCGCGGATGTAGGTGGACGAGAAGGTGACGGCGTGCTCACCGAGCAGTGTCACCCCGTCGACCTCGAAACCGAAACGCGCACCGAGTTCACGCATGGTGTCGACGGTGCCCGCGGCCTTCTTGCCGAAGGTGAAGTTGTCGCCGACCACCACCTCGGTGACGTGCAACCGCTCCACGAGCAGGTCGTGCACGTAACCGGCGGGGGTGAGCTTCATGAATTCCTGGGTGAACGGCATCACGCAGAACACGTCGATGCCGAGTTCCTCGGCCAGTTCGGCCCGCCGGGTGAGGGTGGTGAGCTGGGCCGGATGCGAACCAGGGCGCACCACTTCCATCGGGTGCGGGTCGAACGTCATCAGGACCGCGGGCACGCCACGCTTTTTCGCCGCGGCCACCGCACGGCTGATGAGCTGCGCGTGTCCACGATGTACCCCGTCGAACACGCCGATCGTGAGGACGCAACGTCCCCAGTCCGCGGGCACGTCGTCGAGACTTCGCCATCTCTGCACAGAGCGAAGCCTACGCAAAGCGGTGCGCGAACAGAATTCCGGTGTGATGCGATCGTGGCCGGTTCGCCGATGTGTGATTCGGGCCAGGGATGCCTAACATTGACAACGTGCCAGGTAAACGAGAGGCCGGACTCGAGGTCACCGCTACGATCGCGCCCGAGCTGTCGGCGGTGGCACAGGACTATCTGAAGGTCATCTGGACCGCGCAGGAGTGGTCGCAGGAGAAGGTGTCCACCAAGCTGCTCGCCGAGCGCATCGGCGTGTCGGCCTCGACGGTGTCGGAGGCGGTGCGCAAGCTCGCCGACCAGGGCCTGGTCGAGCACGCCCGCTACGGCGCGATCACGTTGACCGACCACGGCCGTCGCGCCGCCGTGGCCATGGTGCGCCGCCACCGCCTCATCGAGACCTTCCTGGTGAACGAACTCGGCTACGGCTGGGACGAGGTGCACGACGAGGCCGAGGTCCTCGAGCACGCGGTGTCGGAACTGCTGGTGTCGCGCATCGACGCGAAACTCGGCCACCCCGACCGTGATCCACACGGCGACCCCATCCCCTCGGTCGACGGCGCCGTCCCCACACCCCCGGCCCGCCGCCTCAGCGACTTCGCCGCGGGCGAATCCGGTCGCGTCGCCCGCATCTCCGACTCCGACCCCGAGATGCTGCGCTACTTCGACTCCGTCGGCATCGCCCTCGACACCCCCATCGAGGTAGCCGAACGCCGCGACTTCGCCGGCACCATCGCCGTCCGCATCGCCACCGCCGACTCCCCCACCGAACTGGGCACCCTCGCGGCCGAAGCCATCTGGCTGACCGCCTGATCAGCAGGTGAAGTAGGGACGGAGCCGGGCCGGGACGCCGTCGGATTCGGCGGTGGCCCAGCAGGTTTCGTGGGGGAACAGGACGTAGGTGGTCCAGGTGCCGTCGACGCGGCGGATGATGCGCTGGTTGTCGCCCGGGGTGGCGAAGCGGATGACGGCCCAGGTTCCGTCGCAGTCGATGACGGCGGCGTTGTCGAGCATGCCGAGGTCGGCGGAGATGCCGTCGGGGTGGCAGGGGCCCGCGGTGTCCTGGAAGCGCAGCAGGCCGTCGACGGTTGATCCGGCGGTGGTGAGGAAGGCCGAATGCATGCCCTCCGGAACAGGATTCGTCCCGGCGGGGGCGGTCATGCCGAAGTAGTAGCAGCCCACCGGCACGGTGAAGACGGCGCGGCCGTCGCCGTCGGTCACGGCGTCGAGCCGCTGGGTCTCGGTGGTCTCGCCCACCGGGATGTCGTGGGCTGCCGGATCACACGGTTCCTGACGCGAAAGATGCACCGGCACATCAGGAACCGCGACACCCGACACTGTTTCGGTGCGCAGCACGATGGTTCCCGTCGCCGGTGTCGGCGGCGGACTCGGCCGAGCCGCCGTCGTACGCGTGGCAGGCCCTCCCGTGGTCGCCTCGACCGGACCCACAGTGATCGCCGCATCGGGCGGTGTCGCCACCGGAGGCTGAGCCAGAGTGGACGGCACGCGCGAAGGGTTCACCACCCGAGGCTCGTCGGACGCACATCCGGCAAGCAGGACCACCGCCCCTGCGACAACGCCGATCAAGGCTTTCCGTACCGCACCCATGGTCCACCTCTACGACGCCGTCGGCTATATACCGAGGCTATCGAGCAAGGTCGTCGACCCGTTAGCCCTCGTCCAGAGGCCATGACACAGCCGAAATCAGTCACCGGGCCCTGCGGCGCAAGACCGTGACCCGGTCGGGGCGTCGAACGACCGTGCGATCCCGCGCACGCGTGACTAATCAGCGGCGCATTCGGCCAAGGTGGCAGCGAGTTGGGCTGCCAGTTCAGCGGTCAGCGGTGCGCGGCGCACACCCAACCGATACCAGAGCACCCCGAATGCCTGATCGATCAGAAGTTCCGTATCGGTACCGTCGGCGAGTTCGCCGCGAACGCGGGCACGGTCGAAGATGCGGCGCAAGGCGGCGCGGCGGGTCTCGGCGAAGTCGGTGAGCAGCCGGGACGTCTCCGGATCACGTTGTGCGTCAGCAAGAATCGCACACAGTAGATGGTGAGCGGGTGGCGTCGACGCGGCGGCGAAGGTCGCGCGCAGAAACGTGTCGAGGTCCTCCGAGAGCGTTGCACCGGACGGTTCGGGAACTTCGGCACCCGCCCACGCGCTCAGTGCGTCGAGCAGCAACACCCCGCGAGAGGGCCACCAACGGTAGATCGTCTGCTTGCCCACACCCGCCGCCGCGGCGATCTCGGTCATCGTGATGTCGGTGCCGTCGGCGGCGGCAAGCAGAGCAGGCACGGCATCCAGAATCGCCTGCCGCGCCGCGTCATTGCGCTTGCGACCGGTGTGCACGCGACAGGGTTTCGAGACCACATCGAGGATTCTACCGTTGACGGAACGCACAGTCTCGACAACACTCTTGTCTAGACATTCCGTCTCGACAAAGTAGGCAAACATGACGTATTCGCAGGTCAAGCGACGCATCGTCACATGGGTTCACCGCTACCTCGCCAACCCGTTGGCGAAACCACTGGTCGGCCGCATTCCGGGCAACGCACTACTGGAGACAACCGGCCGTCGCTCAGGACTGGCCAGGCGCACGCCGATCGGTGGACGTCTCGTCGGCTCGACGTTCTGGATGGTCAGCGATCACGGCCGCGACTCGGCCTACGTCCGCAATATCGATGCCGACCCCCGTGTACGCCTCCAGCTACGTTCCCGCTGGTACACCGGGACAGCTCGACCGCTCCCCGACGACGACGCGCGCGCCCGGCTGCGGCAGTTGCCCCGGATCAACAGTGCGATGGTTCGCCTGCTCGGTACGAATCTGCTCACCATCCGGATCGACCTGGACTCCACCGGCGAGACCGTTCGCTGACCCTTCTCCGCGAACAGCGCCGAAATCAGTCGCCGATGCCCTGGGGGCGGACGACCATGACCGAGGCGGCGCGTTTACCGCTCTCCTCGAGGAGGGCGATGGCCCGGCCGGTCGGGTCGATGGCCGCGTAGACGCCCTTGATGCCGACAGGTTCGAGCCAGCGCCCGTTGCGCAGGTCGATCGCCTGGGCTTCGTCGATGTCGCGGTGCGGGAAGGCGGTGCGGACGGCGGTGTCGATGTCGAGGCTGAGCAGCGGTTGCTCGGCTTCGGCCGCGGCGGCCAGTTCGTCCAGGGTGCGGGCGTGTTCGAGGGTGAAGGGGCCGACCCTGGTGCGGCGCAGCGCGGTGAGGTGGCCGCCGACGCCGAGGGCGGCGCCGAGGTCGCGGGCGAGGGCGCGGATGTAGGTGCCCGAGGAGCAGTCGACCTCCACGTCGAGGTCGACGAAGTCGCCGGATTCACGACGGGCGAGGACGTCGAAGCGGGAGACGGTCACCGGGCGGGCGGCCAGTTGTACGTCTTCGCCCGCACGGGCGCGGGCGTAGGCGCGTTCGCCGTCGATCTTGATGGCGCTGACGGTCGCCGGCACCTGCTGGATGTCGCCGGTGAGCGCGGCGACCCCGGCGGCGATGCCGGCGTCGGTGACGTGCAGTGCGGGTGTCGTCGAGGCCACCTCGCCTTCGGCGTCGTCGGTGATCGTCGACTGACCGAGGCGGATCGTCGCGGTGTACGCCTTGGAGGTGAGGATCAACTGACCGAGCAGTTTCGTCGCCCGCTCGACGCCGAGCACCAGCACCCCGGTCGCCATCGGATCGAGGGTGCCGGCATGGCCGACCTTCTTGGTGCGCAACAGTTTCCGGCTGCGCGCCACCACGTCGTGACTGGTCCAGCCGCCGTCCTTGTCCACGATCACCAACCCGCCGAGCGGGTCGACGGCCGGAGTACGCGCTGCCATCAGCCGTGCGCGATCGCGGTCAGGATCAGCCCGTCGGCGATCATCCAACGTCCGTCGAACGTGGTCAGCGGGATTCCGCCGTCGGTGGTGAGACCGGGGACGAGCAGCTTGGTGTGGAACGTCCCGGTGGCGGAATCGGCTGTGCGGGAATCGATCTCGAAGGTGATGTGGGCGTCCTCGAAACCGAGCCAGCGCAGGGTCAGCGGGAACCAGGCCTTGTAGGTCGCCTCCTTGGCACAGAACAGCAACCGGTCCAGGTGCAGCCCGTCATCGGGGGTGCCCGCGAGCCACTCGCGTTCGGCGGGCAGGCTCACCGAGTCGAGCACACCCTCGGGCAGCGGACCGTGCGGCTCGGCGTCGATACCGACCGAACGGAACCGCAGCGCATGCGCGAGCGCGGCGGCACGGTACCCGTCGCAATGGGTGAGGCTGCCGACGACACCGCGCGGGAACAGCGGCATACCGCGCTCACCCTTGCCGATCGCGACCGGCGGCTCACCGAGTTCCTCGAGCGCCACTCGCGCGCAATGCCGGGCACCGATGAAATCGCGACGACGCTTCTCCACCGACTTCGCGATGAGGTGCTCTTCGGCGGGATGCGCCTTCAGGTCCTCCGGGTACGCCAGCAGTTCCGAGGTAGCAACCCCCCACGGCAACAGTTTCTCAAGCACGCCCGCCTCCCCGAGTCTCACGGCCAGACCGGGGTGGTGGACCGGCATGTTCGGCGGCTGGCGGGACGGAGGCGGCGAGTGCGCCCGTACCCGATGAGTTACCCATGTGCATCACCAAATCAGTGGCGGACCTTCTAAGCAAATCCGAACTCCCCGGTTCAGATGCCCCGACGGCGGTCGGCCTTCGCACGCATCTCCTCTGCCGCCGCTTCCATCTCCGGGGTGACGGTGAAGTGGCCACCCCACGCGTTGAGGTCGCCCTCGGCGTAGACCGGTTCGGGCAGGATCTGGCGCAGCAGGGGGTCGGGCATGCCGCGACGCTTCCATTCGCGCGGGTAGCCGAGCGACACCTCTTCGAAGCGGACACCGTCGTAATGGGTGGTGCGCGGGATGTGGAGGTGGCCGTACACCGAGCAGACCACGTTGTAGCTGGTGTGCCAGTCGGCGGTGAGGTCGGTGCCGCACCACAGGGAGAACTCGGGGTAGAAGAGGATGTCGGTGGGCTGACGGACCAGCGGGAAGTGGTTGATCATCACCAGCGGGGTGTCCGGCGCCAGGGCGTCGAGGCGGCGCTGGGTGTACTGCACGCGGGCGTGGCACCAGGCGTCGCGGGTGAGGTACGGGTCCGGGTGGAGCAGGAATTCGTCGGTGGCGACCACATTGCGTTCCCGTGCCACCGCGAGCGCCTCGGCCTTGGTGCCGGTTCCGGCGGGCCGCCACGAGTAGTCGTAGAGCAGGAACATCGGGGCGAGCGTGACGCTGCCGCCGAACTTCTCCGCACCCGGCCCGTTCCACACCGGGAACGGGTCCTCCGGGGTGAGGACATCGAGGTCACGGCACATCGCCACCAGGTAGTCGTAGCGGGCGGCGCCGTGCATCTGCACCGGGTCCTTGGGCGTGGTCCACAGTTCGTGGTTGCCCGGCACCCAGATCACCTTGGCGAAGCGGCCGCGCAGCAGCTCCAGCGCCCACCGCACCTCCTCGGCCTTCTCCCCCACGTCACCGGCGACGATCAGCCAGTCCTCCGGCGAGTCGGGCCGGATCTGCTCGACGATCGGCTTGTTGCCCTGGTGCCCCACGTGCACATCGCTGACCGCCCACAACTTCGGATTCACCTGTCCACAGTGACACATCGGCCCTCGACCGGCCCATCCCCGTCGGTCACGGGCGTCCGGGTTCTTCGGAACACAGCCTGCCGACGCCGCGCACAAGGGTTAGGCTTTTCGCACATGGCGTTGTGCCACAAGAGCTTCGGGGGATCTGGTGTTGTTGGCAAAAGGGGGCAACTGTGTGCTGTCCGGCGGGCGTGTCGAGGTCCGGGTCGGTGTGGTCGACGGCCCGCCGCCGCGCGTGCTGGCGGTAGGTCTCGACGCCAACGGTCGCCTGCGCGACGGCCGCGACCTGGTGGTTCCTGGCGCGGACCCTTCTGCTGACGGTGCCGTCGAAGTCACGGAGGGGTCGGTGCGAATCGATCCCGCCTTGGTCGACGCCGGTATCGCGCGGGTCGTCGTCGCCGCGGCCACGGGCAGGCAAGGGTTCGCGGGCAGCCAGGTGCGCAGCGTCGTGCGCGGCGAGGGCGAGGAGTTCGTCGCGGTGAGCAGCGGCTTCACGGCCGAGACACTGGTCAGGACGGTGGAGCTCTACCGTCATCAGGGCCGGTGGAAACTTCGCCACCTCGGTGACGGCTACGCAGACGGGATCACCGGTCTCGCGCGCGACATCGGGCTCGAGCTACCACCGACGCCGCAGGCGAATCCGTTGACGCCGACGCCGCGGGCAGAGCCGATGCCGCCGAGACCGCAGGCCGAGCCGATGCCCCCGATGCCGCCCGTCCCGGCCGCTCGTGCATCGGCCGCCGCCGAGAAATCGACTCCGGCGATGCGGGTGATGGGTTTCGTGATCGGTATCGCGATCATGGTGTTCTTCGGCGGTATCGCCTTCATGGGCATGAGCGAGGACGATTCCGGCGTCCGCTGCGGCACCGAGGTCATGGACGCCGACGACATCTGCGTCACCAACAACTCGGCCCGCCACAACCGCGACGAACAGGAAGACATCAACGAGCGAGGCGACATATTCGGCTTCCTCTGCTTGGTCCCGCTCGCGCTGGTCGGAGGCGCCATCGCCGTGGGCTCACTGATGAAAGACCCCGACTAGCTCTCGCGGCCCGCCGGTTCACCCGGCGGGACCGGTCAGGCCAGCAATTCGTCGACGAAGTCGAGCACACGATCACGCGATTCCACGACGATCTCCTCGTGGCCGCCCGGGTACTGGGCGAACTCCACGTCGGTACCCGCCGCCCGCATGCGCGACAGCAGTGCGAGGGTCATCGGCAGCGGGACGACCGTGTCGGTGGCACCGTGCGCGATGAGGATCGGCTGCCGGTAACCGACGGTCGGCACCACCATGTAGTCGCGCAGGGCCGCGCCGATGCCGCCCTCGGTGATCGGCCGGGCCAGCAGCGACCCGAGCGAGGCGGTGCCCGCCGCACGGTCGAACTCGCGCACACAGCTGGTCGAGATCGCGTCGACCACCTGGCGGCCTCGCTCGGTGAGCGCGCCGTTCACGTCGAGGTCCGGGCGGGCGGCGCGCAACCCGGCGAGCATGCCCGCGAACGGGCCGACCAGCCGGTCGACGACCGGAAGGTTCGGGACGCCGGGGCCCAGCCGGGACAGGATTTCTTCGAAATGGGATTCCGGTGCCAAGGCCACGGTCCCCCGGAAGTCGAGTTCGGGGGCGTAATCGGCGGCGAGGTTGCCGGTGGCCAGCGCGGCGTGCCCGCCCTGGGAACCACCGACCACAGCCCAGCTGCGCGACAGGTCGGGCTCGGCTGCCTGGGCTGCGCGCACCAGGTCGATGGTCGCGGTCGCCTCGGTGCGAGTGTGCAGGTAGGGGTGCACGGTGTCGGCCCCGGCCGAAAGCCCCAGATAGTCGGGAGCGACCACGGCCCAGCCACGGTCGAGGAACGACTGCAGCAGCGAATGCTCGTGCGCCGCCTTGGAAGTGGTGAGCCCACAGTGCGGCGCGAGGCCACTCGTGCCGTGGTCCCAGGCGACGACCGGATATCCGCCATCCGGGGCGGGTGTGTCCGGAAGCAACAGCAGCCCTGCCGAATTCGTGGTGCCGCCGGTGACAGCCTCGGTGCTGTATTCGACGATCGAGGCCCGCGACCATTCGCCCCACCCGGCGGGCTGAGCGGTGTGCGATACCAGCCGACCCGGTGTCTCGGGTGCCGCCTGTGCCGTCGCGGGCAGCCCAACGACCACCGCGACCAGTACGAAGACCACCGCGAGGATCACCCGCCCGGTCTTCGAAATCCACTCGTGCACTCCGGTTTCGCCTTCCATGTCTGGTCCAGGTCGTCCACCCGACGGTAGGTCATCGGCGACGAACCGGCACTACCCACATTTCCGCCGACGAACCGAATTCCGCTCGAAACGCCCGACCCGGCTCGACTGATGGGACAGCTAGGCGGCTTCGCGTGGGAGTTCGGCGCCGACCTTGGCCCAGCGTCCGGATCGGGCACGGGCGACGACTGCGAGGAGCCGGGCGAGCATGAAGACGACCAAGCCGGTCCAGATTCCCGCGACGCCCCAGTCGAAGACCAGGGACAACCAGATCAGGGGCAGGAATCCGCCGAGGGCCGCCGCCAGGGTGGCAGTGCGCAGGAAGGCCGCGTCGCCCGCGCCGAGGAGGACACCGTCGAGGCCGAAGACGACGCCCGCGACCGGGATCATGGCGACGAAGAACCACCAGATCACATGGGTCCGGTCGAGCACTGCCGCGTCGTCGGTGAACAGCAGGGGCAGCACGCCGGCACCGGCGGCGAAGATTCCGGCGAGGACCAGTCCGAATATCCCCGACCAGGTGGTGACGCGCCGGGCGATGCCCTTCGCACCCCGCGCGTTGCCCGCGCCGAGCGCCGCACCGACCAGGGTCTGGGCGGCGATGGCCAGCGAATCCAGCGTCAGTGCGAGGAAATTCCACAGTTGCAGCACCAGTTGGTGGGCGGCGACCGAGGCGGCGCCGAAGCGGGCCGCGACGGCGGCGGCCGAGACGAAACACACCTGGAACGACAGACTGCGCACGATGAGGTCGCGGCCGAGGACCAGTTGGGCGCGCATCACCGACGGGCGTGGTCGCAACGAAACCCGTTCCCGCAGCAGGGCGTAACCGAACAGTGCACCCGAGACCGTTTGGCCGACGAGGTTGGCCACCGCCGATCCGGCCAGCTCCATCCGTGGCGCGCCGAGTAATCCGTACACCAGAACCGGACACAGCACAGCTGAAAGAGCCAGGCCGGCAACGACATACAGCAGTGGACGCCGAACGTCCTGCACCCCACGCATCCACCCGTTGCCCGCCATGGACAGCAGGATCAACGGCACTCCGAAGAGCGCGATCCGCACCCAGGTGAGCGCTTCGTCGGCGATTGCCCCACCGCCGGCGAGCACCGAACACAGTGGGCCCGCGAACAGCTGGATCACCGCGAGGATCACGATGCCGATCCCGAGGCCGACCCAACTGGCCTGCACACCCTCTTCGACCGCCCCCGCGCGGTCGCCTGCACCGTTGCGCCGAGCCGCCCGCGCCGTCGTCCCGTAGGACAGGAACGTCAACTGCGTGCTCACCGTCCCCAGGATCACCCCGCCGACGGCGAGCCCGGCCAACGCCAGTGCACCGAGCCGCCCGACCACCGCGATATCGAACAGCAGATACAGGGGTTCCGCGACCAGCACACCGAGCGTCGGCACCGCTATGCCGAGAATCCGCCGGGGCCCGGCGTTCTCGATCATCGCGTCGTCATCGTTGGACACCATCGACCCCACACCAACCTCCCACCACCCGCATCCGATCCGCCGATACTGGCACAGACCACCGACAAGTCGGCGCGACACCGAGAGCCTGTCGAGACCGCTGGAGGCGGCAGCCGCCAGGCAGGACAACAGCCGAGCCCGACCGCAGAGCTGTGCCCGGCGGAATCCCCACGCCTTTCATCGGCGCCATCACCGAATCGGATGAGCGCGCAGCCGCCCGCCGCGCAGAGGCTGAGTCCTGAAACGCCCGTCAGCGCACCCGGCCGCTCGTGCGTCCATCCCGGCCGCCCCTCGCGGCGACTGGCCGCCTGATCCCGTCATGAAATCGACAGCCTCGACGCCGTCGACCACAACACCAGTGCGTCAGGAGAGCTCGTCCACCAACGCGCGCACCACGGACTCGGCGCTCCCATAAGTCGTATACCCGGCCGCGAACCGATGTCCCCCGCCGCCGAACCGGCTCGCGATCGCGGCCACGTCGACACCGTCGGAAACACCGGGGGCCGAGTCGCGGGAGCGCAGCGAGACCGTCCAGCGATCGTTCTGCCCGCGCGCCTCCTTGAAGACCACGGCGATCCCCGCTTCGGCGGTCGTGCGGATGACGTCGATGACGCTCTCCACTTCCTCGGGCCCCACCTCGTGCGTGTCGGCGGCCCGGACCAGCGCGTACACCAGCCCGACGCCCGCCGCACCGGGCACGACCACCGCCGAGGACAACACCTTCGACAGCATCGGTAACCACGTGAAGGGGTGGGTATCGAGCAGGGAACGGGTGATTTCGGAACCGTCGATGCCGGTGGCGAGCAGCCGCTCGGCCAACGCGTGGCTGCCCGGCCTGGCCCAGCGGAACGAACCGGTGTCGGTGACCAGGCCCGCGAACAGGCAGTGCGCGATGGCGGCGTCGATCGGCACGCCCCACGCGTCGAGCAGGCGGGTGACCAGCTCGGTGGTCGAGGCCGCCGTCTCGTCGATCAGATCCACCGTGCCGAAACCGTCGTTGGCGCGGTGATGGTCGATCACCAGAGTCCTTGCCGCACCGGATAATCGGTCGGCGAGCGCACCGAGGCGGCTGCGGGCACCGCAGTCGACGACTACAAGCAGGTCCACCTCGTGCGGAACCTGCGCGGGCGCGACGAGATGCTGCCCGCCGGGCAGGGTACGCAGCGAGGCGGGCAGTTCGGCCGGTTCGGCGAACGAGACGCACACCGGCACGCCGCGGCGGTCGAGAGCCAGCGCCAAGGCCAGCCCGCTGCCGACCGTGTCGGCATCGGGCTGCACATGGCACAGGACGGTCACCGAACGGGCGGCCGCCAGCAACGCGACGGCGGCACCCAGTTCGGTCCCGTCCCGGACACTGGTCACGCGGGTGCCCTACTCGTCCTCGTCGTCGCGTTCGGACTTGTACGGGTCTGCGTCACCGGCGTGCTTGGCGTTGGCGGCCACCTTGGCCACCTCGTCGTCGATGGCGCGAGCCCTGGCCAGCAGCTCTTCCATCTCGCGCGCCGCGTCGGGCACCTTGTCCAGGCTGAACGCCAGGATCGGGGTGAACTTCACGCCCGTCCCCGCGCCGACCTTGGACCGCAGTACCCCCTTGGCCGCGTCGAGACCTGCGGCGGCCGCCGCGTAATCGGGTTCGGCGTCGAGCGTCTCGCCCATCACCGTGTAGTAAATCGTCGCCTCGCGCAGGTCGCCGGTCACCTTGGCGTCGGTGACGGTGACGAACCGCAGCCGCGGATCCTTGATCTCGTACTCGATCGCGGTGGCCACGATCGCGGAAATCCGCTTGGCGAGTCGGCGAGCCCTGGCTTGATCCACCATGGGGACACTCCTCTCCTAGGCAGGCACCGGGCTGTGACACCCGAGCCCCGCCTGTCAGTCTTCGGGTCCGAAGATCCGGCGGCGTACTGCCAGCAACTCTATCTCCGGACGCGCGGCAACGTGCCGCTCACATTTGTCGAGCACCTCGTTGAGATGTCCCGTTTCCGCACTGACCATGGCCACCCCGAGCAGCGCACGGCGGTGCAGGTCCTGATCACCGGCCTCGGCGGCATTCACGGCGAAGCGTTTCTGCAGCTCGGCGAGGATCGGCCGGATGACCGACCGCTTCTCCTTGAGCGAATGCACGTCACCGAGCAGTAGATCGAATTCGAGCGCACCGATGTACAGCGGTGCTCACCTCCTGGTAGATGGTTTGCACGCATGACCACACGCCGCACCCGAGGATTCGGATGCGGCGTGTGGAACGGTGTGCGTTATCAGTCGCGCGGCTTCTCGCGCAGCTCGTACGCCTCGATGATGTCGCCGTCCTTGATGTCGCTGTAGGTCACGGTCATACCGCACTCGAAACCTTCGCGCACCTCGGTGGCGTCGTCCTTCTCCCGCTTGAGCGAGGAGATGGTCATCGTCTCGGCGATCACCCGGCCGTCACGGATCAGGCGCGCCTTGGCGTTGCGCTTGACCGAACCGCTGGTGACCATGCAGCCGGCGATGTTGCCGACCTTCGACGAACGGAAGATCGCGCGGATCTCCGCCCGGCCCAGCTCGACCTCTTCGTAGATCGGCTTGAGCATGCCCTTGAGGGCCTTCTCGATCTCGTCGATGGCCTGGTAGATCACCGAGTAGTACCGGATGTCGACGCCCTCGCGGTTGGCCAGCTCGGTGGCCTTGCCTTCCGCACGGACGTTGAAGCCGATGATGATCGCGTTCGAGGCCGACGCCAGGTTGACGTTGGTCTCGGTGACGCCACCGACACCGCGGTCGATGACGCGCAGGCGCACCTCGTCGTCGATCTCGATACCGAGCAGGGCCTCTTCGAGGGCCTCGACGGTACCGGAGTTGTCGCCCTTGAGGATCAGGTTGAGCTCCGAAGTCTCCTTCAGGGCGGCATCCAGATCTTCCAGGCTGATCCGCTTGCGGCTGCGTGCGGCGAGCGCGTTGCGCTTGCGTGCGTTGCGGCGGTCGGCGATCTGGCGGGCGATGCGGTCTTCCTCGACCACGATCAGGTTGTCACCGGCGCCGGGCACCGAGGTGAAACCGATGACCTGCACCGGGCGCGACGGGAGCGCCGCGTGGACGTCCTCGCCGTGCTCGTCGACCATGCGGCGTACGCGACCGTAGGCGTCGCCCGCCACGATCGAGTCGCCGACACGCAGGGTGCCGCGCTGGATGAGCACGGTGGCCACCGGGCCACGGCCGCGGTCGAGGTGCGCCTCGATGGCGACACCCTGAGCGTCCATGTCCGGGTTGGCCCGCAGGTCGAGCGAGGCATCCGCGGTCAGCAGCACCGCTTCGAGCAGCGCGTCGATGTTGGTGCCCTGCTTGGCCGAGATGTCGACGAACATGGTGTCGCCACCGTATTCCTCGGTCACCAGGCCGTATTCGGTCAGCTGCTGCCGGATCTTGTCCGGGTTCGCGCCTTCCTTGTCGATCTTGTTGACCGCCACGACGATCGGCACGTCGGCCGCCTGGGCGTGGTTGATCGCTTCCACCGTCTGCGGCATGACGCCGTCGTCGGCCGCGACCACGAGGATCGCGATGTCGGTGGCCTTCGCACCACGGGCACGCATGGCGGTGAACGCCTCGTGACCCGGGGTGTCGATGAAGGTGATGAGGCGCTCTTCCTCGTTCAGGTTCGTCAGCACCTGGTAGGCACCGATGTGCTGGGTGATGCCACCGGCCTCGCCCTCACGGACGTTGGCCTTACGGATCGTGTCCAGCAGTCGGGTCTTACCGTGGTCGACGTGACCCATCACGGTCACCACCGGCGGACGCTGCTCGAGGTCTTCCTCGGTGCCCGCGTCCTCGCCGTAGGTGAGGTCGAACGACTCGAGGAGCTCGCGATCCTCGTCCTCGGGGCTGACGACGTGGACGACGTAGTTCATCTCGCTGCCGAGCAGCTCGAGGGTCTCGTCGTTCACCGACTGGGTCGCGGTGACCATCTCGCCGAGGTTGAACAGGGCCTGCACGAGAGCGGCCGGGTTCGCGTCGATCTTCTCGGCGAAGTCCGACAGCGAGGCGCCACGAGCGAGACGGATGATTTCGCCGTTGCCACGGGGCAGACGCACGCCGCCGACGGCGGGAGCCTGCATGTTCTCGTACTCGGCGCGCTTCGCCCGCTTCGACTTGCGGCCACGGCGAACCGCGCCACCGGGACGACCGAAGGCGCCTGCGGCACCACCACGGCCACCGGGACCACCGGGACGACCGCCGCCGCCACCGGGGCGACCACGGAAACCACCGGCCGCGGGTGCACCGGCACCGGGAGCGCCGGGGGCACCGCCACCGCCACCGCGGTAGCCGCCACCGCCGCCACCACCGGGACGGCCTGCGCCGCCACCGGGGGCGCCGCCGGGACGACCCGGACGGCCACCGGCCGCGGGGCCGGGACGTGCGGAACGAGCGGGCATGGCGCCGGGGTTCGGACGCGGCGGCATCGAGCCCGGGTTGGGGCGCGGACCACCGGGACGCGGGGCACCGCCCTGCGCGGCGGCCGGACGCGGACCACCCTGACCCTGACCGGGGCGGGGACCACCCTGACCGGGAGCCGGACGCGGGCCACCCTGACCGGGAGCCGGACGGGGACCGCCCTGACCCGGCGTCGGGCGAGGACCGCCCTGCGGGGCGGGACGCGGCGCCGGACGCTCACGATCGGGAGCGGAGCTGAACGGGTTGTTGCCGACCCGGGGGGTCTTCGGGCCGGGCTTCGGGCCGGGACCGGCCGGACGCGGGGCCTGAGCACCCGGTGCGGGGGTACCGGGACGCGGCTGCTGCGGCGCCTGACCGGCCTGACCCGGGCGCGGGGCGCCGGGGGTCGGACGCGGGCCGGGAGCCGGTGCGTTGGCCGGCTTGGCCGGTGCGCTCTGCGTGGCGGCGGGCGTCGGCTTGGCGGCCGGAGCCGGCTTCACCTCGGGCGCCGGAGCCGGAGCGGGTGCGGGAGTCGCGGCGGCGGCGGGCGCCGGAGCCGGACGCGGGCCCGGACGGGGACCACCGGGGGTGGGCTTGGCGGCCGGACGGGCCGCCGACGACGGACCCGGACGGGCCGCCGGCTTCGCGTCGGCCGCCGGAGCGGACTTCGACGCGAGTGATTCGCGCAGACGACGTGCGACGGGTGCTTCCACCGTCGAGGACGCCGACTTCACGAACTCGCCTTGCTCCTTGAGCTTCGCGAGTAGTTCCTTGCTTGTGACACCGAGTTCCTTAGCCAACTCGTGCACGCGGGCCTTGCCTGCCACTGCTCTCCTCACTGAGAGGTCGAGCAGTGACGCCGCCTAGGTAAGGCGGGCCCGCACGACCTCGGGTTATCTCCGATGGACGTTCATCGTTGGTGCTTCACGGTGTGCTCATGAGTGCTCGTGCCTGTTCTCGAGGTACTGCTCCAGGGCTGAGATATCCAGATTTCCGGACACTCGTAGGGCTCTGCCGAATGCTCGGCGCCGCTCTGCGGAACGCAGACAAGCTGAGACGGGGTGCAACCAGGCACCCCGTCCGGGAAGTCTGCGCCGCGGGTCGGGAACGATGACCACGGGGGCGGCGGCAGTAGCACTGCCCGCCTCCCTTGGCTGCGTCACGATCCGCAACAGGTCGGCAGACGGCTCGCGCTGACGGCATCCGATACAGGTTCGAACGGATTGCGCGGGCCGGTCCTTCACCCACTCTACCGGTGACCCGGTCATAACGACGAACCCCTCCCCTTCCGAAGTTATCAACCTGTCATCCGCCGGCCGATATTCCGACGTGTCCGCGTCAACTACGGTGCGCCTGCGGCCGTGCCGAGTCGTCGGTCTCCGGCGCGGCGTCGCTGCGGATATCGATGCGCCAGCCCGTCAGGCGGGCAGCCAGGCGGGCATTCTGCCCCTCCTTGCCGATGGCGAGGGAGAGCTGGAAATCAGGCACGATCACCCGCGCGGCGCGCGCCTCGGGGTCGACGACAGTGACCGATACCACTTTCGACGGCGAGAGCGCATTACCGACGAAGGTCGCCGGATCCTCGGCGTAATCGATGATGTCGATCTTCTCGCCCGCCAGTTCGCTCATCACGTTGCGCACGCGCTGCCCCATCGGGCCGATACAGGCGCCCTTGGCGTTCACGCCGGGCACGGTCGAGCGGACCGCGATCTTGGAGCGGTGTCCCGACTCGCGGGCCACCGCGACGATCT
This sequence comes from Nocardia sp. NPDC050413, assembly GCF_040655475.1. Classification (NCBI taxonomy): domain Bacteria; kingdom Bacillati; phylum Actinomycetota; class Actinomycetes; order Mycobacteriales; family Nocardiaceae; genus Nocardia; species Nocardia sp. NPDC050413. The sequence continues at coordinate 98,749 of NZ_JBFAJZ010000002.1, read as the reverse complement.
CGACGGAACCGTCGGCGATCTCGGGCACCTCCAGCGAGAACAGCCGCCGCACCAGGTTGGGGTGGGTGCGCGAGAGCTGGATCTGCGGACCACGCGGGCCACGCGACACACCGTAGACGTAGCACTTGATGCGGTCGCCGTGCTCGTAGGTCTCGCCGGGCACCTGCTCGGCGGGCGGGATCAGGCCCTCGGCGCCGTTGGCCTCGCTGCCGATGCGAACCACGACGATGCCGCGCGCGTTGGCCCTGGCGTCGCGCTGGACGACGCCGCCGACGATGTCGCCCTCGTGGGTGGAGAACTCGCCGAAGGACTTCTCGTTCTCGGCGTCACGCAGCCGCTGCAGCACCACCTGGCGGGCGGTGGTCGCGGCGATGCGGCCGAAACCCTCAGGGGTGTCGTCCCATTCGGAGACGAGGTTGCCGTCGGCGTCGAGTTCGCGCGCCATCACCCGGACCACGCCGGTCTTCTGGTTGATGTCGATGTAGGCGTTGGGCTGGTGCCCCTCGGTGTGCCGGTAGGCGGTGAGCAGCGCCGACTCGATCGCCGAGATCACGGTCTCGATCGGGATGCCCTTGTCGGCGACGATCGCGCGCAAGGCTTCGATTTCGATGTTCATTCCGCAACCCCTTCGGTGGGAGTGTCACTGTGTTGGCCTGCTGCGGCGAGGTCGGCGGGTTCGTCGCCCGGGACGGGGCGGCCCGCGGCGATTCCACCGGCGAGTTCGAGTTCGGCGGCGCCGGGTGCGTTGAATTCGACCTGGACGACCGCGGTGGCGATGTCGGCGAGGGGCACGTGCACCCGGTGCGGCTTGTTCCTGCCGCCGAGCACGAGCGCGATGGTGCCGTCGTCGGCGAGCCGACCGACGCGCGCCTCGAACTTCTTCTTGCCCTCGACGGGTTCGGCGCCGTCGGTCAGGCCGACCTTCACCTTGCGGCCCTGGGCGCGGCGCCAGTGCCGGTCGGTGGTCAACGGCCGGTCGACGCCGGGGGTGGTCACTTCGAGCAGGTAGGCGGATTCGCCGAAATCACCTGCCGCGTCGAGCGACTCGGACATCTCGCGGCTCAGGTCGGCGATGGCGTCGAGGTCGGCGGGACCGTCGCTGTCCACGGTGACCTTCACCCGAACCGGAGCCAGTTCGTCCTTGCCCGCGGCCGCGATCGCGACGCCCTCGAGGTCGAAACCCCGGCGTGCGACGAGCTCAGCGACGAGCTGGCTCACCCTTTCCTCGGTGGGCATCGGCATATGGGCGGCTCCTGGTTCAGTTGTGACGCGATCGGAAATTTCTACGCCGAAGGTCTAGCGTAACGCGCCACGAGAGTGTAAAGGACCAGCCACCGGGCGGCGCGCACCGGTCCGTGTCGGCGTGCCAGGCGCGATCGCCGCGTGGCGAACCGTCGCCGCGAGATCTGGCACGATGGTCCACGTGCATCACCGCCATACCGTCCCGCCGAGTGCCGGGCGACCTTCCGGCATGCGCCACGACCACCGCGATTCCCTCCCGCCGACCAGCGGGTTCGCGCGTGAAGTCGTGCGGTCGGCCACCGCCTCGGCCGTCGCGACGACTGCCGAATTCGCCGTCGCGCCGAGCACCCACACTGCCGCGCAGACTGCCAAGCACCCGCAGTCGCCGACCACCGACGCCGTGCCGCACGCGAAGTCGGCACAGCACGCTGCCACGCCGACTGCCAACGTCGCCGTGCCGCACGCGAAGTCGACAGAGCACGCTATCCAACACCCGAAGTCGCCGACCGCCAACACCGCTATACCGCACTCGAAGTCGACGGAGTGTGTTGCCGCGCCGGGTGCCAGGCACGCGAAGTCGACGGAGTTCTCACCCGCACCGGCCGCCGGAAGTGCCGCGCGCACCTGGCGTCGGCGGACGGTGCTGAGGCTGGTCGGAGCAGGCGCTGTCACGGTGCCCGCGGTCGCCGTCCTGGCGTCGTGCGCCGAGGACGACACCGTGCACGCGCCGGATTCCCTTGCCGCACACGAGGTTCTGGCCCGAGCAGATGCCGCCGCCGCGACGGCCGCGATCGCGCTGGCACCGCAGGCGCAGGCCGCGCTGACGACCGTCGCCACCGAACGCACCGCCCACGCCGACGCACTGCGCGCCGAGATCGACCGGGTGATCGGGGTCTACGGCGACGGAACCACCCCTGTGCACCGCACCGGCGTCGTCACCGTGCCGGGGTCCGACGGTGCGCCGGTGCCGGCCGCCGATCTGGTCTCGGCGGCGCAGCAGCCGATCAGCGTCGAACAGTTGCGTGCTCGGTTGCAGCATTCCCAGCAGGCCGCAGCGACCCTGGCCCGCACCGAATCCGGTTACCGCGCAGGGCTTCTGGCCTCGATCAGCGCGGCCTGTGCCACCGAGGCGGGAGTTCTGCTGTCATGACCGGTCAACGTGAAGCGCTGCAACGCGCCCTCGACACCGAGTACGCGGCCGTGTACTCCTACGGCCTGATCGCCGCCTACGCCAACAGCGATCGGTCGCGCCTGGTCGCGGAGTTCAGTGCCGCGCACCGCGCCCGCCGGGACGCGACGATCGAACTGCTCGAAGCCGGTGGCTCCGCGCCGGAGGCACCCGATGCCGCCTACAATCCGCCGTTCCCGGTCGACGACCCGATCCCGGCCGCACATCTGGCCGTAGCGGTCGAATCCGATTGCGCCGCAGCGTGGTACGCCGTGGTCGAACAGGCCACCGAGGAGGCCGTCAGGGCCGGCGCCGTCGAAGCGCTCACCGAAGCGGCGGCGCGCCGAGCCCGGTGGCAGGCGATCCTGGGCACGAACCCGGTCACCGTCAGCTTCCCGGGACGGACATAGCCCGAAGGCCGCCCGCCCGGCAACGCCATGCCCGCCCGTTGGCAGTGCCGGCGGGCGACGAGCCGTCGAGGGAGCCTCGATGGCCGCCCCGTGTGACACAGCGACGGTCCGGCCCACGGAACAGGCCGGACCGTCGCTGTCGACTACGGGCGCATCGCGTAGGCGCCGTCGTAGGACTCCACCTGCTGCCACACCCGGTCGAACCGTTCGGCGTCGGCGATCGGCGTGCGCAGGGCGGCGACGGCCCAGTTCCGCTGCGCGTCGGTGACCGACGGCTTGCCGAGCAGCGCGGTGGCCTGGGTGTTGAAGTCGCGGATCTGGAAGTCGAAGATCTGGTCGAGCACGTCGCGGTCGAGGCCGGTGAGTTCGGCCTGCTCAAGGATCAGCTGACCGTAGACCACCGTGGAGAACAGGTGGCCGATGGTGAGCATGAAGTCCAGGTCCTTCTGCTGCGCCTCGTCCGGTGCGGCGGTGAGCAGCAGCTCACGCAGCGCCTTGGCCTGCTCGTAGAAGCGGCCCACGTTCGGCACGTCGGCGGCCGCCTCGTAGGGCGGGGTCCAGTCGGCGAAGCGCACCTTGCCCGCGCCGCGCGCCGGGCCCTGCTTCCAGAAGAACTCCTCGTCGCCCGCCTCGAGCCGGGTGGGAACCGCCGGGTACTCGGCCGGGTTGAGCAGGTAGTTCGGCATGAACTTGAGGATCTGGCCCACGTTCACATGCACCGTGCCCTCGAGCCGGGGCAGGTGGTTGATGTAGCGCGAGGCCTCGTGGAAGTAGGTGTTCTTCTCGAAACCCTTGGCCGCCAGCACATCCAGCAGCAGGGTCATCGCGACCTCGCCCTCGGAGGTGACCTTGGACTTGGTCATCGGGTTGAACAGCAGGTAGCGGCGATCCTCGAGGGAGGCGCTGCGGAAGTAGTCGACGGCCCGGTCGCTGAACAGCTTCATCGCGATCAGGCGGGCATAGGCGTCGACGAAATTGCCACGCACGTGGGCGAAGTCGGTGACCGGCTTGCCGTAGAGGATGCGGTTGTTGGAGTGGGTGATGGCCTCGAAGAACGAGTGCTCCACCATGCCGATGCTGCCGTGGCACAGGTTGAACTTGCCGACGTTGACGGTGTTGAGCGCGGCCGAGAACCCTTCGGGGCCTTCGTGCAGCACGTCGGCGGCGGTCACCGGGTAGTTCTCCAGCCGGAAGTGGCTCACATACATCTGACCGTGGATGACACTGTCGACCAGGTGGTAGTTGTCGTGGCGGGAGTCGGCGGCGAACCAGACGTAGCCGTCGGCGCCCTCGATGTCGGCGCGGCGGGAGAACACCGAAACCATCGAGGCGACATTGCCGTTGCCGATGTAGTACTTCTCGCCGTTGGCGCGGAACAGGATGCCCGCTTCGGCGTCGGCGCTGCCCGGCTCGGTGGGGGTCAGGACGAGGTCGGTGTTGTAGATGTCGGCGCCGTGGTCACGCTCCGACAGCGCGAACGCCATGACCTGCCCGTCGGCGAGGTCGGCGGCGGCCTTGCGCTTGGCGATCTCGTTGTCGCTCTGCCAGATCGGGCCGAGGCCGAGGATCGTCACCTGCTCGGCGTACCAGTAGGCCAGCCCGTAGAAGCCGAAGATCTCCGACAGCGCCGCATTGCGCGCGGCGTCCCAGCGCTTGTTCGGGTCACCGTCGGCGTAGGCGGCGGGGGTCAGGAAGGTGGCGAACAGCTTCTCCTTCGCCACGAAGTCCAGGAAGTCCTGCACCCACAGCGCGTCCCGGTCGTCGGCCAGCAACTGCGCCTTGCCCTTGGACTCGAACCACTCGATGGTGGCTTTCAGCAGCCGCCGCGTCTCCGCATCGAAATGCTGCGGGTCGTAGGTGGCGGGGTTGAACAACAGGCTGGGCGAACTCGTCATACCCGTCAACTTATCAGCGCCCCACCCCGAACTACGCCGTCTACCTGCAGGTTTCCCCTACGTAGGCGTAAGTTCGCCGGATACGCCGATCGCGCTGCCCCACCGGTCGGCGGGACAGCGCGATCGTTGCGGACAGATCAGCCGCGCACGCGCGCGGTGACCGCGCTGACGGCGTCTTCGGCCGGGATCTCCTCGGCTTCGCCGGTCGACCGGTTGCGAAGTTCCACCTTGCCTTCGGCCCAGCCGCGGCCGATGACCAGAATCCAGGGCATGCCGAGCAGTTCGGCGTCCTTGAACTTCACGCCGGGTGAGGCGGTGCGGTCGTCGAAGAGGACCTCGAGGCCTTCGGCGTTCAGTCCGGCGACCACGTGTTCGGCGCCGTCGCGGGCGGCGGCGTCCTTGTTGGCGATCACCACGTGCACGTCGAAGGGGGCGACCTCGGCGGGCCAGCGCAGGCCCTTCTCGTCGTGCTGCTGTTCGGCGATCACCGCGACCATGCGGGAGATGCCGATGCCGTAGGAGCCCATGGTGAGGCGCACGGGCTTGCCGTTCTCACCGAGCACGTCCACGTCGAAGGCGTCGGTGTATTTGCGGCCGAGCTGGAAGATGTGGCCGATCTCGATGCCACGCGCAGACACCAGCGGACCGGCGCCGTCGGGCGAGGGGTCGCCGTCGCGGACCTCGGCGGCCTCGATGGTGCCGTCGGGAGTGAAGTCACGTCCGGCGACCAGGCCGACGACGTGCCTGCCCTGCTGGTCGGCACCGGTGATCCAGGAGGTGCCGTCGACGACGCGGGGATCGACCAGGTAGCGGACACCGTTGGCCTGCAGACCCTTCGGGCCGATGTAGCCCTTCACCAGGAATGGGTTGGCGGTGAAGTCCGCCTCGGTGAGCAGTTCCACCGTCGCGGGTTCGACAGCGGCCTCGAGGCGCTTGTCGTCGACCTCGCGGTCCCCGGGGATGCCGATGCCGACGATCTCGGACTTGCCGTCGGGGTGACGCAGCTTCACCATCACATTCTTCAACGTGTCGGCCGCGGTGACTTCGCGATCGAGCACCTTCGCCTCGTTGGCCCAGTCGACCAGGGTGGCGATGGTCGGCGTGTTCGGGGTGTCGTGCTCGACGGCGGCGGGCAGTCCGTCGATCGGCAGCGGCGCGGGCGCGGGGGTGACCACGGCTTCCACGTTGGCGGCGTACCCGGACTCCACGCAGCGCACGTAGGTGTCCTCACCCACGGGGCTCTCGGCGAGGAATTCCTCCGACGCGCTACCGCCCATGGCACCGGAGGTAGCGGCCACGATCACGTACTTCACGCCGAGCCGGTCGAAGATGCGCTGGTAGGCGGCGCGGTGGGTGGCGTAGCTGGCGGCGAGACCGTCGTCGTCGAGGTCGAAGGAGTAGGAGTCCTTCATGATGAACTCGCGGCCGCGCAGGATGCCGGCGCGGGGACGTTCCTCGTCGCGGTACTTGGCCTGGATCTGGTACAGCGTGACCGGCAGGTCCTTGTAGGAGTTGTACTCACCCTTCACGGTGAGCGCGAACAGCTCTTCGTGGGTGGGGCCGAGCAGGTAGTCGCCGCCCTTGCGGTCCTGCAGGCGGAACAGCGCGTCGCCGTATTCGGTCCACCGGTTGGTGGTCTCGTAGGGCTCGCGCGGCAGCAGCGCGGGCAGGGAGATCTCCTGGGCGCCGGTGGCGTCCATCTCCTGGCGCACGACGTCCTCGATCTTGCGCAGCGTGCGCAGACCCAGCGGCAACCACGAGTACACGCCCGGGGCGACGCGGCGGACGTAGCCGGCACGCACCAGCAGTTTGTGGCTCGGCACCTCGGCGTCGGCGGGATCGTCTCGCAGGGTGCGCAGGAACAGGCGGGAGAGGCGGGTGATCACGGATGCACAGGGTAGTCCCTGGTCCGGTGGGGCCGACAGCCGATTACCACCTGGGCGCGCGGGAAGGTCTCGTCGCCGGTCCGCGCCGGAAATCGCATATCAGGTTACCCATCGAAGTCGCGTGCCAATCAGCAGATAACAAAACGATAACGGAACCCGGATCGGCAAATATCGAAGCATTAGGTTTTTCACAGACGTGAATTTCCCGACGACAAAAGAAGATTCGGTAACCTGCACATTCTGCGGCGCTACCCCTGCGAGAGGCCGACCATGCCGGACACGATTTCCCTGCCTAAGCGCTGTACAGCAGTGTTCGCCGGTGCCGCGCTCGCGGCGGCGGTGCTCGCCGGGTGCACGAAGACCGAGACCACCGAGAGCGGCCAACTCCTGCAGTCGCTGAAGGACAAGGGCACGATCACCGTGGGTTTCGCCGGTGAGGCGCCATATTCGTTCGAGGAGGGCGGTCAGCTCACCGGCGCGACCGTGGCCCTGCACAAGGAGATCTTCGCCAACCTCGGTATCAAGACCGTCGACGGTGTGCAGACCGAGTTCGGCGCCCTCATCCCCGGGTTGCAGGCCGACCGATTCGACGCGGTGAGCGCCGGAATGTCGATCTTGCCGAAACGCTGCGAACAGGCGGCGTTCAGCGAGCCGGAATTCATGTACACCACCGCGCTGATGGTGAAAAAGGGAAATCCGATGAACCTCAGCGATATGCAGTCGATCAAATCCAGCGGAGCGAAGATGGCCGCGATGACGGGTGCCATCGAATCCGATTACGCCGCGTCGCTCGGCATCGACGCCACCCAGGTGGCCACCCCGCAGGACGGCATGGACGCGGTCACCTCGGGCCGCGCCGACGTGTTCGCGCTCACCGCGATCTCGCTGAACTGGCTGAAGAGCCACACTCCCGACGCGCCGGTCGATGTGACGCCGTCGTTCGTGGCGGTCATCGACGGCAAGCCGCAGGTCGGCGCGGGCGGCACGGTCTTCCGCACCACCGATCCGGACCTGCTCGCCGCCTACAACACCGAGCTCGCCAAGATCACCGGCGACAAGGACAAGTACCTGTCCATCGTCGGCAAGTTCGGCTTCACCGAACGCGAACTGCCCGACCCGAAGTACACGACGGCCAAACTCTGCAAGGGTGAGATCTGATCGGCCGGTGAGCAAGCTCGACGCGGTACGCGATGCCCTCCCCGCGCTGTGGGACGGCATCGTCGTCACGCTGGAACTGACCATCGGCGGTGCGCTGCTCGCGTTCGTCCTCGCCCTGGCGCTCGGTACCGCCGCACGTTTCCGCTCGCTCGCGATCCGTGGCAGTGCCCGTGTGCTCATCGAATTCTTCCGTGGCACTTCGCTGTTGGTGCAGATCTTCTGGCTGTTCTATGTGCTGCCGTTGCTCGGCTACAAGCTCGACCCGGTGTTCTGCGGCATTCTCGCGCTCGGCCTCAACTACGGCGCCTACGGTGCCGAGGTGGTGCGCGGCGCGCTGAACGCGGTGCCGCGCGCCCAGTTCGAGGCGGCGGTGGCGCTGAATTTCAGTCCGTGGCAGCGGATGCGGCGGGTGCTGTTCCCGCAAGCGTGGGCGCTCATGCTGCCCTCGCTGACCAATCTGCTCGTCCACCTGCTCAAGGCCACGGCGCTGGCGTCGTACATCACCCTGCACGATCTGACCTACGAGATCGGCCAGCTCCGCAAGACCACCAGCGACACCCTGTTCTCCTTCGGCGTCGGCCTGGTGATCTATTTCGTCCTCGCCTACCTGCTGACCCTCGGCATGAACCTCCTGGAAACCCGCGCCAAGACCAAGCTCGGCCGAGGTGCGTCGCTGAAGGAAGTGCTGCGACTCGCCCCTGACGACGCGAAGGTGACCGCATGAACGCCCAATGGAGCTGGGAGCGCGCCCGCGACGCCCTGCCGGTGCTGTGGGACGGCTTCCAGATCACCCTGCTCGCCACCGCGCTCGGCTTCGCGCTCGCCGCCGTGCTGGGGCTGGTGATCGCGATCATCCGCCAGTCGATGCCGCGCCCGCTCGCCGCACCCGTCCACGCGGTGAGCGAGTTCGTGCGGCTCACTCCGCTGGTCGTGCAGTTGCTGTTCGCCTACACCCTGCTCACCCAGTTCTCGGCGCTGCAGATCGGCATCACCGTGCTCGGTATCCATTACTCGAGCTATCTCGCCGAGGTGTACCGGGCCGGGATCGAGGCGGTACCGAAGGGACAGTGGGAGGCGGCGCGCGCGTTGTCGCTGCCGCCGACACGCACCTGGCGGGCGGTGGTGCTCCCACAGGCGATCCGTGCGTCGCTGCCCGCACTCGGCACCAACGCGGTGTCGATGTTCAAGGACACCCCGTTCCTGTTCGCCATCTCGGTGGTCGAACTGGTCACCGCGGCACAGCAATTCGGGGCCCGCAACTTCGCCTACCTGGAGGCCATCACCCTGGCGGGCGTGTTCTTCCTCGTCGCCAGCTACCCGACCTCCGTGCTGATCAGAAGACTGGAGAAGCGACTTGCCTACTACTGACGAGATGATTCGATTCGATCAGGTGGTCAAACGCTTCGGCGACCTCACCGTGCTCGACCACCTCGATTTCACGGTCGGGCGTGGGGAGAAGGTCACGTTGATCGGCCCGTCGGGGTCGGGCAAGACCACGATCCTGCGCCTGTTGATGACGCTGGAAACCGTGAGCGAGGGCGTCATCTGGGTCGACGGTGAACCCCTCACCCACACCGAACGCAACGGAAAACTGATGCCCGCCAAGGAGAAGCACCTGCGGGCGGTGCGCACCAAGATCGGCATGGTGTTCCAGCAGTTCAATCTGTTCCCGAACATGACGGTGCTCGAGAACATCACCGAGGCGCCGATCCACGTGCTCGGCAAGTCGAAAGACGAAGCGCGCGAGCGGGCACGGCATCTGCTGGATGTGGTCGGCCTGGCCGACAAGGAGAACGCGCACCCCTCCCAGCTCTCGGGTGGTCAGCAGCAGCGGGTGGCGATCGCGCGGTGCTGCGCGATGGACCCGAAGGTGATGCTGCTCGACGAGGTGACCTCCGCGCTCGACCCGGAACTGGTCGGCGACGTGCTCGACGTGCTGCGCACCATCGCCGAGACCACCGACATCACCATGCTGATCGTCACCCACGAAATGCGTTTCGCCCGCGAGGTGTCGGACCGGGTGCTGATGTTCGATGCCGGGCGCATCGTCGAGCAGGGTCCGCCGGAGCAGATCTTCGAGGCGCCGACCAACGAGCGGACGCGCAAGTTCTTGGAAGCGGTGCGCTGAGCACCCTGGACTTCGGATGCCGTAGTCGGCGAGCACGAAGACGCGGCTTTGCCGGGAGCGGCGGGGTGGGGCGCTGCGGTGATCAGCTCGGCGATTACCGTTGACGCTCGTGCTGGTGCTGCTGCCTCCCTCCGAGACCAAGTCCGACGGCGGTTCGGGCGCGCCCCTGAACCTCGACGATCTGGCGATGCCGCAGCTGAGCGCGGTGCGCGACAAGTTGATCACCGAGGTGGTCCAGTTGGCGGCCGATCCAGCAACCTCGGCTGCCGTGCTCGGGCTCGGCAAGGGCGCCGACACCGAGATCGCCCGCAACGCGACCCTGCGCACCTCCCCCACCCGGCCCGCGCTCGAGCGCTACACCGGCGTGCTCTACGACGCGCTGGACGCGAAATCGTTCACCAAAGTGCAGCGGGCCAAGGCGTATGCCCGGCTCGGCATCGGTTCGGCCCTGTTCGGTGCCGTCCGCGCCGGCGACCCGATCCCCGCCTACCGCCTCTCCGGCGGCACGAAGCTCCCCGGCCTGCCCACCCTGTCGGCCCTGTGGCGCGACGTCCTGCCCGACGCCCTCTACGCCGAGGCCGCGGGCGAGCTCGTCATCGACCTGCGTTCGGGCACCTACCAGCAGCTCGGCCGTGTCCCCGACGCGATCACCGCCAACGTCCTCACCGAGCACCCCGACGGTTCCCGCACCGTGGTGAGCCATTTCAACAAACACCACAAGGGGCTGCTCGCCCGCGCCCTCGTCCTCACCCGCGCCGACCCCACCGATATCCGCGGCGTGGCCCGTGTCGCGACCAAAGCCGGTCTGCGCGCGGAAATCGCCTCGCCCACAGAACTTCTCATCATCACCTGAACTCGGGGTGCGCGCCGGTCCGGTTACCGGTAACGTTCCGCGGTTCGGTCGCGTCCGGCCGGACATGCGTGATCGAGAGAGTGCTCAATGGGTTTCGGTAGGGGTTTGTTCCGGCGTCGCGAATCTGCTTCGCGGGACGCGATTTTCGGCAAGTGGGCGGTCGACATCCTGCGGGCGTTTCCCGAGGTGGTCTCGGCGGAGTTCGATGCGTCCGAGTTCCACGTCGATGTCGTCTACGCCGACGGCGCGATTCAGCAGTACGGCCTGCAGACGCCGTTCCGGCTGGCCGAGGGCCTCGACGGTGAGGAAGCGGTGCAGCTGCTCGTCGAGTACCTGCGCCGTGCGGTGACGTCGCGAACGGTGATGACCGAACCCGTAGCGGGCTGGGTGTCGGCGGCGCCGACGTTGCGCTCGGTGCTGCGGCCGGCCGGTGACCTCACCCTCGAGTTCCAGGGGAAACGGATCGGCGACCACATGCTGTGGCGGCCGCTGCTGCCCTGTCTCACCGAACGCGTGGTGATCGATCTGCCGACCTCGATGCGCACAGTGTCCCCGGACGATCTGGTCGAGTGGGGTGTGGATGCCGATACGGTCTTCGCCACCGCCCGCGCCAATATGATCGACTTCGCGGTGGAGACCGTGTCGCTGTTCGACACCGAGGACGGTGTGCTGTTCCTGCCGGACGACGACGGTGATCTCTACGCGGGGTCGCTGCCGCTGGTCGACGGCTGGCTGGCCGGGCTCGGCAACAAGGCGGGTGCGCAGCCGCTGTTCTTCGTGCCGGGCAGCTACGGAGTGCTCGCCGGCGTGGCCAGTTCTCCCGAGCGGGTCTGCGAGCTGGTCGCCGCCGCTCGGGAGATGTTCGACAATGCCGTTCGGCCCGTTTCACCGGCTCCCTACACGGTCGACGAACAGGGTCGGCTCGCGCCGTTCACGGTGCCTCTCGGCCACCCCGCCTGGGCCGCGATCCGTTCCGCCGAGGCCGCCCTCGCCGCACCGGTCCATGCCGCCCAGTATCAGGGCTTGCAAGCCGATACCGAAGCCGGCCGCCTGGATCTGTTCGTCGCCGAACTGCTGCACGTACGGGCCGAGAACGGCATCGAGGAAACGGTGGCCGCGTGGACCGACACCGTGGCCACGCTGCTTCCGCGCGCCCACGTCGTCAGCATGGTCGACCTGACGACCGCGTCCCTGTTCGGTGTTTCGTGGGAGGTGCTGGATCGCGAAGTCGGATTGCGGGCCGTGCCCGGCCTGTTCCCGCCCCGCTTCCTGGTCGAACATCACCCCGATCAGGCGACGCTGGCCAGGTTGCGGGCCGCGGGGAGGTGGGGAACGGGTTAGATCCGCGCCGCCACGAGGGCCGCGCGCACCTCGTCGGCACTCGCGGGCTTCGACGCGGGCGGCCAGTTGCTGTCGGCGGCGTACGGATGCACGTAGACCGGCGTATCCCGTTGGGAGCGGCGGCTTTCCGGGAGGTCACCACCGTCGACGACGTCGTAGCCGAGGCTGTCGATGAACTCCGCGGCCAGCTTCTTGGCGTCGGGGTCGTTGCCGAAGATGGGCAGCGCGGAGCGGTCGGCGGCGCCCGCGGGACGGGCGAGTTCGGCGAGGTTGGCGTAGGCGATGTTGTTGAACGCCTTGACCACCTTCGACTCGGGCAGGTGCGCTTGCAGGAGTTCGCTGGTGGTGGTCTCGTCGGCGTCGAGTTCGGGGAACGCGCCGTCACGCTCGGGATAGTAGTTGTTGGTGTCGAAAACCACCTTGCCCGCCAGCGGCTCGACGGGGATCTCGCGGTAGGCCTTCAGCGGGACGGTGACCACCACGTAGTCACCCGCCTCGGCCGCTTCGGCGGGGGTGGCCGCGCGGGCGCGAGGGCCGAGTTCGGCCACCAGGTCCGCCAGGGTTTCCGGGCCACGCGAATTGCTGAGGACCACGTCGTGACCCGCGTCGACCGCGAGCCGGGCCAGGGTGGAACCGATGAATCCGCTACCGATCAATCCGAGTGTCGTCATGTGCCGGGTCAACCGATGGGGCGCCACGATTGTTCCCCGCGGAAACCCGGCGACGCCCCGGTGCGCTATTCGCCGACAGGCGAGTTCAGGGAGATGAGATTGCCGCAGGTGTCGTCGAAGACGGCGGAGGTCACCTGGCCCATGGGCTGGGGCGGCTGGGTGAAGAAGACACCCAGGTCGGTCAGGCGGCGGTATTCGGCGTCGATGTCGTCGACGGTGAAGATCATCATCGGAATACCGTCGGCGCTCAAGGCCGTCTTGTAGGCCTTCGCGGCAGGGTGCTGGTCGGGCTCGAGCAGCAACTCGATGCCGTCGGGGTCGGCGGGCGAGACCACGGTCAGCCACGAGTACTCACCGAGGGGCACTTTGTGTTTCACCTGGAAACCGAGCACCTCTGTGTAGAACTTCTCGGCCTTGTCCTGGTCGTCGACGAAGACGCTGGTGACGCCGATGCGGATCATGTGTCCTCCTGGGGAATGGGCCACCGCGCCGTCAGCTCGCGCAGCGGGGTGAAGTCGCGGTAGTGGAATTTGTAGCGGCCGACGCGCCTCGTGCGGACGAGGCCCGCTGCCTCGAGCACCCCGAGATGCTGGGTGATCGCCTGCCGCGAGGAGCTGATGCCGTGCTTGGTCACGAGCCTGCCGCACAGTTCGAACAGGGTCTGACCGTCACGATCGGCCAGTTCGTCGAGCAGCGCGCGTCGTGTCGAGTCCGCCAGGGCGGTGAAGATATCGCTCACGGCGAGCACTCCTTGTCTCTTCCGCAACCACCATAGGCAAGTAGCTACTTGCCTGTCAATCGCATCGCCCAACAGATACCGTGACGCAGCACAAAGACAACGGGGGGCGCCGCCGCCTAGCCTGAACTCGGCCGACCGACCCGACGCCGACGACCGCTCGACCCCCAGGGATGTTCGATGACCAACCGCATGCGCGCTCTCGTTGCGGCGCTGACCGTTTCGGCGTCCGCACTGCTCTCGGCCGGAGCGCACGCCGAACCGGCGAGCGGAGCAGCCTATGTGGCCCTCGGCGATTCCGGTGCCGCGACCACCGGTGCCGCGAACCTCGACCTCACCGCTCCGCTGCAGTGCGCTCGCTCGACGGCCAACGCACCGAAACTGGTGGCGCGACGGCTCGCCCTCACCCTGGACGACCGCACCTGCAGTTCGGCGAAGATCCCGCACCTGACCCAGCAGCAGGGGCCGGGTGTCGCCCCGCAGCTGGACGCGCTCGGGCCCGCGACACGGCTGGTCACACTGCACATCGGCGCCAACGACGCCGACATGACCCAGTACATCCTCGGGCGGTGCCACCTGGGCGGTTGCGGGACGGACCACGGCTGGGACGAGAAGATCGACGCGATCGCCCCGAGTTACGCGGCAGCACTGGACGACATCAGCCGGCGCGCCCCGAACGCCGTCGTCGTCGTCGACGGCTGGCCGACCTACCTCACCGACCACAGCTGCCCGGCGATGGCCGGACTGCGCGACGCCGACGCCGCCCACATCCAGTCCAAGTTCGAACGGCTCAACGCGGTGGTCGCGCGCGAGGCCGCCGCGCACGGTGCGATCTATGTCGACACTGTCGCCGCGTCCCGCGAGTTCGGGATGTGTGCCGACCCGTCGGTGCGCTGGTTCGACCCGATCCTGGCCGACCGCACGCTGCTGCCCTATCACCCGACCCTGGCCGGACAGCGCGGCGTGGCCGACCTCATCGTGACCGCGATCGAATCGAACAACGCGCTCGCGCGCTGAGCGCGGCCCGGATACCGTGGCGGTCATGGTCTCCTGGGGTGCGCTGGCGTCGTTCGCCGGACTGGCGTTGCTGATCGTGCTCGTGCCGGGTCCGAGCGTGCTGTTCACCATCGGACGGGCGCTCACCGCCGGTCGGCGGACCGCGTTGCTGAACGTGGTCGGCAACGCTGCCGGGGTATACCTCCAGGTCGTCGCCGTCGCGTGTGGCGTGGGGGCGGTGGTGATGGCGTCGGCGACGGTGTTCACCGCGATCAAGCTCGTCGGCGCGGGTTACCTTGTGTACCTGGGCATTCAGGCCTTCCGGCACCGCACCCAACTGCACGATGCCATGCGGATCGGGCCCGACGGTCGCGACGGCAACGCGGTCGCGGCATTGCGCGACGGGTTCATCGTGGGCCTGGCGAACCCGAAGACCATCGTCTTCTTCGCGGCCCTGCTCCCCCAGTTCGTCGACCCCGCACGCGGCGGCGTACCGCAGCAGATGTTGATCCTCGGCCTGTGCATCCCCGTGTTCGGCCTCGTGTTCGATTCACTGTGGGCGCTGGCGGCCGGGTCGGCAAGAACCTGGTTCGCACAGTCACCGCGACGCCTGGCCGCGGTCGGCGGGACCGGCGGGTTGGTGATGATCGGCCTCGGCGCGTCGCTCGCGCTGACCGGACGCAAGGACTAGCCGGACAACCCGATGAGCTCGGCCGCCAGGTTGGCGCGAGCGGGCCCCTCGTAACGCTGATAGGCCCGCGGCGTGCGGAACAGGCGCGGTTGCTCGGCGAGATTGCGCAGTACCGAGGCACGGCCGGCACGGAACAGGTCGTCGGGGACGTGGCGGTATTCCTCGCGGATCGCGGCCGCGTAGGCGGCGTACTCCTGCGCTGTCCCACCGAGCACGACCAGGTCGGCGTCGCAGAGCACCGCGCCGTTGGCGTCGCCGGCTTCCGGGTTGTGACCGCGGGTGAGGATCACCAGGCGCATCACCTCGTGCACCAGTTCGGGTGTGGCGCCGAGTGATTCGAGCACGTCGCGAGCCAGGTCGGCGCTGCGTTCCTCGTTGTCGGCGCGGTCGACGGCGTAGATCGCGTCGTGGAAGAAGGCCGCGTAGCGCACGGCGTCGATATCGGTTGCGGCGTCGGCCAATTCGTCGACGGCGGCGAGCATCACCGACAGGTGGGTGAGGGTGTGATAGTGGCGGTGTGGTTCGGCGTAGCGACCGATGATGCCGATTCCGATGGCTTCGGAGTCGGTCCCGGCCAAGGCGATCCACCGGTCGAGCAGGTTCTCCGCGAGCACAGACATCCCTCCAGTCTCATGCCGCGTCAACTGTCGGGCAACCCCGTCTTCGCCACGAGAACCCGAATACCGTTCTGCCACAACGGGCCGGAATGCCGGGCATGACCGCCGCGTTCGTACCGGTATGACCCGAACCATCGCGCTGTCGGAAGAGTTGTCCACCTATATCGACAACGAGAAGGCGTATGCCACCGTCGCCACCCTCGGCCCCGACGGGCATCCGCACCTGACTGTTGTCTGGATCAAACGCGACGGCGACGACCTGCTCTTCTCCACCACCGTCGCCCGCCAGCAGGCCAAGAACCTGGCCCGCGACCCCCGCGTCACCGTGATGGTCAACCCGCCCGAGCGCCCGTTCGTCTACGCCGCCATCCGCGGCACCGCCACCCTCGTCCCGGATCCTGATCGCCTGCTGCCCGACGAGTTGTCCCTGAAGTACACAGGTCGGCCCTACGCCGAGTTCAACCCGGCCTCGGTGGACGACGCCGAACGGGTGACGGTACGGATCACGCCGTACAAAGTGACCGGCCGCCTCTGACCTCAGGCCTTTTGGGCTTCCTCCTGGGCGTGCTGTGCCTGGGCCAGCTGAGCAGGCGTGAAGCGCAAGGTCACCGCCACCACGGCGGCCAGCAGCGCCAGACCCGAGCAGACGAGCAGGACCGTGGTGTAGCCGCTGGTGAGCGCGTCGAGCTGGGGTCCGGTCATGGCCGACACCTTGGTGTCGGGGCTGCCGCCGAGCGACAGGGTGCGCGAGGCCGCGATCGGGCTGAGCAGTCCGATCGCGATCGGCGTCGCCAGGTTCATGAACATCTGCCCCACCGCCGAGAGCGGACCGATATCGGACGGCGGCACGTCGACCAGCACGCACAGCGGTGCGAGCACCATCGCCACACCCACCCCGAACCCGATGACGACGAGCAACGGCAGCAGGGTGGTGAAGTAGCCGATGTGGCGGTCCAGTGTCGACCCGAACAGCAGCGCCCCCGACAGCACGAGCGCAGCGCCGGTCAGCAGCCAGCGCGGCGGCACGAGCAACGCCGCCTTGGAGGCCAGCGCGCCGCCGACACCGATGCCGATGGTGAACGGGATACAGGCGATTCCGGCGTGCAGCGGACTGTAGCCGAGCGAGTTCTGCAGCATCTGGGCGACGAAGAAGGTCATCGCGCCGAGCACCGCGCCCGCCAGGAAGATCAGCAGGAAGGTCGAGTTGCGGTCGCGGCTGTCGAACAGCGACCACGGCAGCAGCGGGTCGGCCTCGTTGCGTTCGATGAGCACGAACGCCACGAGCAGCACGACACCGACGATCAGCGAGGTGAGGATGACCGGGCTGCCCCACCCCCACGACGGTCCCTCGGTGGCGCCGAACACGACCAGTGCGCAGGCGAGAGTGCCCAGCACCGCGCCCTTCACATCGAGGGGCGCGCGGTGGTGGGCGGTGTCGGAGAGCGTGTACATCGCGCCGACCACGATCAGCGCGCCGATCGGCACATTGATGAGGAAGATCATCCGCCACGACATCTCGGTGAGCAGACCACCGATCACCAGGCCGCTCACCGACCCGATCCCGGCCATCGATCCGACGACGGCCACCGCCTGGTTGCGCGCCTTACCCGGCGCGAACGTGGTGGCGACCAGCGCGAACGCGGTCGGTGCCGCGATCGCCGCGCCCGCACCCTGGAAGGCGCGCGCGATCAGCAGGGCCAGCTCGCCCTGGGCGAGACCGCAGGCCAGCGAGGCGGCGGTGAACAGGCCGACACCGGTGATGAGCATGCGTTTGCGGCCGAAGACGTCACCGAGGCGGCCGCCGAGCAGCATCATGCCCGCGAAGGTGAGGCCGTAGGCGGTGACGGTCCACGCGCCGCCCGAGCTGGACAGCCCGAGTTCGTCCTGCAGGCGGGGCAGCGCGAAGATCACGACGGTGCCGTCGAGCACGACCATGAACTGCAGGCCGCTGAGAACGATGATCGCGAGCCCGAAGGCCGACTGCTTCACCGGGGACTGCTTCGAGGCAGCGGGGTTTTCGAGCACAGTCGACC
Source organism: Nocardia sp. NPDC050413 (assembly GCF_040655475.1). Lineage (NCBI taxonomy): Bacteria > Bacillati > Actinomycetota > Actinomycetes > Mycobacteriales > Nocardiaceae > Nocardia > Nocardia sp. NPDC050413. The sequence goes on along the minus strand of NZ_JBFAJZ010000002.1, from coordinate 80,924 downwards.
ACTGTAAACGACACCGTCGGCGCCACCCGCCGTGATCGTGACCTCAGGCGGGATCGGCGGCCTCGGCACCGAAGGCCGCCGTGGGCCCGATGACGATGATCGCGGGCGGCCGGATGCCCTCCTGCTTGACCCGTTCGGCGACGGTGGCCAGGTCGGCGCGCACCACCCGCTGGGTGCGCAGGGTGCCCTCCTGGATGACGGTGGCCGGGGTGTCGGCGGGCTTGCCGCCGTCGAGCAGGGCGGCGGCGAACTTGTCGATTCGTTCCACGGCCATCATCAGCACGAGGGTGCCGCGCAGCTTGGCCAGCGCCGACCAGTCGACCAGCGAGTCCGGGTGATCCGGGGCGACGTGTCCGCTCACGACCACGAACTCGTGGGTCACCCCGCGATGGGTCACCGGGATGCCCGCCGCACCGGGCACCGAGATGGGACTGGTGATGCCGGGCACCACCGTCACCGGGATGCCCGCCTCGGCGCACGCCTCGAGCTCCTCGTACCCGCGCCCGAAGACATACGGGTCGCCGCCCTTGAGCCGGACGACGAACTTGCCCGCCTTCACGCCCTCGACGAGGGCGAGGTTGATCGCCTCCTGCGCCATGGACCGGCCGTAGGGGATCTTCGCCGCGTCGATGACCTCGACGTGCGGGCCGAGTTCGGCGAGCAGTTCCGGCGGGGCGAGCCGGTCGGCGACAACCAAGTCGGCGCGGGCGAGCAGGCGACGACCGCGCACGGTGATGAGGTCCGGGTCTCCCGGGCCACCACCCACGAGCGCGACGCCGGGCGTCACGGGTTCCGAATCATCGGTCACCACACCGGATTGCAGTGCTTCGAGCAGACCGTTGCGGACGGCGGCCGAGCGGCGGTGCGCACCGCCTGCGAGGACGCCGAGGGTGAGACCGTCGTAGCGGGCGGTCGCCGGGGTGACGGCGGTGCCGTCGCGGGCGATGTCGGCCCGCACGCAGAAGATCCGTTTCGCGGTGGCCTCGGCGACCACGGCGGCATTGGTCTCTGGTTCGTCGGTGCAGGCCATGGCGTACCAGGCCTCGTCGAGGTCGCCGTCGCGATAGTCGCGCAGTTCGACGGTGAGTTGTCCGGCCGTTGCCATGCCCTCCACGGCCGGGGTCACGGCCCGGCTGACCACGTGCACGTCCGCACCGGCGGCCACGAGCAGCCCGAGCCGACGCTGGGCGACGGTGCCGCCGCCGACGACCACGACTCTGCGTCCACGCAGATCGAGCCCGACCAGGTAGTTCGGGTCCCCGGCGGGCTGGGTCGATGCGGTGTCAGACGTGTTCGGCACAATGTCCGAGCCTAGTTCCTGACGTGCTGATCCCCGCACCCACCCGGCCGTTGCGGTATCGGCCCGCTGCCTCGTGCCGGTCGGCCCGATGGACGCCGCTCCGCGCGCGCCCCGCCGCACCGTGCACGGCTCAGCCCAGGTAGGGATTGTTCTGCACCCACCGGAACCCGGTGCCGCGCAAGGGGAAACTGTCGAGGTCGACGCGGGTAAGGACGACGGTGGCCTGCTTGCCCGCGATCTCTCCGCGCAGGGTGAGCCGGTCGTCGGCGCGGTCCACGGCCAGGGTCGCGTACGGTGACGGCGCCTGATCGGGTGCGGTCGGCGCGGTTGCGAGCGTGAGGTTCGCGGCCGCGGGGTCGACGGTGGCCATGACCGGGACGATCGTGTCGTCCATGCGCTGATAGCCCGCCGAGCCCTTGTCCACGATGAGGCGCTGCCAGCGCACGGGATCGGTGGTCAGCGGTGCCACCGGCACCTGGTCGATCGAGAACTCCGACACCTCCCAGATGCCGTACAGCTCCGGTTCCGGTACGCCCCCGCCGTATTCGCGCCACGAGTCCGTGGTCACCACGATCATTCCGGCCACGATCCACAACGCCGCCGCGACCTGCGCCACGGTGGCCCACCGGTTCGCCCGCGCGGACCGGAACAACGCGGGCTGCACCATCGGACCTGACGCACGTTCCAGCACAAGCACATCCAGCAGCCGCCGTGCCTGCGGGGCGAGCAGCACCAGGCTCATCAGCAGCAGATGCCCCGACAGCATCTTCACCGGCACGTCGAAGGTGAGGTTCAGCAGGAACACCTGGGCCATGCTGATCACGCTGAGCATGGCACCGAGGGTCGCGGTGCGCGGCCAGAACAGCAGCAGCCCGGCGAGCACCTCGGCCGCACCGAGCGCCATCTCGTAGGCGGGCGCGGAGCCGACCTGGGTCCACAGCATCGACATCGGGCTCAGGTCGCCAACGCGGGTGAGAAGCGTGGTCAGGGCCGGTTCCGGCATCTGGGTCGGGACCAGTTTCGCGAAGCCGTAGAACAGCATCTGCCCGCCCACGGCCAGTCGTAGCGCGACGAGGAACCAGCTCGACGCCCGCGGATAGGCGCGGCGGCGCCGGTCGAGAATCGACCACACCACGGTGACCAGGATCGCGACGATCAGCACCAGCCCGCACTGGATCCAGATGGCGGCCTGGTCGCCGCTGCCGTTCATCTCCAGCTCGGCGTACACGCCGAACACGTGCTCCCCGATCCAGCTGCTCACCGGGGCCAGCGTGAGCAGCTGCCAGGCGACGGCGTCCTCGGGCATCTTCAGCGCGATCACGCCGAGGAAGACGAAAGTGATCTGAGCCATCCACAGGCAGAACAAGCCGAAGTACGCGACGCAGAACCGGAACGCGATCAGGGTGAGCGGGTGCCACCTGGGCTCCGGTGCACGCACCGGCTCCTCCACTGCGCGCTCCGCGGCGACTGCGGTCACTACGTACCTCCCTATCGAAAACGGCTGTCCGGCAAGCTTTACCGACGACGACTCGCGCGCGCATCGGGGGAAACCCCGATCTTGGAGGTGTCAACCCTGAATCCCGCTCACCGACGCCCGCCTTACATTCCGGCCGGTCTTCCGGTACGCCGGTACGGAACACGTTTCACCACGCCGACAGGGGACCCCACGTATGTCCGAGGACACGGACCACACCGCGCAGCAGTCGCTGACCGTCACCGAGCTCGATCTCGACGCATTCGGCGAGCGGCTCTCGGGGTGGCTGTCGGGCAAGGTCGGCGCCGACGCCCCGCCGACGATCGGCAACCTCAGCAAGCCCGCCACCGGCGGCATGTCGAGCACCACGGTTCTGTTCGATGCCGAATGGTCGGTGAACGGGGTCGCCGAGAGCGGTTCGTTCGTCGCGCGGATGGCGCCCGAGGACTCGTCGTTTCCGGTGTTCCAGTCCTATGACCTGCCGTTGCAGTACCAGGTGATGTCGGGTGTCGCGGCGGCGTCGGAGGTTCCCGTGCCCGCCCTGCGCTGGCTCGAGACCGACGAATCACTGTTCGGTACTCCGTTTTTCGTCATGGACAAGATCGATGGCCAGGTGGTCGCCGACAATCCGCCGTACGTGTTCTTCGGCTGGGTTTTCGACGCCACCCCCGCCGAACGCGCCGGTATCACCGCCGAGACCGTCAAGGTGATCGCCCAGGTGCACGCGATCGACGATGCCGCACAGTGCTTTCCGGCGCTCGACGGCGAAGGGTCCGCGCTGCGCAGGCATTTCGAGGCTCAGCGCGCCTGGTACCGGTGGGCGCTGGCCGACGACGGTGTCGAGATCCCGCTCATCGAGCGTGCCTTCGACTGGCTGGAGGCGAACTGGCCCGCCGAGACCGGCGCCGAGGTGCTCAACTGGGGTGACGCGCGCCCCGGCAACATCCTGTTCGACGGCTTCACCCCGGCCGCGGTGCTGGACTGGGAGATGGCCACTCTTGGCCCCCGCGAGCTCGACCTGGGGTGGCTGATCTTCATCCACCGGTTCTTCCAGGACATCGCCACCCGGTTCGACCAGCCCGGCCTCGCCGACTTCCTGCGCCGCGACGACGTGGTCGCCGAGTACGAGAAGCTCACCGGCCACACCGTCACCGACCTGGACTTCTACATCGTGTACGCGGCGCTGCGCCACGCCATCGTGATGGCGCGGATCAAGCGGCGGATGATCCATTTCGGCGAGGACACCGTGCCCGACGAACGCGACGACTACATCATGCACCGGCGCGGACTCGAAGCGCTGCTCGACGGCACCTACGAATGGGACTGACGATGAACGCGATCATGCCCGTCCCCCTGGACGAATACCCGGTCCATCAGACGCCGCTGTCGCTGGCCCGGGTGGCGACCAGCGACCGGAATTTCTACGACCGCTACTACTTCAACGCCTTCGACCCCGCCGGTGACACCATGCTCATCACCGGGTTCGGCGTGTACCCGAACCTGGGTGTGGTCGACGCGTTCGCGTGCGCACGCCAGGGCGACACCCAGCACAGTGTGCGGTTCTCCGACGCGCTCACCTCGCGTGATCTCGACACCCGCGTCGGCGGTTACCGCATCGAGGTGATCGAGCCGCTGCAGAAGTTGCGCGTGGTGTGCGAACACGACGATCTCGGTTTCGACCTCACCTGGACCGGGGCGCAGCCGGCCGTGCAGGAACAACCGCACCTGATCCTGTCCGGCACGCGGCCCATCATCGAGGCCTCGCGTTTCGCCCAATTGGGTTCGTGGGAGGGCACTCTCGCGGTGCACGGGCGCGACTACTCCGTCGACCCGGCGGTGTGGACCGGCAGCCGCGACCGCTCCTGGGGCATCCGTCCCTCCGGCGAACCCGACCCGGCGGGCAGGCCGACGGGCATGGGTGGTTTCTGGTGGTTGTACGCGCCGCTGCGGTTCCCCGATTTCGCCATCGTGGTGATCGTGCAGGAGGAACCCGACGGCACCCGCACCCTCAACAACGCGGTGCGCATCTGGAACGACGGCCGCAAGGAACAACTCGGCTGGCCGCGCATGACCTGGGTCTACGAGCCCGGCACCCGCCACCCGCGCTCGGTCCGCCTCGACATGACGACCCCCGACGGCAAGCCCCTCGAGGTCGAGATCGAGTCCCGCCCCGGCATCGCCCTGCACGTGGGCTGCGGCTACGGCGCCGACCCCGACTGGACCCACGGCCGCTGGATGGGTGAGGACTGGTCGCTGTCGAGCACCTACGACCTCACCGATCCCGCCATCCGAGCTCGCGTCCCCTACGGCGTGATCGACCACATCGGCCACGCCCGCTGTGGCGACGCCGAGGGCTGGGGCCTGTTCGAACACGCCTCCATGGGCCGCCACGACCCCACCGGTTTCGCCGATTGGTCCTCGGTCGCCCCCTGAGGGTGAGGAACTTCCGCGCGAGAAGAAAAGGTGCCGCCGCGACAACGAGGTCGCGGCGGCTCCGTTTTCTGTGCTGTGTGAACTTCTATGCGGCCGTGGCGAAGTCGGCCAGCAGCGACGGCACGGCCGCGTCGAAACCGGCGACATCGAGCATGCCCGCGTCGTCGGGATCGGCGATGCTGAAGTTCGTCGCGGTCATACCGACCACCACCAGCTTGGCTCGCGGGTTCACCTCGCGGCGGTACCGGGCCAGCGCCTGGTGCGGGTGCATCGAACCCGCCCATGTCTCGTTGTCGGTGTAAACCGAGAACACGTCGACCTCGATGCCCTTGTCCAGCGCGTGCAGGATCGGCAGCGCGCAGTCGGTTCCGCCGAACGGCAGTCCCGACACCGCGCGAACGGCGTCGTCCAGGCGCTGACGCGGTGAGATCGCCAGCTCCGACAGCGCGTTCGACTGCGACCACCCCTTACCGCCACTGGTGAACCCGACGATCTGGTGCCGGGGTTCGGTGCGGGCGGTGACCAGGGCGAGCGCGGCCGAAGCCTCGCGTGCCGACAGCGGCAGACCACCGATCCGGGCGGTCATCGAGCCGGACACGTCGAGCGCGAGCAGGTGCCGCAGACCGGTCGGGTTCACCAACTCGAACGCCGCGTAGAACGCGGCATCGAGTGCGTCGACCACCGGAGCCGTCGGCGTCCAGCTGCCCGAACCGCGTGCCGAACGCCCGGAAGCGTAGGTACGCAGAGCGATCAGCACCGAGACGGGGTGCACCCGGGCCGCGCGCAACCGCGCCGGCTCGGTGAGCTGGGCGCAGATCGCGGCCGTCCGCGATCCGAGCGGGTCCAGCAGGCCGAGCCGGGTGAGACGCGGGAGCTGACGCAGCAGTGCCGTCTGCGGAATACCGTTGTCCAGCAGCGCCTCCCACACCTCGGGTGTGTTCAGCGCGGCATCGGGCAGCATCTCCCAGCCGAGCCGGTACTCACGAACCAGCGCGGGCACCCGATCGGCCGGGGCGGTCTGCGCACGCTGGAAGCCCTCGACCACGGCCAAGCCGTCGAGTTCCGTTGCGCGACCGCAGATCCAGTCGAACAGCCTGCGTCGTTCGTCGTCGGTGGCCGCCGGGTGTGACAGGCGAAGCAGGTCGCGGTGCGTCCAGCCTTCACGCTGCCGGTACTTGACCGCCTGGAAGGCGAGCGCGTCGACCGGCTTGTCCAGGTACCAGTTCGCGACTGCCCGGCGCAGCCCGCGACCCCAGCCGCGGAACTGCTCGATGTACCCGGCGAACAGAAACAGGTGAGTACCGGTCCGCGCGACCTGCGGCAACGCGGCCAGCGCGGCACGACGGCCGTCGACATCGCCGACCGATGCGGCGGCGGCCAGCGCGAAGAGCGCGGGATTCTGCCGCGGCGCACGACCGGAGGTGGAGATCTCCACGATCTCGCGCACCAGGTCGGCGGTGTGCTCGGCCGCGTACTCGACGAGGAACTCGGCGTTGTCGGCGGTCAGCGCGGCGGGGCTCACGTAGTACGTTCCCGATTCGGTGCCGAGCGTGAGGAAGCGGCGCACCCGCGCCTGCGGCGTGATCTCGAAAACGTAGCCACCGGCGTTGTTCACGACCTGACGATTGTCGGCCGGTGCGGACTGCGGTGTGCTGCGGCGGTTGAACCGCGACAGAATATTCATTGTTCCCCTCCGATACGCCCGTGGGCGTCGATATTCGGCCCCGGACCCGACGGGGCATGTATGCGGAGTGGGGCAGGCGTGGTGTTTCGGCCGGAGACGGAAATTGCTTTCCGACGCGGGGTTCGAACCCGCCCGACTTGAGAGGTCACCAGATAACCGACCGAATCCGGCCCGCCCTACTCCGTCGCAATCGCACGGCGGGCGTGTGTGTCCCGACCGGACGCGCCGAGTGCTCTACCAGGCTGAGCTACCGCCACCGCGCGGTGGCGGACAGGATTCGAACCTGCGACCGCTTGGATGAAAGGTAACCGATCAGTGCCGGCCCGCCGTACGACTGCTGGAACAGACGTTACTGTGCGCGGCCGATCTTGCCCAGCGAATTAAATCGGGTCGGCGTACGCCACTGCCACGACGATTCCGTCGACAATTGTTCGACCGCACACTGATTCGCCATTCCCCGCGAGTAGTGCGGCGGCCTCCGCGACGCTGGGAGTACCGACCGCGGATTCGGTGCGTGGCGAGCTGTGCGCAACCTCGACCGCGGACAATTCCTCGGCGGTGAATCCGAACAGCGCGACTCCGAGTATCGCGGCGGCCGCCCGCACTTCCGGCTCGGCGGCTCGGGTGTCGAGCGTCGCCAGGCAGGCGATGCGGTACTGCCCGACAACCTCTTCGACGGCTCGCACGATGCGATCCGATGTGGTGCCGGGGCGCAGACCGATGCCGACCGTGACTCGGTCCGGCGACCCCCTACCGTCCGTCACCGACGACCCGTCATCGAGATTCGAATCCCGTTGCGGCGGCGACGAATCGGCGGATGGCGTCAGGATTACCGGCAGGGTGGGTGTGCAGGTAGGAGGCATGGACCTGGCCCACCACCGCACCTTCGGAGACGGACTGTGTTGTGCGCCAGCCCCATGCGGAGTTCGCCGTGCCCGCCTTGGTCAGGCGGGTGCGGTGGAATTCGTGGCCGCGTACTCGGGAACCCGCCTGCCACAGCACCGAATCGTGCAGGGCGACGGCGTCGCGGTAACCGAGGGTGAGGCGAGGGCCGAATTCGGCGTCGGCGTCGATCACGCCTGCCATGGGATGCCCGTCGAGGGCGCGGGTGAGGTAGAGGAGTCCGGCGCATTCCGCGTGGATCGGGAGGCCGTGGGTGGCGCCGTCGGCGATCGCGCTGCGTAGGCGTACGTTCGCCGAGAGTTGCGCGGCGTGCTCCTCGGGAAAGCCACCCGGAAGCACCAAACCGGCTGTGTCCTCGGGCAATTCGTCGGTCAGTGGATCGAAGACCACGACCTGCGCACCCGCTGCCAGGAGCAACTCTCGGTGCTCGGCGTAGCCGAAGGTGAAGGCAGCGCCGCCGGCTATCGCGATCACCGGCCCCCCGATCCGGGTGCGGCGGTGGCCGGCGGTCGCGTCCGTGATCGTGGTGGTCGGCAGTAGGGATCGCTCGGACGATGTCGCCGGGGCGGGATCGTGTGGAGTTCGCGCGGTAGCGGCCGACCGGCCGAGCTCGCCCGACGACTGCTCTCGATCGGGCAGTATGGCTCGGTCGGCGGCCAGTTCGGTCAGCGGATCCCAGGCGGGGCCCTGTACTGATCCACCGGCCAGGGTGACGATCGCCGGGAGGTCGACGTGGGCGGCGACCAGGGTGGTCATCGCGTCGACCGCGCGGGTGGCGGCGGTCCCGTGTTCGACGGCGGGGATGAGGCCGAGATGGCGTGAGGGGACTTCCAATTCGGTCATCCGGGGTAGCACGCCGAGGACGGGGATGCCCACGCGGTCACACGCCGAGCGCAGGACCTGTTCGTGGCGTTCGCTGCCGACGCGGTTGAGGATCACTCCACCGAGACGGACCGAGGAGTCGAAGGTGGCGAATCCGTGGAGCAGGGCGGCCAGACTCTGCGAATGCCCGCGCGCGTCGACGACCAGTACGACCGGTGCGCCGAGCAGGCTCGCCACCTGCGCGGTGGAACCCTCGGCCACCGCCTCCGTCCGATGCTCGTCGATACGACCGTCGAACAGGCCCATCACGCCCTCGACCACCGCGATATCGCACCCCTGCGCCCCGTGGCGGTACAGCGGGACCACCCGATCCTCGCCTACCAGAACAGGATCGAGGTTCCGGCCGGGGCGCCCCGCGGCGAGCCCGTGATACCCGGGGTCGATGTAGTCCGGGCCGACCTTGAACGGCGCCACCTGGTGCCCAGCCCGCCGCAACGCGCCGATGAGCCCGGTGGCCAGCGTCGTCTTGCCGCTACCCGACGCCGGGGCCGCGATAACGATCGCCGGCGCGCTCACGGTCGCCGCTCCCACACGACCGTCGTTCCACTCCCCGTTCGTTCCACAACGGCTGCCGAGCCAACGACCATTCGTTCCCCCACAGCCGCCGGGCCAGCTGCCATTCGATCCACCACAGCCACCGAGCCAGCCACCATTCGATCCACCACAGCCGCCATGCCGCCCGCTGTTCGATCCGCCACGGCTGGCGGCCCGGCCACCGTTCGATCTACCAGAGCTGCCGGGTCGGTCACCATTGGATTCCGCACGGCTGTGGAGCCAGTCACCATTCGATACCGCGCTGACCCTTGCGGCCCGCGTCCATCGGGTGCTTCACCTTGGTCATCTCGGTGACCAGGTCGGCGACATCGATGAGCGCCTGCGGTGCGTCGCGTCCGGTGATGACGACGTGCTGGTTACCCGGCCGGTTGGTGAGTGTCTCGACGACCTCGTCGATATCGACCCAGCCCCACTTCAAGGGGTAGGTGAACTCGTCGAGCACGTAGAAGCGGTGCTGCTCGGCGGCGAGCCGCCGTGCGATCTCCTGCCAGCCCGCGAGTGCGGCGGCGGCGTGGTCTTCCTCGGTCCCGTGTTTGCGGGTCCACGACCACCCCTCCCCCATCTTGTGCCACTCCACCGCGCCGCCCGCGCCGGTCTCCTCGTGCAGGGTGCCGAGGGTCCGAAACGCCGCTTCCTCGCCGACCTTCCACTTCGCGCTCTTCACGAACTGGAACACGGCCACGTCGAAACCCTGATTCCAGGCCCGCAACGCCATCCCGAACGCCGCCGTCGACTTTCCCTTGCCCGGCCCGGTGTGCACGGCGAGCACGGGTTGATTACGTCGCTGCCGCGTGGTCAGCCCGTCCGCGGGGACGACCTCGGGAACACCCTTGGGCACAGCAATCTCCTTCTCTTCACGCTCGGTTGAGGCTCAGGCCGCGCGGTTCGTCGGGTAGCCGGACGCACGAACCACATCCGCGACGGATTCGCCGGTCAGTTCGTCGAGGCGCAGGTAGCGGGCACGCAGGTCGCGGGCCAGTTCGGCGGCCAGGCCGAGGCGGATCATGCCGCGTTCGCAGTCGATGACCATCGTGGTGTGGCCTTCGCCCGCGAGGATGCGGGCGGCGGTGCGGGCGCGCGGGAGGGGGTCGGTGCCGCCGGTGGCGCGGCCGTCGGTGAGCAGGACGAGCATCGGGCGGCGGCGAGGGTCGCGCACGTGTTCGCGGGCGATAACCTCGCGGGCCTTCAGCAAACCGGCCGCGAGAGGTGTCTTCCCGCCGGTGCGCAGGCCGGCCAGGCGGCGTACGGCGATGTCGACCGAGGAGGTCGGCGGCAGGACCAGCTCGGCCTCGCTGCCGCGCACGCTGATCACCGCCACCTTGTCGCGGCGCTGGTAGGCGTCGCGCAGCAGGGTGACGACGGCGCCGGTGACGGCGGTGAGCCGGTCGCGGGCGGCCATCGACCCGGAGGTGTCGACGACGAAGACCACCAGATTGCCTTCGCGCCCTTCGCGATACGCGCCACGCAGGTCTTCGATCGCCAGGGCGAGCGGTCCGGCGAACCGGCCGCGCTCGACCTGTTTCGGTGCGGCGGCGAAGACGGTGCCGAGCAGGTGCAGACCGGTGGAGGTGTCGGTGTGTGGGCGAACCATGCGACCGGTGCGGGTCTGGGCACGGGAGCGGCGGCCGGGGGCGCCTTCACCGACACCGGGGACTTCCCAGCGGGGGGCAGGCTTGGAAGTGGAACCGGGTGTGCCGGAAAGGCTTTCGGCGGACGGCCGAGAACCCTTGTCATCGGAGCCATTGCTGTTCGAACCGGCACCGTTGGGGCGGTTGCCGTTCGGGCCACCACCGGGTCCACCGTCCGGACCGCTGTCGTTCGGGCCGCTCGGCCCACCGTCCGGGCCGTCGTCATCCGGGCCGTCGCTGTCGTCAAGGCCGCCCTCGCGCGGGTCGTTGTCACTCCCTAGCCGATCCTCGGAATCGTCGCCGACGGCGCTGCCCGGATAGGCATCCGACTCGCCACTCGCGCGACCATCGTCGGCCTGCTCGTCGCTGCGGCCGTCCGGACTCTCCCCGTCGAGTGCCTGGTCACTCGACCCGTCGAATTCGTCGTCGCCGGAAGCGTTTTCGACCTCATCGGCCGCCGCCCGCATCGCCTCGTCGAGCTGTTCCTCACTGATCCCCGGCTCGTCGAACGGATCGCGCCGCCGCCGATGCGGCAGGGCCAGTTCGGCGGCGATCCGCACATCGTCCTCGGTGACCCGGTCGCGGCCACGCCAAGCCGCGTGCGCGGTCGCGGTCCGGGCGACGACCAGGTCCGCGCGCATCCCGTCGACATCGAACGCCGCACACAGCGCCGCGATCCGGCGCAGCTCGGCATTGTCGAGCACGACATCGGGCAACCGGTCGCGCGCGGTCAGAATGCGTTCGGCGACAATCTGATCCGCGCCGGCGTAGCGGGCGGCGAAGGCGGCGGGGTCGGCTTCGTAGTCGAGGCGGCGGCGCACGACGGCCATCCGGGTCGACACGTCACGCGAGGCCGCCACGTCGACGGTGAGGCCGAACCGGTCGAGCAACTGCGGGCGCAGTTCTCCCTCTTCGGGATTCATGGTGCCGACGAGCACGAACCGCGCCGGATGCGAATGCGACACCCCGTCGCGTTCCACGTGCACGCGGCCCATGGCGGCGGCATCGAGCAGCACGTCGACCAGGTGGTCGTGCAGCAGGTTGACTTCGTCGACGTAGAGCACGCCGTGATGGGCCGCGGCCAGCAGGCCGGGACGGAACGCCTGCTCCCCGTCGCGCAGCACCCGCTCGAGATCCAGCGAACCGACCACGCGGTCCTCGGTGGCGCCGACGGGCAACTCGACCAGCCGGGCCGGCCGCGCACCGGTCTCGTCGACCACCGGCGGCAGCAACTGCGCGAGCGCGCGCACCACGGTCGACTTCGCGGTGCCCTTCTCGCCACGCACCAGCACCCCGCCGATTCCCGGGTGCACCGCGGACAAGATCAACGCCAGCTGCAACCGCTCCTGCCCCACCACAGCGGAGAACGGGAACCCCGCCTCACCCACTCCCCGCGCAGCGGTGTGCGGACCAGCGGCAACATCAGCAAAACCAGGCACGCCCCCACTGTATGCGCGCCCCGTTCGCCCCCGACCCCCGGGCGTCACCGGCCGACGACTCGCCGCAACGGCCAACCTCCCGCAACGGGGACCGGGAGGAGATGGCGGGGGCTAGGGGCCGACAATGCGCTAACTGGTCCGCCCACAGCGGTGCGGCGAGACCGGGCAGCGCAACTCGGCATGCGCGGCCTCGGCGATCCGGTGGGACCGGGTCGGCGGCGCCGCGACGTCAGCCGCGACGCATCGGGACGTGCATGATGCCGTCGTCGTCGTATTCCGGTCCGTCGACGGTGAAGCCGAACTTGGCGTACATGTCGACCAGATGTGATTGGGCATCCAATCGCACTGTCGCCGAACCGGTTTCGGCCAGCGCGGCCTGCATCAGCCGGGTCGTGTAGCCGCGCTTGCGAGCATCCGCCGCGACGCAGACGCGGCCGATACGGAACCCGTCCGGTTCCTCGAGCAGGCGCAGGGTCGCGGCGATCTCGCCGTCGTCATCGATCCACAGATGCCGCGTACCGGGAAGCAGGTCACGCCCGTCCAGTTCGGGGTAGGCGCATTCCTGCTCCACCACGAACACGTCGACGCGCAATGTCAGCAGCCGGTACAGGGTGGCGGAGTCGAGGTCCGCCGCCCACGACCGTTTCAGCACGACCGGCACGGCGGGCTATCGCACCTGGGCGAAGCCGAGCGCGTCTTCCTGGGTGGTGGCGCTGACCTCGTCGAGCTTGAGCGTCTTGTTGGTCCAGTCCCACACTTCCTGGAACAGGGCCTGGTTCTCCGACAGCTTCTGGCCGAGCGAGGGGATCATCTGCTGCAGCTGCGGGGTCCAGTCGGCGTATTCACGCGGGAAGCAACGCTGCATCACATCGAGCATCGCGGTGACACAGGTCGACGCGCCGGGCGAGGCACCGAGCAGACCGGCGATGCTGCCGTCCTGAGCGGAGATGACCGCGGTGCCGAACTCGAGCACGCCACCGGCACCCTTGCGCCGGATCACCTGCACGCGCTGACCGGCGGTGATGAGCTCCCAGTCGCGGCCGTCGGCCCGCGGCAGGAACTCCTCGAGCACACCGACCTTGCCGTTCTGCGACTTCAGCAGCTCGCTGATCAGGTACTTGGTGAGACCCATCTCGGTGAGGCCCACGCCGACGAGCGAACCGATGTTGTTCGGCTTGATCGACTTGAACAGGTCGGCGTTGGAGCCGTCCTTGAGGAACTTGGGGGTCCAGCCGGCGTAGGGGCCGAACAGCAGGCCCTTCTTACCGTTGATGACGCGAGTGTCCAAGTGCGGCACCGACATCGGCGGCGCGCCGACGGCGGCCTTGCCGTACACCTTGGCCTCGTGCGCGGCGATCAGATCAGGGTTGGTCGAGCGCAGGAACTGGCCGCTGATCGGGAACCCGCCGAAGCCCTTGGCCTCCTTGATACCCGACTTCTGCAGCAGCGGCAGCGCGCCACCACCGGCGCCGACGAACACGAACTTCGCGTTGATCGTGCGCGACCGGTAGGTGCGCAGGTTGCGCACGGTGACGTTCCAGGAGCCGTCGGACTGCTTGTCGAGGTCGCGGACCTCGGTACCGAAGGCGATCTCGCCGCCGGAGTAGCCGACGTAGGCCAGCAGTTGCTTGGTGAGCGCGCCGAAGTCGATATCGGTGCCGCCGTCGGTCCAGTTCAGCGCGATGGGGTCGGAGAAGTCACGGCCCTTGGCCATCAGCGGCAGCCGCTTGGCGAACTCGTCGGGGCTGTCGATGAACTCCATGCCGCGGAACAGCGGGTGCGGCGCCAGCGCCTCGTAGCGCTTACGCAGGTACTCGACGTTGTCGGCACCGTGCACGAAGCTGACGTGCGGGATGGGGTTGATGAAGCGCGACGGGTCGCCGAGGACGCCCGCGTCGACCGCGGAAGCCCAGAACTGACGCGAGACCTGGAAGCGTTCGTTGATGTCGATCGCCTTGCTGACATCGACCGAGCCGTCGGCGTTCTGCGGGCTGTAGTTCAGCTCGCACAGCGCCGAGTGACCGGTACCCGCGTTGTTCCACGGGTCGCTGCTCTCGGCGGCGGCGGCGTCGAGCCGTTCGAACACCGAAACCGTCCAGTCCGGCTGCAGCTGCCGCAGCAGCGCGCCCAGCGTGGCACTCATGATGCCTGCGCCGATGAGAACTACATCGGTCTTTTCAATCTTCGCAGCGTTCGGCACGGGTAGATCGACTTCCTTGTCCTTCTCAGCTAACCACCGGCGGGTGAGTTCGCTTGGCGCGGGCGCTTGGCAGTGTTGATGCGACTCGCAGTGAATCGCCGGGGGTAGGTTACCCGTCGTTCACCTGAACTCAATTGTGCACCTCAGCAGATCGCCTCACTGCACCCGACCTGCCGAATGTGATGTAAACCAACCCTGCACGTCGCCGTGACCCCGCGATAGATTGGCGGGTGTGACGAACGAAACGCAAGGGATCGCCGACCGGACCGACGAGCAGTGGCAGGCCGACATCCTCGGCACGGCGTACCAGCAGCGAACCCTGCCGCTCGGGACCGACCCCGACGGCGAGGGCGAGATCGTCGCCACCCTGGTTCGCTACCTGCCCGACGCCGCCGCCCCGGCACACGAGCCGACCGTGCTCTACGTGCACGGCTTCACCGACTACTTCTTCCAGGAGCACCTGGCCGAGCATTTCGCCGCGCGCGGCCACCGCTTCTACGCGCTCGACCTGCGCAAATGCGGACGCTCGCGGCGCGAAGGGCAGAGCGCGCACTACGTCAGCGACCTGGCGCTCTACGACGCGGAACTCAGCGAGGCGCTGCGGATCGCCCGCGAGGAGACCGGCAACGACGTGCTGGTCGTGGCGCATTCGACCGGTGGCCTCATCGTGCCGCTGTGGCTCGACCGGCTCGAAGCCGCCGGTGGCAGCGCGGCGGCGGGTGTGGCCGGTGTAGTGCTCAACAGCCCCTGGTTCGACCTGCAGGGACCGTCGTACTACCGCACCGTCGGCACGCCCATCATCAACGCCGTCGGCCGGTTCCGGGCGTTCGCGCAGATCCCGGGCATGGGTGTGAGCACCGCCTACGGCGACAGCCTGCACCACACCCGCTCGGGTGAATGGGACTACAACCTGGACTGGAAGCCGTTGACCGGCGAACCGGTGCGTCTGGGCTGGTTGCGGGCGATCCGGCAGGGCCAGGCGCGGCTGCAGCAGGGGCTCACCATCGGGGTGCCCGCGCTGATCCTGCGTTCGCGGGTCACCAAGTTCGCGCGACAGCACAGTGCCGCCGTCGACGTGGCCGATGCCGTGCTCGACGTCAAGCAGATCCAGCGCTGGGCCGGCTGCCTGGGCGAACGCACCACCATCGTGCCCATCGACGGCGCCCGCCACGACGTGTTCCTGTCCTCGGAGGCCGTCCGCGCCGTCGCCTTCGCCGAGACCGACAGCTGGCTCGACTGGCTCGCCGCCTACCGCAAGTCCTGATCCTGGACGTTTGATCACCACGCTCTCGGGTAAGTAACGCCCGAGAGCCGAACGCCACCGGAGCGTGGTGATCTCGATTCACCAGAGGCTGGTGCGCAGGACGATCTCGGTGGCGAGTTCGTGGCCCGCTTCGGTGGCGATGTTGTCGACTTCCAAAGGGACGACACGGAATTCGCCGTAGACGAAGCGGCCGGAGGCGTCCGCGGTGGCGCGCGGGAGGCCCTTGGTGACCATCATCGTCACCGGGAGTTCGAGTGGCGGACAGGCCGGGTCGGGGATCGTGCCGTCGGCTCCCGGCACGGCGGGGTGGCCGTGGTCGGCGACGACGAGACTCATGAACCGGCCGAAGCGGCCCGCGCACACCCGCCACGCGAGCGCCGCCCCCGCACCGCGTCCGGCCACGTTCACATAGGGCAGTTCGAGTTCGTCGAGAATGGCGTGCACCCCCGCCGGCTCGAGGCCTTCGACAGATTCCACGACGACGGTCTGCAGATCGGATTCGTGCAGCCGCGCGCACACCTTGTCGAACACGTCAGCAGGGTCGTCCGCATCAGGAAGCAGCAGCACATTGTGCCGCGAGGAGGGCCCGTCGACCCGCACTGTCCAGGCCTGGTCACCGACCGTGATCTGCCGAGATTTCATGCCGGTTTACGGTACACGCCCACCCTGAACACCACCTGTCGTTCGGCCCCGGTGCTCCGACCGGCCGATGCCCGTGTACTGGGCTTTCACTGCCGGGAACCGCCGAATTGCCAAACCTGTCACAAGAGGAGTCCCCTTCCGGTGAGGACGAGAGCGGTCCCACACCCGCGCGGCCTCGCGACCTGAGGCACAGCCGTGCCACTCGCCATAGGATGGCCATCGAGTTCTATCGACAATGGGGGGCATGTGAAAAGGATCATTCAGGCTGTGCTGTGCGCGGTCGGCGCCGTCGTCTTCGGAGCGGGGGCGCTGACGGGGGTCGTGTATTTGTTCAACGCCACCGCCTACCTCGCCGGCTTCGGTGAAAAGGTCACCGTCCGGATCGAGGAAAGCTCCACCTCGGGCATGAGCAGCGGCCACGCGGGCATCGGAACGACCCTCGAGGACGGGCGAACGGTCCGCCTCTTCGACGTCACCGCAGGGGAAACAGTCGACGCCCGAATGGTTCTCATCGACATCGGCAAAGACACCCAGGCCTACACCACGGCCGCCGCCGCCGCCAAGGACTACATCTGGATCTTCGGCGTCGTCGTACTCGGCGCCCCGGCCCTCGTGTTCGGCTTCGCCGCGTACGTGCTCAGCCGTGGCCGACCGAAACCGGGCAGCACCACCGCCGAGCCCACGGCGTGAACGCTTTTACTCGCCGGGTACGTCGAGGATTCCACTTCGGATGATCGGGAGGTCGTTCGCGCCGCGCGCTATCAGTTCTTCCAGGGCGGGGATGTCGACATGCTTCTCGATCAGGTCGGCGAGTAGGTCGAGCTGGGCTTCCCGCACGGCGGCG
This sequence comes from Nocardia sp. NPDC050413, assembly GCF_040655475.1. Taxonomy (NCBI): domain Bacteria; kingdom Bacillati; phylum Actinomycetota; class Actinomycetes; order Mycobacteriales; family Nocardiaceae; genus Nocardia; species Nocardia sp. NPDC050413. The sequence continues at coordinate 63,676 of NZ_JBFAJZ010000002.1, read as the reverse complement.
ACGGACGTGTCGGGGGCGACGGTGAAGCCGGTACGTCCCGCTCGAGTGGCGACTTCGGTCAGCCAGGCGCGGCGGAACTCGTCGGACTCGAGCACGCCGTGCACATGCGTGCCCCAGATCGATTCTCGCGCACTGCCTTCCGGAGCGCCGTCGATAGTGAGCCAGGTGGGATCGCCGCTGCGTCGCACCCGGCCGTGGTGGATCTCGTAGCCGTGGACAGGGATGCCTACGGCAGTCCCGGCTACCTGCTGTGCGATCTTCGGCTCCGCGAACTCGATGTCCAAGTCGAACAGCCCGAGGCCGTCGCCCACCCATGGACTCCCGGACGGGATCCCCTCGCCTGCAGACGCACCTCCCGGGGCGGCGCCGCGCTCGGGAACAGCAGCCGTGGGCGACAGGAGGCGGTCTCCGCCCGCGTATTCCACCCCGTCGACGATGCGACGGCCGAGCATTTGGTAGCCGCCGCAGATGCCGAGGATGGGGCGTCCGGTGGCGGCACGTGTGCGCAGTGCCGCGTCGATTCCCTTGGCTCGCAACCACTCCAGATCAGAGACGGTGGATTTGGAACCGGGGACCACCACGAGGTCGGCGTTGGTCAGTTGGTGAGGACTGTCGGCCCAGTGGACCGAGACGCCGGGTTCGCAGGCCAGGGCTTCGATGTCGGTGGAGTTGGAGATGCGGGGCAGGCGGATGGCGGCGACGGTGAGCCAGTCGGTGCCGTGGGGCGGGGCGGGGCGGCCGACGGGGGTGCCCGCGATGGTGCCGAGGGAGTCTTCGGCGTCGAGCCAGAGGTCCTCGGCGAAGGGCAGGACGCCGAGGGTGGGGCGGCCGGTGAGGGCCGTGAGCTGGTCGAGGCCGGGTTGGAGCAGGGACACATCACCGCGGAACTTGTTGACGATGAACCCCGAAACGAGCTGCTGGTCTTCGGGTTCCAGGACGGCGACGGTGCCGAACAAATGGGCGAGCACCCCACCCCGGTCGATATCGCCGACGACGAGAACCGGGAGGTCCGCCGCGCGCGCCAGCCCCATGTTCGCCAGATCGGTCGCGCGCAGGTTGATCTCGGCAGGAGACCCGGCGCCCTCACAGATCACCACATCGAATTCCGCACGCAGCGAGGCGAGTTCGTCCGCCACCACTTCACGCAACTGCTGACGACGCGTGAAATAGTCTCGCGCGCCGACGGTTCCGATCGCCTTCCCACGCACCACCAATTGGGAACGGCGATCACTTCCGGGCTTCAACAGCACCGGGTTGAACCGCACGCTCGGCTCGAGCCCACAGGCGCGCGCCTGCAGAGCCTGGGCGCGCCCGATCTCCCCACCGTCGAGCGTGACGACGGAATTGTTCGACATGTTCTGCGCCTTGAACGGCGCGACCCGCACCCCGCGCCGCGCCAGCATCCGGCAGATCCCCGCCACCACAACGCTTTTGCCCGCGTCGGAGGTGGTCCCGGCGATCAGCAGTGCCCCGCGCAGCACACCGCTCACGGCAGGGTCAGGATTTCCGCGCCCGTCTCGGTGACCACCAGGGTGTGCTCGAACTGCGCGGTCCACTTGCGGTCCTTGGTGACCACGGTCCAGCCGTCGTCCCAGATGTCGTAGTCGATGCCGCCGAGGTTGATCATCGGCTCGATGGTGAAGGTCATGCCCGGTTCGATGACCGAGTCGATGTCGGGCTGGTCGTAATGCAGGATCACCAGGCCGCTGTGGAAGGTGGGGCCGACCCCGTGACCGGTGAAGTCGCGGACAACGCCGTAGCCGAAGCGGTTGGCGTAGGCCTCGATGACGCGGCCGATGACATTGAGCGCGCGGCCCGGCTTGACCGCCTTGATGGCCCGGTTGGTCGCCTCCTCGGTGCGCTCGACCAGCAGGCGCACCTCCTCGTCGACATCGCCGGCGAGGTAGGTCTTGTTGGTGTCGCCGTGCACGCCGTGGATGTAGGCGGTGACGTCGATATTGACGATGTCACCGTCCTCGATCACGGTGGAGTCGGGGATGCCGTGGCAGATCACCTCGTTGAGCGAGGTGCAGCACGACTTGGGGAAACCCTTGTAGCCCAGCGTGGAGGGGTAGGCGCCGTGGTCGCACATGTATTCGTGGGCGATGCGGTCGAGTTCGTCGGTGGTGACGCCGGGCGCCACCGCCTTACCCGCCTCCTCGAGTGCCTGGGCGGCGATCTTGCCCGCGATGCGCATCTTCTCGATGGTCTCGGCCGTCTGCACCCAGGGCTCTTTGCCCTCGTTGACCGTCGGTTTCCACACGTATTCGGGGCGCTCGATGGAACGCGGGACATCCCGGATCGGCGACTGGGTGCCGGGGACGAGTGGCTGACGGGTGCGCACGGACATACCGGAAGTGTACTTACAGCGTGTCTCGACACTCTGCAGCATCCAGACACCGCCCTTCTCGGGCGTCCGTCACTTCACGCCACAACCGCGGAGTGAGCGATGGTTCTCGCGTCGACCAGGTCGGTTTCACCAACACCGCGAGGGTGTCGGCCAGCGCCCACCTGTCAGCGAGCTTTGGTAACCCGGCCTCCTGCTCAGGGGTCCGGGGATTGTGAGAAGACTTTCTCGATCGTGGGCCATTGCGCGAGGTTGACCGCAGCGTTGTAGTCCCGGTCACCACGATGCCCGCATTCGCACACGAAAACTCGATCAGCCAACCGCAGACCTGGGTTGATCCTCGTGCAGACGCAGCAGCGTTTACTCGACGGAAACCATCGATCCGCGACCGCGATCTCGCCGCCCCGCCATCGTTGCTTGTACGTCAACAGCCGAGCGAGGTCGGCCCACCCAGCATCGCTGATCGCGCGAGCCAGATGGTGGTTGCCCAGCATTCCCGCCACATTCAAGCCTTCGATGACGAGCCGGTCGTGGTTTTTGACCAGCTCGTTGGTGAGCTCATGAGCGAAATGACGACGGATGTTTCCGACGCGGTGATGATGTCGCGCCAATCGCATGGCGGCTCGGCGGTGTTTGGTCGACCCGCGCAGTTTGCGTGACACCGCTTTCGCGAGTCGACGTTGGGTACCGGTGGCTGCTGTCAGCGGTTTAGGCACGGCGACCCGTGCGAGCTCGGCACCCTCGGCGGTCGCTGTCACCGCAAGCACGGTCAAGCCGCGGTCGATCCCTACCCAGCCACCCCGATCGCCGGGATTGCGCGGCTTGTGGTGGTGTTTGTGGTGCAGATCACTCGCTTCGCACGTCAAGCTGATCTACCACCGCTGGGCCCGAAAGATGACCGAGGCATACAGGATCTTTGCCCGCCCCTTCGCGAGCATGCACCGCAAGCGTCGGATATCGGCCCGGACCTTGATCGCACCGATCCCCGGCAACGTCACCGAACGAAGTCTCATTGTCGCCGACCCGGATCGCGGCCCGCCCATTCTTGGAGTGCTTGTTTCGGATCCGGAATGAGGGAGTGGTCTTGTGCTTCTTCTTGAACCGGGGAAACCCGACCCGCCGACCCGCTCGTTTGCCTCTGCGGGAATCGGTGAACGCCGCCAGCGCGCGTCCGCAGTCGACAGCAGCTTCTTCGAATACTTGCTGACACAACTGGTTTCGCCATACCAACCCGGTCACCACTATCTGAGCGGTCCCACCCGAGTCGACGGCAACGACCCGTCCCGCATCTTCGGTCTTCTTCCAAGCGTTGAAGTCGTTGATCAGGTCGAACCCCGACCAGGGCACCCGGTGTTCAGGATCGGTCTTGCGGAGGGCGAGCGCTTCTTTCACCGCGGCGAGGCTGCGATTGAACGCAAACCTGGCCGCTCCGGCGTGGCGGGCGAGCACTACCGACTGCTCGACGGTGGGGTCGAGTCGGTACCGGAAGCTGGTGTGGCGGACCATGATCGAACGATTGTGGCACAGCACATCTACAGCAAACAACCGGGTCCATCAGGGTGCTGTAGCCGCTGGCGGCCCATACGTGCCTGATTGCGCAAAGCCGAGCTGCCACACGAGCTCCCTGGCGACCTCTCAGCAGACCTGGGGATCGGTCGTGACGGGTTCGAGGCGGACGACGATCCCCTTCGAGGTCGGGGTGTTGCTGATGTCGGCGACGCTGTCGAGCGGGACCAGCACATTGGTCTCCGGGTAGTAGGCCGCCGCCGAACCCCGGCTCGCCGGGTAGGCGACGACGACGAATTTCTCGGCGCGGCGTTCACTGCCGTCGTGCCACACGCTGACGATGTCGACGGCGTCGCCGTCGGCCAGTCCGCGTTCGGCGAGGTCGTCGGGGTTGACCAGCACCACCCGGCGCGCGTGGTGGATGCCGCGATAGCGGTCGTCGCTGCCGTAGGGAATGGTGTTCCACTGGTCGTGGGACCGAAGTGATTGCAGCACAAGGTAACCCGGTGGCACGTCGAGCGAGGTCACCTCGTTGCAGGTGAACCGCGCTTTGCCGGTGGCGGTTCGGAAGACGCCCTCGTTGACCGGATTGACCAACCGCAACCCACCCGGCTGCGCCACCCGCTCGTTGAAGTTCTCGAAACCGGGCACGACCCGGGCGATGCGGTCGCGGATGGTCCCGTAGTCGGCAACGAACTCCTCCCACGGAATCGCCGAGGTTGCCAGCGTGCGGCGCGCGAGCCGGGAGATGATGGCCACCTCGCTGAGCAGGTGCGGGGAGGCCGGGTCGAGGCGCCCGCGCGAGGCGTGCACTTCACTCATCGAGTCCTCGACGGTGACGAACTGTTCGCCGCCTGCCTGGATGTCGCGGTCGCTGCGGCCGAGTGTCGGCAGGATCAGCGCGGTATCACCGCACACCGTGTGCGAGCGATTGAGCTTGGTGGAGATCTGCACCGTGAGCGCGCAGCGGCGCAATGCCGCCTCGGTGACCTCGCTGTCGGGGGTGGCGCGCACGAAATTGCCTGCGACACCGACGAACACCTTCGCCTTACCGTCGCGCATGGCGCGGATGGCGTCGACCGAATCCAGGCCGTGCGCGGCGGGCGGAGTGAACGCGAACTCCTTTTCCAGCGCGTCGAGGAACGCCTGCGGCGGCCGTTCCCAGATGCCCATCGTGCGGTCGCCCTGGACATTGCTGTGCCCGCGCACCGGGCATACGCCCGCACCGGGGCGGCCAATATTTCCGCGCAGCAACAGGAAGTCGACGATCTCGCGGATGGTCGGCACGCCGTGTTTGTGCTGGGTAAGCCCCATCGCCCAGCACACGATGATCTTCTTGCTCGCCAGCACGCGCTGGTGCGCCTGCTCGATCTCCGCGCGCGTGAGGCCGGTGGCCGCGAGCGCGGTGTCCCAGCTGATTTCACGTGCCTGCTCCGCGAATTCGGCGAAACCGCTGGTGTTCTCGGCGATGAAGTCGTGGTCGAGCACGGTGCCGGGGGCGGCGTCCTCGGCGTCGAGCAGCAGCCGGTTCAGCATGCGGAACAGGGCGAGGTCGCCGCCGGGGCGGATCTTGAGGAACTGGTCGGCGATGGCGGTGCCGCGACCGAGCACGCCGCGCGGCTTCTGCGGATTCTTGAACCGGATGAGCCCGGCCTCGGGCAGCGGGTTGACCGCGATGATGGTGCCGCCGTTGCGTTTGGTCTGCTCCAGCGCCGAGAGCATACGCGGATGGTTGGTGCCGGGGTTCTGGCCGACGACGAAGATCAGGTCGGCCTGGTAGATGTCGTCCAGCGACACGCTGCCCTTGCCCACGCCGAGGGTTTCGGTGAGCGCCGACCCGCTGGATTCGTGGCACATGTTCGAGCAGTCGGGCAGGTTGTTGGTGCCGTAGGCGCGCACGAACAGTTGCAGCAGGAACGCGGCCTCGTTGCTGAGTCTGCCCGAGGTGTAGAACACGGCTTCGTCCGGCGAGTCGAGGCCGCGCAGGGTGGTGGCGACGAGGTCGAGGGCGTCGTCCCAGCCGATGGGTTCGTAGTGGGTGGCGCCGGGTCGTTTGACCATGGGTTCGGTGAGGCGGCCCTGTTGGTTGAGCCAGTAGTCCGACATCGTGTCGAGTTCGGCGATCGGATGCTCGCGGAAGAAATCGGCGGTGACGCGACGCGTGGTCGACTCGTCGGCGATGTGGCGTGCGCCGTTCTCGCAGTACTCGTTGGTGGTCCGGTGCTTCGGCTCCGGCCACGCGCAACCGGGACAGTCGAAACCATCGGTCTGATTGATGTTCAGCAAGGTGAGCGCGGTGCGCGGCAGCGTGCTCTGCGACAGGGAGTACTTCAGCGCGTTGACCACGGCGGGGACACCGACCGCCCACTGCTTCGGTGGCGTGACCGTCAGGTCGTCGGCGGGGTCCTCGATCATGAGGCCAGCATAACGGGAATGATATCGGACCACGGTCCGTTTAGACTGGGGAACAGAACGCGACCTGGAAACGAGGTTCACATGGAACTGGGGCTCACCACCTTCGCCGAGCGGTACCCCACGAGCGATCGGCCCGCGCCGACGGCGGCCGAGCGGCTGCGTCAGGTGGTCGACGAGGCCGTGGCCACCGAGGCCGCCGGCCTGGATGTGTACGGCGTCGGCGAGCACCACCGCCAGGATTTCGCCGCCTCCGCACCCGCCGTCGTCCTGGCCGCGGCCGCGGCCCGCACCGAACGGATCCAGCTGACCAGCGCGGTGACCGTGCTCAGCTCCGACGACCCGGTGCGCGTGTATCAGGACTTCGCGACCCTGGACGGCCTGTCGAACGGGCGGGCCGAATTGATGGCCGGGCGTGGGTCTTTCACCGAATCGTTCCCGCTGTTCGGTTACGACCTGGGCGACTACGACGCGCTCTTCGAGGAGAAACTCGGCCTGCTGCTTCGGCTGCGTGAGGAGGAGCCGGTCACCTGGTCCGGCCGATTCCGCGCACCGCTGCACGAGGCCACCGTCTATCCGCGCACCGACGACCGGCCGCTGCCGGTGTGGATCGCGGTCGGCGGCAGCCCCGAATCGGTCATCCGCGCCGGACTGCTCGGTCTGCCGTTGGCGATCGCGATCATCGGCGGGCAGCCCGCGCGGTTCAAGCCGCTGGTGGAGCTGTATCACCGGGCGCTGGCCGAAGGTGGGCACGAGAAGCAGCCGGTGGCGGTGCACGCGCACGGCTACATCGCCGACACCGACGAGCAGGCGGTCGCCGATTTCTACGAGCCGTACGCGATGGCGATGTCGGTGATCGGACGCGAGCGTGGTTGGGGTCCGATGACGCGCCAGCAGTTCGACGCGCTGCGTTCCCAGAGTGGGTCGTTGTTCGTCGGCACCCCCGACTACGTGGCCGCCAAGATCGCCGACGTCCGCGACACCCTCGGCCTGGACCGGTTCATGCTGCACACCAGCGTGGGCACACTGCCGCCGGAGAAGGTGCTGCACACCATCGATCTGCTCGGATCCAAGGTGGCGCCGCAGGTGCGGTGATCTACTCGAGTGCGTCGACCGCCCGCGTCTCGCGCCGTTCTCTTCTTCGGCGCAGGTAGCGGCGGATCCGGCTGGCGCACAGGTACACGACCCACAACCCGATCGCCAGCAGGATCGCGGCGATGACGGCCGCCAGGACCGGGAAGAACACCGCGAGCGTGATGATGCCGCCGACGCTCAAGTCCTCGGCGGTACTCATCGCGATATTGGTGACCGGTTCCGGTGAGGTGTTGATGGCCATCCGGGTACCGGCTTTGACGATGTGACTGGCCAGCGCGGTCGTGCCGCCCACGGCGGCGGCGAACAGCGTGGGCAGCGAATCGTCTTGTCCGGCAATCAGAGCCGACACCACCGCACCGGAGGCCGGACGCACGACCGTGTGCACCGCATCCCAGAAGGAATCCAGGTACGGGATCTTGTCGGCGACAGCTTCGATGAGGAACAGCACGCCCGCCGCGACGAGCACATCGGTGCGTTCCAAACCGGCGGGCACGTCGTCGGTCCAGCCGATCCGCCCGAACAGGCCGAGCAGGAACACCACCGCGTACGCATTGATGCCACTGGCCCAGCCAGCGGTGAAGATCAGAGGCAGCACCGACACGTGGTCAGCCTAAGCCCGGGCACCGACACAGACCCGCAGGCAACGGCGTAGCGGTCGACATCGTGCTCTCCCGGATGAGCGGAGGCCCACCGGATTCACCGCGCATCCAGTTCTGCTTCCTCGCGCTCGTCGAAGGCATCCCGGGCGCGGTGGATCGCGGGCATCTGTTCAGCTGCCCAGGCCAGCAGGACATCGACCGGATGGCGCAGGGTTTTGCCGAGCGGGGTGATCCGGTACTCGACCGCGACCGGGCGGGTGCCGACCACGTGCCGTTCGATCACCCCGTTGCGCTCGAGTCTGCGCAGCGTCGCGGTGAGCGACTTCTGCGTCACCGCGGGGATGGCGCGACGCAGTTCGTTGAACCGGGTCGGTCGCTCACAGAGTTCGTTGAGAACGCTGAGCGACCACTTGTCGAGCACCTGATCCAGTAGCTCGCGGTGCGCGGCGTCGATGCGGAGCTCGTCGGCGGTATCCATGCTGAAACCTGGTTTCGTTGAAGTGTCCTTTGTGCACTAGGTAGCTTAGCGATACTTACAACGAACGGAGCAAGAACCATGACTGTCGAGCACTTCTCCCCCGCCGGAATGCTGCGGCCCGCGCCCTACCACCACGTGGCTGTGGGCACCGGATCGCGGCACGTGCACATCAGCGGGCAGGTCGCCCGCCTCGCCGACGGAACGCCCGTCGCACCGGGCGACCTCGCCGGACAGGTCGCCCAAGCCCTCCGCAACACCGCCGTCGGCCTGGCCGGAGCAGGCGCCACCTTCGCCGACGTACTCCGCCTGACCTTCTACGTCACGGGCTGGACCCCCGACCAGGCAGGCGCCTTCATGTCCGGCGTGGAATCCGTCGCCACGGAAATCGGCCTGCCGAACCCGATGCCGCCCGCCTCACTCATCGGCGTGGACGCCCTGTTCGAAGCGGACATGATGGTGGAACTCGAGGCAACGGCAATCGTCGATTGACCCCTGCCGAGCGTGCCGCACCGCATCGACCCGCGAAGTCACGGTCGATGCGGCGCACTCCGCGGCACCGGCGCAGGTGACTACGTTGGAGTGATGGGCGGTGCGGCATCGGTTCGGCGGCGTGAACAATTGCGCGAGTTTCTGCGGGCCCGTCGGGAGCGGATTTCTCCCGGTGAGGTGGGGTTGCCCGTGGGTGGGCGGCGGCGGACGCCCGGGTTGCGGCGCGAGGAGGTCGCGATGCTGGCGGGGGTGGGGGTGTCTTGGTATACGTGGCTCGAGCAAGGACGTGACATTTCGGTTTCCGGTGATGTTCTCGATGCCGTCGCGGGGGTTCTGCGAATGAACGAGTCCGAACGCGCGCACCTGTATTTGCTCGCTGGACTCAACCCGCCGCCTGCGAATGGATCGGGGGCGGAGGTGACCGCGGAAATCCGGGCGCTTCTCGACGGGTGGGAGCGTGGGCCCGCCGTGGTGCGTGACCGCTACTGGAACATCCTGGCGTTCAACACTCTTGCCGGTCGGATCTTCGGGTGCGACGACGGGGAACCGCACAACTGCCTCGTCACCTTCTTCACCAGTCCCCGCTATCGTGGTCTGCCCGAGATCTGGGCTGCTGCGGCGCCGGGTGTTGTCGCGGCCTACCGTGCCGACGCGGCGCTCGCCCCGCACGACGAGGAATTCGACCGTGTGGCAAAAGAACTCGTGGCATCGTCATCCGAATTCGCCGAACTGTGGGACCGGCACGAGGTGGGTGTCCCAGCGCAAGCGGTCAACGCCCTACTCCACCCCGAAGCCGGCGAACTGTTCTTCGACGCGACAACCCTCACCGTCGCCGACAACTCCAATTGGTCCGTGGTCCTCTACAACCCGAGACCAGGCACAGCCACCCACGCCCGCCTGACCACCCTCCCCCACCTCCACCTCACCGAATCCGCCTGAGCCAGACCAGCGGTGACGTCGCCTGTCGCGCTGAGCATCCGCCGTTCTGTGCCGTCAGGGTGGTGGTGGCACACCCCTGATAAATGCGCACTGTTTGTCTGTTCGGCTGCGGCGCAAGGTGAGTGCATGACGCACAACAGGTTTCGGTTCGACGGCAAGATCGCTCTGGTTACCGGGGGTAGCAGTGGGATGGGGCTGGCTGCTGCTCGGCGATTGATCGAGGAAGGTGGGCAGGTTGTGGTGACCGGCCGGGACAAGGGGCGGCTGGATGCGGCGGTCGAGGTGTTGGGGGAAGGGGCGGTCGGGATCGCCGGCGACATGGCTGATCTCGACGATCTCGATGCTGTGATGGCGGCGATCTCCGAGCGGTTCGGGCGGCTCGATGTGGTGTTCGCCAATGCGGGGATCGGGTCGTTCCAGTCGATCGAGCAGGTGAGCGACGAGCTGTTCGGGCAGGTGATCGACAGCAATTTCAAGGGGGCGTTCTTCACGATTCAGAAGGCGCTGCCGGTGCTGGTCGACCACGGTGCCATCGTCATCAACGCGTCGTTCGGACTGCACCGTGGCGTGCCGGGCGCGGCGTTGTATTCGGCGAGCAAGGCGGCGGTGCACAATCTGACGCGCACGCTCGCGGCGGAATTGGCGCCACGCCGTATTCGGGTCAATTCGGTGAGCCCGGGCTACATCGACACGCCGGCCTTCCGCGCCGAACTCTCCGAGTCGGCACAGGCGGGGGTCGCGGCCCTCTCCCCCGCCGGCCGCGTCGGCACCGTGGACGATATCGCCGCCGCCGTCGCATTCCTGGCCTCGGCCGAGGCCTCCTACATCAACGGCCACGACCTGCGCATCGACGGAGGCCTCACTGCGGTAGACGCCGCCGCACTGCTCTAGCTTCGGGGACCGAAGCAGCGCCGTCGACGCATTCCTCAGCGCACGGCGGCGCGGCCGCGCAACCGGCCGAGGACGACCAAGACCACGAGGGTCACCGTGACGAGGATCGTTGTCGCGGCAGCGGCGTCGAAGACCTCTCCTCGGTCGGTTTGGGCGAAGATGCTGACCGGCAGGGTTTTCCAGGTGGCGGGGTACACCATGATGGTGGCGCCGAGTTCACCCATGGACAGGGCGATCGAGAGGCCCGCTGCGGCGCCGAGGGCGGGAAGCAGGAGGGGGAGGGTGATCTGGGTCAGGACGCGGACCGGGCCCGCACCGAGGGATTCGGCGGCTTGGCGGTAAGCGGGGTCGAGGCGGTCGAGGGCAGCGGAGATGGCGCTGAAGGCGTAGGCGAGGACCAGCACGGTATGGGCCAGGATGACGATCCACTTGGTGCCGCCCAGCAGCAACGGACGTTCATTGAAGGCGATGAGGACGCCGAGACCGATGGCCACCGAGGGCACCGCGACCGGCAGGTGGAAGACGGCGTCGGTAAGGCGACGCAACCAGGTGGGCGCTTCCCGGGCCGCGAGGGCGGCCCAGGTGCCGACGATCAGGGCGACCGCGCCCGAGATCAGCGCGGTCTGCAGGCTCACCGACAGGCTCGCGGCCTGTTCACCGCTCACAGCGGTGCCGAGATTGGTGAAACCGAGGTCCGCCGGGAGCGGGCCGGTCCAGCTGCCCGCGAGCGCGGCGAGGACGACCGTCGCGATCGGGGCGACGAAGACCACCGTCACCACGAGCCCGAAGATGGTGAGGACCAACAGTTTCCCGCGCGGAGTCCAGACGAGCACGATCAGTCCTCCTTCGGACGGGCGATGAACCGGGCGAACACGAGCCGGTAGGTGAGGTACAGGGTGAGTGACAACACCACCTGCACGGTGGCGAGGACGGCGGCGCCGGGCAGGTCGAAGGTGACGATGCCGCGGGTGTAGATCAGCGCGGGCAGGGTGATGACACCCTTGGCGCCGGTGAACAGCACGATGCCGAACTCGTTGAGCGTCAGCAGCAACACGAGGCTGCCGCCTGCCGCCAGCGCGGGCCACGCTTCGGGCAGCACCACCTGGCGCAGCACCCGCCACGGCGAGGCACCGAGACTGGCCGCCACATCGAGCTGTTCGCGTGGCAGTTGCGCGAACGCGGCGAGCACGGGGCGCACCACGAACGGGGTGAAGAAGGTGATCTCGGCGAGGATCACACCCAGCGGCGTGGTGAGGAAATCGATCACCGGCGTTGTCGCTCCGGTCAATTCGGCGATCACCGCGTTCACCGCCCCCGCCGTTCCGTAGAGGAAGGTGAAGGCCAGGGTGATGAGGAACGACGGCAGCGTGAGGATGGTGTCGATGAGTCGGCCGACCACCCCCGAACCGGCAAACGGCACGAACGCGAGCACGACCGCCAGGAACGTGCCGAGCACCAGGCAGCCGAGCGTCGAGCACACGGCGATGGAGATGGTGCGCCACAACGCATCCCGGAACGCCGCCGAGCCGAGGACCGTCGACCACATCTCGGTGCCGCGTCCGGTGGGCGTGCGCGTCGACTCCGTGAGGACCCGGAGAATCGGATAGCCGGCGATGCCGAGCACGATGAGCACGGGCGGCAGAACCCAGAGCACGGGCACCCATGAGCGCTGCGTACCAACGGCTTCCGGCTCGACGGCTCCAGGCGGATCCAGCACCGGCGCACTCATCACCGCACCTCGCCGTCGTTGCACAGACCGAAGTCGTGTCCGATCACCGCAGAGAATCCAACTGACATCATGATGCCGATCCCTCACCGCGAGAACTCGCGCCGATCGTGTTCGCGATCAGGACACCGGCGGGATCGGGCAAGACGACCCCGACCACCGAACCCACCGCAGCGGTGAAATGTCCGGGCACGTCGGCGGCGAGCACGGACGGCAACCCGTCGACATCCAACTCGACCCGGGTCGACGCCCCACGCCACACCGCGCTACGCACCGTGGCGCGCAACGCGTCACGATCCGAGGTCTTGCCGAGTGTGATGGTGTGCGGGCGCACGCACAGCAGCGCGGCGTCGTCCGGCTTCCACTCGTCCTGCCCGACACCGGGCACCGGCGCCTGGGCACGCAGTGTCGAGGTTCCCGCGGTGACCAGTGCCGCGGTGCCGGTGACGTGCTTCACCGTGCACGGCACCAGGTTCGCTCCGCCGAGGAACCCGGCGGTGAAATCGGAAGGCGGTCGCTGCCAGAGGTTTTCGGCGGTGTCGATGTCGACGAGGCGGGAGTCACGCATCACCGCGATCCGGTCGGCCAGGGCGAGCGCCTCGGCCTGATCGTGGGTGACGTACAGCATCGCCGTGTCGGGCAATGCCTTCCGCAATTCCTGCAGTTCACCGAGCATCGAGTGCCGCAACTGCGCATCGAGGGCGGTGAGTGGTTCGTCGAGCAGCAGCACCCTCGGCCGGATGGCCAGCGCCCGGGCGATCGCCACCCGCTGCTGCTGACCACCCGACAGTTCCCGCGGCAGACGCTCGGCATAGCCACCCATGCCGACCATCTCCAAGGCCTCGGTGACGCGCGGACCGATCTCGGCGCGCGGCACCCGCTGCGACTTCAACCCGAACGCCACATTGCTGTGCACGCTCATGTGCGGGAACAGCGCATACGACTGCACGACCACGCCGATCCCCCGCTTGGCGGGCGACAACGCGGTGACATCGCGTCCGGCCAACCGCACCGAACCCGAAGTGGGACGGACGAATCCGGCCAGCGCCTTGAGCGCTGTCGACTTGCCCGACCCACTCGGGCCGAGCAGTGCCACCGTCTCACCGACGGCGACGCGCAGGCTGAAGTCGGCCAGCGCGACAGCGGCCTTGCGGCCCCGGCCGTAGCTGACACCGACCCGGTCGAACACGATCGCCGGTTCGGTCGTGGTTGCACCGGCCGAAACGACGGACCCCGTGCGCACGTCACCATCGGACATTGTCGACTCCTTTTACAGGGGATTTCAGCTGCCGGTTGCCTTCTGGTATGCCGCGAGATCGGCATCCAGCTCGGTGAGCACCTTGTTCCAGTCGACCGGGACCACGTCGACACCACGCATCGCCGCGGCGGGACCGCCCTCGGCGGGCGCGGGCACATCGGTACGCGGCGACACCGCGAACGCCTCGGGTCCGAGCGCTGCCTGCGCCTCGGGCGCCATCAGGAACCGCATCAGCTCGGTGGCGTCGTCCTTGTGCGGCGCGCCCTTGGCAAGACCCATCATGTACGGCACCGCCACGGTGGAGCGCTTACCGTCGGCAGCGGGAAAGAAGACGTTGAACTTCGAACCCTTCTCCTTCACCGTGGTCAGGTTCATCTGCACGTCGCCGTTGGCGATGAGCAGCTCACCCTTGTCGACCTTGGCCTGCAGCTTGCCGGTCGACGACGACGGGCCGACATTGTTGGCCTGCAACGCCGCCAGGTAGTCCAGCGCACCCTGCTTGCCGCGCAACTGCTGCAGCAGCACGAGCACCGCCGTGCCGTCACCGGCTTGGCCGGGCGTCGAATACTGCAGCTTGCCCTTGAAGTCCGGCTTCAGCAGGTCGTCCCAGGTGAGCGCGGCGGCATCGACCGACGGGTTGGCGATGAAGCACAGGAAGTTGTTGGCCATCGTCACGTAGTTGCCGTCAGGATCCTTGTCGGCGGCGGGGATCGCGGCGGTGTCGATACCGCTGGGCTGCAGCAGACCCGACTGCTCGGCCTTCTGGATGAACGGCGGCAGGGTGACCACGATGTCGGCCTGTGGGTTGGACTGTTCCTTGTCGACCCGGTTGACCACCTCGCCCGACCCGGCCTCGACCAGGTTCACCGCGATCCCGGTCTGCTTCGTGAACTCGTCGAAGCGGTTCTTGTACCAGCCACCGACGCCGTCGGCGGAGTACACGGTGACGGTGCGGCCGTCGGCCGACTCGGTTCCGGTGCCGCCACACGCCGAGGAGAACGCGACGGCGGTGACGCCTGCCAGCAGCAACGCGGTGCGCGCGAGGCGGCGTCTGGTGAGGGAAGTACGCACGATGACAACAACTTTCGTTTCACGGAGGTGCATTCGTCGCGGCGGTCGCCGCGACGGAAGTTCAGGCCAGGAGCAGGGCGGGGAAGTCGGCGACGGAGTCGATGACGTGGGTGGCGCCCGCCTCTCGCAGCTGTGCCGCGCTGTGCGCGCCGGTCAGCGTGCCCGCGACGATGCGCGCCCCGGCCGCCAGACCGGTCGCGATATCGCTGGTGGTGTCGCCGAGGACGGCGATCCGGTCGACCGCGTCGACCCGCAGGCGCAGAGCCGCGGTGAGCACCATGTCCGGGTAGGGACGCCCACGACCGGCGTCGGACGGGGCGAGGGTGAGGTCGGCCAGCTCGGCCCAACCGAGCGCGGACAGCAGCTTGTCCTGGGTGCCGCGGCTGAACCCGGTGGTGAGCGCGACCCGGACACCCGCGTCGCGCAGGGCCGTGATCGCCTCTACCGCACCGGGTACGGGCGCGATGTCGGCCTCGCCGACGAGCGCGTCGTAAACCGCCTCGAAGGCGCGATTACCTGCCTGGGCCGCGTCCTCGTCGCCGAGCAGCGCACGGAAGACCTCGATCTTGGACTGCCCCATGGTGTCGAGCACGTATCGGCGGGCCGCCTCGCGACGTGGGCCGTCGGACTCGATCCCGACCGCGGTAGCCGCCTCCTCGAAGGCGCGAAGCACCAATCCGCCGTCGGCGACGGTTGTACCGGCCATGTCGAGCACGGCGAGCTGAATGTTGTTGTGGTGCATGGTGATCCTCACAGTCCGATCTCGTCTGCGGTTTGTTCGCCGAGCGCGGGGCCGAGCGTCATTCCGCGACCACCGGGGCCGGTCACCACCCACACGTTGGTGTCGGCCCGCACCCGGGTGACGATGGCGTCCGGATCGACGCTCTGGCTGTAGACACCCGCCCAGCGGCGCACCACCCGCGGCAGCTTGCGGCCGAGCAGCTCCTCGGTCACCTCGGTGAGGTGGTCGTAGGGCGCTTCGTCGACGTCGAAGGCGAACGGTTCGGTGTATTCGTGTGTATCGCCGATGGTCAGCCCGCCGTGCAACCGCTGCACACACAGCAGTTGCATCTTGTGCTCGGCGGCGGTGGCGGTCTGCGACTGTTCGCGTGCGAGCGAATCCACTTGTGGGCCCGCGTAACCCGGGTAGTAGCGGAAGCTGTCGCCGTCGGCGATCGCCGTGGTGAGTTCTTCGCCGAGCGGCTCGGTCTGCATCATCTGCAACCGCACCCGGCGCACCGGCAGCACACCGGCCAGTTCCCGGGTTAGCCCGGAATGCGCCGCGCCGGGGCAGTGCACGACCAGGTCGGCCTCGTGACGGCGGCCCTGATCGTCGAGCACCACCGCACCGGCGCCCGTATCGGTGACCGACCGGGCCTCGGTCGACTCGTGGAAGGTGTAGCGACGACTGGCGGCCATGTGGGCGCGCAACGCGGGCAACGCCTGCCGCGACTCCACCGCCGCGTCGGTCGAACAGTGCAGTCCGGCAAGGTATTTGCCGCGCAGCGCCGGATTGCGCGCCAACACCTGCTCGGGTTCGAGCAGGGTGAAACCGCGGTCGGCCGCGGTCGGCCCCGCCGCGGCGGCCTCGGCGACGGCCAGCTCCGCGGGGGTGCGGACCAGGGTGATGGACCCGGCGGGCCGGAAACCGACGCCCGCGACCCGACCGCCGATCTCCTCCCACAGCTCGCGCGAGCGCAGCGTGAGTTCCAGTTCGCCCGCCGACCGCCCGGATACCCAGACCAGGCCGAAGTTGCGGACCGTCGCGCCACGCGCCTCGCGCTCGCGTTCCAGGTGGACGACCTCGTGGCCGCGGGCTATCGCGGCCCAGGCGTGCGCCGTGCCGAGAATCCCACCACCGATGATGACCAATCGCATGGCACCGATAGTGGCAAATGGTCTAGACCGATAGGTGTGGCCAGGGCGAACACCGCGTTAACTTTTGGTATAGACCAATCCGGGTACGCTGAGCGGCATGGATTCACCGCACACCACGCGCGTCCCGAAGGTGTTCCGCGTCCGCACCGAGATCGACGCGATCCTCGCCGAACTCGACGAGGGCGACCCGGTGCCGTCGGAACGCGATCTCGCCACCCGCTTCGGAGTGGCGCGCGAGACGGTGCGCCACGCGCTGCGGGAACTGCTGGTGGAGGGCAGGATTCGCCGGCGCGGACGCGGAACTGTCGTGTCGCGGCCCAAGCTCACCCAGCCGCTGTCGCTGCGCTCCTACACCGAGGGCGCGATCAGCCTCGGCCGCGTACCCGGCCGCATAGTCGTGGCCTGGGAAGACGTTCCCGCCGACGCGCAGACCGCGACCGATCTCGAGGTGGAACCCGGCACGCCGGTGATGCACCTCGAACGCGTCCTGCTCGCCGACGGTGAACGCATCGGCCTGGAAAGCACCTATCTGCCACTGCATCGCTTCGGCGGGCTTCGTGGCAGTTACGACCCGACCACGTCGCTCTACGCCGCGATCCGCGCCACCGGCGTGAGCTTTGCCGGTGCGCGGGAACGCATCGAGACCGTTCTCGCCTCGCCACGGGAAGCGGGCCTGCTCGAAAGCACGACCGCACTACCGATGTTGCTGCTGCACAGGCGAAGTGTCGATGCGGACGGCGCACCCATCGAACGGGTGCGCTCGCTCTATCGTGGTGACCGCGTCGCCTTCGAGGCGAGGCTGTCACCTGAACCCGCGTAGCCCCTACTGCTCGGGCAGCCTTCGCCTGCCACCGATCACATCGGTGACGAGGTCGGTGTAGCCGTCGACCAGTTCGGCCAGGTGATACCAATGTTTGTGCGTGCTGTCGCTTCGCGCGCCGTCCAGATCGATGGCCTGGTTGGCATCCACCCAGCTTCGCGCCATCCGGTCGACGACGGCGCCGAGACTTTCGGTGTGCAGCGAGGCACCCGTCCGATTCACCGGAATCTCGGCGACAATCCAGTCGTTGATGTCGTCGACGAGTTCTCCTCGACGGCAATCTATTTCGGCGATCAATGCGGCGTCACGCACCTGTGCCCGCCGTTCGTGCAGCTCAGCGAGCGCGTGTGCCGATCGCAGCAATTCGCGATCCTGGAAACGCCGCCCCTGGAAGGCGCACAACAATTGTGGCGCCGTCGGCAGTACCCCACTCATCACCGGCGCGCTCATCGCAACGCCCCGAATTCACCCGACACCCAAGATTTGTATACCAACATGATTGGCTCTCGATTCGGTTATCCCGGTCTTCTGTTCGGCTTGCTCGCAACCAGGCTAACTGGATCATGCTCGCTCACAACGGGAAACGCAAGATTGCGTTGTCACTCCTGCAGTAAAGCCGCCCTGACAGAACCGCGGGTCACTTGACCACCAACGAACAGGCCGACCGGCATTCTTTCCCGAACCCGTGACAGCATGGACGAGCAGCGCAATAATGCGATTCACGTGACGCGCCACAGGCGAAGGGGCACCCATGGCAGGCAAGCGAACCACACTCACCGTCCGGCTTCGCAGGCTCGCCGCGATGCTCCGTGAGCTGCGCGAATCCGCCGGGCTCAGCAAAGAGGACGTGAGCGCGCGCACCGGCATCAACGTGACGACGCTGTACCGCATCGAAATGGCGCAGGCACGCCCGCAGCGGCGCACGCTCAGCGCGATGCTCGACCTGTACCAGGTGAGCGAGAAAATGCGCGAGGAGGCCATGAGCCTGCTCAGCGACGCGCTCAAACCGGGTATGTCACATGCGTACGAAGGCGCGTTGTCCGATGTCTACGCCACCTACATCAACTTCGAGGCGGAAGCACTTTCGGCACGCCAGTACCAGACCTCCACTGTGCCCGGCCTTTTACAGACCTTCGAATACGCGGCGGCGGTGATCGATACGTCGATGCCGCGCCTCGATGCCGCCGTGATGGAGAGCCGGGCCAAGGCGCGCATGGACCGCGCGGTCAACCTGACGAAGGACGATCCGCTCGAGCTGTGGGTGGTGATGGACGAGGCCGCCATCCGCCGGGTGGTCGGTGGACCGGTGACCATGGTCGGCCAGCTCGACCGGCTGCTGGAGGAGACCAAGCGCAAGAACGTGATCCTGCAGGTCCTGCCGTTCGAGGCGGGCGCGCATCCCGGCATGGCCGGGTCGTTCACACTGCTCGACTTCCGCAATCCGGTCGACCCCGAACTGGTGTACGTGGAGAGCATGTCCGTGCACGACCTGGTCGAAGGTCATTCGGAGATCCGCCGATTCGGCGTGATCTTCGACCAGTTGCGGGCCATGGCGCTGAGCCCACGTGATTCCGCCGCGCTGATTCAGCGGGCACGCGACGAGATCGCGGCCGGGGTGGATCGGGCGCGGTAACCGCGCCTCATGGGGTGAACAGGCCGGCGATCCGGGCGAGGACCTCTGGTGCGAGGAGGTCGTCCAGGGTCGCGTCGACGGCATGGGCCGTCACGTTGCCCGTCATCAGGCGTCGCCAGTTCTCCACCGCGGCAGCCGCATCGGGTCGATCGCGCTCGGGGACGACCAGGACGAGTTCGCCGGGCAGGCTTTGTGGGCGGTGGGTCGACGCAGCGCGTGCGAGCGCGTCGGAGTGATCGATCAGGTGCAACAATTCGTCGCCCGTTATGGCGATCGTGCCCGCCAGCCTGTCGGTCAATTCGGCCGCTGACGTATCAATGCCCGTTTCCGGGTTGGGCGGACGGGATTCGTTGTCCGCGACGCCGATGAGCCGCTCGACGAATCTGCCCGGCGTCGTCGGCGAGGGCAGTGCGGCACCTGCATCCGTGCCAAGGAGGACAACCCGGACAACCTGGTTGTCCTCCCCCAGCCGCACCGCCATCTCCTGAGCGACGAGGCCGCCCGCCGACCATCCGAGCAACCGATACGGACCCTGCGAAGCGATCCGGCGGATCTCGGTCAGGAAGTGCTGCGCGTAGTCGCCGATCGTCGGCAGGTCGACAAGCGTCTGCAGCCCGTAGACGGGTACCTCCGGCTCGAGGTGGGCGAGCAGGCAGGCGAACGGCCAAGCCAGGCCCGCCTCACCGGCGAGACAGAACAGCGGTGTGCCGTCGACCGAATCCGAGCGCGGACGGATCGGCAGCACGGTCGACACCGCGGCAGCGGGTCGCGGTTCGGCGAACACCTCGCGGGACCACTCGCAGGTCTGCGCCTGCTCCTCGTCTGTGCGCACAACAAATGGTACGTCGTACGAAAGTTCTACCGAGCCAACAATTCCGGGGGCATCGGTCAGTGGACGACCGAGGGAAGACAGCGGGAACCTGCCCACAGATCGTCGATCAGGCGCTGGTAGCTCTCGGCGAGGTCGTCGAGCCGGGCCCACTCGTCGTAGAACTGCGCGTCGGTGGCGTCGGCCATGGTGACGAACAGCCGCGCGCTGTGCGCGGCGAGCCGGTCGACGAGCATGCCGAGGGTTTCGCAGTGCTCGGCCGCGGTAGCCGAGGGCAGCGGGGCGGCCAGGATCACCCAGCGGTCGATCGCGCGCATCAGCTGCGCCCGGCGACGGTCGAGGCCGGGCGCCTCGAAGGCAGGCGTGCGGTCGCGCACCTGGTGCAGCACGGCGAGCTCGGCCGCCGCGTGCAGCACCGGGTGGTAGTCCTCGGCCGGTCCACGGAACGCGGCGAGCATCAGCTCACGCCCGGGCAACCTGGTCCGGTCGACCGAAAACCGCGTCTCACAGCGCATCACCGTCATCTGGCACCTCCGGCTCGGCCACCCCGGCAAACACTCCGCCACCACTGTCCCCTACCACGATGCCAGACGGAAGCGAACAGGCCTGCGGACATTCAGGTTGTCCTGTTCGCCTGGCGTGTGCCCGCCGCGCTACAGCGCGCGCAGACTGCCGAACAGGCCGTCCTTCTCCTCACGTGGGCCCGCGGTGAAGTACAGCGCGTCGGCGTCGCCCGCGCTCTCACCGTTGCCGAACGTCAACGCCCACAACCCCTCGATCTGCACCGGCTCGCCGTCGCTGTCACGCAGGTAGTCGACAAAGGTCCCGGTGGTGTCGTCGAAGGCGAGGACCCGGCCGAGGCCACCGGAGTTGCCGATCAGCAACTTGCCCGAGAGTGCACCGAAATTCGACGGCGCGATCGTCACCGCCCACGGTGCGTTGAGGCGCCCGCCGTCGTCGATGATGCGCACCAGCTTGCCCGCGGCGTCGAATTCGGCGACCTTGCCCTTGTCCGGGGTACCGTCGGCGGCTTCGTCGGCCTTGGCGTCGAGCGAGACCTCCTCGCCCTTGTCGAAGGCCTCGGGGTCCTTCTTGTCGGCCTTGGTCACGGCGTAGGAGACGAACACCCGGCTGCCGACCGTGGTGATGTTGAACGGTGCCGGGTCGCCGGGAACGGCCTTGTTGCCCTTCTCCGGGCTGGCGGGGTCGATGGGCTTGCCCGTGGCGAACGGGTTGGCGAAGCCGGTGGTCGCCACCGGCTGCCAGAACTTGTCGAAGGTGCGGATCTGCGGGTCGGCGCCGAAGTCGGCGGCCAGCAGTTTGTCACCGGAGGGCGCGAGCGCGAGTCCGAGGAAAGACATGCCCTGGGCCGAGCCGTCGAAAACCTGGTTGGCACCGCCGTTGCGGCGGATGACGGCTCCGTCGGGCGCCTGCTCGGTCCACGCGTTGATCCTGCCGGAATCGGTACCGACGATGAACCGTGCCGAACCACCGAGCGGGACCGGCATTCCGTTCAGATCGACCCACTGGTCGCGCACCGCGAACAGATCGGAATTGATCGGGGCCGGGTTGAACACCACACCGGTCGTCTTGCCCACCGACTTGTCGGACGGATCGGCATCGGTGCCGGGAATCGCGACGGATTCGAACTGGTCCCTGGTGAGTTTCTGCAAGGCCGGATCCGTCGACTCGCTGACATCACCGAGGAACTGGAACGACTTACCACCCGCGCCCACCCAGAAATGTCCGCCCGCGCCCTTGGGCCGATTCGCCAGACCCCAGGCGTCGACCATCTCGGCGATGGTGAATTGGGCGTGATAGGAGTCGGAGCTGGCGGCCAGATCGGTTTGGCTGTACCGGTTGCCGTCGAGGGCGGCGACACCGTCGCCCGCCGGATCGGTGCCCGAGCACGCGGCAGCGACCAAGAGCACCGCGCCGAGAACCGCACCGCGCACCGGCCCGGACAGCACCCGGCGGGTGCCCCTCACATGTCCGTTCAACGTTCATTCCTTTCGACCTCCGCCGGACGGCGTTCAGGCGACGCTGACCTTATCCCGACCCGTGTGACGGTGTGCCGTGAACATGGCTGTGGTGGCAGGTCTAGGCTGTCGCGCGTGGTCGAACCAAGCGCGCCCATCGCCCCGCATCCCGCCGTCTCCGTCCTCGCACCGCTGCTCGGTACCTGGCGCGGGCGAGGTCACGGTGAGTACCCGACCATCGAACCCTTCGACTACGTCGAGGAGATCACCTTCGGTCATCTGGGCCGCCCGTTCCTCACCTACCGGCAGCGGACCAAGGCCGCCGACGACGGCCGCCCGCTGCACGCGGAGACGGGCTATCTGCGCGCCCCCGCACCCGGCAAGGTCGAACTGGTGCTCGCCCACCCCACCGGAATCACCGAGATCTGCGAGGGAACACTCACCGAAACCGTCGACGGAATTCGGCTCGAATTGAATTCGACGAATATCGGGTTGAGCGGGTCGGCGAAATCGGTGACGGCGGTAGGCCGTTCCTTCCATGTGACCGGCGACACCATCGAGTACACGCTGCGGATGGCCGCCGTCGGCGAATCCCTGCAACATCATCTGAGCGCGACCCTGCAACGTGCGTGACAATGCAATTTCATTTGCACGTACCCGCTGAGCAGCGCGTTCGATCGCGACGGCGGATCGTCACGGTCGCATAGCGATTACGTTCGAACACGCCCGCACATATGGCAACAATTGTGTGTCGCTTACTGCCGCCGCCTGTTGCCGAGCGCTTCCGCGTTCTACGGTTCTCCCATTCGGAACACGTCGAAACCCTGGACGAGGGAGACGAATATGAGCCGTTCCACCCTGATTTTGACCACCGCCGGAATGATTCTCGGCGGTGCCATGGCCATCGATCTGCTCGACGCCCGAGTCCAATCCGCGCCGCCCAAACCGGCTCCCGGCTATGAAGTGGTCCATCGCGACGCGGTGGAGCACACCGACAAAGACGCCTACGTCGTCCCGCCGTATCGCGCTCAGTAACCGGGCGGCAGCGCCGCGAACATGTCACGGGTGACGGCGACCGCGTTGTCGGAACTGCCACCCTTGACCAGCAATGTCGCGAAGGCCATGTCGCCGCGGTAGCCGACGAACCACGAGTGCGATCCGCCGTCGACCTCCGCCTCACCGGTCTTGCCGTACACCTCGCCCTGATCGCGGATGCGTTCGGCGGTGCCGCCGGTGACGACCATCCGCATCATCGCTCGCAGCCCGTCGACCACCTCGGGCGCGAGTTCGGGCCGCTCACCGACGATCTCGGTGGGCCTGCCCGCGATCAGATACGGCACCGGCGCCGACCCGTGCGCCACCGCCGCGGCCATCAGTGCCATCCCGAACGGGCTCGTCACCACCCGGCCCTGGCCGATGCCGTCCTCGGCGCGCTGGACCAGCCCGTCGGCGGGCGGCACCGACCCCGACAGCGTCGGCAGCCCGGCCACCCGGTAGTCCTGGCCGATGCCGAGGCGGGCGGCGGCCTCGGTGAGCGCGTCGGGTTCGAGCCGGCTGGCCAGCCGCGCGAAGGTGGTGTTGCAGGAGCGTTCGTAGGCGGTGGCCATCGGCACGTCACCCACCGTGAAAAGGTTGTAGTTGGGAATTGTCCGCTCGCCGATGGTTGTCCGGCTCGGGCAGGGCAGCACCGTCTCGGGCGTCGCGATCCCCGCCGCCATCGCCGCCGACGCCGTGACCGTCTTGAAGATCGAGCCGGGCGGGTACTGACCGCTCGTGGCCACGGGGCCGTCGCGGTCGGCGGCCTTGTTCTGGGCCACCGCGAGAATCGCGCCGGTGGAGGGCCGGATCACCACCATCATCGTCTGCTCGGTGCGCAGGTCGACCGCGTGCTGCGCCGAATTCTGCACGAAACGGTCGATACTGAGCGCGAACGACGGTGCGGGCTGGGCCGGGACCTCGTGCAGCACATCGAGATCCGCGCCGTTGGCGTTGCGGGTGACCACGCTCCAGCCCGCCTTGCCGTCGACCTCGGCGATCACGGTCTTGCGCACCTGGGTGAGCAGGTCGGGGGCGAACTTGCGATCGGTGGGCACCATGTCCCACTCCTGGGTGAGCGTCACCCCGGGCAGACCGATCAGGTGACCACCGAGCGTCTCGGCCTCGTACTCGCTGAGCAGGACGACCGTGTACGCCCCATCGACTTTGCGCGCGGCCGACAGAATGGCCTGCGGGGTGTAGGCCACCGGATCGATGCGGCTCAGCGCAGCGGCCAGGGCACCCGCGACCCGGTCGGGGTCCGGCGCGTCGGCGACCGTGAATTGCACCCGTGACACCTTGCCCGGCACGAGCACATCGCTGCCCGCCGACTCGTTGACCCGCGCGCGCGGCGCGGGTTGGGTTCGTAACTCCAGGCTTTGGGTGTCGCCGAGTTTGGGGTGGATGTCGGTGGCGGTCCAGCGCACCAGCCAGCGGCCGTCGCTGCGGCCCATCTGCAGTTCACCCGAATAGGTCCACTGCCGACCCTTGGGCAATGTCCACTCGTAGGTGTAGTCGACGGTGGCGGTGTCGCCCTGCACGCGCGCGTCGCCGGTGCGGACGGTGAGCTTCTCGGCCTGCAGGGCGTCCCAGGTGGAAGTGAGTGCGGCCGTGGCCTTCTCGGGCGCGGTCGTGAGACCACCCGCGGTGACCAGATCGCGGTCGGCGAGGGCCTCGGCGAAATCCTGGGCGGCGGGCACCGGTCCCTGCGGACCCGTCGAACACGCGCCCGAGGAGAGCGCGAGCGCGAGCACCGCACAGGTGGTGAACATCCGAGTCCTCATCGGCACAGATGGTAACGGCGAACCGAGCGCCGACGACGCAACAACGCCGGGTCAGCGGCGGAAAACTAATCGACGAGGACGGTCGCGAAGGTGGCGATCTGACGGAAACCCACACGGCTGTAAGCACGTCGGGCGATCTGGTTGTAGTCGTTCACGTACAGGCTGGCCGTACGGCCGGTCGACACAACGGCATTCGCTACAGCGGCCGTTCCCGCCGTCCCCACCCCGGCACCACGGTGCTCGGGATGCACCCACACGCCCTGGATCTGGCCGGTGCGCCGGGACAACGACCCGATCTCGGCCTTGTACACCACTTCGCCGTCGTCGAAACGTGCCCAGGCCCGGCCGGATTCGATGAGGCTCTTGATGCGGCGGCGGTAACCGCGACCACCGTCGCCCGCGCGCGGGTCGACGCCGACCTCCTCGATGAACATGGAGATCGCGGCGGTGAGGTAGCGGTCGATCTCGTCGGGCCGCACTCGTCGCACCGCGCTGTCCGGGCGGGCGAGGGCAGGTTGGGCCAGGGCGAGCAGCGGCTGGTCGGCGCGTAACTCCCGGGCCGGTCCCCAGCTCGGCGCCAGCATCTCCCACAGCGGCAGCGCCAGCTCCTGCCTGCCGACCACTGAGGAACACACGCGCGGCCACCTGGTCGCCCGATCGGCGAACGCGCGAAGGGCCTGCTGATCGCCGCGCAGCGGAACCAGGTTCGCACCGGAGAAGCACAGGGAGTCGGCCGGACCGCCGCGACTCCACAACTCCCCCACGCCGGAGCGGGTGTCGAGCCCGAATTCCTGGACTCGAGCCGCGATCATGCACGAGGCGACCGGATCGGCGTCGAGGACCCGTAGCACCTCGGCCAGGTCCCGCACGGTCACCGGACGCGCGGGGGTGGCCTTGGACCGTCGCGTCGGCTCCAGCAGACTCCGCACGGCACCAGCCTGCCACGAAAGCGGGCGCAGTGGTACGGGTCGAGGTGAATCCGTCGCCGGACCGTGAGGGATCAGCCCGCGGTGACCACCGGCTGCGCGCCCGGCTCGGTGCCCATCTCCTCGGCGATCCGCATCGCCTCTTCGATCAGGGTCTCCACGATCTGCGCTTCCGGCACGGTCTTGATGACCTCGCCCTTGACGAAGATCTGTCCCTTGCCGTTGCCGGAGGCCACTCCGAGATCGGCTTCGCGCGCCTCGCCCGGCCCGTTCACCACGCAGCCCATCACGGCCACGCGCAGCGGCACCTCGAGGCCGTCGAGGCCGGCCGCGACGGCGTCGGCCAGCGTGTACACGTCCACCTGGGCGCGTCCACACGACGGGCACGACACGATCTCGAGCTTGCGCGGACGCAGGTTCAGCGACTGCAGGATCTGGCCGCCGACCTTCACCTCTTCGGCGGGCGGCGCCGACAGCGAGACGCGGATCGTGTCACCGATGCCCTCGCTGAGCAGGGCGCCGAACGCGACCGCCGACTTGATGGTGCCCTGGAACGCCGGGCCCGCCTCGGTGACGCCGAGGTGCAGCGGGTAGTCGCTGCGCGCGGCGAGCTGACGGTAGGCCTCGACCATCACGACCGGGTCGTTGTGCTTGACGGAGATCTTGATGTCACCGAAGCCGTGGTCCTCGAACAGGCTCGCCTCCCACAGCGCCGACTCGACCAGCGCCTCGGGGGTGGCCTTGCCGTACTTCTCCATCATCCGCTTGTCCAGCGATCCGGCGTTCACGCCGATGCGGATCGGGATGCCCGCCGCGCCAGCGGCTTTGGCGACCTCGCCGACGCGGCCGTCGAATTCCTTGATGTTGCCCGGGTTCACCCGCACCGCGGCGCAGCCCGCGTCGATGGCGGCGAAGATGTAGCGGGGCTGGAAGTGTATGTCAGCGATCACCGGGATCTGCGACTTCTTGGCGATGGTCGCCAGGGCGTCGGCGTCTTCCTGCCTCGGACACGCCACGCGCACGATGTCGCAGCCCGAGGCGGTGAGTTCGGCGATCTGTTGGAGGGTGGCGTTCACGTCGTGGGTCTTGGTGGTCGTCATCGACTGCACCGAGATGGGATGGTCACTGCCCACGCCGACATTGCCGACCATGAGCTGACGGGTCTTGCGCCGTGGTGCGAGAACAGCAGCGGGAGCGGCGGGCATCCCCAATCCGATAGTGCTGGTCACGGTCGGCTGCCTTCTTTCCTACGGATCTCGAATCGACCTGGGCTGATTGCTTCCGAGCTTAGTCGCGCACCTCGACACGGCCGTGTGAGGGGCATAACACGAGCCGGTGTGCGGCCGCCTCGATCTGGACTGACCAGAGGGTGCGACGAAGGAGTGCCCGGCGGGAGGGAAGATCGAGGAAACAGGCCGCACACCCGCGGCGCCAGCCGCCGATATTACGGTAGGCGGATCGGGTTGACGATGTCGGCGGCGAGGGTGAGCAGCATGAACGCACCGCCGATCACAACCGCCACATACGTCACGGGGAGCAGTTTCAGATAGTCGACCGGGCCCGCGGGGGCCTTGCCACGCCAGGAACGCACCACATCGCGCACCTTCTCGTAGAGCACCACCGCGATGTGCCCGCCGTCGAGCGGGAGCAACGGCAGCAGGTTGAACGCGCCGAGAAAGAAGTTCAGGCTGGCCAGTACCAGGATGAACATGCCCCACAGACCACGCTCCGCGGTCTCGCCACCGATCCGGCTTGCGCCGTAGACGCTGACCGGGGTCTCCGGGTCGCGCTCACCACCGGTGACGGCCTCCCACAGCGCCGACACCTTCTGCGGCATCTTCGCCAGCGACTTCACCGTCTCGACGAAGAAGTCGCCGGTGAACACGATGGTCGCCGGAATCGCCTCGACCACGCCGTACTGCTGCGGTTCGGCGTAATCGGGGCCCACGCCGACCGCGGACACCTCGCGGGCGGGACCCTCCTTGGGCGAGCGCATCACCCGCTCGGGGGTCACGGGCACGGTGAGGGTGTCGCCGTCGCGTTCGATGGTGTAGGTGAACGTGCCGGTCTGCTTCTGGGTTTCGGCCTGGAACTGCGCCCAGGTGGTCACCTCGACGCCGTTGACCGCCTTCACCACGTCGCCACGCTGTAGACCGGCGCGCTGAGCCGGACCGTCACCCGTGCACGGAGCGAGCTTCTTGTCCGGCGTCTCCTGGGCGACACAGCTCATGGTGCCGAGCGCGGTGGCAGGCGGCTGCTCGAGCTGCGGCAGACCCCAGCCCACCGCGAGCACGACCAGAAGAATGAAGCCGAGCAGGAAGTTCATGGCGATGCCACCGAACATCACCACCAGCCGCTTCCAGGTGGACTGGCGGTACATCGCCCGGTCCACCTCTTCGGGCTCCAGCTCGTCCAGGGCCGTCATGCCCGCGATATCGCAGAAACCGCCGAGCGGCAGCGCCTTGAGGCCGTATTCGGTCTCACCACGACGGAACGAGAAGATACGGGGCCCGAAACCGATGAAGTAGCGGCGCACCTTCATGCCGGTCGCCTGCGCGGCCCACATGTGCCCGCATTCGTGCAACGCGATCGAGATCGTGATACCGACGGCGAACAGGGCAAACCCGAACGCGAATACCATCTGGCCCTTTCTCTGTTCTCGGCGGCTGGCGCCGCGGTGGGGGTCCTGTCGAGTCGGTCAGGTCAGGGCGTCGGCACTTCGGCGATAACCTCGGCGGCGAACTCCCTGGCCCAGCGGTCGGCCGCGAGGACGTCGTCCAGGGTATCGGGTTCGGCACGCCAGCGGTCCGCGGCCTCGACCGCGCGGGTGACGGTGCGCACGATGGCCGGGAAGCTGATCGCGCCGTCCAGGAAGGCCGAGACCGCGACTTCGTTGGCGGCGTTGTAGACGGCGGTGACGCTGCCGCCCGCCTCCCCGGCTTGTCTGGCCAGACGAACAGCGGGGAAGACCGCGTCGTCGACGGGCTCGAACGTCCAGGTCGACGCCGTACCGAAATCGCAGGGCGTGGCCGCGCCGGGAAGACGGTCGGGCCAGCCGAGAGCCAAGGCGATGGGCAGCTTCATATCCGGTGGGCTCGCCTGGGCCAGGGTGGAACCGTCGGTGAACGTGACGAGCGAATGCACGATCGACTGCGGGTGCACGGTGACATCGATGCGGTCGTAGGGCACCCCGAACAGCAGGTGGGTCTCGATCAGTTCCAGGCCCTTGTTCACCAGCGAAGCCGAGTTCAG
Organism: Nocardia sp. NPDC050413; assembly: GCF_040655475.1. Classification (NCBI taxonomy): domain Bacteria; kingdom Bacillati; phylum Actinomycetota; class Actinomycetes; order Mycobacteriales; family Nocardiaceae; genus Nocardia; species Nocardia sp. NPDC050413. Next base: position 34,729 of record NZ_JBFAJZ010000002.1, on the reverse strand, counting down.
TGTGTTCATCGGACCCATCGACCAGGTGGGATGCGTTTTCGCCTCGTCGGGGTTTACCGATTCGAGCATCTCGGTGGTCCAGCCGCGGAACGGGCCGCCGGAGGCGGTGAGCACCAACCGGTCGACTTCCTCGGCGCGACCGCCGCGCAGGCATTGGGCGAGGGCGGAGTGTTCGGAGTCGACGGGGACGATCTGGCCGGGTGCGGCCGCCCGGGTCACCAGCGAACCGCCCGCGACGAGGGACTCCTTGTTGGCCAGCGCCAACCGGGTGCCCGCCTCGAGGGTGGCCAGCGTCGGTTCCAGGCCGAGCGAACCGACCAGGGCGTTGAGCACCACGTCGGCCTCGGTGCGGCGCACGAGTTCGGTCACCGCGCCCGGCCCGCCGAGGTCGAGATCGAGTTGCCGGGCGGCGGCGGGATCGGCCACGGCGACATTGCGGGTGCCGGTGGCGGCCATCTGCTCGGCGAGCAGCGCGGGATTGCCGCCGCGCGCGGCCAACCCGACCACCTCGAAGCGGTCCGGGTTGGCGGCGATCACCTCGAGCGCCTGGGTGCCGATCGAACCGGTACTGCCCAGGAGCAGCACCTTCACCCGGTCGGTCGACGTCGTATTGCCGTGCGCGGCACGGGGTGCGTGGTGGGACACGGGCCCATTGTGGCAGGGCTGCTGGCTACGACGAACGGTCGTATGCCACGATATGCACACTCGCCCAACCAGAACTCGAGCCCTAAGGAGCGATCGTGGCCGCCACGGACCTCGAAAAAGCCAGCACCGAGCGCGCCGTCGCCACCAGCGTCGACCCCGCCGAGGTGCCCTCGGCAGCGTGGGGCTGGAGCGGCGAGTCGCCCAAGACCTTCCGCATCGCCGGCTGGTTCGTCGTGATCGCGCTGCTCGGCATGACCATCGGTAACCACCAGGGCCACGTCGAGGACATTTTCCTCATCGGGTTCGCCGGTCTGCTCGCGGCGATCCTCGTCGTCGATTCGCTCACCAAGCGCATCCCGAGGTAGACACCCGCATCGATGCCTGCGGCCGCGATTCGATCGCGCCGCAGGCATCGTCGTGTCAGCGGCCGCGTCGTGCGCCGGGCTTGCGGCCGGTCTTGGCAGGTTTGCGTTGCGCGGCCTGCTTCTTCGGCGCCTGCTTCTTCGGCGCACGCTCGGGCGCGGGCCTGGCCGGTTCCGCGCCGCGTGAACTGTTGGCCGAACGGCCGCGCACGATGCCGACGAATTCCTCGACCAGTTCCGAATCACCGTCGGCGGGCCAGGCCAGCGCTATCCGGGTGAACTCGGTGTCGCTGATCGGGCGGTACACCAGGTCGCGCCGATGGTGCAGTCGGGCGATCGACTGCGGCACGATCGTCACTCCCCCGACGGCGGCGACCATCGCCAGGGCGTCCGCTGCCTGATCCAGATCGCCGCTGTCGTGGTGCTGTTCATCGGCCAGATCGGCCGGGCTCACCGCATCGAGCAGCGACAGCGCGTCGTCCTTCTGGACGACCGCGACCGGCGTCTCCTCCCACAGCGGGATCGCGTTCATTCCGGACCGGTCCATCGGCAAGCGCACGAAGCACAGGTCCACCCGGCCCTCGCGCAGCGCGCTCTCCTGCTCGCCTTGCGGGACACCGAGCACCTCGAGGGGATGGTCGGGCAGCCGCTCGCCCCACACGCGCGCCCACTTCGACACCGTCACCCCCGGCACGAAACCGACGCGCAGGCTCGCGGGCCCGTCCGGCTTCTGCTCCCGCTGTGCCTGCTCGTCGGCACGGATCAGCTCGCGCGCGTGTTCGAGCAGGGTCGCGCCGTCCTCGGACAGCTGGGTCGGGGACGCACCGGGCACGAACAGCCGCGTGCCGAGTTCGCCCTCGAGCTCGATCACGGTGGCGCTCAATGCTTGACGCGGAATCCGCAACGCTTTCGCGGCGCGCGCGAAATGCAGTTCCTCGGCCACGGCGACGAACCGACGCAGCCGGACGAGGTCGATGGAGTCGGCGGCGGTGACGTCGAAGTCGCTCATTCGGATCAGAATATGGCACGCGCCGAACAGGTCGGCGCGCCGATCACAGGTTCGTCAGCACGGCGATGAGCACCGCGATGCCGATCACGATGGCGAACACCACCAGCAGCACCCCGATCATCGACCCCCAACCGCCCCGCGCGGGCGGTGGTGGCGGCATGGGCGCGCGCATCGCGGGCTGGGCCCAGGCGGCGGGGGTCGCCGGTCGCGGCGCCATCGGCGGAACCGGTGCGACCGGGATCGCGGCACCGGAGGTGTTCACCGGCCGCATCGGCTGCATCCCCAGGAACGGCTGAGCGTGTGCCCCGGACGGCGGTCGTGCGATCGGGCGGGCACCGGTGGTCCCCGTGCGCATGGCCCGCTGGGCGGCCTCGACGAACTCCTCGCAGGAGGTGAACCGGTCGGCTGGTCGCTTGGCCAGCGCCCGCGCCATCACGGCGTCCAGATTCGGCGGCAGCCCGGCCCGGCGCGGGCTCACCGGCGGTGGCGGCGACTGCAGGTGCCCGGTGATGACGGCGGCCGGGCTCGGCGCCTCGAACGGTGCGGTGCCGGTGAGCAGGGTGTAGAGCGTGCAGGCCAGCGAGTACTGGTCGGCGCGATGGTCGAGCGGGACACCGGTGAGCTGCTCGGGTGCGGCGTAGGCGAGGGTCGCGGTGAACGAGCCGGTCTCGGTGAGGTGACCGGAGTCGTCGCGCAGGCGCGCGATGCCGAAGTCGGTGAGATACACCCGCTCCTGGCTGTTGGACCTGGCCAGCAGGATATTGGCCGGTTTCACGTCGCGGTGCAGCACGCCCGCGCGGTGCGCGAAGTCCAGGGCGGCGGCGGTCTCCCGGATGATCTGCAACGCCCGATCCGGTGGCAGCGTCGCCGGATCGAGCATGGACGCGTCGATGCCGTCGACGTATTGCATGCTGATCCACAGCTGGTCGTTCTCCACACCGCGGTCGAACACCGTCACGATATTGGGGTGGTCGAGCTGGGCGACCAGATCGGCTTCCCGCTCGAACCTGGCCCGGATCTCGGCGTCGGAGAACAGCTCCTGATTCAGCAGTTTCAGCGCGGTCCACCTCGGCAGCCGAGGATGCCTGGCCAGGTACACCGAACCCATCCCGCCGCGACCCAGCTGCCGGTCGATCGTGTATCCGGCGAATACCGTCCCGTCAGAAACCACTCTGACCCCCGAATCTCGCTCGTCGTCCGACGCGCTGGACCCTACCAAAACGGTGTTCGTGCCGTCGCGGGCATCCGCTAGCTCATCGGGAAGGTGGTCAGTTCTTTCAGCAGTTCGGGCAGGTCCTCGGCCAGCACGTCCGAATCCCGGGAGAACAGGAATACCCAGCGTTCTCGGCCGGGGTCACTGAATGTGGAGACGACCACGGTCATGTTGTAGCTGTCTCTGCCGTACTGGTCCTTGAAGAAGAGCGCCCGGTGATCGTCGGTGCGTGTGCCGGACGATCCGCTGCCCACATCTTTGGTCTCGCGCTCGAATCGGGCGACCGCCGTCTTCGCCGACTCCTCGGAGGGGAATGCGTAGAAGGCGAATCTGGTCGCGTTGATGTCGGCGGGTTTGCAGGACCATTTGGCATGCGCCTCTTGAAATGTCAGTTCCCACTGGAGTTCGCCGCGTGTGGTCGTATTGACATAGGCCTCACAGGAGCGGCCACCAGCACCGACTCCGGTGAGGTAGGGGTTCGACAGCGATGTTCCATCGGCTTCACCGGGCGGCAGCATCTGCGGGAACGCCGCAGACATCGCGGCGATGTCGCGATGGGCACGGGAACGATTGAGAATCTGCGACACCCAGGTGCTGTCGTCCTGCCACACCCAGTACGACGCACCTGCGATCGTGGCGAACACCGTCAGCAGAATCAGCGGAACGACGCCACGCCCGCGCCGGGCCGGAACGGGGCGAGCGGAATGAACCGGCGCCGGTCGCGGGGGCAGCGGCGCGGGCATCGACGGGCGTGAATACTGCTGGTGCACAGGGGATGCGAATACCGTCGGCTGCCCGCCCGTCCCGGTGAGAGCACGGCGGGCGGCGGCTGCGAATTCCGCACACGAATCGAAGCGGTCTGCCGGGCGCTTGGCCAGCGCCCGCGCCAGGACCGCGTCCAACGCGGCGGGGAGGTCAGGGCGGTACCTGCGTACCGAGGGCGGTGGGGATTGCAGATGACCTTGAATGACCAGCACCGGATTCGCCGCCTCGTACGGAGCCTGTCCTGTGAGCAACGAGTACAGCGTGCAGGCGAGGGAGTACTGGTCGGCGCGATGGTCGAGCGGCGCGCCGGTGAGCTGTTCGGGAGACGCGAAAGCCAAGGTGGCGGTGAAGGTTCCGGTCTGGGTGAGGTGATGGACGTCGTCGCGGGGACGGGCGATACCGAAATCGGTGAGCAGCACGCGCTCCGGGCCGTTCGCGGCGGCCAGCAGGATATTGGCCGGTTTCACGTCGCGATGCAGCACGCCGTTGCCGTGCGCGTGGTCGAGTGCGGCGGCGGTGCCCTCGATGATGTGCAGGGCTCGGCCGGAGGGAACAGGATGCTCGATGGCGGCGGCATCGACACCGTCGACGAATTGCATGCTGATCCACAACCGCCCGTCGTCGACGCCCCGGTCGTACACGGTAACGATATTCGGATGTTCGAGCTGCGCGGCCAGATCGGCCTCCCGCTCGAACCTGGCCCGGATCTCGTTGTCCGAGAACAATTCCGGATTCAGCAATTTGAGCGCGGTCTGGCGCGGCAGCCGAGGATGCCTGGCCAGGTACACCGAACCCATCCCGCCACGACCGAGCTGTCGTTCGATCGCGTACCCGGCGAAAACGTCCCCCGTCGCAAGCATGATCCCCCGTTGTCGAACCGATCGATTACCGGTCCAACTTAGTGCAGGCCACACCACACCATCAGGGTCCGGGTCACTCTTCGACCCGCACCCCCATCGACCGAGCCGTACCCGCCACGATGCGCATCGCCGCCTCGACATCGGTGGTGTTGAGGTCCGGCAGCTTGCGAATCGCGATGCGGCGCAGCTGATCGCGACTGAGCGCCCCGACCGCCTTGTGCCCCGGTTGCGGCGAACCCGCCCGCCGGAGCGCGGCCCGGATGAGAGAGGCGGTCGGCGGCGTCTTGAGCCGCATGGTCCACCGTTTGCGGGCATCGATGGTGATGACGGCAGGGATGATCTCCCCGCCCCGATCCGCCGTCGCCGCATCGTATTTCCGTTTGACCTCGAACGGTGGGATACCGGTCGGCCCGAGCATCTTCCCGAGCGTCATCAGCGAGGCATTACCCGCCTCGAGCTCGACAGTGACTGTGACAGAGGCTGTTTCGCGCGCCATAGTCAACGATCTCGGACCGGCGCATCATTGCGGTCCCGCGACGATAACGCCTGGGCCGCAACAGTTTCAGGATCAGCCTTCGGCGGCGAGCTGACCGCAGGCGGCGGCGATCTCCTGGCCGCGGGTGTCGCGCACCGTGCAGGACACGCCCTGGGCGATCACGCGGCGCACGAACTCCTTCTCGACCGGCTTCGGGCTGGCGTCCCACTCGCTGCCCGGGGTCGGGTTGAGCGGGATGAGGTTCACGTGGACCAGGGGGCCGAGGGCCTTGTGCAGTTTCTTGCCGAGCATGTCGGCGCGCCACGGCTGGTCGTTCACGTCGCGGATCAGGGCGTATTCGATGGAGACACGGCGGCCCGACTTGTCGGCGTAGTAGCGGGCGGCGTCGAGGACCTCGGAGATGGGCCAGCGGTTGTTCACCGGGACCAGGGTGTCGCGCAGTTCGTCGTCGGGGGTGTGCAGCGAGACGGCGAGCCTCACCGACATGTCCTCGTCGGCCAGCTTGCGGATGGCGGGCGCCAGCCCGACGGTCGACACCGTCACCGAACGTTGCGAGATACCGAGGCCGTCGGGTGCGGGCGAGGTGATGCGGCGTACGGCGTTCACCACCCGCTTGTAGTTGGCCAGTGGCTCACCCATACCCATGAACACGATGTTGGACAACCGGCCCGGCCCGCCGTGTACCTCGCCGTCGCGCAGGGCGGCGGCCGCGGCCCGCACCTGGTCGACGATCTCGGCGGTCGACAGATTGCGGGTGAGCCCCGCCTGCCCGGTCGCACAGAACGGGCACGCCATGCCGCAGCCCGCCTGGCTGGAGATGCACAGCGTATTGCGGTCGGGGTAGCGCATGAGCACGCTCTCGAGCAGCGTTCCGTCGTGTGCTCGCCAGAGCGTCTTGCGGGTGTCGCCCTCGTCGCAGGCCAGGTGGCGCACCACGTCGAGCAGCGGCGGGAACAGCGTCTCGCCGACCTTTTCGCGCACGTCGGCGGGCAGATCGGTCATCTGCGCCGGATCGGACTGCAGGCGGCCGTAGTACTGGCGCGCCAGCTGATCGGCGCGGAACTTCGGCAGGCCCAGCTCCTGCACCGCGGCCTTGCGCTCGTCCGCGTCGAGGTCGGCGAGGTGGCGCGGCGGCATACCGCGACGCGGGGCATCGAACACGAGGGGCAGGGAGGTGGCCATAATTCCTCCATTGTCCCAAACGCCGCGACCGGGCCGCCACGCCGGGCGCCGTTATCGAGAAGATGCGTGCAGCGGTGATAGCGGTCGGCCATGATCGAGGTATGTCCACGAACGCAGAATCAGGCACGCCACCGGCGCGCGAGCCTGAGGCCGAGCCCACCGCCGGCCGAGAACCCGAGCACGCGCCTGCGAAGCACGCACCCGTCAAGCGACCGAAGCCGGACGCGCTGGTGCGGTCTCGCACCGGCTACACGTGGATGGCGCTGCTCGCTGCCGCGATCTTCGGGATCATTCTGCTGATCTTCATCCTGCAGAACCTCGACAAGGTGCAGGTGACGCTGCTGTTCTGGAGCTTCTCGCTACCGCTGGGAATCATGGTGCTGCTGTCGGTGATCCTCGGCGCACTGGTGATGGGGCTGGTCGGCGGCATCCGCATCCTGCAGTTGCGCCACGCCGCCCGGCAACCCTGAGAACCTCAGACCAACGCGCTGAGCACCAGCCACGACACGAACGCCGAGGGCAGCATCGAGTCGAGCCGGTCCATGATCCCGCCGTGCCCGGGCAGCAACGTGCCCATGTCCTTGATGCCGAGTTCGCGCTTGATCTGCGATTCGATCAGGTCGCCCAGGGTCGCCACGACCACCAGGCCGACGCCGAGCACCACGCCGATCATCGAGTTGGCCTCGAGCAGCAGGGTGACGGTGAGCAGACCACCGATCACGCTGAACACCAGCGAACCGCAGAACCCTTCCCACGACTTCTTCGGGCTGATCGCGGGCACCATCGGATGCCTGCCGAACAGCACGCCTGCGACGTAACCGCCGACATCGGAGCAGACGACGAGGATCATGAACGTGAGCACCCGCAGGTTGCCGTCGGGTTCGAGCAGCAGCAGCGTCGAGAACGCCGCGAGCAGCGGGATCCAGGACAGCGTGAAGATCGCGATCGCGGTGTCGCGCAGGAAGTTCCGTGGCGCGGTACTCAGGCCGTGATCGAACAGGCGCCAGACCATGCAGGTCAGCGCGGTCGCGGCGAACGCGCCGAGCACCCCGCTCGCACCCCACGGCCAGCCGAGCCAGAACACCGCCTGCCCGCCGACGAGCAACGGGATGCGCGGTACCAGGACGTCGGCCTCGCGCAGCCGCTTGGTGACCTCCCACATCGCCACGCCGACACCGACACCGGCGACACCGATGAACACCTTTGGGACGAACAACAGGATCGCGATCAGCGACAACCCGAGGCCCAAGCCGACCGCCAGCGCCGCGGGCAGGTTGCGGCCCGCCCGCGATGCCGGAGCCTTCGGCTGTTCCTGCGGCACGGCCGCGCCGGGTTCGTCCCCTGCCGCGGCCGCGCCGGTCGGCTCGACCGTGCCCGGCGGCGATTCCGGTTCCGGTGCCGCACCTGTGGCGGCGGCGTCTTCGGCCACGATTGTCCCGTCGCTCAACTCGTCGTTCCGTTCATCCCCCGCACGAGCGGGACTGGCGAGATCTGCGCTCAGACCTCGAGCAGTTCGGCTTCCTTGTGCTTGACCAGCTCGTCGATCTGGCCCACGTACTTGGCGGTGGTCTTGTCGAGCTCCTTCTCGGCGCGCCCGACCTCGTCCTCGCCCGCTTCACCATCTTTCTGGATCCGGCCGAGTTCTTCCATCGCCTTGCGACGGACGTTGCGGATCGAGACCTTGGCGTCCTCGCCCTTGCCCTTGGCCATCTTGACCATCTCGCGGCGCCGCTCCTCGGTGAGCTGCGGGATCGTGATGCGCAGGATGTCACCGTTGTTGGTGGGGTTCACGCCGAGATCGGAGTTGCGGATGGCGTTCTCGATCGGACCGAGCTGGCTCTGCTCGTAGGGCTTGATCACCACCATGCGCGGCTCCGGCACGGAGATGCTGGACATCTGGGTGATCGGCGTCGGCGTGCCGTAGTAGTCGACCAGGACCCGGGTGAACATGCCCGGGTTGGCGCGCCCGGTGCGGATGCTGCCCAGATCGTCCTTCGCTACCGAGACGGCCTTCTCCATTTTCTCCTCGGCATCGAAGAGCGCTTCATCAATCACGACCGGTTCCTCCACAGCGTCGTCATCGTCATCGTCCGCGAGTGCGGGGTCAGGACCGAACCAAGGTGCCGATGTGTTCACCGGCCACCGCACGGGCAATATTGCCCTTGGTCAACAAATTGAACACCAGAATCGGCATCTGGTTGTCCATGCACAAACTGAAGGCGGTCGCATCGGCCACCTTCAGGTCCTTCTCGATCACTTCCTTGTGCGTGATCTCGGTGAACATCTGGGCGTTGTCGTCCACGCGCGGGTCGGCGTCGAACACGCCGTCGACGGCCTTGGCCATCAGCACCACGTCGGCGCCGATCTCGAGCGCACGCTGGGCCGCGGTCGTGTCGGTGGAGAAGTAGGGCATGCCCATGCCCGCACCGAAGATCACCACGCGACCCTTCTCCAGGTGCCGCTTGGCGCGCAGCGGGAGGTACGGCTCGGCGACCTGGCCCATCGTGATGGCGGTCTGCACGCGCGTATCCACCCCCTGCTGCTGCAGGAAGTCTTGTAGCGCAAGGCTGTTCATCACGGTGCCGAGCATGCCCATGTAGTCGGAGCGGGCGCGTTCCATCCCGCGCTCCTCGAGCTCGGCGCCGCGGAAGAAGTTGCCGCCACCGATCACCACGGCCACCTGGACGCCGGTCTCGACGATCTCGGCGATCTGTTCGGCCACGGTCTGCACGACATCGGGATCGAGCCCGACACCACCGCCACCGAACATCTCCCCACCCAGCTTCAGCAGCACCCGGCGATATCCAGGGCGGTCGTTACCCGGGTCGGTCATGGGTGTTCGTCTCCTTCGGCGAGGTGAGATCGGTTCGAACTGCGGGCGCGCGGAGCAGGCCGCACAGCAAGGCAGAGCGGCATCCATCCTGCCTTATCCGGTTACCGCCACCACACAAGACCCCCTCGCGCGCGGGCCGCGTCGGGTCGGTCCGCGCGTCGGCGGCGCACGGCAAAACGCCCCCGATGCTGAGCGCATCGGGGGCGTCGGTTGGCCTGATCAGGCCTGGCCGACCTCGAAGCGCGCGAAACGCTTCACGGTCACGCCTGCGTCCTCCAGAAGGGCCTTGACGGTCTTCTTGGAGTCGGTGACGGCGGCCTGCTCGAGCAGGACGACATCCTTGAAGAAGCCGTTGACGCGGCCTTCCACGATCTTCGGCAGTGCGGCGTCGGGCTTGCCCTCTTCGCGCGCGGTCTGCTCGGCGATGCGGCGCTCGTTCTCGACGGTCTCGGCGGGCACCTCGTCGCGGGTCAGGTACTTGGCCTTGAGCGCGGCGACCTGCATGCCCGCGGCGCGAGCGGCCTCGGCGGCGGCGTCGCCTTCACCCTCGTACTCGACCAGCACGCCGACGGCGGGCGGCAGGTCCGATGCACGCTTGTGCAGGTAGGTGGCGACCGGGCCGTCGAAGGACACGACGCGACGCAGTTCCAGCTTCTCGCCGATCTTGGCGGCCAGCGCCTGCACTGCCTCGTCGACGGTGCTGTTGTCCAGCTTCAGCGCCTTGAGGGCGTCCAGATCGGCCGGCTTGGCAGCGGCGGCCGCGGTGACGATCGCGTCGGCCAGCTCCTGGAACTCGGCGTTCTTGGCGACGAAGTCGGTCTCGGAGTTGATCTCGATCATGACGCCGTCCTTGGCGATGACCAGACCCTCGGCGGTGGCGCGCTCGGCACGCTTGCCGACATCCTTGGCGCCCTTGATACGCAGAACCTCGACGGCCTTGTCGAAGTCGCCGTCGGACTCGGCCAGCGCGTTCTTGCAGTCCATCATGCCGGAGCCGGTGAGCTCCCGGAGCCGCTTCACATCAGCAGCGGTGTAGTTCGCCATCGGGGGCGAGCCTCCTCGTGTGTGGGGTGCTTGGGTGTTAACACCACCTTGCCGACCGCTTCTGAACTCAGAAGGGCCGGCAAGGTGAACGTAGAGCTACCGATCAGCTCAGAAGTCGGCCGGGGTGTGCTGGGCCGGGTCGGCCTTCACCTCGGCAGCGGCTTCGGCCGGGGTCTCGGCGGCCGGGGCCTCGGCGGCGGGGGCTTCAGCGGCCGGGGTCGCCTGAGCCAGCAGCTCCTGCTCCCACTCGGCGAGGGGCTCACCGGCGCCGGCTTCGGGCTTCGAATCGCCGGAAGCGCGGCCCGCGCGGGCCTGCACGCCCTCGGCCACCGCGGAGGCGACGACCTTGGTGAGCAGAGCGGCGGAACGGATCGCGTCGTCGTTACCCGGGATCGGGTAGTCGACCAGGTCGGGATCGCAGTTGGTGTCCAGGATCGCGATGACCGGGATGTTCAGCTTGCGAGCCTCACCGACGGCGATGTGCTCCTTGTTGGTGTCGACGACCCAGATGGCCGAGGGCACCTTGGCCATGTCGCGGATACCACCGAGGGTGCGATCCAGCTTGGTCATCTCACGCGTGAGCATGAGGATTTCCTTCTTGGTGCGACCCTCGAAGCCACCGGTCTGCTCCATGGCCTCGAGCTCCTTCAGGCGCTGCAGGCGCTTGTGGACGGTCGAGAAGTTGGTGAGCATGCCACCCAGCCAGCGCTGGTTGACGTAGGGCATACCGACGCGAGTCGCCTCGGCCGCGATCGACTCCTGGGCCTGCTTCTTGGTGCCGACGAAGAGAACGGTGCCACCGTGGGCGACGGTCTCCTTGACGAACTCGTAGGCCTTGTCGATGTAGGTCAGCGTCTGCTGCAGGTCGATGATGTAGATGCCGTTGCGGTCGGTGAAGATGAACCGCTTCATCTTCGGGTTCCACCGACGAGTCTGGTGCCCGAAGTGCGCGCCGCTGTCGAGCAGCTGCTTCATAGTTACGACAGCCATAGCTCCCGTACCCTCTTTCGTTGCCGGTTGACGCAATCGATCGGCGATCGACTGCCCTGGCGCCACCGAAACCACCGGACCCGATCGACGTGATCGGGACCAGCCGGCGATTTCACTGTTCATCCGCTGGAGAACTCGCGCTGACATGCCCTCGCGGACCGTCTGCGTTGCGAGCGACGACCGGATGGACGAGCACGGGTGGCGCGCGAAGTCGGTCCGTGCCAAGCACACGTGTTGCTGCTGAGCACAAACCGCTCGTTCAGTCTACGCGGCGACGGGCCAGGGCCGAAATCGGCCCTGCTCGCCGACCGGGCATTTCCGTGGTGAAGTGCGCGATATCCACATGTGCCGAAGTTGTCCACAATCGGGAAATCGTTGTCCCGCTCCGGGATCGCGGGGTCGACAGTTGTGCCATGAACACATTGACGCGTGTCCTGATCACCACCTTTCCCCTCCTCTGCGCGGTGGGTGTAGCGGCGCCGGCGGCCGGTCATACAGCCCCGGTGTGCGCGGCCCTCGCGCAGCCACCAGGTGACGGGGAGGTCGTTTCCCCACCCTCTCGGGCGGCGGCACCGGGCTCGGTGCCTGCCGCACCGCCACCGCCTAGTGAGAGAGCGGCGCCTGGGCCCGTCGTTGTGATCGTGGTGCCGGGACCGATCACGCCACCGCCTACCGGGGTCGACGCTGCCGGCAGGCCGTGCACGACCGCGGGCACTGAGGGAGGCATTGATGCCGGGGTTCCGGCGGGGTGTGGCGGTGACCGAGGTCCGGTCGACGGCGGCGAGCGGGTGCGGCGACCCGGTTCCTGTGGCAAGGCACCGATTCTGCGCCCCGGGGAGATGCCGAAGGGGTCGCTGGTTCCGGCGCCGGTTCCGGTGCGGGTGACCGTGCACGATCTCGGATCGGCGGCGCCTGCCCAGCAGCGGGCCCGGCCGGAGAAGGATCGGGGTTCCGCGCCCGAGCTCGAGATTCGGGTGCGCGGCGGGAGCGGTTCGGCGGCCGACCTGCCTGCCGCGTTGCGCGAGCTCGTGCGCGTGCTGGTGCCTCAGCGCGTGCCCGCGCCACGTCCCCATCGCTGAGGCGCTCGACGATGGCGAGCCGGGTTCGTCCGTACGCCTGGATTTCGGGTGCTGTCCTCGTGCTGACGGTGGTCGCGGGTGGGATGGCGCCGGTCGGGGCGGTGGAAACCGGACCGTTCGGCTGGCCGCTGCGTCCACGACCGACGGTGGAACGGCGGTTCGACAAACCGGAGCGCAATTGGTTGCCGGGTCATCGCGGGGTCGACCTGGCAGGCGCCGAAGGTCAATCGGTTTTGGCGGCGGGCGACGGAATCGTCGTCTTCGCGGGCACGGTCGCCGGGAAACCTGTGGTGTCGATCGACCACGAGGGCGGCCTACGCACCACCTACGAACCCGTGCAGGCGCAGGTCAAAGTGGGAGCCCGGATAAGTCGCGGCACCCCGATCGGCGCCCTTGTCGCCGGACACGAGGGCTGCCCGGTACGGGCCTGCCTGCACTGGGGTGTCCGCCGCGAATCCAGCATCCACAGCCGACGCGAATACATCGACCCCTTGGGTCTGCTGCACGAAGTCCCGGTGCGCCTCAAACCTTTGAACCCGGCACTGTGACCTCGACGACCCGGCACGGAGCCGCAGGGAATACCGGCCACAATCGATACTGTGCCCGCAGAATCAACGCCCTTCACCTATCCCGACGTCGGCGCGACCCGCGCGACCACACTGCCTGCCGGTTACCACCGGTTCCGGCTCCGGCGACCGATAGGGCGGGGTCGCGAGCTGTTCGATCGGGCCGGGACTCACATCCTCGCCTTCGGGATGCAGAAGGGAGTCGGCATCTTTCGGCGCGCCGATTCCGAAACAGCCAGGGAGGGGACCGAATTGACGGTTCGTCTCGGCGCCGGGCCGCTCGGCATCAATGCGCCGTGCCGGGTGGTCTATGTGCTCGACGAACCGAACCGCCGCGGGTTCGCCTACGGCACGTTGCCCGGGCATCCCGAACGGGGCGAGGAGTTGTTCGCGGTCGAATACGACCCAGCCGACGACACGGTGTACGGGCTGGTCACCGCGTTTTCGACACCCGCCGCGTGGTACACCCGCCTGGGCGGGCCGATCGCGCGCCTGCTGCAACACTGGTTCGCCCACCGCTACCTCCGGACATTGCCGAGCAATACCGGAAGCTGACCCACGCGGGCCGGTCGTCAGAGGAAGGCGCTCAGAACGTCGGCTTCCGCGGTCACCTGGTCGCGCTGGTCCACCGCACCGAGGCGGTCGTATTCCCCTGCGGTGATGCGTCTTTCGTTGATCTCGTGGCGGACGATCTCGACGATGTCGTCCTCGGTGAGTTCCCGGCGGCGGGCTTCGGCGGCGCCGAGGCCGACGGCACTGTCTTCCAGCGCACCGGCTTTCGCGTCGCCGACGTCGACCGCCTCGGCATTGTCGATCGCGGCCAGGGCTGATCGCAGCGCCGAGACCGCGCTGCGATCCCTGGCTTTCATCGCGGGCTTCAGTGCGGTGCGCAGGCGATCCCGCAACGCGGTGAGGGGCTGGTCCGGTGATCCTGCGGTCATGGGAGTCGACTCTAATTGCCTGCTCGGCACCCGTCGATCGAGTTCCTGCGGCCGACGCGGCGGTTGTTCGATCGGCGTCATGATGCGAATCGGCTGCCGAGCAAGACCTCGGCTACGGCGATGAGGACGACCAGCGTGACCACGAGGGTGGTGATCGACACCAGCCGATGTCCGCCCGCCGAGCGGCCCCGGCCGAGCGACCGACCGCGATACCAGCCCATACCGGCGAGCAGCACGGCCGCGGTGGCGGCAGCGCAGGGAAAAACGATCCACATGCCGTCCTGAGTGGTCGCCTCGTGCGCGAAGAGCAGCCCACAGACAGCAGCGCCCAGGGCGGTGCGCCGCCACGCGAGCGCGGTGCGTTCCATGGCAAGGGTCGGCGCGGTCACGACAGCACGACCGCCACACAGACGAGTACGGCGATCACCGCGACGCCGACCGACAACACCGGCACCAGCACCGTGCCCGGCAACGGCCCACCGGCCCGCATCGCGCGATTCACCTGACGCCAGTGCCGATACGCGCCCACCGCGACGGCCAGTGACATCACCAGACAGGCCAGCGTGATCACACCGGCGAATCCCGCCAATCGCGGTGGCTGAACAAGGGTGTGCACCGCGACGCCGCCGGCGAGCAGGCCGAGTGCGGTCCTGATCCACGCCAGAAATGTCCGCTCGTTGGCGAGCGTGAACCGATAGTCGACCTCACCCTCCCCGTCCTCGGATTCGGCCCCGACCTCGGGCAACGTCATCCCATCACCTCCGTCACCCATCATGCGCCCCCCACTGCCCATCCCCGATCAACTTCATACGACCGCCGCGTCGACCCACAACTCGCCGACGAGGATTGTCCACGCTGTCACCTCGACAGCCTCGCGTATTCGAGGGGCCGACGGAGCGGGTCGAGGTGTGCTGTGCCCGGGTGGTGCGGGGCAAGCGGTCGAGATAGATCTCCCCGGTGAAGCCGATCAGTGCGACCTGACGGGCTGCACGTCCTCGACGTGGTATCGCGCGGATGCGGCGCCGGCGTCGCGATCATGCGCGGGGATGGGCTTGGTCGTGGACTCGTTTGAGGCGTTCGACGGAGACGTGGGTGTAGAGCTGGGTGGTTGCCATGCTGGCGTGGCCGAGGAGTTCCTGGACGACGCGCAGGTCGGCGCCGCCTTCGAGGAGGTGGGTGGCGGCGGTGTGGCGCAGGCCGTGGGGGCCCATGTCGGGGGCGCCGGGGATGGCTGCGACAACCTCGTGGACGACGGTCCGCGCCTGGCGTTGGTCGAGGCGGCGGCCACGCTGGCCGAGGAGCAGTGCGCGACCGGAACGCTCGTTGGCCAGGGCGGGGCGGCCGGCACGCAGCCAGGCGACGAGAGCTGCCTCGGCCGGGGCACCGAAGGGCACCGAGCGCTCCTTGTTGCCTTTGCCGAGTACCCGGACGAGTCGGCGTTCACGGTCGATGTCGTCGAGGTCCAGCCCGCACAGTTCGCTCACCCGGATCCCGGTGGCATACAGCAGCTCCACGATCAACCGATCGCGCAAGGCCATCGGGTCGTGCTGTGCGGCACCGGATTCCGCCGCACCCATCGCCTGTGCCGCCTGCTCACGACCGAGCACCGCAGGCAGCACACGGTGCGCCTTGGGGGCCTGCAACCGCAGCCCCGGATCGATATCCAGCCGCCCCGTCTCGGTCAGCCACGCGGTGAAAGTCCGTGCCGCCGAGGCTCTTCGCGACAGTGTCGTCCGCGCGGCCCCACCCGCCGCCAGCTCGGCCAGCCACGACCGCAGCACTCCCAGATCGAGTTCCCGCAAAGCCGCATCCGCCGACCGCGCGTACAGATGCTCGAGCAGAGACCGCACATCCCCCACATAAGCCCGCACCGTATGCGCCGACCGATTCCGCCCCAGCCGCAGATGCCGCCCGAACTCCCCGAGCAAAGCAGTCAGATCCTCGGGCAACACATCCATTCCCCCACCGTCGCCCCTCCCCCTCCTTCACGCAACCCACCACGCCGCACACCACTGGGTCGATGAGCTCCCACCCATCCAGGTAAAAGACCTGCAACTCCCCGCTCCAGGGCCACACCGCCCCTGGCACCAGCCACCGGAAGGGCAACCACACTGCCCACCTGTTCCGGCGGGCAGTGCCATTCGCTGGCCGTCACGGACCGAGCTCGACGAGCTGGTCAACCCGGGCGCCGGGTGCGGAACCAACCCTCGGAATCGCAGCCGACCAGGTCGGCGAGTTCCAGGCTGGGGAGGACGGCGCGGACGGTGGCAAGGTCGAGGCCGCACTGGTCGGCCAGGTCGCGGGGTTGGCGGGAGCCGACGGCGGGGAGGGCGGCGTAGACCTCGGCTTCGGCGCCGCGCAGGTGGTGGGCGGGGTCGGTGGGCGCGCCTTCGCCGACGGGGAGGCGCAGGGGGCCCGCTTCCTCGACGACGTCTTCGGCGCGGGTGACCAGCAACGCCTCGCCTTCGCGGATCATGCGATGGCATCCCACCGACGACGCCGACCCGACCGGGCCGGGAACCGCCATGGCCGGGCGACCGAGGCGGCGCGCCCATTTCACCGTATTCCTTGCACCGCTGCGCAATCCGGCTTCCACCACGAGTACGCCGTCTCCCAGGGTGGCGATGAGCCGGTTGCGGGCCAGGAACTGATGCTTCTGGGCGGCGACGCCGGGTGGGTATTCGCTGACGACCAGACCGCTGTCGGCGATGGCGGCGAGCAACCGGTCGTGCTGTGCGGGGTATGGGCGGTCGACGCCGCAGGCCAGGACGGCGACGGTGGGCCCGCCGACGGCGAGTGCGGCCCGGTGGGCGGCCGCGTCGATACCGAAGGCCGCACCGGACACGATGGTCCAGCCGCGCCCCGCGAGATCACAGGCGATCTCGCTGGCCACCTGCATCCCGTACCCGCTGCTGCATCGCGAGCCGACTACTGCGACAGCGCGTTCCGATGCGGCACGCAACGACAGCGGTCCGCGCGCCCACAGCACGAGCGGCACGGCAGCTTCCCGGTCACGGTCGGTGTCGAGCTGGTCGAGACCGAGCATTCGCCAGCCCGGCCACTCGTCGTCATCGGGCGTGATGACCCGGCCACCGATTCGCTGTATGGCCTCGAGATCTCTGGCAGCCGAGTCGATTTCACGTCGCGCGGCGGTGGGACCGCGCAATGCGGCAGGCAACTCGTGCTCGCGCACCGCCCGCGCCGCCTCGCAGACCCCGACCGAGGCGATCAGCGCCGACAAAGGCGCACACGGACCCTGCACCACCCGAGACAGGTACACCCAGGCCAGCCTGCGTTCATCGACATCGAGGTCGACGGCGCCTATCGCGCTCTGCCCCGTCATTGCCCACCCCGCTGCCGGAAGTTCAACGACGACAGCACATCCTGCACGCTGGGCAGCTCCCCACCGCGCAGATCGCAGACCGTCCAGGCCACGCGAACCGCCCGGTCGGCACCGCGCGCCGACATTCGCCCCAACCGCAGCGCGGTCTCGATCGGCGCGATCGCGTCGGCGGGCAACCGGAACCGCTGACGCAGAATGTGCCCCGGCACTTCGGCATTGGTCGCCCAACCGTCCGCGCTCCACCGCTCCGCGGCGCGTGCCCGAGCTTCGGCGACCCGGGCGGCGACGACGGCACTGGTCTCGGTCTGCTGGTCGCCGAAGGCGGCCCCGGCCTGACCACGCATCTGCACCCAGATGTCGATGCGATCGAGCAGCGGACCCGACAGCTTGCCGAGGTACCGGCGACGAGCGAGGGGTGCGCAGATGCAGTCGACATCACGGGCGGGTGCACACGGACAGGGATTCGCCGCGAGCACCAGCTGGAACCGCGCCGGATAGCGAGCCACACCGTCACGCCGGGCGATCCGCACCTCGCCCTCTTCCAACGGAGTGCGCAGTGCCTCCAGCACTTTGGTGCCGATCTCGGCGCATTCGTCGAGGAACAGCACTCCCCGATGCGCCCGGCTGACCGCACCGGGCCGGGCCATACCGGAACCACCACCGATCATGGCGGTCACCGAAGTCGAGTGATGGGGCGCGACGAACGGCGCGAGCGTCATCAACGGTTGTTCGGCTGTCAACGAGCCCGCCATCGAATGGATTGCCGTCACTTCGAGCGACTCGGCCTCCGACAGCGGCGGCAGCAACCCCGGGAGACGTTGCGCCAGCATAGTTTTACCGATTCCCGGTGGTCCAGTGAGCAGCAGATGATGACCACCTGCCGCAGCCACCTCCAGCGCCCAGCGCGCCTCGTCCTGGCCGACCACATCGCTGAGGTCCCCACACGGCACCTGGATGCCGGGCACCACACCGTCGGGTTCCAGCAGCGTCCCTTCACCGCGCAACCAGGCGACCACAGCGCGCAGGCTCGTCGCACCGAGCACCTCGACGCCCTCGACCAGACCGGCTTCGGCCACCGCCTCGGCGGGCACCACGACGGTCGGGCAGCCGGCATTGCGTGCCGCGATCACCGCGGGCAACACACCGCGAACCCGGCGTACCCGCCCGTCGAGGGCTAGCTCGCCCAGCAGCACGGTTTTCACGAGCTTGTCGCCCGGCACCGCACCGGAGGCGTCGAGCACCGACACGGCGAGCGCCAGATCGTAGACCGAGCCGACCTTCGGTAGCGTCGCGGGCGACAGCGCCAGAATCACCCGCCCGTCGGGCCACTTCTCCCCCGTGTTCGCCACCGCGGAGCGCACCCGGTTGCGCGATTCCTGCAGGGCCGTGTCGGGCAGGCCGACAAGATTCACCGACGGCAGTCCCTGGCCGATATCCGCCTCGATTTCCACCAGCTGGCCGTCGACACCGGTCACCGCGACCGACAGCGCACGCCCGAGGGCCATCAGAAGGCCCCCGTCAGGTGATCGATCACCGGTTTGCGGCCACGCGGAACGAGCACCGACACCACATCGAACCGGATGCGCCGCCACGGCCCGTCCTGCTCGGCCAGCCACAGCAACGCCAATCGCCTGATCCGCTGCTGTTTACCGAAGGTGACCGACTCGGCCGGGCTGCCGAAGCCGAGGCCGGACCGTGTCTTCACTTCCACGAACGCCGTCACCGACGGGTCCTGGACGATCAGGTCCAGCTCCCCGTACCGGCATCGCCAGTTGCGGGCGACGATCTGCATCCCGGCCTCGCACAGATATTGCGCGGCCAGCTTCTCCCCGTATGCGCCGAGCGCCTGTTTGTCCGTCACGGGTGCAAGCGTGCTCCCGGCGCTGAACTACGCCGGGAGCACGACCTGCGGAAACACAAACCCTGTGGACAACTCACCCCCTGGGGACAACTCCCCTTATTCGGGCAAACGGAGGTCGGGCTTCTCCAGCTCCTCGATATTGACGTCCTTGAACGTGATCACCCGAACGTGCTTGACGAAGCGGGCGGGACGGTACATGTCCCACACCCAGGCATCGCTCATCCGCACTTCGAAGTAGACCTCGCCGTCGGCGTTCTGTGGCCGCAGCTCGACGGAATTGGCCAGGTAGAAGCGCCGTTCTGTCTCCACCACGTACGAGAACTGGCCGACGATGTCCTTGTACTCGCGGTACAACGACAGTTCCATCTCGGTTTCGTACTTCTCGAGGTCCTCAGCACTCATCGGGTGGGACATCCTCCTGCTAGCAGCGCCGCGTTCATTGATCACATCATCGCGCATGAGCCGCGCGGGTAGCCACCCGGCTACCGTCCGGCACCTCGAGTTCGCGCACATTCCGCCAAGATCGGCGGTGTTCGGTGCTCGGACCGAGCGCGCGCAGGGCCGCGGTGTGCTCGGGGGTGTTGTAGCCCTTGTGCGCGGCGAAACCGTAGCCGGGCAGCTCGGCGTCGAGCTCGACCATCATGCGGTCCCTGGTGACCTTGGCCAGGATGCTGGCCGCCGCGATGCACGCCGCGGACGCGTCGCCACCGATCACGGGCAGCGAGGGCGCGGGTAGGCCGGGGACCTTGAATCCGTCGGTCAGGATGTAGCCGGGGGTGCGGCCGAGGTGGGCGACCGCGCGACGCATCCCCTCGATATTGGCGACGTGGATGCCGATGGCGTCGATCTCCCAGGCGGGGACCACCACCACACTCCAGGCCAGCGCGAGACGCTTGACCACCGGGAACAGTTCCTCACGGGCCGCCTCGGTGAGTTTCTTGGAGTCGTCGAGCCCCGCCAGCTTGTCGTAGGCCTTGGGCGCGAGCAGGCACGCGGCGACCACCAGCGGCCCCGCGCAGGGCCCGCGCCCGGCCTCGTCGACACCGGCCACCGGGCCGAGGCCACTGCGGATGAGCGCCGCCTCGAGCGTGCGTAAGCCACCCGCCCGGCGCATCACCACCCGCGGCGGCCAGCTGGTCCGATCCTGCCCCACAGTTCGATTGTCCCCGTGTCTAGTTTTCCTGCGGATTCTGCGAGCTCACCGGGCCCATCCGGCCGGGCGGCCAGATCTTGAACACGGTCTTGCCGCGCACGTTGTCGACCGGAACGGTGCCTTGCAGATCGTCGCTCACATGAGCGCGCGAATCGGCCGACTCGTTGCGATTGTCACCCATCACCCACAGATGCCCCTCGGGCACCTTCACCGGCCCGAACATCCGCCCGGCCGGGTACACGGCGTTCGGACGGTCGGTGAACCAGGGGTAGTCCTTCTTGATGTAGGGCTCGTCGAGCGGTTTCCCGTCGACCATCACCCGGCCCTGCGGGTCACAGCACTGCACGGTCTGCCCGCCGACGGCGATCACGCGCTTGACGAGATCGTTCTCGTCGGGCGGAACCAGGCCGAAGTAGGACAGGAAATTCTGCACACCGCGGATGGCCGCGTTGTCGGAGCGGATGGACTTGTAGTGCCCGTTCCACGATTCGGGGCCGACGAACACCACCACATCGCCCGGACCCGGCTCGGAACCGTAGTAACTGATCTTCTGCACGTAGATGCGGTCGCCGATCTGGAGCGTGTCCTCCATCGACTGCGACGGGATCACGTAGGGCCGCCCGACGAAAGTGACCATCAGGGCGGCGATCACCGCCGCGATCACGACCAGTATCGGCAGTTCCTGCCAGAACGGCCGTTGCTTCTTGTCGTCGGCCTTTTTCCTGCGCCGCTTGCCCTCGTCACCCGAATCGGACACCGACACCGACCCACTTTCGTCTGCCACGCCGAACAGAGTAGCCCGGCGCCCCGACGTGAGTCGGGTGCCGGGCTACTGTCAAAGATTCTGTGCCGGAAAGAGCTACCGGAAGATCAGCGCTTTTCCTTGATCTTGGCGGCCTTGCCGCGCAGGTCGCGCAGGTAGTACAGCTTGGCGCGACGCACGTCACCACGGGTCACGACATCGATGTGGTCGATGTTGGGGCTGTGCACGGGGAAGGTGCGCTCGACACCCACACCGAAGGACACCTTGCGGACCGTGAAGGTCTCGCCGATGCCGCCGCCCTGACGCCGGATCACGACGCCCTTGAAGACCTGGATGCGCTCCTTCGAGCCTTCGATGACCTTCACGTGCACGTTCAGGGTGTCACCGGGACGGAAGTCGGGGACATCGCTACGCAGCGACTTCTCGTCGACGAAATCAAGGGTGTTCATTTTCCACCTTTTCGGATTCTTCGCGCGAACAGAGGAACCTGGCGGCTCGCGCTCGACCGGTTCGTGCTCAGTACAGGGGTGCTCCCGGACATGACTCGCCCAAGGCAACCGGTTCATTGTGCCAGACGGGGTGGTCACGACTGAAATCGGGCGGCGCCGGTCACTTGTCGGCGGGCTTGCCGGGACCGGCTTCGGCCCGTCGACGGGGCAGCAGGTGCGGGTGCGGTGGCGGCGCGGGCGGGGCCGCGACGACCTTGCGCCGCAACTCGACCTCGGCGGCGGTGCGCGCGTGTTCGACGTCGGGCTTCCCGGCGATCAGATCCTGGATGAAGATCTTGGCCCGGATCACGGGACGACGGTAGCGCCGCTCCCGGGCGATCGCGCGCGACATCGTCTTGGGTCGGTGCCCGTAGCGCCACCGCGCCCACGGCGCTCCCGGGCGGCTCAGCCGGATCGCACCCACCAGCAGCAGCGGGGTGAAGAACATGCCGAACAACCCGGTCCAGATCTTGCCCTTGGCGATCACCACGGCGGCCAGGACGAGATTGATCGCCACGGTGACGACGATGCCGACGCGCACCCCCACACCGGCCGACTCCCGGAAATCGTCGTAGTCGAGGAAGGTCGCCGGCTGCACCCCGAGCAGCAGCAGCCCCGTCACGGCCAGCGCGACGAACACCGCGTCCACCGAGGTGCGGCCCTGCTCCTCCCAGTACACGTCGCGCAGGTAGAAGATCAGCGCGAACTCGTCGAGCACCAGCGCCGCGCCGATGCCGAAGAAGGCGGCGAGCACGCTCGAGGTGACCTGGGTGGAGTCCTCGGCGGTGGCGATCAGGCCGATGCCCGACAGCAGCACCGTGATGACGCCGAACACCATGTGGTGGATGTGGGTGTCACCGGCTTTGAGGTTGCCCGGCCACCACTTCACCTGCGCGCGGATCAGGCGCACGCTGACCCGGATCACCACGAAACCGAGGATGAACCCCAGCAGGAAACAGAGCAGGGGCAGGCGGCCGTGCGCTATCACATCGTCTTCGAGCCACCGTCGCATGCCGCCCGCCCTGTCGTCGACCTACTTGCCGAAACCGGCCCGGCGCAGTGCCTCGGCCATCGAACCGGTCGGTTCGGCAGCAGGCTTGCGCTGATTGCCGCCGCGCGGTTGCGCCTGACCCCGGCCCTGCGCGCGGGCGCCGCCCTGGCCACGACCACCCTGGGGGCGACCTTGGCCGCGCGGCGCACCGCCTCCACGATTGTCCCCCGTGGCGGGCTTGCCCGGTTCGTCATCGAGCCGAAGGGTGAGCCCGATGCGCTGACGTGCGACATCGACCTCGAGGACCTTCACCTTCACCACGTCACCGGACTTGACCACTTCGCGCGGATCCTTGACGAAAGTGTGCGACAGCGCCGAGACGTGCACGAGGCCGTCCTGGTGCACACCGACATCGACGAACGCACCGAACGCGGCCACGTTGGTGACCACGCCCTCGAGCACCATGCCCGGCTTAAGATCGGCGACTTTCTCGATCCCGGCGGCGAATTCGGCGGTCTTGAACTCCGGGCGCGGGTCGCGGCCGGGCTTCTCGAGTTCGGCGATGATGTCGCTGACGGTCGGCACACCGAACTTCTCGTCGGTGAACTCGACCGGCTGCAGCGAGCGCAGCACCGAGGTGTTGCCGATGACCTCGGCGATCGGCTTACCGGTTCGCTCGAGAATCCGGCGGACCACCGGGTAGGCCTCGGGGTGCACCGCGGAGGTGTCGAGCGGGTCCTCACCCCCGCGGATCCGCAGGAAGCCCGCGCACTGCTCGAAAGCCTTGGGCCCCAGCCTCGGAACCTCGAGCAGCGCGGTGCGGCTGCGGAACGGGCCGTTCTGATCACGGTGGGCCACAATGCTTTCCGCGACCGAAGAGGACACACCGGAGACGCGGGCCAGCAGCGGCACCGAGGCGGTGTTCACGTCGACACCGACCGCGTTCACCGCGTCTTCGACGACGGCGCCCAGCGAGCGCGCCAGCAGTGTTTCGGACACGTCGTGCTGGTACTGGCCGACACCGATCGACTTCGGATCGATCTTCACCAGCTCGGCCAGCGGGTCCTGGAGGCGGCGCGCGATCGACACCGCACCGCGCAGTGACACGTCCATGTCGGGCAGTTCCGCGGAGGCGTAGGCCGACGCGGAGTACACCGACGCGCCCGCTTCCGAGACAACGATCTTGGTCGGCTTGTTCTCGGGGATACGCGAAATCAGTTCGGTGGCAAGGGCATCGGTTTCGCGGGAGGCGGTGCCATTGCCGATGGCGATGAGCTCGACGTTGAATCGAGCGACCAGCGCGGCGAGCACGGCAAGGGACTTCTCGGTCTGCCCCTGCGGCTTGTGCGGGTAGATGACCTCGGTCGCGACGGCCTTACCGGTGGCGTCGACGACGGCGACCTTCACGCCGGTGCGGTAGCCCGGGTCCAGTCCCATCGTGGTGCGGGTACCCGCGGGCGCGGCGAGCAGCAGGTCGCGCAGGTTGGCGGCGAAGACGTCGACGGCGTCTTTCTCGGCGGCCTGACGCAACCGCATCCTGGTGTCGATACCGAGGCTCACCTGCAGTTTGGTTCGCCAGGCCCAGCGCACGGTGTCGAGCAGCCAGGTGTCGGCGGGGCGGCCCTGGTCGGCGATGCCGAAGGCCTTGGCGATGCGGCCCTCGTAGATGGTGCGCGTCCCGGGTTCGGGTTCTTCGGTGTCGGGTTCGAGGTGCAGGGTGAGCACCTCTTCCTTCTCCCCGCGCAGCAGCGCGAGGATCCGGTGCGAGGGCAGCTTGTGGAACGGTTCGCTGAACTCGAAATAGTCGGCGAACTTGGCGCCCGCCTCTTCCTTGCCCGCACGCACCGTCGAGGTGACCTGGCCCCGGTTCCACATCATCTCGCGCAGCTCACCGACCAGGTCGGCGTCTTCGGCGAAGCGTTCGACCAGGATCGCGCGGGCGCCGTCGAGTTGCTCGGCGGTGTAGTTCGCGGGGTCGGTGGTCGGGTCGGTGATGAGCGCGTCGGCCACGGGTTCGTGCCCGGCCTCGCGCGCGATCTGGGCCTTGGTGCGGCGCTTGGGCTTGTAGGGCAGGTAGATGTCTTCGAGGCGGGCCTTGGTCTCGGCGAGCATGATCTGCTCGTGCAGGGCGGGGTCGAGTTTGCCCTGGCCGCGGATGGATTCGATGATGGCGCCGCGTCGCTCGTCGAGCTCGCGCAGGTAGCCGAGCCGTTCTTCGAGCTGACGCAACTGGGCATCGTCGAGGCCGCCGGTGACCTCCTTGCGGTAGCGCGCGATGAACGGGACCGTCGAACCACCGTCGAGCAGTTCGACGGCGGCGCGGACCTGCGTCTCACGCACCCCCAATTCGTCGGCGATCCGCCTGCCCACGCTGGCCAGGATGGTCGTGCTGTCGGTCGGAGTGCCGTTCGACGTCGAACGGGCGATCTCGGGCGCTGTCGTCACAGCCGCAGAGACTACAGCTCCCCGCCGACACCCGGCTCGATCCCAGGTCAGCGCACCGTCGTGAGCTCGGGTTCGGTGATCGGGCGATCCAGGAGTGTGTCGGTGCGCTCGCGCAGGAATTTGTCGAACATCGCGGCCACGTAGGAACGCACCAGCGTCGCCATCCGTTCGGTATCGATGGTGCCGATGTACTGCGCGGCAGCGGGCTTGGCAGCGGCGGGGACGAACGCGGGCATGTCGGTGAAGTCGTAGTGCGCCGAATCCGCAATCGCCAGATGGCGTTTCCAGCCGGTGGCCTTACCCCAGAACGCGTCGAACGACGGGTTCCCGTCACCGACCTGCTCGATCTGGGAGCTGGTCAGCACGAGTGTCGGCCTGTCGACGCCCTCGGTGACGGCGCGACCGAACGCTTCGTCGACACCGATCTGGCCGTCCATGTCGACCGCCGCGTCGATGCGGCGGTCGGCGTGCATGGCTTCGACCGCGGTGTAGCCACCCGAGGAATGGCCGACAGCACCGACCCGTTCCACATCGAGTACCCGCCCCAGATCGGTGGGTAGCGCGTCCTGCTCGGAATCCGGATTCTCACCACGCGACAGCCGGGTCAGCGAGTCGAGGACGAACCGGAAGTCGAGCAGCCTTGCCGCAATGTACTTTTCGCGGATAGTCGTATCGAAACCCTTCGGTGCGGGTGTGGGGAAGACAAGGCGCCCGCCGGGGAACTCGACGGCCGGTCCCGTCTCATAGGTGTGATCGACGGTCACAACCACGTAGCCACGCGAGGCCAGATCTTCGGCCAATCCGGTGCCGAGGACACGCGAAACACCGGCGCCGGGCGTGTACAGCACCACCGGGTAGGCCGTTCCGGCGCGGGCGGGCGCGTCACGATGGGCGTGGGTCAGTACGCCGGGAAGTTCGATACCCAGCGTCTTCTCGAGCCCGGGGATCAACTCGGTCGACGCGTAATGTGCCCGCGGGTATCGGTCGACGTCGGTGGCCGGGTAGAAGACCGAAACCATCAGTTCCCGTGTCCGGCCGGCTTCGAGCGGGTCCGGTGTGGCGGCGTCGACCAGGTGCAGCGTCGTCGTTCCCACCGGCATTTCACCGGTGGGGCGCGGCAGCACAGTGACTCCCGGCCCTGCCTCGACCGTGGCTCCGCTCGCCGCCACCAGCGCGCACATCACTGTCATGACAGTCGATACGCGACGGATCATCCTGTCCCCCAGCACATTCGGTGGCGGGCATCGAGCACCCGACCGTCGCGAGCACGGTAGCAAACGGCGGCCGTGCCCGCGACGGATCTCAGCGGAGGAGATCGAGGGCCAGCTCCCGCATTTCGGCCTTACGGATCTTGCCGGTCACCGTCATCGGGAACTCGTCGACCACGTGCACATAGCGCGGGATCTTGTAGTGGGCGAGGCGACCAGTGCAGAAGTCGCGGATCGCGGCGGCGTCGAGCGGGGCGGCGCCCTCGCGCACACGGAGCCAGACCATCAGCTCCTCACCGTATTTCTCGTCGGGGACGCCGATCACCTGGGCGTCGACGATGTCGGGGTGGGTGTAGAGGAATTCCTCGATTTCGCGGGGGTAGATGTTCTCGCCGCCGCGGATCACCATGTCCTTGATGCGGCCGGTGACCGAGAGGTAGCCGTCGTCGTCCATCACGCCGATGTCGCCGGTGTGCATCCAGCGGGCGGCGTCGATCGCCTCGGCGGTCTTGTCGGGCTGGTCCCAATAGCCGAGCATCACCGAGTAGCCGCGGGTGCACAGCTCGCCGGGTTCGCCGCGCGACACCGTGCGACCGGTGTCGGGGTCGACCACCTTCACCTCGAGGTGCGGTCCGACGCGGCCGACGGTGGCGGTGCGGCGTTCGATGCTGTCGTCGCGGCGGGTCTGGGTGGACACGGGGCTGGTCTCGGTCATGCCGTAACAAATCGATACCTCGGTCATCCCCATGCGGTCGATCACCCGCTTCATCACCTCCACCGGGCACGGTGAACCGGCCATGATGCCGGTGCGTAGGCTCGAAAGATCTTGGGACGCACCGTTGTCGAGCTCGGCGAGCATGGCGATGAACATGGTCGGCACACCGTAGAGCGAGGTGCATCGTTCGGCGGCGACAGCGGCCAGCGTGGCGGCCGGATCGAACGACGGCGCCGGAATCACCACCGTCGCACCGTGTGAGGTGGCCGCGAGGTTGCCCATGACCATGCCGAAGCAGTGATAGTAGGGAACCGGCACACAGATCCGGTCGGCGCTGGTGTACCCGCAGAGTTCGCCGACGAAGAAGCCGTTGTTGAGGATGTTGTGGTGGCTCAGGGTCGCGCCCTTGGGGAAACCTGTTGTGCCCGAGGTGTATTGGATGTTGATCGGGTCGTCGGCCGACAAGGTCGCCGCGATGGCGGCCAAGCGCTGCGGGTCCGGTGCCGTCTCGGCCACTTCCTGCCACTGGGGTGTGCCGAGGATCAGGACCTGCTCCAGCGCAGGGCAATTCGGACGTGCCTGCTCGATCATCGCCACGTAGTTCGAGGACTTGAACTCCGCGGCCGCGATCAGTGCCCGCACCCCGGCCTGCCCGAGGACGTACTCGAGTTCGCTGCTGCGGTAAGCGGGGTTGATGTTCACCAGGATCGCGCCCAGCCTGGCCGTCGCGTACTGCACCAGGTACCACTCGGCGCAGTTCGGTGCCCAGATGCCCACCCGGTCACCGCGTTCGATGCCGCGGGCCGCGAGTCCGGTCGCGACAGCGTCGACGGCGACCCCTACTTCGCGATAGGTCCAGCGCCGGCCCGTCGTCCGGTCGACGAGGGCTTCGTGATCGGGATAGGCCGCGATGGTCCGGTCGAGATTCGCGCCGATGGTGTCGCCGAGCAGCGGGGTGCTCGCGGGACCGCAGGCGTAACTGAGTTCGGACATCACCGGATCTCCTTGCCGCGCAGCAGGAACCGCTGCACTTTCCCGCTGGGGGTTTTGGGCAGACTCGCGACGAAATGTACCCGTCGCGGATAGGCGTGGGCCGCGAATTCGTCCTTCACCAGCTGTTGCAACTCGGCCACCAGCTCGTCGTCGCCCGCGACGCCCTCACGCGGCACCACGAACGCCTCGAGCACCTCGCCACGCAGCTCGTCGGGCATGCCGACGACGG
The DNA here is from genome assembly GCF_040655475.1 of Nocardia sp. NPDC050413. Lineage (NCBI taxonomy): Bacteria > Bacillati > Actinomycetota > Actinomycetes > Mycobacteriales > Nocardiaceae > Nocardia > Nocardia sp. NPDC050413. The sequence goes on along the minus strand of NZ_JBFAJZ010000002.1, from coordinate 6,555 downwards.
CGGCCTCGGCGACCTGCGCGTGCATCACCAGCACGCTTTCCACCTCGAACGGGCCGATCCGGTACCCGGCCATGATGATCACATCGTCGTCGCGGGCGCTGAAACGGAAGAATCCGTCGGCATCGCGGGCACCGACGTCGCCGGTCAGGTACCAGCGGCCGTCGGTGGTGAACCGTGCCGAGGTGCGTTCGGGATCGTCGAGGTAGCCCAGGAACCACAGCAGCGGACTGTGATCGGTGTCGATGGCGACGCGGCCCACCTCGCCGGGCGCGGCCTCGGTGTCGCTGTCCTCGGCGAGCACCGCGCACGCCCAGCCCGGCAACTGCATACCCATCGAACCGGCTGGGGCGTCGACGTCGAGGTCGGGGTGCCAGGCGTGGCAGATGACCATGCCGTGCTCGGTCTGGCCGTAGTGATCGCGCACCGCGACACCGAGCGCCTCGCGGGACCAGGCGACGACCTCCGGGGTGAGCGGCTCGCCCGCCGAGGAGGCGCGGCGCAGCGCGATCCCCCGCACACCCTCGGCACGCAACGCCCGGTAGACGGTGGGTGCGGCGGCGAAGTTGGTGACACCGAACCGGCGCAGCACCTCCCCGGTCAGCTGCGCCGAGAACCCCGCGTGCAGCAACAGGCTGCGCACCCCGGTGGCCAGCGGGGCCAGGATCGCGTAGTACAGCCCGTAAGCCCAGCCGGGATCGGCCGCATTCCAGTAGACGTCGTCACCACGCACATCCAGCGCGAACTCCTGATAGGCGTGGAAGGAGGCCAGCGCCCGCACCGGAATGGGCACCCCCTTGGGATTTCCGGTCGTGCCGCTGGTGAACAGTTGAACCAGCAGACCGTCGCCACCGACCGCCACCGCGGCGGCGCGCGGGTCGTCGGGCTCGTGTGCTTTCAGCAATTCCCGGAACGACAACGTGCCGGGCACCTCGTCACCGACGACGACGAGGGATCGACAGGCAACCCCTTCGGCGGTAAACAGTTTCGGCACCTGATCGGCGTCGGCGACCACCATCCGCGCCTGGGCCGCCGCGAGCCGGAACTGGATCGCCTGCGGCGCGAAGGCGGTGAACAACGGCACGTGCACCGCACCACGGCGCCAGATCCCCAGCAGCGCCACCACCAGGTCGGCGGACTTGGCCATCAGGGTGGCCACCCGGTCGCCCGGGCCGACACCGCGGCCCGCCAGCACGGCGGCGAACCGGGCCGAACGCTCGCGCAGCTCGCCGAAGGTCAGGTCGTGGGAGCTCAGATCGGCCTCGACAACGGTGAACGCGATCGCATCGCCCGGATGCCCGTCACACAGCAGCTCGGCCGCGCACACGCCGGGGCCGTCGTATCGGTCGAGCAGGTCGCGCACCCGCGCGTCCAGGTCGGTACTCATCGCAGTTCTCCTCAACACCGTGCCGGTCTCGCATAGAATGTGGCACACCTCACGTTCGCCACTACCCCCGAAAAGGGGTGATCCATGAGCTCCCTGTTGCGTCCCCGCGACGGCGACGCCCTGCGCGCCGAGATCCGCTGGGTGTCGCGCCGGGCGAACGTGCCGGTGGTGTTCGGCGGCCCCGTCGACGAGGACACCTTGCTGCTCACCGAGTTCGTCGGCACCGTCACCACCGGTTTGCGCGGGCTGTCGGTGCTGCGCACCTCCGGCCTCGGCGGGCAGGCGATGGAATACCGGAGACCGGCGGCCGTGGCCGACTACCGCCGCGCGCCCACCATCACCCACGACTACGACGCGGCCGTCTCGGGCGAAGGGCTGCGCTCGGTGATCGCCGTGCCGGTCGTGGTCGGGGACCGGCCGCGCGCGGTGCTGTACGCGGCCACCCGCGGCGCGAGCCCCCTCGGTGATCGCACCGCCGACGTGATCATGGCGGCGGGCAGGCGGCTGGCGAACGAGATCGCCGTGCGCGACGAGGTGGATCGACGGGTGCGGTTGCTCGAGCTCGCGGAACCGGTCGCCGCGACACCGGCCACCGAGGAGCTGCGCGAGATCCACGCCGAACTGCGTGCCATGTCGGCCGCCGTCGACGATGCCGCGCTGCGTGATCGGCTGGCGGGTGTGTCGGCACGACTGGCCGCCGTGATGACCGGGGCACCCGTCGACGAAGCACCTCGGCTGTCGCGGCGCGAGATCGACGTGCTCGCCCAGGTGGCCCTCGGCTGCACGAATCAGGAAGTGGCGCTTCGGCTCTCACTCGGGGCGGAGACGGTGAAGAGCTATCTGCGGCACGCGATGAACAAGCTCGACGCCGGCACCCGTCAGGAAGCTGTGGTGACGGCGCGGCGGTACGGGCTGCTGCCCTGAGGCACGCACCTGTTTCCGGACGGAACCAGCAATCCTCGTTCTGGACGATCACACAACGAACAACCCCAAGTGATACCCAAATGTCTTTAGCGCAAAACAATCTCGGCGCGGAATCCGACCGGTACCGTCGATCCGATGACGGAGCCTTTTCAGCTGGCCGGCCTCTCCCTCGACTGCGCCGACCCCGAGTCTCTCGCCCGTTTCTACCTGGGGCTGCTCGGCGGCCGCGTCCTGTGGAACGACGAGCACAGCGTCGGTATCCGCATACCGTCGGGACTGACGATCGCGGCACAGTACGTGGAGGGCTACTACCCGCCGCAATGGCCCGGCACGCCCGCGGTGTACCTGGACCTCGCGGCCGACGCCGACCTGGATCTGTGTGAACAGCACGCGCTGGCGGTGGGCGCCACACCCGCACCGGTACAACAGGATCCGCGCTGGCGGGTACTGCTGGACCCGGCCGGACATCCGTTCTGTATCACCACGCGGGTGATGGCGAACTAGTCGGGCAGCAGGTCGGGCCTGCGCTCGCGGGTCCGCCGCAGCGACTGCTCGCGACGCCAGGCGGCGATCTTCGCGTGGTCGCCCGACAGCAGGATCGGCGGCACCTCGAGATCGCGCCAGGACACCGGGCGGGTGTAGCTGGGGCCCTCGAGGAGGCCGTCGGAGAACGAATCCTCTTGGTGTGACTGCTGATTGCCGAGTACACCGGGGATCAGGCGGACCACGGCCTCGGTCATCACCAGTACTGCCGCTTCGCCGCCGATGAGCACGTAGTCACCGATGCTCACCTCTTCGACGCGCACGCGGCGGGCGGCATCGTCGAAGACGCGCTGGTCGATGCCCTCGTAGCGGCCGCAGGCGAATACCAGGTGTTTTTCGGTGGACCAGCGTTGGGCGGTTTCCTGGGTGAAGGGCACACCGGCCGGGGTGGGGACAACGAGCAGAGCGTCGTCGGGGCACACCTCGTCGAGCGCGTCGCCCCAGACGGTGGGCTTCATGACCATGCCGGGGCCGCCACCGTAGGGCGAATCGTCGACCGACTTGTGCACGTCGTGGGTCCAGCGACGCAGATCGTGCACACCGATCGAGATCAGGCCCTTGTCGACGGCCTTGCCGAGCAGCGCTGTGCGCAGCGGCTCGAGATATTCCGGGAAGATCGTGACGACATCGAGTTGCACGAATTACTCCGGATCGAGCAGGCCCTCGGGCGGGGTGATGACCACCAGACCGTCGGTGACCGACACGGTCGGCACGATGGCGGTGACAAAGGGAATCAGAATTTCGCGGCCGTCGTCCGCAGCGCGCACCGACAGCAATTCGCCTGCGGCGGAATGCAATACCTCGGTGACCTTGCCGACGACGGTGCCGTCTTCGAGTTCGACGCGCAGACCTTCGAGCTCGTGGTCGTAGAAGGCGTCTTCGTCGTCGGACGGCGGCAGTGTCTCGCTGTCGACGACGAACAGCATGCCGCGCAGTGCGTCGGCGGCGGTGCGGTCGTCGACGTCGTCGACGAAGACCAGAAGCCGGCCCGAGTGCTCTCGAGCCGACTTCACGGTGAACTCACGGGTCGCCGACGACTTCGGCATGCGGCCGTGCAGGGTGGCACCGGGAGCGAACCGGACATCCGGCTCATCGGTGCGCACCTCTACGACGAGCTCACCACGCACTCCGTGCGACTTGGCGACCCGACCTACGACGAGTTCCATCTAGGCGTCGGTGTCGACCACGTCGACCCGGATGCCCCGGCCACCGATACCGGCGACCAGGGTGCGCAGCGCGGTCGCGGTACGACCACCGCGACCGATCACCTTGCCCAGATCTTCAGGATGGACATGCACCTCGACGGTGCGTCCGCGACGGCCGGTGAGCAGCTCGACGCGGACGTCGTCCGGGTTGGCGACGATGCCACGAACCAGATGTTCGACGGCGTCGGCAACAACGGCAGTCATTACTCGGCAGCCTCGGTGGCCGGGGTCTCCTCGGCGGCAGCCTCTTCCTTCTTGGCGGCCTTCTTCTTCGGGGTGACGGCCTCGGCGACGGGCTCGTTGTCGGCGGCGGCCAGCGCGGCGTTGAACAGGTCGAGCTTGGACGGCTTGGCGGCCTTCACCTTGAGGGTGCCCTCGGTGCCCGGCAGGCCCTTGAACTTCTGCCAGTCGCCGGTGATCTCCAGCAGACGCTGCACGGACTCGGTCGGCTGCGCGCCGACGGACAGCCAGTACTGCACGCGCTCGGAATCGATCTCGATCAGCGAGGGCTCTTCCTTCGGGTGGTACTTGCCGACCGACTCGATGGCCCGGCCGTCACGACGGGTGCGGGCGTCGGCGACGACGACGCGGTACTGCGGGTTGCGGATCTTGCCCAGACGGGTGAGCTTGATGCGAACAGCCATGCTGATCTGCCTCTTTCAGTAGTTTGGTCACCACGCGATTCGGCGACCCACATGGTCTGCGGGTCCGGTTTCGCGCATGAAGTGCGTGACCGCCGCGCGGTACGTAACCGGAGACGGGCTGACACTGTCCAGGGAGGACGGTGGTCCATTGTGCCAGACAGGTCGAGCCCGCCTGAAATCGCCCGGTGCGATCGCGAAGCCCTTGCCGGGGCCGCACGAGGGCACGGCGCGATCAGCGGTGGCCGGTGACCGGGTTGGGGGTTTTGACGACCATGCCGCGGAGGACGACCCAGAGGGGGTCGGTGAGGGCGGTGGGGGTGGTGCGGGGGTCGTGGGCGTAGACGACGAAGTCGGCGGGGGCGCCTTCGGTGATGGATTCGCGGCCGAGCCAGGTGCGGGCGTTCCAGGAGGCGGCGCCGAGGGCGTCGTGGGGGGACAGGCCCGCGCCGGTGAGGGCGGCGATCTCGTCGGCGATGCGGCCGTGGCGGATGGAGCCGCCCGCGTCGGTGCCCGCGTAGATCGGGACGCCCGCCTCGTGGGCTTTGCCGACGGTGTCGCGGACGCGGCGGTGCAGGTCGCGCATGTGGGCGGCGTAGACGGGGAATTTGGTCGCCGAGTCGGCGATGCCGGGGAAGGTGTCGATGTTGATGAGGGTGGGGACCAGAGCGGTGCCGTTGGCCAGCATCAGTTCGATGGTGTCGTCGGTGAGGCCGGTGCCGTGCTCGAGGCAGTCGATGCCGGCGTTGATGAGGCCGGGCAGGGCGTCCTCGCCGAACACGTGGGCGGTGACGCGGGCGCCGTTGGCGTGCGCGGCGTCGATCGCCTGTTTCAGGATGTCGTCGCTCCACAGCGGACGCAGATCCCCCACCGACCGGTCGATCCAGTCGCCGACGATCTTGACCCATCCGTCGCCGAAGCGCGCCTGTTCGGCGACGATCTCCGGCAGGTCGCGTTCGTCGTCTAGTTCGATGCCGAGTTCACGGATGTAGCGCTTGGGCCGCGCGATGTGGCGCCCCGCGCGGATGATTCGCGGCAGTTCGGCGTGCTCGTCGATGAACCGCGTGTCGATGGGCGAACCTGCGTCGCGCAGCAGCAGAGCACCTGCGTCACGCTCGGTCTCGGCCTGCTCGATAGCACCCTCGCGCGTCTCGTCCCCACCGCCGTAGCGAATACCGACGTGACAGTGGGCGTCTACCAGACCCGGCACGATCCACCCTGTGCGACAGAGGGTTTCGGCCCCCGCCACCGGCTCGAACGTCACCGCACCGTCGACCACCCAGAGGTCGAGCTCCTGATCACCGGGAAGAACCACACCACGCAGATGCACACCAACCTCCAGACGTCAGCCTGCCCCCAACCTACCGCCAACACCCCACCCCGAACCCGCCGAAACCACATTCCCAGCCCCCACATTCCCAGTCCGCTACACGACTCCATACGAGCCGTTCACCCGCCACAATCCCGAGCCACACTGCACCACTCAGTCGGTCACCCACACACACAATCCCGACCACCACACGAGCCCCTACCTACCGCACCCCATCCCAAACTGCACCGCCCGAGTCTGCCGCCTACCGCACTCCCCGGCCCACGTTGCACCGCCCGAGTCGGCCGCCTACCTCACTCCCAGCCCACGTGGCACCGGCCCGAGTCGGCCGCCTACCGCGCTCCCGGCCCACGTGGCACCGGCCCGAGTCGGCCGCCTACCGCGCTCCCGGCCCACGTGGCACCACTCGAGTCCGCCATGACAGCAGTCCCAGCCCCGCACGACCCGACCTCGAGGAGGGTCCGCCGCGAAGCGGCGCAGCGGCCCGGCCGCGCGAACAGCGCTCGAAGCGCATGCGCGAAGCGCGAG